>NZ_JBXAPK010000001.1:0-706697 GCF_058803905.1 Luteimonas sp. GW821-FHT14E02 | reverse complement strand
CCGGAGGGCGGCGCACAGGGATGTGCGCCGTTTTTCGACCGAGCCATGGATGGCGAGTCGAAAAATCCCGATAACAATGAAACCCTGGGGCTGACTTGTCGGGGAAAGCGTTTTTCTTTGGTTCATTTCTTTTGACGCTTATCAAAAGAAATGAACTCGGCCACGTAGCGGACGAAACGCTTTTGACCTTCAACAGCAACAACAACAGCAAAAGCCAAATGGATCCCAGCTTTCGCTGGGACGACGATGAAGCAAATAGCTGGATTCCGGCTTCCGCCGGAATGACGAGCCAAAACAACGTCCATGGATGACCAGCCATACGGCTGTTGAGACCCCCGCCTTCGCGGGAATGACAAGCCAAACCCACCTCCCCGTCATGTCCACGCAACGTACACCCCCCAAAGTACGCCCGCCGATCCCCCGGAGCCCTGTCCATGCGCCTCTTCCAATCCCCCGCAGCCACAGCCGTGTGCTGCGCAATCACCACCGCACTCATCGCCACGCCCCTGCTGGCCGCTGGCCCGCAAAAAACCGCAGTCCGCAAGGAAACCCCGCAACGCTGGTACGACGAAGGCGCGCAAGCCGCCCGCGACGGCGCCGCGCAGCGTCCAAGCCCGTTCAAAGCCAAGAACGTGATCCTGTTCGTCGGCGACGGCATGGGCCTGTCCACCGTCGCTGCCGCGCGCATCCGCGAAGGCCAGCTCAAGGGCGCCAACGGCGAGGAGAACGCGCTGTCGTTCGAGCGCCTGCCCTACGTCAGCCTGTCGAAGACCTATTCCGTCGACGGCCAGACGCCCGACTCCGCGCCGACCATGACCGCGATGGTCACCGGCATCAAGACCAACCAGGGCGTACTCAGCGTCACCCAGCGCGCGCAGTACAACAATTGTGCGTCGGCGCGCGGCCAGAACGTGGCGACGATGCTGGAACTGTCTGAAGCGCTCGGCCTGGCCACCGGCATCGTCAGCACGGCGCGCATCACGCACGCCACGCCGGCCGCGACCTACGCGCACACGCCCAACCGCGACTGGGAAAGCGACGCCGAACTCACCGACGAGGCCAAGACCAACGGCTGCAAGGACATCGCCCGCCAGCTGGTCGAATTCCCCTACGGCGACGGCCTGGAAGTCGCGCTCGGCGGCGGCCGCAGCTACTTCCTGCCCAACACCGTCGCCGATCCGGAAGACGCCGGCAGCAAGGGCCGCCGCAAGGATGGCCGCAATCTGCCGCAGGAATGGACCGGGCGCCGCGGCGCGGCTTATGTCTGGAACAAGGCACAGTTCGATGCGATCAATCCGCGCAGCACGCGGCATCTGCTCGGCCTGTTCGAGCGCTCGCACATGGAGTACGAAGCCGATCGCGCCAAGGATGCCGGCAAGGAGCCGAGCCTGGCGGAGATGACCGCCAAGGCCATCGACGTGCTGGAAGCCAACAACCGCAAGGGCTACTTCCTGATGGTGGAAGGCGGCCGCATCGATCACGCCCACCACGCCGGCAATGCCAGCCGCGCCCTCACCGACACCATCGCGCTATCCGACGCGGTGCGCACCGCGCTGCGCAAGACCGACGCGCGCGACACGCTGATCATCACCACCGCCGATCACAGCCACACCTTCACCGTCGCCGGTTATCCCGATCGCGGCAACGACATCCTCGGCAAGGTGATCACCGACGGCCAGCTGGCGCTCGACAGCAACGGCAAGCCCTACACCACGCTCGGCTACATCAACGGCCCCGGCTATCGCGGCCCGGTCGCGCGTCCGGATCTCACCGGCGTGAACACCGCGCAGGTCGACTTCCTGCAGGAATCCGCGGTGCCGCTGGAATCGGAAACCCATGCCGCCGAGGACGTCGGCATCTACGCGCGCGGCCCCGGTGCGCACGCGTTCCAGGGCGTGGTCGAGCAGAACACGATCTTCCACGTGATGGCGCAATCGCAGAAGGACGTCAGCAGCTTCCTCTGCCAGCTGTTCGGCGGCTGCGGCCCGCGCAACAACGCACGCGCGCCGCTGCTCGGGCCGCTGCTGGAAGACGATCTGCGCGCCGGCATGGCACGCAACCGCAACAACGCGACCAAGCAATGACCGGCAGCGGCTTGCTCCGCGGCCTTCTGTTGTCACTACTGGCGCTCGCCGGCCCGCTTCGGGCCGGCAACGCGTCCGTCGAGGCAACGGCTCTCGAATCCGACCCGCGAGAGGCCCTCGTGGCCGAATACACGGTGCGCGACGCGCGCGGCGAACGCACGCTGGTGCTGGTGCGCGATGCCGAGCGCGTCGAATACCGCATCCAGGACGAGCACGCCCAAAACGAGCCGATCCAGCTGTGGCGACAGACCGCCGACGGCATCGCGCATCTGGAACTGTTCCCGCAGGAGCGACGCAGCATCGCCTACGCCCCCGGCGATCTGCGCACCCTCGACCGGGTGCCGCAATGGACGCGGCTGACCGGCCTGATCGATCCCACACTGCTCACGCGCCTGCGGCGCACCGGCAGCGGGCATGCCTTCGATGAAGTCGTCACGCGCCATCGCGGCGACGATGCGAACGGCGGCAAGGTGGCGCTGGACTGGCTCGAAACCGATGCCCTACCGGCGTACTTCCGCAGCGGCACGGGTGACACGGCATACGTATTGCGCCTGCGCAAGCTGCAACGCATCCGCGCTGATACGGCGTTCACGTCCACCGCCGACTATCGCGAAGTCGACTACGCCGATCTGGGCGACATGGAGCTCGATCCGTTCGTCGCTCGCTACCTGCGGCGACACGGGCACGCGGAGCACTGATTCCACCGGTGTCATCCGGGCCTCCGCCAATCCACAACCGACTGAAATCAAAACAGATTCAGCGAAATCGCTCGTGGTCAGGCTGTGCTGAACCGTTTTAACAAATCAGATTCAACGGGTCAGAAAATTCTGACGCGTCAAAGCGGGATATGACGATATGTATTTACGACCACCCGCATCCGGCGTCTGTTAGGCTATTTCTGTCACACGTTCTTCACGCGTGTTCGGGGAGTTCATCATGGTATCCGTCACATCCATGCCAGCGCGCCGCCTGTTGTCGGCCGCGCTCATTACCTTGCTGTCCGCCAACGCGGCGATCGCCGCCGAGCCGATGGTTAACACCGGCGGCCTGCACGCGAAAGGCAACTACGACCGCTTCATCGTGAAGTACCGCGACGGCAGCACCGAACGCCGCAACCTCGCCGCCGCCCAGCGCACGCTGTCCGGCGTGTCCAAGCGCTCGGCCGCCTCGGCGAAGTCGCCCGGACTGGCCGTTTCGGTCCAGCACCAGCGCCGCCTGGCCATCGGCGCCGACGTGGTGCGCGCCTCGCGCAAGCTCAACCGCACCGAAGCGCTGGCGCTGATGGATCAGATCGCCGCGAACCCCGATGTGGAATACGTCGAAGTCGACAGCCGTCGCAGGGCGTATTTCGTTCCCAATGACGAGTTCTACAACCTGCAGTGGCATTACTCCGAAGCCACCGGCGGCATCGGATTGCCAGCGGCGTGGGACATCTCGAAGGGCGCTGGCACGGTCGTGGCCGTCGTCGATTCCGGCATCACCACGCACAGCGATCTGGGTGCGAACGTCCTGACGGGCTACGACTTCATCTCCGACCCCGAGATCTCGCGCGACGGCAACGGACGCGACAGCAACCCGAAGGACGAAGGCGACTGGACGACAACCGCCGGTGAATGCTACGAAGGCTCCGAGGCTGCGGATTCGAGCTGGCACGGCACGCACGTTGCCGGCACCATCGCCGCGGTCACCAACAACGGCATCGGCGTGGCCGGCGTCGCCTACCAGGCCAAGATCGTGCCGGCGCGCGTGCTCGGCAAATGCGGCGGCTACACCTCCGACATCGCCGACGCCATCGTGTGGGCGTCCGGCGGCACCGTCTCCGGTGTGCCCGCCAACGGCAATCCCGCCGAAGTGATCAACGTCAGCCTCGGCGGCCTCGACGAGCCGTGCAGCGCCACCGAGCAATCGGCGATCAACGGCGCCGTCTCGCGCGGTTCGATCGTGGTCGTCGCCGCCGGCAACGACGGCGTCAGCGTGCATCGCTCCGCACCCGCCAGCTGCAACAACGTGATCGCCGTGGGCGCGAGCGGCCGCACCGGCGCGCGTTCCGGCTATTCCAACTACGGCGTGCGCGTGGACATCACCGCGCCCGGCGGCGACGGCGAAGAGGGCATCGCCTCCACCCTCAACGAAGGCACCACCACGCAGGCCGCCGAAGCGTATGCCTACTACCAGGGCACCTCGATGGCGACGCCGCACGTCGCCGGCGTCATCGCGCTGGTGCAGGCCGTCGCCACCAGGCCGCTTACCAGCGCGCAGATGGAGCGCCTGCTCAAGAACACCGCCCGGCCCATGCCCGTGGCCTGCGGCATCGGCTGCGGCAGCGGCATCCTCAACGCCTACCAGGCCGTGCGCGAGGCCAATACGCCGCAGACCAACGAATACTCGGTCTACGCGATCGGCAAGCAGACCGACACCGGCAGAACGCAGGTGCACGTCCTCAACGGGCATGACAGCTTCCAGACCTATCTCGCCAGCCTGAACACCGCCACCGGCAACACCGGCACCGACAACACCTGGGAATTCAAGGTCGCCGACTTCAACCGCGACGGCACGCCGGACCTGTGGGGCATCAACAAGATGGCCGGCTCCGGCAAGACCGAGGTGCACATCCTCGACGGCGCGACGAACTACTCCACCTACCTGCTGCACAAGGCAACGCCGCTCGGCAGGACCGGCAGCAACAGCGCCTGGGTGTTCCTGGTCGGTGATTACAACCGCGACGGCAGGAACGACCTGTACGCCATCGCCAAGACGCCCAGCTCCGGCAAGACCGAAGTGCACATCCTCAACGGCGCCGACAACTTCTCGACGTTCCTGCTGCACAGGGCAACGCCGCTGGGCACCACCGGCAACCACGACGGCTGGGTGTTCGGTCTTGGCGACTACAACGCCGATGGCATCCCCGATCTGTACGGCATCTACAAGACGGCGAGCAGCGGCCGTACCGAAGCGCACATCCTCAACGGCGCGAACGCGTTCTCCACCTTCCTGGTCCACGTGGCGACCGCGCAGGGCGTGACCGGTATCGACAACGCCTGGGTGTTCCAGATCGCCGACTACAACGGCGACGGCCGCGCCGACATCTACGGATTCCGGAAGAACGCGTCGGGCGCGACCGAAGTGCACATCCTGAACGCGAAAAGCAACTTCCAGGATTACCTGCTGCACAAGCGCATGAACCTCGCCGCGCTCGGCACCAATCTGGCCTGGAATCTGGGGCTCAGCGTGTTCTGAGGGTTGCACCGCGAGCCGATGATCGTCATCGGCTCGCGGCGATCCTCCCGACTGCATCACTCGCGCCCCCGCCGCGAGCTACCGCCGGACAAGCACGGCTATCGTCGGCATCTGCGTGAGCACATCGACGCGCTCATGCCTTCGCAGCCGCTATCGAACCAGTTCCGGCAAGCTGCACGCGGCGTAATAGACGCGGCAGTCGTCATCCACCTCGCGACATCGCCGCAAGCCGATGTCGGTGGCTTCCTCGACCGTGGCCGCGCCTTGCGACAGATGCGTCTTCTTTCCCACCACGGTGACGGCGCACTGGTTCGAATACGTCAAGTCAACCTTGCATTGTCGGCCGCCGGTCTCCTTGCACGAAGCCATCGCGGCGTTTTTCGCCCTGCGCTTGCTGCGCATGCCTTCGGCAGCACCGAACGCGCCCGTCAACCCATCGGATGCGATCGCGCCCCATCGCGTCGCCCACGCTGGCAGTTCCGGTTCTTGCTCCGGTTCCTGTTCCCGTATCGGCCCGCACAGGGCGACACCGAAACCATCGTTCTGGCTCCCGGTGCGATATTGCTCCATGCCTGGAGGACAGACGACCTGCGCCTGTGCCGCCCCCAATGCGATCAGCCATCCCGCCAGACCGATGATGGCCAACGATGTTTTCCCGAACTTCAACCTCATCCCCGCACCCTTTTGATGGCGTCGGCCTGACGCATCTCCCGACTTCCAGCCGCGCGCGCCGCCGACGCGGTGGCAACTCCGTTGCCGAGACCGCCCGCTTCCACCGCGGCCTGTGGCTGCCTGGAGTCCACGGGGGCGGCAGGCGTCCCTCGAGCAGTCCCGCCGCGCGCCCGCGCCTCTTGCATCGTGCCGCCGCCGAATGCGGACACATAGGAAAATCCCGCCAGCGTGCCCTGGAAGAACATCGCTGCTGCCGGCGGCATCGTGATGATCAGCATCGTCAGGATCACCCCGACACCACACTGCTGCATCGCCTGCGCCGACAACCCTTCCACGTCATTGCCCAGAATGCCGTTCACCGCCTTCGAGACCCACAACGCGATGGCGACCTTCGCCTCGAACTTCATCGCCATCGCCGTGACCACGCTGAGCATCGCCATCGAGAACAGCGTACCGATGCCATAGAGCAGCCACTTTCGGAACATCTCCTTCGTCTGCTCGAAGACCAGGCACAGAATGAACAGCGGGCCCAGGCCAATGAACATCGCCAGCGTGAACTGATACAGCAGCAACATCGTGCCCGCCGCCATCGGCGGGCTCGCGGCGCCAAACCCGGCCAGCAGCAGCGCCCGCGTCTTGCGTTCGCGCGCATCGTCGTCGCCTTCCACCACCTGTACTGCGTCGATGGCGCCAAGCGCCAGCTGCATGTAGGCGAGGTTCTCGTCGATGCTGTCCGCGGCCGTCCGGTCATCGTTGCCTGTGAACAGCGCATGGATTTCCTTGCCGAGATCCCGCGTCAGGAATGTGTGCAGATCACTACCCAGAAACGACATTGTCGTGGCGATCCCAACGATCAAGGCGATCCGCGCGCCATGCTCGACCGTCGCCGCCATCGACTCGCGCATCCGGCCGGTCACCATGCGATACCCGACCACGAGCACCCACAGTGTGACCATCGCCAGGGCGATACCGGTCGCCCAGGCCATCATGCGCTCCATCAAGGCGAGCGCGAACTCGTCGATCTCGCGCGCGAAGTAGTCGTAGATCAGCCGGAAGAAGACGAAATCGCCGATGCCCGTCGCGGCATGCGGGCCAACACCATCGCCTAGCGCTCGCAGCACGCCTTCTGCCCCTGTCATTGCTTTCATGTCGTTCCTTGCGACAGCGGGACGGTGCGCCCCGCGCTTCCTGTGTGCCATCAACGCGACAACGCCGCCTTCAATGTCGCCGCCTGTACCAGTTGCCCCACGATCGGATTGGCCGTGTCGCGATTTCCATCCAATGCGCGCCGGGAGAGCCGCGCGCGATCCTTCTCGAGCGATGCGATATAGGCCTCGTAGGCCTGCATGCGCGTTCGCCAGTAGTCGATCTCCATGTCGGTGCGCGCGGCGAAACGTTCGACCTCGTTGTCGTTGGCGGCCAGGGCGCCCTCACTCGACCCGACCGCGACGCGTTGCGCTTCGACGCCGGCCAGGAACTCCTGCTGATGCCGGATCATCCGCTTCAGCATGCGCACGGTTTCGTTGTAGCGATGGTTTTCCGCGGCGACGATGCGCTGGCACAGCTTGCGCTGCTCGTCGATGACGTTTCCCGACATCGCCGGCGGCGTCTGCCCGAACGCTTCGCCGATCTCCGACAGCATGCCACCACGTCCGGGGCAGGAGTCCTCCATGCCGTAGGTCACCGCGCGCTCGGGGAAGCTGTCGACGAATGCCGCGCTCGGGAACTGCAGGCGCTGCAACGGAATCCGCTGCTGCAGGTAGTGATCCCACTGCTCTTTCCAGCGCTTTGCGGTTTCGGTGTACTCGTGCGCCATCGTCATGATGACGGCGGGATCCTTGACGATCCATTGCGCCGACGCATCGCCGGCCAGCAGGCCGCCCGCGAGCAAAAGCCCCATGGCGATGCCACGCCCATGCGAGAGAGAAGAACAAAACTGTCGAAACATGACCGGCCCCTGTTGAACGGATCGACTGACTGCTGGCACTTCCCGGCATGACAGAACGGTCGCCCGTCCGCCATGCCGGTTACGAAAGCACCGTGTATTCCTTGCCGCGGCGAAGCCTGTCTTCGCGCTCCCGCGAACCGTCGCCCTGCGCCGACTCCAGCAACAACGCGTTGATGCAAGCGAGGTGATCGCTGGCCACCTCGCGGCACAGCCGTGCCCAGGCGCGCTGTCGCGACGAGGGTTGCCGCATGCCGGCGAGATCGGCGGCATGCGCCTCGATCTCGTCGGCGAGCAACAACAGGGCGTGGCCGTTCTGGTCCTCGCGCGCGGCCAGACGCATGCGGATGCGCGCCTGCAGCGCGCGGCGAACGCGCGCGACCACGAACAGCGTCGACAAGGCCGACAGGCATCCGATGGCCAGCGCGATCACCGGGGCGAGTTCTTCCGTGGCGTAGACGGCGTTCATCCCGGCCACCCCGGGTGTAAAGAACCCCGACCCGCCCGGCCCAAGGGGAAGTCAGCGGGCACGGACGGGCGGGGAGTGGAGGCGATACGACATGGAATCCTTTTCACATGGCTTCTCCGTGATCATGCGAATCGCAAATTGCCATCACAAATTGGCATTGTCAACAACTTGAAGTTGCATTTACCGGTTAGGGCTTACGCAACAATGGGTTGCGTTTGCAACGCGGTTGTTTTCCGCAGTGTTTTCGGCGGCGGAATTTCGCGGCGCGGCGCATTCATCCAGGACCCGTCTTGTAAGCGCCGCCCCGACCCGATGCCGCAACCGCCCCACGCCGAATTCGCCCGCCGGCTGCACCGCGCCCTGGATGCCAGCGCCTTTGCGGCCGGCCGCCGGCGCACGGGCGCGCTGTCCGAGTACTACGGCGTGAGCCGCGAGACCGCGCGCAAATGGCTGGGCGGCCTGGCCCTGCCCGAACTGGACCGGATGATCGAGATCGCCGTCCACCACCACGTCAGCTTCGAATGGCTGGCGACCGGGCGCGGCGTGCTCAAGGACAGCAAACTGGCCGTGCGCGACACGCCCGGCAAATACGGCGATCCGGTGGAAGCGCGCCTGCTCGGCGTGCTGCGCAAGCTCTCGCGCAAACAGCAGCGGGCGCTGATCGATCTGCTCGATACGCCCTGAGTCGTTCGCACGCGTACTTCCCCCGCTCGTCATTCCCGCGAAGGCGGGAATGACGAACCAAGGTCGTTACTCGACGTCTTCCGGCGGCAACGCCACCGACCCCGGATCGAGCGCGAGACGCCCGGCGATGAGCACCGCCTGCGTGCGGTTGCTGGCACCGAGCTTGCGCAGGATCGCCGTCATGTGCGCCTTCACCGTGGCCTCGGATACCCCGAGTTCGTAACCGATCTGCTTGTTGAGCAATCCGGCGCTGAGCATCTGCAGTACCCGGAACTGCTGCGGCGTGAGATCGCGCAGCCGCTGCGCGGCGTCGTGCTCTTCCGAGCCCGCCGCCGGCGCCGCCTGCGCGCTGGCCGGCGCCCAGCGGTCCCCGTCGAGCACGCGCGTGATCGCCTCGCCGAGCGTCGCGGCATCGGCGGATTTCGGAATGAACCCCATCGCCCCATGATCGAGCGCCCGCCGCATCACCGCCGGCTCCTCGCGCGCGGAGACCATCACGATGGGAAGTTGGGGATAAAGCGCACGCAAATGCACGAGAGCGCTGAAACCCTGCGCACCCGGCATGTTGAGATCGAGCAGCAACAAATCCGCATCGGGTTCAGCCTCCACCATCGCGTAGAGCGATTCGGCATCGTCCGCTTCGCGCAAGAGCGCCTGCGGCAGCACACGCTGCACCGCACCGCGAAGCGCTTCGCGAAACAGCGGATGATCGTCAGCGATGAGAAGAGTCGGCATTTGTTTTTCTTTTGGCTTCTAAAAATCTTTACGCAGCACAGTCAACAGGAGACCCGGAGGGCGGCGCACAGGGATGTGCGCCGTTTTTCGACCGAGCCATGGATGGCGAGTCGAAAAATCCCGATAGCAATGAAACACTGGGGCTGCTTCGTCGGGGAAAGCGTTTTTCTTTGGTTCGTTTCTTTTGACACTTATCAAAAGAAATGAACTCGGCCGCGTAGCGGACGAAACGCTTTTGCTTTCCAACAGCAAAGGCAAAGGCAAAAGCAAAATGGGTCCCAGCTTCCGCTGGGATGACGGAAAGACCGAGGGTATGGATTCCCGCCTTCGCGGGAATGACGAGCAAAGGCGATGTCCATGGATACCCGCCTGCGCGGGAATGACGAAGAAAAGAGCCTGGCGTCCCGAACTGCACGATTACTCGCTAGGCACACGCCGATTCTTGACCAGCGCATCGACAACAGCAGGATCCGCCAACGTCGTCGTGTCCCCCAACTGATCCGGCGCATTCTCCGCGATCTTCCGCAAGATCCGCCGCATGATCTTCCCCGACCGCGTCTTCGGCAGCCCAGGCGCCCATTGCAGATGATCGGGCGAAGCGATCGGCCCGATCTCCTTGCGCACGTGCGCGATCAGCTCCTTCACCAGCGCATCGCCGCCTTCCTCGCCCGCCACCAGCGTGACGTAGGCATAGATGCCCTGCCCCTTGATGTCGTGCGGGAACCCGACCACCGCCGCCTCGGCCACCTTTGGGTGCGACACCAGCGCGCTTTCCACCTCGGCCGTGCCGATGCGATGCCCGCTGACGTTGATCACGTCATCCACGCGCCCGGTGATCCAGTAATAACCATCGGCATCGCGCCGGCAGCCGTCGCCGGTGAAGTAGGTACCGGGATAGGTCTTGAAATACGTGTCGATGAAGCGCTGGTGATCGCCGTAGACGGTGCGCATCTGCCCCGGCCAGGAATCGAGCAGTACCAGATTGCCCTCGGCCTCGCCTTCCAGCTGCTTGCCGTTGGCATCGACGATCGCGGGACGGATGCCGAAGAATGGCTTGGTCGCCGAACCGGGCTTGGCATCGATCGCGCCGGCCAGCGGCGTGATGAGGATGCCGCCGGTCTCGGTCTGCCACCAGGTGTCGACGATCGGGCAGCGGCCATCGCCGACGACGTCGTAATACCAGCGCCAGGCCTCGGGATTGATCGGCTCGCCCACCGTGCCGAGCAGGCGCAGCGACTTGCGCGAAGTCTTTTTCACCGGTGCTTCGCCCTCGCGCATCAGCGCGCGGATCGCGGTCGGCGCGGTGTAGAACAAGGTGACCTGATGCTTGTCGATCACCTGCCAGAAGCGCGAGGCGTCCGGATAGTTCGGCACGCCTTCGAACATCAGCGCGGTGGCGCCGTTGGCGAGCGGGCCGTAGACGATGTAGCTGTGGCCGGTGACCCAGCCGACGTCGGCCGTGCACCAGTAGATGTCGTCTTCCTTCAGGTCGAACACGCAGGCATGCGTGTAGCTGGCATAGACGAGATAGCCGCCGCTGGTGTGCAGCACGCCCTTCGGCTTGCCGGTGCTGCCGGAGGTGTAGAGGATGAAGAGCGGATCTTCGGCGTTCATGCGCTCGGGCGGGCATTCGGCCGGTTGCGGATCGACCACGGCATCGAACCAGCGGTCGCGCGGCATCTGCATGTCGACGGCGCCGCCGGTGTGGCGCACGACTAGCACCGTTTCGACGGAGTGGGTACCCGGCAGCTTCAATGCGGCGTCGACGTTGGCCTTGAGCGGAATCTTCTTGCCGCCGCGCACGCCTTCATCGGCGGTGATGATCAGTTTGGACTGGCAGTCGGCGACGCGATCGGCGATGGAATTCGGCGAGAAGCCGCCGAACACGACCGAATGCACGGCGCCGATGCGCGCGCAGGCCAGCATGGCGACCGCGGCATCGACGATCATCGGCAGATAGATGGTGATGCGATCGCCCTTCTGGACGCCGAGGTTGCGCAAGGCGTTGCCGAGCCGGCACACGCGAGCGTGCAGTTCGCGGTAGGTGACGTGCTGCGAGGGCGCGTTGGGATCGTCCGATTCCCACAACAGCGCGGTCTTGTCGCCACGCTGGTCGAGATGGCGGTCCAGGCAGTTGACGCTGACGTTGAGTTCGCCGTCGGCGTACCAGCGGATGTGGAAATCGGTCAGGTCGTAGCTGACGTCGCGGATCTGCGTGGGCTTGCGTTCCCATTGCAGGCGCTCGGCGACCTTGCCCCAGAACGCGTTGGGGTCCTGGACGGATTCGGTGTAGTCGCGCTCGTAGTCGGCGCGCTTGATGCCGGCCTGGGCGGCGAAGGCATCGGGAACGGGGTAGACGGCGGGGATGTCGGTCATCGGGATGGCGGGTGAGGACGGTGCTTGCGCCAGTGTGCCGCAAGCAGGGGCAGGAAGGGTTAGACCTTCGTCTAGTGCTTCGCTTTTTTGGGTCGCCGCGATTCGACCAATGGCGAATCGACGCCATCTTCACACGCGCGCAACCTTCGGTACGACGGGCCCGATACGAGGCCCACCGGAGGGAATTCCATGACGATGCCGACTGCTGTTGGCAGGCGCCTGCCTGTCGTCGTACCGACTCGCCGCGTCCTCGCGGCATCTGTGCTGATCGCATTGCTGGCGCCGGGTGTGGCGCTGGCGCAAACCGCCAAGGAGCGCGAACTCGAAGCGCGCGTGGCGCAGCTGGAAAAGATGGTGCAGCAACTGATGTCACAACAGCAGCAGACGCAAGCCACCGTCGCCGACACGCAGACGCAGCTGACCGAGGTGAAAACCGCGCAGGCGCAGGCACCGGCCGCGCCCGCGGCACCTGCCGGCAAGCAGCCGATTCAAAGCTCCACGATCATGGCGAGCGCGAATCCGGGCACCACCTTCAGCTATGGCGGCTTCATCAAACTCGATGCGTCGGTCACCAGCACCAACGACGGCGACATCGCCGACGGCACCGTCGGCCGCCTGTTCTACGTGCCCAAGGCCATCCCGGTCGGCGGCGGACACACCAAGGAAGGCGGCGCCGATACCGACATGGGCGCCTACTTCTCGCGCTTCTGGTTCGGCGCCGACACCCAGCTCGACAGCGGCGACAAGCTGAAGGCCTATCTCGAATTCGACCTGTTCGGCGGCGGCACCACCAGCTTCACCGGCAACGAAGTCGCCACCAACACCTACGCGCTCACGCTGCGCCACGCCTACGTGACCTGGAACAAGTGGCTGGCCGGCCAGACCTGGTCCAACTTCCAGGACACCAACGCGCTGCCCGACACCGTCGATTTCCTCGGCCCCACCGAAGGCACCGTGTTCGTGCGGCAGGCACAGCTGCGCTACACCAGCGGGCCGTGGTCGTTCTCGATCGAGAATCCGGAAACCGTGTACACGCCCTACCAGGGCAACATGGCGCAGATCCAGGGCGACGACGGCGCGATGCCCGACGTGACCGCGCGTTACACGATGAAGGGCGACTGGGGACATTTCAGTGTCGGCGCGCTGGCGCGGCAGCTGAAGTACCAGACCCCCAATGTCCCCGGCGCGCATGACAGCACCACCGGTTATGGCCTGAGCCTGTCGGGCAAGTGGAACGTCGGCGCCAGCGACGACATCCGCTACATGATCACCGGCGGCACCGGCATCGGCCGCTACATCGGCCTGGCGCTGAACAACGACGCGGTGCTCGATGCCGACGGCGATCTGGAGAACATCGACGTCATCGCCGGTTTCGTCGGCTGGCGCCACGTCTTCAGTCCGAAGCTGCGCGGCAACCTCTTCTATTCGCGCGCCGAGTACGACAACGAAACCTCGCTCACCGGCTTTGGCATCACCAAGTCGGCGCAGTCGGCGCACATCAACCTGATCTATTCGCCACTGCCGAAGCTCGATGTCGGCGCCGAACTGATCTGGGGCCAGCGCGAAATCGAAAGCGGCGACCGCGGCGACCTCAATCGCCTGCAGACGCACGTCAAATACAACTTCTAAGGGGAACGCGCATGTCCACCATCACCGCAAACGCACCGGGCACGCCGCTGACCAAGGGCCACAAGAAGGTCATCTTCGCCTCCAGCCTCGGCACCGTGTTCGAGTGGTACGACTTCTATCTGTACGGTTCGCTGGCCGCGATCATCGGTAAACAGTTCTTCGGCGGCCTCAACGAGACCAGCCAGTTCATCTTCGCCCTGCTCGCCTTCGCCGTCGGTTTCGCGGTGCGGCCGTTCGGCGCGCTGGTGTTCGGGCGCCTGGGCGATCTGGTCGGGCGCAAATACACCTTCCTCGTCACCATCGTGATCATGGGCCTGTCGACCTTCCTCGTCGGCATCCTGCCCAGCTACGCCACGCTCGGCTTCGCCGCGCCGGTGATCCTGATCCTGCTGCGCCTGTTGCAGGGTCTCGCGCTCGGTGGCGAATACGGCGGCGCGGCCACCTATGTCGCCGAGCACGCGCCCGACGGCAAGCGCGGCTTCTACACCAGCTTCATCCAGACCACGGCCACGCTCGGCCTGTTCCTGTCGCTGCTGGTGATCTGGGCCTGCCGCAACTACTTCGGCAAGGAAACGTTCGAGGCCTGGGCGTGGCGGCTTCCGTTCATCGTGTCCTTTATCCTGCTCGGCATCTCGGTGTGGATTCGCCTGCAGCTGTCCGAATCGCCGCTGTTCCAGCAGATGAAGGCCGAAGGCAAGGGTTCCAAGGCGCCGATCACCGAAAGCTTCTTCACCGGCAACGGCAAGCTGGTGCTGCTGGCCCTGCTCGGCGCCACCGCGGGCCAGGGCGTGGTGTGGTACGGCGGACAGTTCTATTCGCTGTTCTTCCTCACCAAGACGCTGGGCGTGGACGCCAACACCGCCGACATCCTCATCGCCATCGCGCTGGCGATCGCCACCGGCGGCTTCGTCTTCTTCGGCTGGCTGTCGGACAAGATCGGCCGCAAGAAGATCATCATGGCCGGCTGCCTGCTGGCGGCGATCACGTACATCCCCACGTTCAAGGCGCTCACGCACAGCGTCAACCCGGCGCTGGAAGCTGCGGTGGCCGCCTCGCCGGTGACGGTGAATGCCGATCCGGAGCGCTGCGCGTTCCAGTTCGATCCGGTCGGCAAGAAGACCTTCAAGCAGTCCTGCGACATCATCAAGGCGGCGCTGGCGAAGAAGGGCATTCCCTACACCAACACCACCGCACCGGCCGGCAGCCTCGCCACCGTCTCCATCGGCGGCACCACGCTGACCAGCTTCGAGGGCGAAACGCTCGACAGCGCCGCGTTCAAGACGCAGTCCGAGGCTTTCGGCAAGCAACTCAGTGACGCGCTGAAGGCCGCCAGCTATCCGGAGAAGGCCGATCCGGCGCAGATCAACAAGCCGGTGGTGGTCGCGCTGCTGACCTATCTCGTGCTGCTGGTGACGATGGTGTACGGCCCGATCGCGGCCTGGCTGGTGGAACTGTTCCCCACCCGCATCCGCTATACCTCGATGAGCCTGCCGTATCACATCGGCAACGGCTGGTTCGGCGGCTTCCTCCCCGTCACCGCGTTCGCGATCGTGGCGGCCACAGGCAATATCTACTCCGGCCTGTGGTATCCGATCGTGTTCGCGCTGATGACCTTCGTGATCGGCTCGCTGTTCCTGCGTGAGACGAAGGACGTCGACATCACCAAGTAATCCTGCTGCCCCAATCCCCTCTCCCGTCAGCAGGAGAGGGGCTTTTTTGGGCTCAGTACGAGTAGGTCAGCTTCAACCAGCCGGTGCGTCCTGGCTCGTGGATGCGCACCGGATCGGCCGGATAGCCGAAATCGGCGCTGCCGGAAAGATTCAGATGCTCGCTGTAATCGCGATCGAAGAGATTGTCGATGCCGGCCGTCAGCAACAGGCGTTCGTCGAAGCGATAACCACCGTTGATCGCCATCGTGACGAAACCCGCGCTCTTGCCGAGATCACGGCCGACCACATTGCCTTGGCCGATCGAAACACGATCCTGCTCGGCAACACCGCGCAGCAAGGCGCCGAACGACCAGGTGCGGTTGTCGTAGGCCACTGACAACCGCGCATCCAGCGGCGGCATCTGCGGTAACGGCGTGTTCGAGTCTCGGTTCTCGCCCCAGGCATAAGCAAGCGTGCCTTCGAGCTTCCAGTTCGCCGCCGGCCGGAATTCAATGCCGGCCTCACCACCGCGAATGGCCGCATCGACGTTGGCGACGCTGCTCGTCGCCCCCATCATCCCGCCTTCGTGATAGGTGAACAGAATGTAGTCACGAATGCGACCGGCATAGGCCGATATCCACGCCGACACGCGCGTACCGCGATATTGCAGACCGAGATCGAGTTGCGTGGTCTTTTCCGGCGCGACGCTGGCGAATGCGTTGACGGCATCCTCAGGCCCCATGTTGGGCGAGAACAGCTCCCAGTAATCCGGCATACGTTCGGCATGGCCGATGCCGGCGTACCAGGTCAGCGATGGATTGGAGAGCGTCTGTTCGAAACGCAGGAACCCGCTGCGCAATGTTTCGCGCCGCGTTTCGCCTGCGGTCGGGTTCGGCATTCCCATCATCCCGACGCTCTCACGCTCATCGCGCACGCGCGCACGGTCCACGCGCGCACCCGCGACCAGGCGTTCGTGCGGGGTGATGCGCCAGGTCGCCTCCGAGAACACGCCGAAGTTGGAGAAGTTGGCATCCGTCTGCCACGGCAGCTTGCGCACGCTGTCGCGACCCATCGCGTTGCGTTCGCGGTGGCGGCTGCGCTGCGTGTCCAGCCCGGTCACGATGTCCCACTGCCCCAGCTTCCACGTAGCGGCCGCGCGGCCGCCCGTGGTGTGGCGATCCACGTTGGAGGCCATCGCCATCGCCATCGGCCCCATCGGGTTGGGATCGCGCAGGGTGTAGTTGTCCATCACGTGATCGGCGTCGTTGGAATAGGCATTGGCCTCGATCGCATCGAGCACACCGCCGAGGTTTTTCTTCTCGAACCGCAAGGCGTAGCTGCTGCGCCGGAACTGCACGCCGTCCATGCCACGTCCGGCATAGCGCGCCTCGCCGTCGCCCGCGCCGATGCTGGCTTCCAGCAACGTGTCGCGATCCGGTGTCCAGCCGAAGCTCGCGTCCGCGCTCCATTTCTTCCACAGCGAGGGCACGAGTTCGCCGTTGCCATCGCGGTAGTCGTCGGCCTGCGAACGGTTGGCGCCGATTCGCGCATAGACGGTGGGCGTGCCGGCGGTCGCGTCGATGGTCTGATCGTTGCGCCCGTTCGCGCCCGCGAGCAGGCTGCCGCGCAGGCGCACGCCCGGCGCATCGAACACTTCGGGTTCGCGCGTGAAGCGCACCGTGCCCGCGGAAGCGCCCGGCCCCCACTGCACTGTCTGCGGCCCCTTGATCACGATGAGGCGATCGTAGGTTTCCGGCGCCACGTAGGACATCGGATTGTCCATGCGCGCCGGACACGCACCCGGCATCGCGCCATCGTTGCTGAGCAAGTTCAGGCGCGAGCCGAACATGCCACGCAGCACCGGATCGCCATTGCTGCCGCCGTTGCGGATCGCGGTGAAGCCCGGAATGGTTTTCAGGTAATCGGCGCCGTCGCTGGCCGGAACGGGCTGTCGTGGCAGGCGCGGATCGGTTTCGAACACCAGTGGCGCCGTCGGCGCGGCGGCGGTCACCACGACGGCATCGAGCATGCGGGGATCGGGTGTGTTCGAGCCGGGTGTGTTTGAATCAGACAAGGTCTCTTGCGCCAGCACCGGCACCGAAAGCACGCAGGCGATCGCACCGGCAAGTACAAGACGACCGGCGATATGCGCCGGCAGCGGCGAACGCGTCGCCGCATCGAAGGAAGTCGACATGGAATCTCCAAAATCACAAGACGCACGGCATGCGAGGCCGCGCGGAGTCAGGAACGGGCTTGTGTTTCAGAGAACGAGTGGCGGACCTCGCGAACCGAGTCCGTAGGGCAGGAACCATTGCGGCACGCATGCGCGCCACATCGACGGCAACAGCCGCGTGGTCGCATGCAATCCCAGCAGCGCCAGCCACAACACCGCCACGACCAGCGAGGCCAGCAGTGGGCAGTATTCGCAATCGAAGCCGTCGTGCCCATGCGACGACCGGTCGTGCGCATCACCATGCTGCGTATTTGCCGCGCCGAACAGCGCGAGGTCGACGTACTTCAATCCCGCCGTGGTACAGATCGCCCCAAAACCGCTTGGCATATCCTGCGCCACCGGCTGCAACAAACGGCCCGCTGTCGGCAGCAACGCCAACAACAGCATGGCCAACAAGGCCAGGCGTTGCATGGTGGCATGGAGGGCGCGGGATCGAAGCACCCGCGCATTCTAGAGGGGAAGACGATGTCATGCGCTGGATGCGCATGAGACATTTTGTCACGTCGTCTTGATGGGGCCGCCGAAACTTATCGGGTTTCGTATCCCGCGCGCTTCCAGCTTTTGAATCCGCCTTCCAGATTGACCGCCTGATAGCCGGCCTGGTTCAAAAGATAAGTGCCTTTGGGGCCGATGGTGACGCCGTCTCCGCAATACACGACCACGGCCTTGGTCCTGGCATCCGCCAGCGATCGCGGGATCGCGGTTTCCAGCGCGGACAGCGGCACGGAAATCGCGCCGGGGATATGGCTTTCGCCATAGGTTTTGGGACCACGCACGTCCACGACCACGGCGCCCTGGTCGATCAGCTGTTTCGCGCGCGCCACCGGAATCGAGGTGACGTCGAAGGTTTCCGAAACCCCCGCGCGCAATACGAAGAAGGCGATGATCAGCATCGCAACCAGAGTCATCCAGAGCTGATGGTCTTTGCGTACTGCCACAGGTCTGTTCATGCCGCCTCCTGGCGTGAGACCTATCCCCTGATACAGCCCGTGAGACAAGGCCGCTGTCGCTTCGCTGATCCGCTCGATTCCCCGCACTGAAATAGTAGACGATCCCCGCGCGCCCGCAAAGACTGCCGCGAACGCCCGAAATTCGCTAAAAACACCGGCCATTCTCGAGGTGATGACCATGCGTCCAACCGAAGCGCTTCCCGCGTTCAAGAGCGATGAGACCCGGCAACGGTACTTGGCGGCCTACGATGCGGTGCTCCGGGATTGGCCGGTTCCTTACGAGGCACTCGATGTTCCGACACGATGGGGATCCACCCACGTCATCGTCAGCGGTTCGCCGGATGCGCCGCCGCTCGTGCTGCTTCCGAGCTTCGCCGCCACGGCCACTGTCTGGCGTCTCAATATCGAGGCGTTGAGCCGCCGCTATCGCACGTATGCGGTCGATGTGATCGGCCAGCCCGGCAAGGGATGGGCGAACCGGCGTCTGCGCGATCGCCATGAATACGCGCAGTGGCTCAGCGAATTGTTTGACGGCCTCGGCGTCCGGCGCGCATCGATCGTCGGCTGCTCCTTCGGTGGCTTCCTGGCATTGAATCAGGCGTCGCTGGCGCCGGAGCGCATCGATCGCGTGGTGCTCATCAGCCCGGTCGGCACGTTCGCCTCGCAGTTCTGGAAACTGATCTACTCGGCGCGGATCAAGCGCCCGCTGGTGAATCTGCTGCGTCGCCTGACGCGCAGCAAGCAAACGGCCAGCATGGCCGACCTCGGCATCCGGCCACGCGACATGAAATGGGCGGTCTTGATGGGAGTGACGATGTCCGGCGCGTTCTCGCAGGTGAGTGTCATCAAGCCCGCGGTACTCGGCCGCCGCGAATTGCATGCGATTCGAGCCCCTGCCTTGCTGCTCATCGGCGATGCGGAGCGGCTGTACGAGCCTCGGGAGATGCTGGCGCGGGCACGCAAGCGAATGCCGGCGCTCGAAGGCGCGGTCGTGCCAGGCGCCGACCATATCGCTGCGATGGCACAGCCGGAGGACGTCAACGACTGGATCCTGCGGTTCTTGCAGACGGACGGCGGCTAGGCCGTCCACTGGCGAGATCCAAAAGATGTCGATTTCCGGCGCGCTGCTTCGTCGTGGAAGAAACCCAGCAGGAAATCCATCGCTCATGAATACGTCCAAGACCGATTCCGTCCCTTCCCTGGATCGCAATTGGGCCCTGGTCGCGGCCGGCGCATTGATCGGATGCGTATTCATCGGGGCCGTGTTTTCGCTGGCGGTGCTGTTGCAGCCGATGAGCACCGCCACCGGCTGGTCGCGGGCCGGCCTGTCCAGCGCGATGACCCTGGCCTTCCTCAGCATGGGCTTCGCCGGCCCCGCCTGGGGCGCGCTGAGCGACCGCTTCGGGCCGCGAGTGGTGGTGCTGGCCGGTTCGCTGCTGCTGGGGCTGGCCTGCCTGCTGGCGAGCCATGCGGGCAGCCTGTTGCAGTTCCAGCTGACCTACGGCGTGCTGCTGGGCGTGGCCGCGGCCAGCTTCTTCGCGCCCGTGATCGCCGCCACCGCGGCGTCTTTCGAGCGGCGCCGGAATCTGGCCATCTCGCTGGTATCGGCCGGCGTGGGGATGGCGCCGATGACGCTCTCGCCGCTGGTGGCCTGGCTGGTCAGCCACTACGACTGGCGCGTGACCTTGCAGATCGTCGGAGGGTTGACCTGGGCGCTGACCTTGCCGGCGATCTGGTTCCTGCGCACCGTGCCCGCGCACGCGATCGACGCCACGAACGGAAGCGCCGCTCCGGCGATGACCGTCGGGCAGGCGCTGCGCTCCAGGGCCTTCATCGTCCTGGGCGCGGCGTTCTTCGCCTGCTGCGCCGCGCACTCGGGGCCGATCTTCCACACCGTGAGTTATGCGGTCGGTTGCGGCCTGTCCGTGACCGCCGCCGTCACCATCTACAGCATGGAAGGCGCGGCGGGACTCGGCGGACGATTGCTGTTCGGCCTGCTCGCCGACCGGCTCGGCGCCAAACCGGTCCTGGTCGCCGGTCTGCTGATACAGGCCTTCGCCGCGGCGGCCTATTTGAGCGTGAACCAGCTCGACGGCTTCTACGCGGTGGCAATCGTCTTCGGCATGGCCTATGGCGGCACCATGCCGCTGTATGCCTCGCTGGCGCGCGATGCGTTCAGTCCTCTCATCCTCGGCACCGTGCTGGGCGCGGCCACGCTGCTCTCCAGTCTCGGCATGGCGTTCGGGCCGCTGATCGGCGGCTGGCTGTACGACCGCTATGGCAGCTACACGTGGCTGTACATCGGCTCGATGGCGGTCGGTCTCGCGGCGGCGGCGATCGCGTTGTTCTTTCCATCGGCGCCGAGATCAAAGGGCGGTGGTGAACTCAAGCCTGTCTTGCAGGAGTGAGCGGCGTTCGTGCGCCCGAGGAGATTCAGGACTCCTTGTCTGAATCTCCCGGTGATAACCGCCGATATTCGCGAGTTTTCGGTTATGGCAGCTGGGCGGACGAATTGCCCACGCTCAAGCTCGTGCAGGTATCCACATTCTCGCCCATCGTCACGGTGATGAAAGAAGCGGGTGTGATCGAACGAACCGTCGCGATGATGTCCGGGTCCGTGGAGGAACAATACATTCCATAGAACTCTCTTTCCTGCGCATGACAATAGGCCGTCACTGTCTTGGCGGGAGTTGTTTTGACGCTGATCCAACAGCCGATGTATTGGTGCTTATCCGGAGCATTGCGCGCGCCGGTAAGCGTGCCTGTCGCGGTATAGGAATTATATTGATAAGTGATGGACACGGGCCACGGATTGCTATTGCCCGCATGCGCGGTTGTGCTCAGAAGCATGAGTCCACTCAGAACCAATGCGGGGATCTTGAAGCCATTCATTGTTGTCTCCTTGGGTTGTGTTGAACACGCCAGGACGTGACCTGCCGGTCACTTCCGGGCCGAGGCGATCAGGCACTCCCCGCCATACTCGGAATCAACGTCGAAAAAGGATCAATCCGTTTGCGTGCACCAAGGAATCCGGGACCGTCCCGGGAAGGGGCAAGCGAATACCGCTCTTAGCGACTGCGAAACACGGCAAGCGTGTCGGTGCCGGATGCATCGAGCCTCTTGAGCCATGGCTCGCGCGCCACGATTTCGGTGCAGGGCCCAAGCGTGCAGATGCGAATCTCGCGAGCGACAGTCTCCTGCCGGAGAGCAGCCAGCATCTCGCTCAACATCGCGCCATTGAACGGCGTATACAGATGGAACACCGTTCCCATCGACAAATCGGCTTCGCGCGCATCCTGCCGGAGGAACGTCACGCCGGACAGATTCAGCTCGCTCGCGCAACGTCGCGCGCAATCGACATAAGCCGCTTCCCATTCGATGCCGATACAACGGGCACTTGTGCAGATGGCGACGAGGAGCGACACATGCCCCAGGCCAGAGCCAAGATCGATCAACACATCCCGCTCTGAAATCCCGGCGCGGCGAATCAACTCAAAGATCTGGCGCGCAGGAGTCGGCTGATAGAACACCATCTCCTCGTGCGGCGCCTCACCATCGGCAGCGGGCTCCTCCAGCTGCAGGACACCGCTGAGCAGCGCATCGAGAGGGTCATAACGTTCGCCATCGAGCTGAAGCTTCGCAGGTGCATCGGAAGTGGCTTCGCGCGCCCATTCGAGCAAAGTCTCCGCGCCCATGCCGCACTGTATCTCTTGGCGGATTGATTGATAGAGCTGTTGATTGGCCTCTTCAAGACCCGCAGAAAGCGCTTCTATCCTGCCCTGATATTCCCGAGGCGCGAACGCAAGATAGTTTTCGAGGCGATCCAGCACTTCCAGGCGTTGACGCAGCCTATCCGGCTCGAACAAGGAGCGATCACGTTCCAACTCGCCCATCCAGGCGTGCAATCGTTCGATCACGCTTGCGGAACCTCCGCTGTTTCGCAAAAACACTTCAACACCACGAGCGTGGTGTCCCAATAAAAATCGAGATGACCGTACACCGCCCGATCCGCCAGATTGCCGAGCACGAGCACCAATCGCGTCCCGTCCGCCGAGGGCGCCAGGGAGAACGAAAAGATGGCGTGATTCCGGGGCACATCCGGAAGCATGCGCCGCGAGAGTGTGTTCCAGTGCGTGTATCGAAGCCTGCGTTCGGGTTCGAACGCCTGCACGACGCCATGGTTCTCGAACCGCAACCTGCCATGCAAGACGCCACGCAAGAGAATCGGACCGCCGACCTCCCAACGCGTCTCCACCTCCAGCGGCTCGTCGGACATCCATGCCGGCATGCAGCGCGGATCGGTGAGCGCGCGCCAGACGAGTGACGGCGGCGCGTCGATGTCGATGGTCTTGGTGATCGTGTCAGGAAGTTCGGGATCGGTTGTCATCACGGAACATCGGATGGCGGCGTGCGTATGAGGGTTTGGTCATCCGGACCGAATCCAAGCCCTGCTCCAGCAGACAACACGCCGTCACATCGTGACCAGGCATCGTCATCCACGCAGAGAATCAGAGCGACTGCATCTCCTTGTTGCCTTCGTCGCGCTTGTCCTCAGGCACCAGCTCCGGCTGGGACTGCACCCTTGGTTCCGCGGCCGGGGTCGGTTGCAGGCCTGCATCCGGTGCTTCGGGCACTTCGATGAAAGGCAGCTGCAGTGTCTGGCTGGTCATTCGCCGGATGCGGTTGGTCAGCGCCGCGCTCTTGTTGAGCTCCTGGCCGTAGCTGGGGACGATCTCGGCGATGCGCGTCTGCCAAGGCCCTTCCATCTGCGCGGGAAAGGCCTGTGCCAACAACTTGAGCATGATCGGCGGCGAGGTCGATGCGCCGGGCGAAGCGCCAAGCAGGGCTGAAATCGTGTGGTCCTTGTCGGTGACGATTTCCGTGCCGAACTCCAGCGTGGCCTTGCCTGTTTCGGGATTGCGCTTGATGATCTGAACGCGCTGGCCCGCGGTGATCAGCTGCCAGTCCGCGCGCTTGGCCTTGGGGAAATATTTGACCAGCTCGGCCTGACGGTCATCGTCGTCGAGCGCGGCTTGCTGCATCATGTACTTGACCAGATCCAGGTTCTCCTCGCCGACGCGCAGCATCCCGCCCACGTTGTCGTGGTTGACCGAGGAGTACAGGTCAAACCACGACCCTTCCTTCAGGAACTTGGTGCTGTAGAGCGCAAACGGGCCGAACAGCACCACCGGCTTGCCTTCGAGCTTGCGCGCATCGATATGCGGCACGGACATCGGTGGCGATCCGGTTTCGGCCATGCCGTACACCTTCACCTGATGGCGGTTGGTGATGGCCGGATCGCGGAACGCGAGGAACTGCCCGCCCACCGGGAAGCCGGCATAGTCCTTCGACTCCGGAATGCCGGACATCTGCAGCAGCTTCAGCGCGGCGCCACCGGCACCGATGAAGACGTAGCGGGTTTTGATCGTCTGCTCGCGCCCGTCGCGCAGGTCCTTGACGGTCACATCCCAGGTCTTGTCGTCATTCTGGGAGAGACCGCGCACCTCGTGCCGCACATGCAGCCGGAAGTTGGGACTCTTGCGCAGGGCGTCGGCCAGTTGATGGGTGATCACGCCGAAGTTCACGTCTGTGCCGAGCGGCATGTAGGTCGCCGCGACTTTCTGCTTGGGATCGCGCCCCTCCATCACCAGCGGTGCCCAGCGCTGGATCTGCGCCGGATCGGTGGAAAACTGCATGCCGTAGAACAGCGGATTCCTGATCAGCGCGGCGTGGCGCTTGCGCAGATACTCGATACGATCCTCGCCCCAGACGAAACTCATGTGCGGCGTCGGATTGATGAAATCCGTGGGCTTGCCCAAACGCCCGTCGCGGACCTGGTACGACCAGAACTGTCGCGAGACTTCGAACTGCTCGGCGATGCCCACCGCCCGCTTGGTCTCGATCGACCCGTCCGGCAGCTCGGGCGTGTAGTTGAGCTCCGCGAAGGCCGAGTGACCCGTGCCCGCATTGTTCCAGCCGTTGGAACTCTCCAGCGCCACATCGTCGAGTCGCTCGTACAGGTGGATTGTCCAGCTTGGCTCCAGCTCCTGCAGGAAGGTCGCCAGCGTGACGCTCATGATGCCGCCGCCGACCAGCACCACATCCACCGGACGTTCGTTCTGCGCCTCCGGCGACGCGGGCTTGTAGAGCGGCCAGTAGAGAAACAGCGCCGCGCCCAGGACGAGGACCACCACGACGCCGACGAACCACTTGAGAAATCGTTTCACGATGCTTGTACTCCGCTCATCGGCCACATCGGGTCAGGCCACGATTGGACCACCACGATGCATGGTCGCACACGCGACACCGCAGGACTTTGGACGATTGCGCCCACTCATCGAACTCACCGTATCGCCTGTTTCGGGGCCGCGACGATGCTGATCTTCTGGCCGTTTTGCGAAAGTGAATATCGCGGCGGCTATGATAGCTTTCAATAAAAGCTGCTCTCTAGAAACACCGCCTTCCTGAGATCTACCGTGTCCACTTCCTCCCGCTTCGCGGTCGCCATCCATATTCTGACTGTGATTGCCTTGTTCCAAGGCAAGCCGGTGCGATCGGAAGTGATTGCGCGCAGCGTCAACACCAACCCGACGGTAGTGCGGCGCCTGCTTGGCATATTGACCGATGCGGGCCTGACCAAATCGCGAATGGGCCTGGGTGGCGGGGCATTGCTAGCGAAGCCCGCCAGCCAGATCACATTGCTCGATGTCTATCGCGCGGTCGAGGAGCCCTCCTTCTTCTCCTTGCATCGGGACGGGCCATGCCAGACCTGCCCGATTGGCATGAACATCACGCCTGTTCTCGAAGCAGAGTTCGGAAAAGCGGCCGAGGCTATGGAACGCACGCTTTCCAAGAGCACCATTGCCGATGCGGCGCGGAAGATCAAAGCCAGCGCAGGGGATGCGCTCACGCGCTTTCTGGCTCGCCACTGAGCCGAATGTCTTCTTGTGGTTTCGCCAAGAGTGATCTTCACCACATTTTCATGTGTATCTAAGTAAGTTACACAGCATCAATTTCAGATCATGCCAGGGGCTTTTAATGACAACCCGTCTTCGCGGCATTGCTGTGCGTGCGATCGCCGTTGCTGCATTACTAGTAATCGCCGGTGCGCATGCCGTCGACAAGAAACCATCCGCGCCGCGCACGAATTCAAAAGAGGGCAGCAACATGACGGCAACTCTCGCCTATGAAACCTTCGTTTCGGACGGCCTCGCTCGCGCAACCGCCCGCCTGCCAAGTGGGGGGACCATCTATTCCTCGCCGATCACCTCGACGCTGATCTACGGCAAGACCGACGCGGTCCTGGTCGACACGCCAATGAGTACCGAACAGACGCGCAAGGTCGGCGACTGGATTGAAAAATCCGGCAAGCATCTGAAGTTCATCTACATCACGCACGGTCATGGCGATCACTGGTTCGGTGCCAAGCAATTGGCAGACCGCTTTCCCGGCGTTGTCGTGTATGCCACGGCAGGCTCCATCGCGATGATGCATCAACAGGCGACGGAGGGCCGCAAGAACGTTTGGGATAAAGACTTCCCGGGCCAGATCGGCGAGTCGCCCGTATTGGCGGAACCGGTGCCGATCAAAGGTTTCGTGCTGGAGGGGCACTTGCTCCAGCCCATTGAAGTCGGACATACGGATACCGATGACACCAGCGTCCTCCATGTCCCTTCGCTGGGCCTGGTCGTCGCAGGGGATGCTGCCTACAACGGCGTCCACCAGTACCTGCTCGAAAGCGGTCACGGCGGTCTGGACGCTTGGTTGAGGGCGATCCGCAAGATTGAGGCGCTCAAGCCGCGCTTTGTCGTCGCCGGACACAAGAACAAGGCTTTGTCGGATGATCCCAAGATTCTTGAAGAAACCAGCCGCTATCTGCAGGACGCGAAACGTCTACTCGCCAAGAAACCTACTCCCCAAGCCTACTACGAC
This sequence comes from Luteimonas sp. GW821-FHT14E02, assembly GCF_058803905.1. Classification (NCBI taxonomy): domain Bacteria; kingdom Pseudomonadati; phylum Pseudomonadota; class Gammaproteobacteria; order Lysobacterales; family Lysobacteraceae; genus Luteimonas; species Luteimonas sp. GW821-FHT14E02. The sequence goes on along the minus strand of NZ_JBXAPK010000001.1, from coordinate 680,102 downwards.
CAAATGCTGGCGCTGTATCCGGATCGACTCAATCCGGGTCCGCTCTGGTATAGCGGTGTTGCTCTGTTGAAGCAGCAGGACGGCGATCAGTCCAAGGCCGCCGATATACACGAGCACTAATTCCCGGATTCGATCAGGGCATTCCCATGGCCATATCGATTGGACGGCCTGCAGCCGTCCAATCGACGCCCGCCGCTCTCGCCGCGGGAAAAAAGAATCTTGCGGGATCAGGCCGCAGATTCGTGCTGAAGCCGGTTATCCCGGTCACTGGCCCTCGGGTGGTTGCCAAAGCTCCACTTTGTTTCCTTCCGGATCGATGACCCAGGCGAACTTCCCGTACTCGGAATCGTCGATCTTCTCGAGCACGTTGCAGCCTTCTTCTCGCAAGACTTCAACCAGGGCGTGGAGATCCTCCACCCGGTAATTGATCATGAAAGTGGCGGCGCTGGGCGCGAACTGATCGCCTTGCGCTGAGCCAATGGACCAGACGGTTGTCCCGGCGACCGGCTTGCCTGCGCCGTCGGTCCAGGTGAAAGCCGTGCCGCCCCATTCCTGGACATCGATTCCAAGGTGCCGCTTGTACCAGGCCTGTAACGCCGGGGCGTCTTTGGCCTTGAAGAAGATGCCGCCAATGCCGGTGACTCGCTTCATAGGATCTCCGAAGTCGGATGGTGGTGAGGAAGAGTGTGTTTTCTGTTGATCAAGCTTCAACCCCGCCGCGCCGGCAGGAACCGGCTGTTTCGCAACAGTGCTGCCGAGACCAGCGACACCAGGACGCCGACCGGGAATATTTCCGTGAAGGTCATTGGCAGGCGAAACAGCGGGTCGGCGTACTGCACCTTGAACCTCGCCATGTCGGCGCTCAGTTTCGCCAGCGCCTCGGCGCTCGCGCCCTTCGTCCTTTCGCTTTCGATCATTGCCTGCGCATAGGTGCTGGCGAAATCCATGTGTGTCATCGCCTGCACCGCTTCCCACGCGATCACGTAGAAAATCCCGGCGATGAAGCTGACCCCCAGCCCGATCCCGAACGCCGGCCAGAACCCGATCACCCCACCCCGGTCCACGTCCCGGTGATGCTTGATCCCCACGAAAACCGCGCTCAGCGCGATCAGCATGGTCGTGTAGCCGATCAGCATGCCGTATTTCAGCGGCGGCATCCCGGAGAATCCGGCGAAGGTGCCGATCATGAATCCGCCGACGATCAAGCCCGCGATCACCCCGTACTTCAGGATGGTCCGCAACATGGTGTACTCCTCAGTGGTGGGGCAAGCCGCCATTGATCGCGATCCGGTGCCGTCAGGCAATCGCCCGAACGGGTGATTTCGGTGGATTCACCCGAAAAATCCGGTGTCAGGGCACGATCCCCAGCTCGCGCGCCCGGTGGATCGCCTCGGTACGCCGCCTCGCGCCCAGCTTCTCGAACAGCCGCGCCACGTGCGTCTTGACCGTGTTCGGGGAAACGTGGAGGTGCGCGGCGATCTCCTTGTTGGAGTGACCGGCGGCCAGTTCGTGCAGCACCTCCAGTTCCCGCTCACTCAGGCCCAGCGCCGTCTGCGCCTTCGGGTTGCCGTCGAAGGCGACCGGCGCCGGCGCGGCGAAGACCCGCACGCCCAAGACGATGCCCAGCACGAGGAAGGTGACCGCGACCAGGAACAAATAGATGTCACCCGAATGCATCCGCACCAGGCGTGCGTAGTCGAGCCACTGCAGGGCCAGCGTCCCCGCCGCCAACAGCACTCCATAGCCGACCACCCGCTTCCACATCCCCGCCTCCGCTCGCCCCTTGCGCGATCATCTTAGCGCCGGTCAGCGAGCGGCATGAATGCGCGGCTCACCGGTCAGGGCTCCAGAAGCTGGTGCAGCAGTTTGCGGTGCGTGCCTTTCATCCGCTCCACTTCTTCGGTGGCCGCGTCGCCAAATATCAGTGCTGCAACGGCCGCGTAGACGAACGGCGTCATGGCGAAATGGAAATGTTCACTGAGCAGGCCACGCTTCATGTGACCCATCGCCACCTGCTCATCGATGATGGCCTGCCGCTTTGCGCGATCGCCCAAGTTGGATTCATGCCATTTGGCCAGGATCCCGCCCGGGATGCGATGCCCTTCCGAAATGATCATCCGCAGGATGGCGAGGGCTTCGGGCGTGAAGGATGCGTAGGTCACATCGATCAGGTTGTCGATGAATCCCGGAACGTCCCGCGCGTCCCGCATCTGCGACCAGTTGCCTTGCGCCTTTCCCACCGAGGACAGGGATGCGAGCAGGGTCTCGAAGATTTCGTCCTTGCTGGAGAAGTGGACGTAGACATTGGCTTTTGAAATGCCCACGCGTTGCGCGATCTTGGAAATGCTCGTGGCGGCATAACCCTGCGTGCTGAACTCGGCCAGCGCCGCTTCCAGGATCTGCTTGCGACGGATCTCGGGGGAGAGCCGCGTTCTCTTCGCCTTTTGGCCGCCCCCCGCTTCGGGCCGTGTCGTCTCTTTCTTTGCCGTCATCACGCTGCTCCCTCGTTCGACTGCTCGCGTTCCCGGGACCGGAGGCCCAAGGTGTCTGCAACGCGGCAAGCGACGTCTCCCCCAGCCAGTGTAGTCGGTGGCGGCTCCCGCCCTCGGCGCTCCGCCGCGGCGGCCGATCGATTCGAGTCCTGTCCCGGCCAGCCCTGAAGCCCGGGTACGAGAAGGCGCCGCGGCCCGCGACCACGAAAGCCTGAACGTCCACCGACCGCTCCCGCCCCTTTAATGACCACTCGGTCATTATAGCGATTAGCATTCCTACTGTCCGCTCGGTCAGTAATCCCGCTCCCATCCGCCGCTTCTGCAGGTCGGAGGTGGCCGCCCGCGGTCAGGACAACCGACATCAGCTCGCCGGCCCCTCCATGGCCGGCCCCTATCGAGGATTTAAAAGATGCGTCATGAGGGATCCCACCGTTTTCCGCACAGCGCAGTCTGGGGGCTGTCCGGACTCCTTTTCGCTGGACTGGCCATGGCCATGCCCGCCCGCGCCCAGGAGGCCGAAGCTCCGGAAACGAACACCTCGCAATGGGGGATTGGCCTGGGCGCGGCCGTGATCGACCGGCCTTATCGCGGCTACGACAACGAAACGAAGGCACTGCCGATTGTCTATTTCGAGAATCGCTGGATGGAGCTCAACGCGGGGCGGTTCGATTTCAAGATCAACAAGAGCGACGACCTGAGCTTCCGTGTCCGGGCGCGCTACGCCCTAGATGGCTACGATCCCGACGATTCCGAATATCTGCGGGGAATGGAAGAGCGCGACGACAGCGTCTGGGCCGGCGCGGCGATCGTCTGGAACAGCCCGGTCGTGGACATCTCCGCCGAGTATCTGGTGGACGCCATGGACAAGAGCTCGGGCTCACGCGCCCGCATCCAGGCCGAGCGCCGCTTTGGCATGGGTCGCTTCGGATTGACGCCACGGCTGGCGGCGGAATGGGTCGACGACAAGTACGTCGACTATTACTACGGCGTCCGCCCGGAAGAAGCCACGCTGGCCCGCCCGTCCTATGCGGGCGATGCCACGGTCAATGTCGAGGCGGGCCTGCGTCTGGACTATTCCCCCGCCGAGCGGCATGCGTTGTTCCTGGATGTGGCCGCGACCGAATTCGGAGACGAGATCAAGGAAAGCCCGCTGGTCGAACGCTCCCGGCAAACCCGGGTGTCAGTCGGCTACCTGTTCCGCTTCTGAAGGTGCGCCGGCCATGCGCGCGTGGCCGTGTCACTGTGGCGGCGCGGCCAATTCGCGTGAATCCAGCGCCCCGTCATGATTGCGATCCTGGCGGGAGAAGGTGTCGGCGATGCGCGCGCGATGATCCTCGCGCGACACCGGCCTGCCCTTGCCGCCCGGAAGCTCGGCGCCACTGAGCTGGCCGTTGTGGTCGCGATCCATGGCGTCGAAGGCGTAACTCATCCAATCCTGATATTCGGCCAGCGAGACGCGGCCATCGCGATCGGTGTCCATGCGGGAGAGATAGTCGCCGGTGGCCTTCACCTGCGCCTGCGCGGCGCCCGCCATCGGCAAAACCGCACTCGCGAACAAGACTCCGCCCACGAAAAAGCCCGGCCAATGGCCGGGCTTCGTGCGTGCGTCACATGCGCGCATGCTTACGCGCGAGCGGGCAGCGAGTAGCCCTTCAGCCGCGCCGAATATTCCTGCAGGGCACGGATGCCGCTGGCCTCGGCCTCGCGGCACCAGGCCTGCAGGTTGTGCAGGGATTCGGAGGCGTTGTGGGTGCGCGCTTCGAGCAGCGCCGACAGGCGGGCGCGGTACTCGACCAGGGTGCGGATGCGCGGACGCTGGGCCACCCAGGTGCGCAGCTGTTCGCGCGCGTCCGGCTTCAGCCAGCGGCCGTCGTCGACCATGCCCTTGCGCAGCTTGCGCGGCAGCAGGGCGCGCAGCTTGGCGCCGGCGGCGCGGGCTTCCTCGCGCAGGGCCGGGGTCAGCACGTTGCGCTGGTAGTCGGTCATGGCCTGGAAGCGGTGGGCGAGCAGCGCCTTCATGGTGTCGCCATCCGGTACATGGATGTTGGGGCGCACATCGAGTGTGGGCGCCACGCGCAGCACCTTGGCCAGCTTCACCTTCTCGAGCAGCTTGATCGCGGCCCAGCCGATGTCGAACTCCCACTTGCGCAGGGCGAACTTGGCCGAGCTGGGGAAGGCGTGGTGGTTGTTGTGCAGTTCCTCGCCGCCGATCCACACGCCCCACGGGGTGAGGTTGGTGGCGGTGTCGGTGGTCTCGAAGTTGCGATAGCCCCACCAGTGGCCGAGGCCGTTGACGACGCCGGCAGCCCAGAACGGGATCCATGCCATCTGGATCGCCCAGATCGCCACGCCCTTGAAGCCGAACAGGGCGAAACTGATAAACAACAGGAACGTCGGCCCCATGGTGGCGAACGGGGTGTAGAGGTGGCGCTCGATCCAGTCGTTGGGCGCGCCCTTGCCGTACTGCTCGATGTCGGCGCGCTGGGCGCGCGCTTCGCGGTACAGCTCGACGCCGCGCCAGAACACGGTCTTGATGCCCTTGTACATCGGGCTGTGCGGGTCGTCCTCGGTCTCGCACTTGGCGTGGTGCTTGCGATGGATGGCCACCCACTCCTTGGTGATCATCGAGGTGGTCAGCCACGTCCAGAAACGGAAGAAGTGATTGAGCACGGGATGGAAGTCGACGCCGCGGTGCGCCTGGCTGCGATGCAGGTACAGGGTGACGGAGAAGATCGTCAGCTGGGTGGCGATCAGGAAGTAGATCACCAGGGTCCAGGGACCGGCCTGCGTGAGGCCGCCGGCGAGGAAGTCGAGCAAAGAGGTGGGCATTACAGCTCCAGGAACACGGTCAAATGACGGCAGCGGGGTGGACAGGACAGGCAAGGCCGTCGAGTGTCCCACGGACATCATGCCACCGCCGTGACGGTTTTCCATCCGTGCGTCGGGGTACGGTGCCAGCGGAGATTCAGTCGGATTTTCGGGGATCCGGCGTAGCGGGGGGCTCGGCGGGAATTGGCGGCGGTTCGACCGCGCGTTCGATGGCGGCGATGCGGCGCTGCTGCCTGGCCAGGGCGGCCTTGGCATAGCGGCGGAGGGCGATCCGGTCGGCTTTTTCGAGCGGCAGGCCGCCCTTGGCCTGCTCGAGCAGGAGCCGCAGGTCCTGCGCGACGCCCAGCTGCTCGGTGAGGGACTTGTCGAAGGCGCGCGGCGCGGTAAACGCCAGGCCCGCGGCCTTGGCGGCGCGCAGCTGTTGCGACAGGCGGCGCATGCGGCGGCGCCAGCGGTGCCAGTCGGCCTCGTCCCCGCTGGCGTGCACGCGCGCGTGCGCCCGGTCGGCATGGACAGCGCTTTCGGCCAGGGCGCGTTGCAGGCGGGCGGGCTGGAGGGCGGCCCAGGGCAGGGCGTCCAGGCCGGCCCACAGCACCTGCAGGGTCTGCCGGCGCGCGATCAGGGCGGGGTCGGCGTCGAGTTCGGCGCGCAGGCGTTCCGTCCGCCGCCGCACCGCGATGGCGCGGACGCGACGCAGCAGGGGGCGGGTTTCCGCGTCCGGATGCCTGGCGATACGGCGGTCGAGGGTCTCGATCAGGGCGTGGGCGTCGCGCAGGGCGGAGAGGCCGTGGTTCACGCGGGCCAGTTCGCGCGCCAACAGGCGGGCACCCTCACCGAGGGCCTCGCCGCCAAGGAGCAGCACCGCACGGGTGCGCCGCAAGCCCTTGCGGGCATGGTGCACGCCCGCGTGCAGGCGATGGCCGTGGCGCCCCAGGCCGGCGATGGCGGCATCGAGTTCGGCCGCGGCGTAGGCGTGCAGGGCCAGACCCGGCGGCTGGCCGGAGGGCGCGGTGGACGCAGCGGTGGCCGGCTTGTTTCGCATGGATGCGATACCCGTCGATGGCGACTGGCGATCCGAGTCTAATAGGGATGTTGCGATTTCCCGACTGCGCCTTCATCTCCCAGCCATGCCCGCCGACGCCACGCACCTCCCCGCTCCGCCGCTGATCGAACTCGATCGCGCCAGCGTGATGCGCGGCGCCCGTCTCGCGCTGCGGGAGGTGTCGCTGCGGATTCCGCCCGGCCGGCACACCGCGATCCTCGGGCCGAACGGCTGCGGCAAGTCGACGCTGATCAAGCTGATCACGCGCGAGCTGTATCCGCTGGCGCACGACGACGGCCGCCCCGCGGCGCGCCTCCTGGGCATGCATTTGTGGGACGTGCGCGAGATTCGGTCGCGACTCGGCATCGTTACCGGCGCGATCCATGACGACCTGTCGTCGTTGCCCGGCCTGCGCGTGGAAGATGTTGTCCTCGGCGCCTTCGAGGCGCGGTTGTCAGCGCCGGAGCCGCACACGGTCACGGCCGCGATGCGCGATCGCGCCCGCGAGGCGCTCGCGCGCGTGGACGCGTTGCCTCTGGCCGGGCGCGAATACGCGACGCTGTCGACCGGCGAAGCGCGTCGCGTGCTGGTCGCACGCGCGCTGGTGCATGAGCCGCGCGCCTTGCTGCTGGACGAACCGACGACCGGGCTGGACCTCGTCGCCCGTCATCGCCTGCTGCAGACGTTGCGTGCGCTCGCCCGGGACGGCATCACGCTGGTCCTGGTGACGCACCACCTCGAAGAACTGATCCCCGAGATCAACCACGTCGTGCTGCTGAGCGAAGGCCAGGTACTGGACGACGGACCGCGCGAACACGTGCTGACGGCCGAACGGCTGTCGCAAGCCTTCGGCGCGATCCTGGATTACGACGATCGCGACCATGAGGGCCGCGGACCTGCCGGCGCGGTCGTGATCGATGCCGGCGCGAGACCTGTCGATGCCTGAGCTGCCCGAAGTCGAAACCACCCGCCGCGGCCTCGCGCCGCACGTCGAAGGGCGACGCGTGCGCGAAGTCGTGCTGCGGCGGCCGGATCTGCGCTGGCCAATTCCGCGCGAGGTGTCCGAACTGTTGCCCGGCCAGCGCATCAACGCGGTGCGGCGGCGCGCCAAGTATCTATTGCTCGACACCGAGGTGGGCAGCGCGCTGCTGCATCTGGGCATGTCCGGCAGCCTGCGCGTGCTGCCGCCGAGCACGGCGGTGACCACGCACGATCACGTCGACGTCGCGCTCGATGCCGCGAACGGCTCCCCGCGCCGCGTGCTGCGCTTCAACGATCCGCGCCGCTTCGGCTGCCTGCTCTGGCAACCACCAGGAACGACGCACGAACTGTTGCGCGATCTCGGCCCCGAACCGTTGTCCGATGCCTTCGACGGGGAGTATTTGTTCGCGCTCAGCCGCGGCCGCAAGGCGCCGGTGAAAGTCTTCCTGATGGACCAGCGCGTGGTGGTGGGCGTGGGCAACATCTACGTCGCCGAGGCGCTGTTCGCGGCCGGCGTGTCGCCGCTGCGCGCGGCCGGGCGCGTTTCGCGCGAGAGCTATCTGCGCATCGCCGAGAGCATCCGCCGCATCCTGCAGTACGCGATCACGCGCGGCGGCACGACGCTGCGCGATTTCCTCAGCCCGGATGGCGCGCCGGGTTATTTCGAACAGGAATTGTCGGTGTACGGACGCGAAGGCGAGCCATGCAAGACCTGCGGACGCGCGTTGACGCTGACCACGATCGGCCAGCGCGCGACGGTGTGGTGTCGACGCTGCCAGCGCTGATGCGTCGGCGTTTCGTCATCGTTTCGACAACAAATTGTCATCTCGGTTTCTCATGAGAACGGCACGCTGCGGACTCTGACCAAGTCCGCAGAGGTTGCTCGTGAACTCAGCCGCAAGAGTGCTTTCGATCCTCGGGCTCTGGCTCGCCGCGCATTCGGCGCAGGCCATCACCTGCGACAGCAGCACCAACGACGAGTATCTGGGCGGCCAGAAGCCGGTGCTCCTGAATTCGGAGATGAACTCGGAAACGCTGTCGCTGTGCAAGCAGGAATACAACCTGTATGCCTCGAAGGTGACCGGTACCGATCTGTGGTCGGCGCAGCACCTCACCGAGGCACGCGTGCTCGGCGCGGAGTCGATCACCCGCATCGACATGAACTTCACCAGCGAGGCCGGCTTCCCCACCACGCATTCGAGCTACACCAACAGCGGCTACGACCGCGGCCACATGATGCCCGCCGGTGACGCGTCCACTACGACGGCGCAGAAGGAAACCTTCTCGATCGCCAACGTCGTGCCGCAGACGCCGAAGCTCAATCGCGGCGTCTGGGCGCAGATCGAAAGCACCGTGCGCATCCTCGCCAAGACCTACGGCGAGGTCTACATCGTCACCGGCCCGGACTTCGCCAGCATGTCCACCACCATCAACAGCGGCAAGGTGGTGGTGCCGACGCAGACTTGGAAGGCGGTCTACGTGCCCGATGCGCAGGTCGCCGGCGCCTACTGGTGCGAGAACACCGCCACGCCGACCTGCAAGGTGATCTCGATCGACCAGCTCTCGGATGACGCCTTCGTCGATCCGTTCCCGGCGCTGGCGGATGCCTTGCGCAACCAGACCGCTTCGGACTGGGAGGACATCCTGGTATTGCCCTGACCGGCGGCTGGCGTGCGCCGGCGGGCGATCCTCAGGCCGGTCCGTTCAGCGCACGCAGGCTGTCCACCGCTTCCGGCGCGGCCCACAGCAACGTGTTCACGTAGGTCTCGATCCTGCTGACGAGCGCTTCTCTCGGGCCTTGCCGCCATGCCTCCGAACCATAGAAGCGGCCTTGCTCCGCCTCCAGCGCCTCGCGGCTGTCGTAGGCGCGGATCAGGAAATAGGTTTCCTCTTCGTGATCCGAGCGGCCGTAGGCGATCACGTCCATGCCCGCGCCCCGGAGCATCGGCACGGCGCTGTCGTGCATGGCCGCGTGGAAATCGTCGATCGTGCCTGGCTTCAGGCGGTACGTGCGGATTTCGAGCAGGCGGTTCATGTGTCGCGGGTCAAAGCGGTAGCGGTTGTTGCAGCGGCTCGATACGCCCCTCGCCGCGCACGATCTTCTTGAACTCGGCGCGGCTCACCGAAACGTAGCGCTCGTTGCCGCCGATCTCCACCTGCGGCCCATCCTGCACGGCGTAGCCGCTGTCGTCCACACGCACGGTCATAGTCGCCTTCTTGCCGGTGTGGCAGATGGTCTTGATCTCGGACAGTTCGTCGGCCCAGGCCAACAGATATTGGCTGCCCTCGAACAGCTCACCGCGAAAATCCGTGCGCAGGCCGTAGCACAGCACCGGGATGCGCAGCGTGTCGACCACCTCGCTCAGCTGCCACACCTGCGCCTTGCTCAGGAACTGCGCCTCGTCCACCAGCACGCAATGCAGGTCGCCGTGCGCGGCGATGTCGTCCTGGATGCGCCGCTGCAGATCATCATCGCGATCGAACGACGCGCCCTGCGCCTGCAGACCGATGCGCGAGGCGACGGTGCCACTGCCGGCGCGATCGTCCAGGCGCGGTGTCAGGATCATCACCCGCATGCCGCGCTCGCGGTAGTTGTGCGCGGATTGCAGCAGCGTGGTGGTCTTTCCGGCGTTCATCGCCGAGTAGTAGAAGTAGAGCTTGGCCATGGGGCGGATTCTAACGTCCGCCGCGGCCGATCACTTCTCGTCGGGCTTCTCGTCAGGCGTTTCCGGTTCCGGCGCGTCGGCCTGGGGCGCGGTGTCCGGCACGCGCGACTTGAGCGGCGGCGCGTCTTCCTTCACCGTCTCCACCTCGCCGACGCTGACGCGGCCGATGCGCGGCTTCGCCCAGATGGCGTCGTGCCATTCCTGGTACAGCTTCGGGTCCCAGTAGCGCTTGTCGTAGAACTTGGACCCGCTGATGACCGTGCCGCCACCGGGGCTCGGCACGAAGATCTCCAGATTGCCGGTGAAGCCGGTGCGGCTTCCCGTCATCCGCAGCCGCTCGCGGCGCAGCGCGGTGGCGATGCGCGGCTTGGCGGCGGCGTCGCCGTATTTGGCGTAGAGCGCCTGCCCAACGTCGATGGCGCGCTTGCGTTCGTCCTCGGTCAGTTCGCCCCAATAGCGCTCGCGCAAACCGAGGAACCCTTCGTAGCCCCGCTCGGCGGCGAGATCCATCCAGGCGTAGGCCAACGCATGATCCTGCGGCGCGCCCTGCCCGTTCCACAGCATCTCCGCGACCATGCCCTGCGAGGGCTTGTCGGCATAGAAAGCGGCGCGCTGGAAGAACTTCAGCGCGTCCTCGAGCTTTTCCTGCTTGCGCCTTTCCAGCCCGAGCAGCCGATAGCGCAAATCAGGATGGCTGCTGAGAAAGCCGGCCGTGATCATCACCGGGTCCTGGAGCGGATCGGGCGGCAGCGCCTTCTTCTTGTCGGCGGCCGTCGCGGCGCCCGTGACCAGCAGCGCGCTCAACATGAAAATGGCGACTCTCCCCAGCATTCCTTGTCCTTGACTTTTTCCGGCGACCGCATCGTAGGCGGCCGGTGCCGCGCATGTCTGTAGACTGATGGCATAGATCGGAAGTTCCCATGCACGGCCTCAACCCCCAACAATCCGCCGCGGTCGCGCATTGCGACGGCCCGATGCTGGTGCTCGCAGGCGCCGGCAGCGGCAAGACGCGCGTGATCGTCGAGAAGATCGCGCACCTGATCCAATCCGGCCGCTACCCCGCCAAGCGCATCGCCGCGATCACCTTCACCAACAAGGCGGCGAAGGAAATGCGCGAGCGCGTCGGCCGCCGCATCAAGGGCGACGCGGCGGAAGGGCTGACCATCTGTACCTTCCACGCGCTCGGCTTGAAGCTGCTGCAGATCGAGCATGCGAAGGCCGGACTCAAGCGCGGCTTCTCGATCTTTGACGCCGACGACACCGCGACGCAGCTGAAGGACCTGATGCCCGGCGCGAAACCCGACGTGGTGCAGGCCATGCAGGGTCTGATCTCGCGCGCCAAGAACGCCGGCCTGTCGCCCGAAGAAGCGCTCGCAAGCGCGCAAAGCACGCGCGAGCACGAGGCGGCGGCGCTGTACGGCAAATATCAGGCACGGCTGTCGGCCTTCAACGCGGTCGATTTCGACGATCTCATCCGCCTGCCCGTGCAGTTGCTGGAGAACGACGAGGATTGCGCCCTGGCGTGGCGCGAGCGCATCGGCTACCTGCTCGTCGACGAATGCCAGGACACCAACGACGCGCAGTACCGGCTGCTGAAGGCGCTGGCCGGCGGCAAGGGCAATTTCACCTGCGTGGGCGACGACGACCAGAGCATCTACGCCTGGCGTGGCGCCAATCCGGAGAATCTGTCGCAACTGGCGCGCGACTATCCGGCGCTGAAGGTGGTCAAGCTCGAACAGAACTACCGCTGCAGCAACCGCGTGCTGCGCGCGGCCAACGCCTTGATCGCGAACAATCCGCACGAGCATCCCAAGACGCTGTGGAGCGCGCAGGCCGATGGCGAACGCATCCGCATCTGGGAATGCCGCGATTCCGCGCACGAGGCCGAACGCATCGCCGGCGAAATCCACTTCCTGCACACCGCGCGCAACGCGGTGTGGAGCGAATTCTGCATCCTGTTCCGCGGCAATCATCAGTCGCGCGCGCTGGAAAAGGCGCTGCAGCTGCTGCGCGTGCCCTATCACCTGTCCGGCGGCACCGCTTTCCTCGATCGCGGCGAGGTGAAGGATGCGTTGTCGTGGCTGCGCCTGATCGTCAATCCCGAGGATGACGCGGCCTTCCTGCGCGCGGTGCAGTCGCCCAAGCGCGAGGTCGGCGCGACCACGCTGGCGAAGCTGGCCGAACTCGCGCAGCACGCGCACATGCCGCTCTTGCGCGCGGCCGAGTCGGTGGGCCTGCTGAAGCAGTTGCAACCACGCGCGGCGAACGCGCTCAGCGGTTTCGTCGACATCGTGCGCGGCTTGCGCAGTGACGCGGCGCACTTGTCGCCCTCCGACCTCGTGCGCAAGCTCAACGAACGTTCCGGCCTGCTCGACGCGCTGCGCGCGCAGTGCAAGACCGAGCAGCTGTTCCAGATTCGTCGCGGCAACCTCGACGAACTGGCCGAATGGTTCGAGGGCGCGCGCGGCACCAGCGCCGGCGAACTCGCCGCCTCGCTCGCCCTGCTCACCCACGCTGACAAGAACGACGCCGGCAATCAGGTGCGGCTGATGAGCCTGCATGCGGCGAAGGGGCTGGAATTCCGCTATGTCTTCATCGCCGGCTGCGAGGATGGCACGCTGCCGCACGAAGCCAGCATCGACGAGGGCCGCCTCGATGAGGAGCGGCGACTGCTCTACGTCGGCATCACCCGCGCGAAGGAGCAGCTGTGGCTCTCGCATTCGCGCGAGGCGCAGCGCTGGGGCAGCAAGCTGCGTCTGTCGCCCAGCCGCTTCTTCGACGAACTGCCGGCCGCCGAGTTGCAGCGCGACGGCGCGGACCCGGTGGCCGACGCGGAGCGCAAGAAGGAACGTGCCGATGTCGGCTTCGCTGCGATCAGGGCGATGCTGGACGCGGGTTGACGCAGTTCCGGATTCGCCGATCGAATTCCCCCGGCGACGCGATCGCCGCGTCGCCCCGGTTACAACTGGTGCGCTTTTGTTGTAAAAACAGCGCACTGGACACCCATTGACATAAGGACTTGCGATATGGCCGATCCTCGGCGCATCACCTTCAGCGACGCTGATCTCTACGACAGGAACGATCCACGACCGCGCGCGCGCGACATCAGCCAGGACGCGGTCGGCGACTGTTATCTGATGGCCCCGATGGGATCGCTCGCCGAACTGCAACCGGATCGGATTCGTCAGGCGATTCGTTACGACCAGGCGACCGGCAATTTCCAGGTCACGCTCTACCGCAACGCCGGCGGCGTGCCGACGTCCGAGACGATCACCGTCACACAGGACGCGCTGCGCGACAACCTGCGCAGGAACGGCGGCAGCGGCACCGACAACGCCTTGCAGGCGATGGATGATCTCGTGCGTCAGGGCGGCGGCGCCGTCACGAACGATCGTTACGGTGTGCGCGACAACCCGATCTGGCCGGCGGTGATCGAGACGGCCGCCGCCATCCAGGCGCGCCAGCGTGGCGGCCGGGACGGGCTGGATGAAGGCTATCGATGGCTTCAAGGCAATGTCGACGCGCAAGGCAACCCGTTCGGCGCGGTCCCAAGTCTCGGCTCGTTCACCCTGACCGGCGACTATGGTCATTTTCAACCAGCGCCACCGCCCGCACAGGCCAATGCGATGGCGCGCGACATCGAGGACGCGCTCGCACGGGGACAGCCGGTGACGCTCGCCACCATGCCAGGGCGAGGACAGGACGGCCTGGCGGACGGGCACGCTTACATGGTCGAAGGTGTCACGCGCGATCGCAACGGCGAAGCCATCCTGCAATTGCGCAATCCGTGGGGGCATAACAACGTCGGCGAATCGCGCGACTCGAACAGCCCCACGCTCTCGATCAATCTGCGCGATGCGCTCGGCCAGGGCGGCATCCAGGGTTACCACACCGGCCCCGGGCGCCAGCAGCCGGATCTCGCACGCGACACACCATCCGCGCCGACGAACACACCGGCGAATGCGCCAGCCAGAACCGGCAACCCGCACGTCAACAGCCTGTTGGATGCGATCGGCGATCCCGCGGCGATGCGGCACGCGATGACCGCACTGGCGCAATCGCCGGACGGACAGGCATTCCGCGCCGAAGGCCAGGCACTCTGGCAGGCGCAGCAATCGCCCGCCCAGACACCTCGCAGCCACGACCCGATCGCATTGCCGTCGCCGAACGAGGAACCGGCGCCGCGCGTGATGCGCATGCAGTAAGCATCACGGACACAAGAGAGCGGACACCATCACGCCTTGGGGGCGATCCATGCTTGGCAAGCTGTTCGGCAAGAAGAAGGCCACGCCCGATGTCATCGTGGCGACGCTCAACGCGCGCATCCAGCCGATGCACCGGCACGAGCGCTACGAAGATCCGCTCGACGCGGTTCTGAAGCAACACAATGTCGGCGAAATCTCGGGTGGCGGCACGCTGCAGGGAACCGGCGGCGAGATCGAATGCTGCGACGTGGAAATCCAGGTGACCAACGCCTCCACGGAAACGATCGCGCTCATCTCGCACACGCTGGAACGGCTCGGCGCCCCGAAAGGGTCGCGATTGTCGGTCTCGGGCGTCGCGCAGCCGGTTGCGTTCGGCGTCAACGAAGGCCTCGCGCTCTATCTCAACGGCACCGACCTGCCCGAGGAGATTTACGCGAAATACGATTCGAACGTGGTCTACAACGAACTCGAGGATGCACTCGGCGGGGAAGGCGGCATCCACAGCTGGTGGCAGGGGCCGCGCGAGACCGCGTTCTATCTGTACGGCCCATCCTTCGACACGATGAAGAAGCTGATCCTGCCGTTCGTCGACAGCTATCCGCTCTGCCAGAAGGCGAGGATCGAGAAGATCGCCTGAACCGGCGGGCATGCCCGTGATCCAGGCATGCGGGAACGCTCCCGGCCTGAGGAAGCCGAACGCGCCATTACGATGACGGCCGCGCACAATAGCCGCCATGCCGGCCCATCCGCCCGGCGTGGACACGGTCATGGCGATTTCCGATCACGATGTCACGCATGCCGCCGAGCGCTGGCTCGGCAAGACGACCAACAAGCTGTCCGAGTCCGAGAAGCGCGTTCTGCGCCACGCGCTCGAACGCAAACCGATCTCGCGCAGATCGCACAAGCCCGACGAAGTGACGTTCGGCGAATGGCTGGCCGACAAGGTCGCCATGTTCGGGGGCTCGTGGACGTTTCTCATGTTGTTCGCCGGTTTCCTGGTGGCATGGGCCGGCGCCAATGTCTGGCTGCTGAGCCGGCCGTTCGATCCCTACCCCTTCATCTTTCTCAATCTGATGTTGTCGATGCTGGCGGCCGCGCAGGCACCGATCATCATGATGAGCCAGAACCGTCAGGCGACGAAGGACCGCATCGCCGCCGAACTCGATTACGAGATCAATCTGAAAGCGGAGATCGAGATCATGGCGCTGCACGAGAAACTCGATCAGATGCGCAACGAGCAGATGCAGTCGCTGCTGGCCGATCAGCAGCGACAGATCGACATGCTCACCCGGTTGATCAGCGAACGGCCGCGCGACTGACTCGCTCGTCGCGGATTCCGCGCCCGGCCACGCTCGGCAGGGCGCGTCATCGCAGGATCGTCAGCGGGAGAAGCCCTGCACCTGCGATTCAGTCTGTTGAGGTGAAACGGGTCCCGCCTGCGCTCCCGCTTTCAGCTGCTGCAGGCTCTGTTCCAGAGGCTGCGCGGCGGCCTGCGTCTTCTCCTGATAGACACGATTCGTGTCCAGCGGATTGTCGGGATTCGTCCATGCCGCGATCAGGCCCTTGCCATCGGTGCTCGCCACGACCGCCGTGATCGAAGGCAGATGGTTCGACTGCGCCTGCGCCGCCAGTGCGCCCGCAACGCGCTCCATCTCCTGCGCGTTGCGGTAGCCGCCGGCCTGCGGCCCCAGCGCCTGCACGCGCTCCAGCGCTTGCGCGTACAGCGGATGCGCCTGCGATCCCGACACGGCTTCGGCCGACAGCGGCAGGCGCTGCGGCAGACCGCCCGGGAACCCACCACCCGGAAGCATGCCCGGAACCGGCGACACGGGAATCGCCTTGGGCGGCACGAGGGAATGCGGCTTGTCGGTGTCCAGCTTGATCTTGGTGCCGTCGCTGTTGTCGTAGAAGGTGCGCGGCTTGCCGTCGGCGAATTTCAGGTGGGGCTGGATCGCGTTGTAGTCGACGCCCATCTGCTTGAGGTTGATCGTGATGTCCTTGGCCTTGTCGACATCGAGGATGGTCCGCACCAGTTCGGTGGCAACCTGCTGCTTGTAGGTCTCGCGATTGCTCGCCCCGAATTGCGGACGTTCGAAGAACGTTTTCTGCAGCACCTTGATGTTGTCGTCGGTCTGCGGCAGCAGCCCGCTGCCGGGCGGGGAAATGGTGAGCCCCGGATGCAGCTTGCCCTTGTCGACGTCGAAGAAATCCTTTTTGCGATCGTCCGGGATCGCGGCGAAGATCTTCGCCTCGGTGCGGTCCTTCTTGTCCAGCGACAGCACAATGCTGTTGTAGTACTCCAGGTGCGCACGTGATTCGGACGCGCTGCGCTCGGCCACCTTGTCGCCGATGACCTTGGTGAAGTCGTGGGCCTGCTTGCCGTCGTTGAGGATCTTCTCAGCTTCGGTGATGAAGGCCTTGTCGGCGGTGCGTCCCTTGTCGCGTTCCTGCGAATGGTCGAGCTCGTGGCCGATGATGCCGATCAGCTCGTTGCGCGCGGGGCCTTTCTTCGCGGCGATCAGTGCGATCGCCGGGTTGATGTACATCAGGTCGTTCTTGCCGTCGTAGGCGCCGCCCGCGCCCATGTCCTTGGAGCCGATCTCGATCTTCTTGATGCGGCCGTCGCCGATCTCCTTGATGAAGTCGGCCTTCAGCTCCGGCGAGGATTTGATCGCTTCCTCGGTGGACTTGCGCACCGTGGCCGCATTGGCCTTGCGCGTGGCCTCGTCGGTGCCGAGGAAGACGCGATCCTTCGCCGCCGTTCCGAGCTGGTCGTAGGCGTCCTTCCGGTAGAGGTTGATCTGATCGACGAGCTTGCTGTCGGCCCCCATGCGGGCCTCCCAGTCGTCGAGCATTTTTTTCAGGTCCTGATCCGTGGCCATGGCGTCTCTCCTATGTCCCGTCGGAACGGGTGCTGACGGAGATGGTGCTCACGCAGGCGTGCTCCGGCCGCGCCGCGCTCTCGCCGATGGTCTGGATGCGCACGGTGACCTGATCGCGCCTGAACTCCCAGAAACGCGTGCCGCCGCGTTCACCGGGGACCGGCGTCGGTGAGAAGCCGCTGGCCTGCAGCGCCGACTTGTAGGCCTCGAAATCCGGCTGGCAGACCGCCGTGCGGTCGACGCCGTCGCCATCGGCGTTGTTGATCGAGAACAGCAGGCTGTCGGCGCCGCCCTCGCCACTGGCCAGGGTGCCGAGGCGGAAGCTCCAGTCCCGGGTGATCTGTCCGCGCGTGCCGTGGAGATAGACGGTGCCGGATTCCTCCGACAGCGTCAGTCCCGTCACTTCCTCGATGCGCGCGGGGGCGAGGTCCTGCCTGTCGCGGATGCTGTCGATCAGCCGCAGCAGCTTGGCGCCGATGGCTTCGGAACTGATCGCCGCGGCCGAAGTTTCGCTGGTGGTTTGCATGCTCTTGTCCTCCACATGGCTCGCGCAGGAAGCGGTCAATGCGCACAACGCCATCGTCGCGAGCCTGATCATCATCAGCCTGCGCCCCGGAACACGCGTGGCATCTGCTTTGCGCATATCGGCCAGTCACCCCGTTGCGGCCATGCTAAATCCAAATCCCTGGAACGGCGCAACGCGGGACTGGACCGCGGCGCGCCAGACATCCGGGGGTGAAATCCCCCATCCCTGGATACCAACGGCAAAACCGGCGCCCGACTGACACGTCCCGGCCGCCCGGCTCCGCTAAACTCGCGCGATTTTCCCGATCGGAGCTCGCGATGCGCCCCACCCTGGCGACCATTTCCCTGCTGGCCCTGGCCCTGGCCGCCTGCAAACCGGCCTCGTACACCGCGCCGCAGGGCGCCGCCGCCGCGGAAACCAAGCCCGCCGCGACCGCCGCCAAGGCCGATGCCGCCTCGGCCGATGACAACCTCAACGCGGTGCTGTGGATGCAGCGCTCGGAGGAGTACCGGGCCAGCGCCGAGACCATCTACCGCGCCGCCGCCGACAGGCTCGACGTCGCGCTGAAGGAAAAGAACTGGGACGCCCTGGTGCCGGAGGAGCGCGACAACGCCGGCAAGACGGCCGATCTCAAGCTTTCCGATCTGAAGCCCGCCGTCATCATGGACATCGACGAGACCGTGCTCGACAACGCGCCCTACCAGGCGCGTCTGGTGACGGGCGGCAAGGAATACGACGAGGTGACCTGGGACCAGTGGGTCGCCGAGAAGAAGGCCAAGCCGGTCCCCGGCGTGGTCGATTTCGCCAAGGCCGCGCAGGCGCGCGGCGTGACCATCCTGTACCTGTCCAACCGCGCCGTGCACCTGAAGGAGGCGACCCTCGCCAACCTGAAGGCGGTCGGCATGCCGGTGGCGAGCGACGACGTGTTCCTCGGCCTGGGCACCTTCGTGAAGGATTGCGAGCAGAACGGCAGCGAGAAGAACTGCCGCCGCCGCCTGGCCGGGCAGCGCTACCGCGTGCTGATGCAGTTCGGCGACCAGCTCGGCGACTTCGTGCAGATCCTCGCCAACACCCCCGCCGATCGCACCAAGCTGCTCGACCAGTACCACGACTGGTTCGGCGAGCGCTGGTGGATGCTGCCCAACCCCAGCTACGGCGGCTGGGAGCCGGCCCTGTTCAACAACGCCTGGGACCAGCCACGGGCCGCCCGCCGCGACGCCAAGCGCCAGGCACTTGACTTGAGAAATTAATCAATTCAATAAGTTGAGAGATTTTACTTCAGGTATTGCATTAACTATGGCGCCGCGTTAGTCTGCTCGCGCCCGGCTCGTCCGGGGCCATGCCACAACCGAAAGTCCTCCGGCGAGAGCCGGATATTTTTAGGGAGACCCTCCGGGTCTCCCTTTCTTTTGCCCGGCCGTCGAGTCGTCCAACCGACTTCAGAGCCGCTGCGGCCGCCGCACGAACGGCACGTGAGCATGGGGTTTCGACTAGGGTTTTCCCTAGGTGAATCGCACCAGCGACAGGACTAGGCTGGCGTGGCGTGCATCCGCCCTGCGCACGCCTTGGAGGTGCGACATGTCAGGCCCCGATGGCGTCGGCCCCCCGCAAATTCCCCCGGGATTGTTGAACAACCTGCCCAGCGATCGGGGCGGTCCGCATCGCGTCGATTCGCCCAATCCGAATTCGCCAAATTCACCAAACTCGCCGTATGACGTCGACGACGGCGTGGTGCAGACGCCGCGCAACGGCGATCCCGACTTCAATCCTTCGAATCCCGACACCTCTCGCGGGAATCCTCTGGGCGACGCCGGCAGCCCTGCGCGCAGCAGCTTCGAGTCGCAGGCGCAGAACCTCTACGCCGCGTTCTCGCGCGAATCGCAGACCTCCGCGCCGCTGGGCACCTCCGACGCGAGACTGCTCGCACCGAGCCAGAGCGGACAGGTGACGACGGCGAACGCGCCGAGCCTGTCGACGCCCGCCAACGCGCCCACCGCCCCGGCGGCACCGGGCGCCACCACCGCGACCGCCTCCACGGTCGCCACGGCCACGGCGCAACCCATCCAGGGACCGGCGACACCGATGCTGGTCCAGACAGCGACCTCCGCGCACCTCATCGCGCCGGGCACCGCCGCTGGCGTCGAGCAGTTGGCCGCCTCGCTGCGCCCGGATGCGCTGCCCACGAATCCCGCGATGAACCTGCCGCCGACCCTGGCGCTTCCGGGCGTCGCCGCCGGCGCGACGATGGCCGTTTCTCCCGCCATCGATCCGCGCGGCGTGACGTTGCCGGCCAACGATCGCGTCCCCGGCGTGCGCGGCGAACTGCAGGCGCAAGGCAACACGATCGTCACCGGATGGCGCCGGCGTGCGCGCAACAAGTCCGGCCCCTTCTCGGAGCATTCGCGCGCGCGTTCGCTGTTCAATCGCGATTCCGACAGCGACAACGGCGCGCAGGCCTGGCAGTGGCTGTTCTGGATCCTGGGCATCGTCGCCTACGCCAGCATCGCCCTGGCGATCGTCGTGCTCATGCCCGGCGGTGGCGGCATCTTCAGCGACAGCAGCAGCCGCGGCATGTCCGGCGGCCTGATCGCGCTCGGCTGCGTCAGCTTCGCGGTCGCCTGGTGGGTGGCGCGGAGAATGCGCCGCCGCTGAGCGCGGCGGCTTTTCTTTTTTGGAATACACGGTGCCTCGCGTTCGCGCGCGCATGCGCGCGAAGCGCGTCCGCATCATGCGAAGCATTTGCGGCGACACAAAAAAGAAGGGCGGCCCGGAGGCCGCCCTTCGTACAACCCGGCAGTGGATTACTGCTTGCTGGCAGCCTTGGTGTTGGCTTCGCCGATGGTCTTCACGACCGTCTGCGCGGTGTTCATCAGCAGGCTGAACTCCTGCGACTTGACCTGGAAGTTGGTCATGGTGGCCGGATCATCCTTGGTCACCGCGTTGGAAGCGGCGGTCATGTCCTTCCACGACTCGGTGATCATCTTGTTCAGGCCTTCCACCAGCGCGGCGAGCCAAGACTTGGAACCCTTGGCGACGCTGTTGGCGCTGCTGCTCTCGCGCGACTTCTCGTTGCCCGACATGGCGATGTGGTTGAGCAGGGAGGCATAGGCGCGGTCGGCATTGTTCTCGATCATTTTGTTTCTCCTAGAGATGTGTATTTGAGTTGGTTGCGAATCCGGGATTGCGTAAACCCTCGCGTGCGCGACGGGCTTGCTCGATCAGACCGGAGGTCCACGCGAGGTGCGTGTCCGCCTCAAATTCGGTTTTCTAGGTTGAACGCGTGCATCCTGAAGGCCAGAAGACGTGGCCTGCTTGGACTGCGCGGCGGCGTCGCGCTGCGCCTCCAGCCAAGCCAGCGCCTTCTCTTCACCGTCCTGTTCGCAGCGCTTGGCGAATTCGACGGCCAGTTTCACTTCCGGCTTGTCGAGCGGCTGCATCGCCTCGTCGAACTGCCGGATCAGCGCGGCGACATCGCCATCTTCGGCGAAGCCAGATTCGCGCAGGCCATCGAGCATCTGGACCCATTGGCCGCGATCGGGCCGGGTGACTAGCGTCGGCTCGATCGGCGCGCTTTCCACCGCATGCAGCAGGTGGTCGAGCAGGAAATCACGGCCCTGCTCGTCGAGATCGGGGTTGTCCTGCAGCGTGGCTTCGATCTTGCGGCGCAGGGCGTCGCGCAGCTGCTGCTCTTGATCGTTCTGTGGAGCATCCTCCGCCACGTTGGCGGCTTCGGCGACGCCCCCCTGCCGGGCGCGCTCAAGCAAGCCTGCCCGCGAGGCGGGGCGCTTGCGAGGCACTGGGCGGCGGTTGGTGGGTGCCATCAGGACTCAGCTCCGGGAAGGGCCGGGGACGCCTGGATGGCGAATCCCCCCGGACCGTGTTGAGGCAAGTTAAGCAGAGAAGTTCGCGCTTTGGTACCTAGGGTGAGCCCTAGGGATGAGCCGGCAGATGTTTTGCACCGCAGCATTCCCATTCCCGCGCACATTCCCGCGAATCAGGTGTGGAAATGCGGATCGACGATCAATTCGCCCAGCTCGCTGTCGGCGAACCGCTTGGCCAGCTCCGGCGCGGCGCGGCGGATCGCGTCGTAGCTGTCGCGGGAGCGCGAATCCGCGCGCAGCACCCAGCCGGTGGCGGTCTTGCTGAGCAGCAGGTCGGTGCCCGGCAGGGTGGCGTCGGACATGCGCAGCAGCACCTGGCCGTCGCTGTGCTTGTCGGCGCTGTCGCTGGCAGCCATCTGGCGGACGTGTCTCTGGATCAGTTCGGCGAAGACCTGCGTGTTCACGGGCGTGGGCGCGGTCGGGGGCGGCCCGGCATCGCCGCGCAGGGCCATCTGGGCCTGCCAGAGGCTGGCGACGTCGGTGGAGGCGTCCGATTGCGAGGACGCATCCCGTCCGCCGCCCTTGCGATGGATTTCGTGGTCGTCCATCCGCTGTGAGACGGCGGCCTGCCGCTCGGCGCTTTCGCTCTCCTGCCCCTGGGCGGCCAGCCGCTCGGTGAGCTTGCTCTGTTCGGTCTTCGTGTTCGCCAGGCCTTGCTGCTCCTGGCGCACCGCGTTCTGCCGGTTGGTGGCACTGGTTTCGGATTGCTGTCCCGTGCGCGGCGCCTTCGGCGGCGGCGGCTCGGCCTGGCGTTGCAGGGCGGCGCGGAAGCGGTCGACGCTTTCGGCGCTGGCCTGCTGTGCGCGGTGCTGCTCGTTGCCGATGCGCTCGGCGCGGTCGAGTGCCTGCTGGTGACGGACGCGAGCGGCCTCACTGCGCCGGTCGTCGCTGCGATCGATGCTCATCGATGGTCTCCTCCTTCACTCAACTGCAGATGCCGGGCGCTGGCCAGCAGGTCCTCGGCGACGGCTTCCTCCACCCGCGCTTCCAGCGCGCGCTGTTCGCCGCGCCAGGTGTCCCGGCGCTTTTCCAGCGCTTCCTGGCGCGCCTTGGCGCGGAAGAAGGCGGTGCGGGCGTCGGCAAGCACCTGCTCGGCCTCGCGCAGTTTCTGCTGCGCCTGGGCCAGGCGCTGCTGCGCGAGGACGATGTGATTGGCGAGCAGTTCGATGTGCGCCTCGCGCTGCTCCAGCGCGATCGGCCAGGCGACACCGGGCGGCGGCGGATCAAGCAGGCGGCGGCGCTGGTCGTTGCGCGTGGCGTGCAGGTTGCGGATCTCGCCTTCGATCGCGGTGCAGGCTTCGCGACAGGCCGCGACCACGCGCTGGCATTCCAGCACGTACAGGCGCGCGGTCTCGGTGCGGTGTTCGCGCAGGCGGAGCAGCGTGGCGAGCGGGTAGCGCTTGGTCATGCGAACAACCTGCGCAACGCCTCGGACGACTGCGCGAACGGCACCAGTTCGGTCGCCGACTGCTGCAGCAGCTTGCGGATCGGGCCGATCTTGTCGATGGCGATGTCGGCATCCGGATCGGTGCCGCGCTTGTATTCGCCCAGCTGCAGCAGCAGTTCGATGTCGTTGAACTTGGCGAGGTATTTGCGCAGCTGGCCGGCGGCGCGCAGATGGGCCTGATCGACCACGCGCGGCATGGTGCGGCTCAGGGACGTGAGCACGTCGATGGCCGGGTAGTGATACGCGGCGGCGAGCTTGCGCGAGAGCACGATGTGTCCGTCGAGGATCGAACGCACTTCCTCGACGATCGGATCGCCGCCGTCCTCGTCCTCGGCCAGCACGGTGTAGAAGGCGGTGATCGAGCCCTTGTCGTTGTTGCCGGCGCGCTCGAACAGGCGCGGCATCGCGGAAAATACCGACGGCGGGAAGCCGCGTCGCGCCGGCGGTTCGCCGATGGCGAGACCGACGTCGCGCAGCGCGCGCGCGAAGCGCGTCACCGAGTCCATCAGCAGCAGCACGCGGCTGCCCTTGTCGCGGAAGTATTCGGCGATCGCGGTGCCGACCCAGGCGGCGCGGCTGCGCTCCAGCGCGGGACGATCGGAGGTGGCGACGACGATCACCGACTTCGCCAGGCCGGCCGCGCCGAGATTGTCGTGGATGAATTCGTTGACCTCGCGGCCACGCTCGCCGACCAGCACGATCACGTTGACGTCGGCGTTGCCGCCGCGCGCCAGCATGCCGAGCAGGGTGCTCTTGCCGCCGCCGGCGACGGCGAAGATGCCGATGCGCTGGCCTTCGCCGGCGGTCATCGTCGCGTCGATGGCGCGCACACCGGTGGAGAAGGGGCGTTCGATCAGGTTGCGCGACAGCGGATTGGGCGAGGCCGCGTAGATCGGCACCGGCACCGACGGGCCGATCGTGCCCTTGCCGTCGATCGGTTCGCCGTGCGCGTCGAGGATGCGGCCAAGCAGGCCGGGGCCGGCGCGCACCGCCGCCTGCTGACCGCTGGCGACGACTTCGGTGGTCGCGGCGATGCCATCGAGCGGACCGAGCGGCGTGAGCAGCGTGAGTTGCTTGGACACGCCGACCACTTCGGCGGCGAGCCGGAAATTGGGATCGCCGGCGCCCGGCGGGTTTCTCAAGTGGCACAACTCGCCGATCGAGGCCTTCAGGCCGGTGGCGCGGATCAGCGTGCCGTAGGCTTCGGCGACGCGGCCGACGCGCTCGATCGAGAGCGAATGCGCCTTGGCCAGCGCGCCGAACAGCGGGTCGTCGGCGTCGAAACCGGCGAGCTGCCCTTCAGCGACCAGAGCAGGGGGAGCGATGGACTTGTCCGCGGCTTTATCGGTACTCATCGTGCTTATCCGGAATGTTGCCCACCGGCGGCATTGGCGAGCGCGGTGCGGATGGCTTCGATCTGCTGCGCCACGCCGGCACGCACTTCGCCGGCTTCCGACACGACGACGCAGCTGAGCGGATCGAGGCTGAGATCGTCGACCAGTTCGATCACGCCGACCGCCGGATGCGCCTGACGCACCGCGCCGAGACCGGCGGCGACGCTCTCGCGCACCGACGGATGCACGCGGATCAGCAGGAACTGTTCGGCCTGCGCCGCTTCCACCGCGCGCATCACCATCGGCGGCACCACGGTCCTGGCGTCGAAGCCGGGCGCGATGCGCGCAACGATCGCACAAGCGAGATCGACCACGCGACCGCTGGCTTCGGCCAGCACGCGCGCACGCCGCTCGTTGAGCGCGGCCAGCTGTTCGGTCATCTGCTGCTCGACGCGCTTCAGGCCTTCGGCGAAGCCGGCGGCATGGCCTTGCTCGCGCGCCTGCGCGACTTCCGCGGCGGCCTGGTCGTAGAGTGCGTTGACGCGGGCCAGCAGCGTGTCGAGTTCGTCCAGGTGCGCCCAGTCCTCGGCCGGCACGACGTTGCCGGTGAGCGTGCGCTCGTACTGCTTGCGCTCGAACACGACGGCCGTGGCGCGCGAGGTAGCGTAAGCAGGGGTGGTGTTGGATTCGGACGACATCGTGTTACTGGGTTCCCGTGCGTTTTTCGTGATGGCCGGTGAGGAAGATCACCTGCTTCTCCGGCAGGTGGGCGGGCACCACGTCCTCGCGCGGCCATTGCAGCATCACCCAGTCGGCGAAGGCGGGATCGCGCGCCATCGCCCAGGCGCGCAACTCGCCGCGGCCCTGGGCGTCGAGCAGCGCGTGCAGCGCATCGTCGTCCTGCGCCGATACCGCCAGCGTGGCGTGCAGTTCGGTGCGCAGCCGTGTCGCGACGGCCTTGTCGACGTGGCCGTCCCAGACCGCCTTGTCGAGTGCGAGGAGATAGCTGTTGCCGAGCGCGCGCTTGAGGATGCGCACCGGCTCGCGCCCGACTTCGGAGCGGATCGCCGGGGCGTAGGCGAGCACGCCCAGATCGCGGATCAGCACGGCCAGACGTTCGCGCGGCCACAGCGCCGCGAGCTTGGAGATGCCGCCGTCGGCGCGCGGCGCGAACAGGTACGGCGCGGGGCCGGTCACCAGCCAGCGCGCCAGCAGGCGCTGGCCGAGATCGCTCTCGTGTGCGCGTTGCAGAAGTTTTGGGTCGAGGTCGTCGGCGGTACCACCCGTTCCGGCACCGGTGTATCGATACCATTCGGTATCGATGCCTTCGAGGAGTGCCTGGAGCGTCATTGGGGGTTACCTGTGCGGTTCTTTGTGTCGCTTTGCGTCGTGATGCGGCTTGCGGAGCCGTGCGGCCCCGCTATCGAGCGGGGCTTCGAGAACATAACGGACGCTTTGAGGGCGTCCGTCTCTTCTTCCTGATTTCTGTTGCCGTCCATGGCGGCACGTTCCGGCTTCGGTTCGTTCTGCGCTGCCATCCATGGCGCAACTCGTCTGGCTTCGGGCTGTCCGGCCCGGCCGTTCATGGCCGGGCGTTCGCAAACGCTGCGCGGCGGTGCCGCGCAAAGCGTGCGTTTGCTCACCCCTTCCACACCGGTGCCGTTTCCGGCTGTTTCGGTTGCGCCTTGCCGCCGCCGCGCAGGCGCGCGATCAGGGCGATGCCGATGGCCAGCAGCAGCACGACGCCGGCGGTGATGCCGATCGCCAGCGGGCTGATCGAGGACAGGGCGGCCGGCATCGAGCCGCTGCGGGCGATCTTCTGCGAGGCCTGCTTCTGTCCCACCGGGAAGAACTTGATCGTGACCTTGTTGACGTCCTTCAGGCCGGCGATGCCGTCCTTGATGTAGACCTTCAGGTCGGTCTCGCGATCGCTCAGGTTGACATCGGGACGATGGAAGATCATCACCGAGGCCGAGGAGTCGGGCGTCTCGCCGCTGAGCGGTTCGCGGTCCGGCAGGGCGATCGACACTTCCGCATCGACCACGCCGTTGACCTTGAGCAGCTTCTGCCGCATGCCTTCCTCAAGGCCGTAGATGTAGCGCGCCTTCTCCTCCAGCGCCGAGGACGCGAAGCTCTCCTTCTTGAAGAGTTCGCCCATCGACTCGGAGCGGCGGCGCGGCAGGCCGTTGGCGTTGAGCACCTGCATCGCACTGGGGAAGTCGCTCTGCGAGATGCTGACTTCCCAGCGCTCCTTGCTGCTGAGCGAAGGTTCCTTGGAGGCATCGATGCCGGCGCCGAGCAGCGCCGCCATCACCTGGTTGGCCTGCTGCTCGTCGAGATCGCTATACAGCGCCGACTTGCTGCAGGCCGCCAGCAGCAGGCATGCGCACAGTGCCACGACCCAGGCTTGCGGCCGCAGCATCCGCGACGACGGCATCCGCGACAACAGCCGCCATGACGACGATTTCATGCCCGTCCCCATGTCCTCTTACGACTGCTGACGGAACAGCTGCTGGATGCCGTCCGAGGTGCGGTTGGCGACGCTGGAGGTCAGCTGCGCCTTGAGCATGAACTCCTGGCACGCCACCGTCATCTCGATCATGGCGCTGGGCGTGGCCGCGAACTCGGGGCTCTTCATCTTCTCGGCCAGGGCGCCGATGTCGTTGGCGCCGCTGTTGAGGTTCTCGGCGAACGAGACCAGCGAGCGCATGCCTTCCGACGGCCCCTGCACGGCACCGACGTTCGCCGTCGCCGTCTGGTTGCCGACCGACGCGGCATTGCGGGCGGCATACGCGTCCGAGAACTGATGCACCTCGAACGCGGTCGCCTGCGGCTGTGCGGCCGGCGCGGTGGCCTGGGTGGCTTTGACAGCTTCCGCTGCGACTGCCTGGATTGCTTCTGTCATTTCAATTTCCTCAACCAAGTGAGAAAAACGCGCAGATCAAACGAGCCGGATCGGAACGCTGACAACCGCGTACCGGGACCGGTATCCCCCTCAAGCGGTGGCTCTACATCAAGCCGGTTACCTGCTTTCGGCGACCTTCTTCATCGCTTCGCTGGCGCTGGTGAGCTGGGTGTTCACGCTCGTGGACTTGAACTGCATTTCCATGGCGGCCGTGGTGACGTTGATGACGTCGGACGGCTTGTCGGCACCGGCGGACAGGGCGTCCGACAGGCTGGTGATCTTGTTGGCCTGGGCGTCGAGGGTGCTCTTGGCGCTTTCGGCCAGCGCGCGCAGCCAACCGCTGCCGCTGCTACCGCCACTGCCGCTACCGGCGGAAACGCCACCGACGGTGGCCTTGCCTACGAAACCGAGCAGTTGGCTCTGATCAATCGTGTTCATCTTGCATGTCTCCTCGTGGATAACGGTCGGTGGACCGGATTACAACGATGTGGTGATAAAGGTGATGAATCAGCGTTAAGACGGTGTGAAATCTTGTGACGGACTGCGCTTGGGACAACCTTACATCTTTTTTGACTTGTCACCGGCAGGGGTGGCGCCTGCCGACGGGGATTTGGAGCCGCTTGTCGCCGGCTTGGGATTTGCGGCGGGTTGAGGCGCCGGAGCCGCGGCGGAGGCCGGCGCGGCAGCCGGTGTCCCGGCGGCCTTGGCCTCATCCGCCAATTTCTGATCGGCCGCCGCGGCCAGTTCCTGGGCGGTCACCGGCTGCACCAGGACCCTGTGCGGCGCGCCGTCGTGGCCCAGCACCTGCGCGGTCTCGCCGATCGACAGCAGCTTGCCCAGGCCGGGGATATCGGCACCGACCGCGTAGGTCTGGCCGTCCATGCCCACCAGATGCGCATCCTTGCCGCGCACGATGGAAATGATCCGGGTCGGCGGAGGCGGCGCGCTGGCCGCGGGCGGCGGCGCGTTGGCCGGGCCCTGGCCGATGGCCAGTGCCGTCTGGTTCTTCGGCACGATGCGGGTCAGGCCGCGCACGTCGCGCATGGCCCTCGATTGCGCCACCCGCTGCAATGCGACCATGTCCGGGAAGTAGCCGGCGACCTCGACATTGCCCTCGCCCAGATAGCGGGTCTTGATGTCCACGCCGGGCAGGGTGGTGCGCAGCACTTCGCCCACGTCGGCGGCGATCTGCTCGCCGGTGCGCAGGTTCAGCGCCACCGGCAGGTCCTTCTCCTGGATGCGGCGCTGGATGCGGTCGGTGGTGGCGCGGTCGGGGACGATGCCCGACAGGGTCAGGCCGGTGCCGTCGTTGGACAGGCCACCCTTGTAGATCTGGAAGTCGTGCACCAGCGCCTTGGCCTCGGCGTCGGTATCCACCTTCTGCTTGTGTGAAGGCATCACCGCGGCGAACACCGCCAGGGCGGCCAAGGACAGCACCGCGATGGCGGCGATCATCGGCAGCCGGCGCATGCCGGCGCTGCTCACGCGCGCGGCGGCGGCGCTGAAACCGGTGTTGCCCGGTTGCAGGGTGGCCCAGCCCGGGTCGTCCTCGGTGCCGTAGGCGATCGCGGCCTCGCCGATCTGGATGCGCTGCAACGGGCGCAGCTCGACCGGATCGCCGGGGTTCAGCGGCTGGCCGTCGATGCGCAGCGGCGCGTCGAGCGCGCGCAACGAGGACACGTCGCCGAGCAGGTTGATCAAGGCGTGATGCCGGGCGACGCCGGCATCGGCCAGCACGATGTCGCAGTCCTCGCCGCTGCCGACGAGGATCATTTCGCGGGACGCCAGCGTGCGTCCCGCGCCGGCGTGCAGGCCCGACAGGATGCGCAGCACCTGCGTGCCATCCCCTTTCCCGGGGCGGGCAGTGGCATTGTCGTGGCTGGAAGACATGGTTCGACTCACTTGCGGATGATCTACCGCGGTTTGTGACTTAGCTACCTAGGGAGTTCCCGAGTCCTTCGCGTCGTGGCCGTCTTGAACATCTGTCTGCGCACGAACGATGGACCCGGTTTGCCCAATTCGGGATGAACCCGATCAACCTAAATTGGACACCGCATTCAGGCATTCCTGCCTGAATACGGGTTCGGCGCGTCCTTGTGCCGGAAACCTCGACGACCGCTCGAGGCTTCCGTCATGCATTGATCTGCCCGGCCTGCACGATGCGCAGATCGGGAGCGAGTTCCTGATACGACAGGACCGGCAGCTCGAAGAAATCCACTTCCATCAGCTTGCGCAGGTGGCGTCTCACATCCAGCGAGCACAGCAGCACCGGGCGCACGCCAGCCGCCTGCCGCGCCAGATGCGAGCGCACTTCGCTGCCCAGGCGCGCGGCCAGTTCGGGCGAGATCGCCAGCTGGCTGGCGCCGCCGGCCACGCGCACCGACTGCCGCAGCTTGTCTTCCAGTTCCGGATGGATCAGCAACACGTGCAGCGTGCGGTCGGCATCAGCATAACGATCGGCGATCTCGCGCTTCAGGGCCACGCGCACATATTCGGTGAGCAGCACCACGTCCTTCTCGCGCCCGCCGACGTCGGTGATCGCCTCGAAGGCATCGCGCAGGTTGCGCACCGGCACGCCTTCCTCGGCGAGACGGCGCAGCACGTCGGCCACGCGCTGCGGCGCGACCACGCGCAGCATTTCCTTGACCAGATCGGGGTAGTCGCGCTGCATGCGCGCGAACAGGTTCGAGGTTTCCTGGATGCCGATGAAGCTGCCCATGCGGCGCTGCAGGGCGCTGCGCACATGGTCGGCGATCACGTCCAGCGGCACGCGCGTGTCCTCGCCCGCCTCGCTCACCCACTCGCCGGCCAGCGGCGGGAAGAAGCCGGCCAGCTTGGGCGCGGCATCGCTGGCCATGCGCGGCGCGCGGAAATGCGCATCGAAGCGCAGGCGGCCGGACGCGACACGGGCGCCATGCGCGCTGAGGCGATATTCGCCTTCGCCGAGCGCTTCGTTCGCGCGCACCTGCGGCATCGGCACCGGTACGCCAAATTCCTCGCGCATCTTCTGCGTGATCTCGGCGATGCGCGCACGCACGGGTTCGTTGCCACCGCCGACCGACAGCGCCGGCGCCAGTTCGAGCAGCAGCGGCGCGGGCGGGGCGAGGTCCTCGGCTTCGGCCGGCTTGTGCACGCCCGCCACTTCCTCCTCGGTGACGCGGAAGGCGCGGCGCAGCAGTTCGAAATGATGGCGATAGCGCCAGGCCGACATCGTCAGCAGCGCGACGCCCAGCACCAGGAACACCTGCCAGGGGAATCCCGGCACGAACATCATCAGCAAGGCCAGGCAGCCGGTGATCAGCATCACGCGCGGCTGTCCGGAGATCTGCCGGGTGATCGCCTCGCCGAGATGCCGGTCGTCCTGCTCGCCCGCGGTGCGCGTCACCACCAGGCCCGCGGCGATCGTGGCGAGGATGGCGGGAATCTGCGACACCAGGCCGTCGCCGATGGTGAGGATGCTGTAGGTGTGCGTCGCGGTGCCGAGGTCCATGCCATGTTGCAGCACGCCGACCGCCAGACCGCCGAGCAGGTTGATGATGATGATGACGATGCCGGCGATGGCATCGCCCTTCACGAACTTCATGGCGCCGTCGAGGCTGCCGTGCAGCTGGCTTTCCACTTCCAGCAGGCGGCGCTTGCGGCGCGCCTCGTCCTTGTCGATCAGGCCCGAGCGC
The DNA here is from genome assembly GCF_058803905.1 of Luteimonas sp. GW821-FHT14E02. Lineage (NCBI taxonomy): Bacteria > Pseudomonadati > Pseudomonadota > Gammaproteobacteria > Lysobacterales > Lysobacteraceae > Luteimonas > Luteimonas sp. GW821-FHT14E02. The sequence continues at coordinate 649,238 of NZ_JBXAPK010000001.1, read as the reverse complement.
AGGTCCGAGTCGATCGACAGCTGCTTGCCGGGCATGGCGTCGAGAGTGAAGCGCGCGGCCACTTCCGCCACGCGCTCGGCGCCCTTGGCGACGACGATGAACTGCACCACGGTGATGATCATGAACACCACCAGGCCGACCACCAGATTGCCGCCGGCCACCATGGTGCCGAAGGTGTTGACGATGTGGCCCGCCTCGGCGTTGAGCAGGATCGAGCGCGTGATCGCTATCGACAGCGCGAGCCGGAACAGCGTGGTCAGCAGCAGCACGCTCGGGAAGCTGGAGAACGCGACCGGCGTGGGGATGTAGATCGACAGCAGCAGCAGGCCGAAGCCGATCGAGATGTTGAACGCCACCAGGATGTCGATCGCGATCAACGGCAGCGGCAGGATCATCACGCTGATGATCGTCACCGCCGCGAAGGCGAGGACGATGTCGCTGTAGCCGGTGCGCAGGCGCGGCCCGGTCCCGGCCGGGGCGGCCATGATGGAATCGATCAGCGAGCGCATGGGCGGTCTCCGCGGACGTCGGTCGTTGCGAAAGCGTGGCCTACGCGCAGAGGCTGCCCCGGACCTGATCCGGAGACGTCGGCATCCGGGCACGCCCGGAAAGAAAGAGAAACCGTAACGCCTCGCCCTGCGGCGAGATCGCGAACCTGGCGCATTCTTCCCCTGACCTCATGCGTCACAAATTGGCGAATTACGATATACCGCCAGCGCGCCGAAGACGTGAAGATGGCGTGACGATGGCGCGACAATGCCCACTGCGCTCATCTAAATGAATTCGAGGCCCGGGCCTGAGTCGGGGCAGGGTGAAATTCCGGACTTGGCATCACAAAATCTTAACGTGAGCGGGGTATACCGGTGCCCTCGACCGCAGGGGGGGCTGCCGGTTCGGGGGTCTCCGGCGCGACCAGATCGCCGGGGTCGAGGTCCGTGAGGAATGTCACCCCTTGGCCCGCCACTCCCACGGCGAACACCCGCCCGGACCGTGATTTGACCAGCACGATCCGCTCCCTCGGGCCCACGGGAAGAATCTGTAGGATCGTCAGCGGGGTGGCGTTCTGCCCGGTCAGGCCGAAACGTCTCCGCGCGACATGCAGCACGGCAAACAGGGCGAGAATGATCAAAGCCAGCGGCAGCACAATCCCGAGCAGTTCACCCGTCATGGACGGGGTGTCAGCCGGTGCGCCCGCCGCCGGCGTTGAGGCGGTGACGGCGGCCAGCACCGGGCCGGCCCAGCCGCAGACCAGGGGGATGAGGATGGCCGGCAACCACGACCGGGACACTCGGTTTTGCGAACGATTCTGGAGCATGGGACCCGGCGGGGCGGAGCGGAAACGCGGCGATTACCGTAGCAGGGCCGCGCGCTGTCGTCTGCCACGCCGCCGTCCGCAGGGCGGTGCGCGGCCGGGACGGCCGGTATCGGTAGTCGCGCCATGACCGCGCCTCGCGCCAGGCCGCACCCCGTCGCCGGCCCCGGCCCGCTGCTGGAAGCCGTGCCGTTCGCCTGCGCCGCCTACGCGGACAAGGACGGCGCCCTGGTGGCGGCCAACCAGCGCTTCCTCGATGCCTTCTCGGCCCTGCCCGAGCACGTCCGCCGCGACGCCCTGCTCACCGCCCTGCACGCCGACGTCGTCGGCGCCGGTGCGCCGCCGCAGGACGTGCACACCCCGCACAGCGGACGCTGGTACGCGCTGCACTGGGGCGAGGCCGAGCACGACGGGCAGGCGCTGTCGGTGCTCACCGCGGTCGACATCAGCGAACGCATCGAGGCGCTGGATTCGCGCAAGAGCCAGCAGGAGAAGCTGCTGTTCACCTCGCGCATGATGTCGGTCGGCGAGATGGCGGCCACGCTCGCGCACGAGTTGAACCAGCCGCTGGCGGCGATCATGAATTACTTGAACGGCAGCCTGCGCCTGGTCGGCCAGGCCGGCGGCCCGGCGCAGGTCGAGCGCGCGCTCACCGCCGCGCGCACGCAGGCCGAGCACGCCTCGGCGGTGATCGCGCGCGTGCGCGAGTTCGTGCGCGCACGCGAGCCCAAGCGCAGCGAGCAGGACGTCAGCGTGATGGCCGCCACCGTGATGGAATTGCTGCGCCTGGAAGCCGAACGCCTGCAATTGCGCATCGACGTGCTGCTGGCGCCCTCGCTGCCGCCGGTGTACGCCGATCGCGTGATGATCGAGCAGGTGCTGCTGAACCTGACCAAGAACGCGATCGAGGCGATGCGCGAGGTACCGGCCACGCAGCGCGAACTGCGCATCGAGGGCCGCGTCAATCTCGACGACGAGGTGGAAGTGCGCGTCGCCGATCGCGGCGCCGGCCTCACGTCCGCGCAACAAGGCCAGCTGTTCTCGCCGTTCTTCACCACCAAGAACGACGGACTCGGCATCGGGCTGGCGATTTGCCGCTCGATCATCGAGTATCACAAAGGACGGCTATTCTTCGAACCGCGCGAGGGCGGCGGCAGCATCTTCGGTTTCACCCTCCCGCGATTTGGCGAGAGGTGATCCATGAGTGAAGCGCGCATCTATCTGGTCGACGACAACGACGGTTTCCGCGATTCCACCGCGTGGCTGCTGGAAACGGCGGGATTCGAGGTGCAGGCCTTCGCCTCCGGCCCGGCCTTCCTGGAGGCGCAGGCGGGCACGCGCCCGGCCGACGCGTCCGAATGCCTGATCTCCGACATCCGCATGCCGGAAATGAGCGGCCTGCAATTGCAGGAAGAGCTGCTGCACCGCGGCATCGCGCTGCCATTGGTGTTCGTGACCGCGCACGGCGACGTGCCGCTGGCGGTGGAGGCGATGCGCAAGGGCGCGTCCAACTTCCTCGAAAAGCCCTTCGACGACGAAGCCCTGATCGAAGCCATCCGCGCCGCGCTGGTCAACGCGCGCAACCGCCACGCCGGCGGCGCGCAGGCCGACTGCCTGGCCAAGCTGAGCCCGCGCGAACGCCAGGTGCTCGACCTCGTGGTGGCCAGCAAGCCGAACAAGATCATCGCCGACGTGCTCGGCATCAGCATCAAGACCGTGGAACTGCACCGCGCGAACATGATGAACAAACTCGGGGTACGCTCGCTGCCCGAATTGATGAAGGTGGCGCTGGGCCATGGGTAACGCCGCAGCTGTGACACAAGACGCACAGCAAGCCGCATCGCTGCGCGGACGCATCCCGACACTGCGCCCGCTGCAGGCGCAGGCATTGCGGCGCTTCTTCGGCAGCGCGCAGCGCTGGTTCCTCAACGATGGCGGCATGCTCACGTTCTGGCCGGGCGCGGCCGGCACCGCCGCCGAAACCTTCCACGTGGACGCCGACGGCACCGTGCTGCCGCTGCGCCTGGATGCAGGCGCGCCGCTGCAACCGGGCCTGCGCTGGAGCGACTACAGCGGACGCTCGCGCATGCTGGCCTGGAGCCTCGCGCACGAACCGCAGCTGATGCGTCTGAGCGAAGGGCTCGGCATCTCGCTGCTGCCGGTGGAGTCGGCGCCGCCCGAGGACGGCGACGCGCTCTGGTTCAGTTTCTCCATCGACGACGAGCCCGCCGAGGGCGGCGCGCCGCAGCCGGCGCGCACGCGCGGCGCGATCCGCTTCCCGACCGCGTGGCTGGATCGCCTGCTGGCGCGCGCCGAACCGGTCTACGCCGACGATCCGCTGCCCGAGGTCACGCAGTGGCTGGATCTGCCCGCGCAGGTGACGTTGGAATGCGCCGGCCCGGTCCTCGATCAGGACGAGTGGGACGAACTGCAGCCCGGCGACGTGATCCTCGCCGGCAACCGCCGCGCGCCGCCGGTGTTCGAAGCCCATGCCCGCGGCCGCGCCTGGCCGCTCGCGCCCACGCCGGGAGGCTGGCGCGTCGAAGCCGAGGCCAGGACGGTGACCATACCACCCGCTTTCCTACGAGATGCTCCGGAGCTTTCCATGACGATGAACGAATCCGACCTTCCCGAAGAAGACGGCGGCGAAGCCGCCGTCGAAGATCATCCGGCGCGCCGCCTGCCGGTGCAGGTGGTGTTCGACATCGGCCAGATCGAGTTGACGGTGGGCGATCTCGCTTCGCTGCAACCGGGCTACGTGTTCGCGCTGCCTTCGCATCTGGAAGGCGCCAACGTGACCATCCGCGCCAACGGCAGCCGTGCCGGACGCGGCGAAATCGTGGCTGTGGGCGACACGCTCGGCGTGCGGTTGTTGGCGTGGGGTTGATAGCCTCTGCCCGTCATTCCCGCGAAGGCGGGAATGACGGGTAAAAAATTCGACCTCGTACATTCCCTTTGACGCGCAAAGGCAGGCCCTGACCTTATGGATTTCAGCACCCTCGACCCGGCACTCATCCTGGTGACCGTCGTCAGCCTGGCGCTGGCGCCATTCGTGGCGGTGATGGTCACCTCGTTCACCAAGATAGTGGTCGTGCTCAGCCTGCTGCGCAACGCGCTCGGCCTGCAGCAGGTGCCGCCGAACGTGGTCATCAACGGCCTGGCGATCGTGCTGTCGATCTATGTGATGTATCCGGTGATCCTCGACACCAACGCCGCGATCGAGGCACGCAAGCAGGGATTGCCGCCGCCGGCGACCTCCATCATCACCACGCCGCCCGCGCAGAGCGCGCCGCCGCCGCAAGCGCAGACGCCGCCACCGGCGGCGGTTCCGAGTTCGCCCGCGGCCGCGGCGGGCGAGCAGGCCGAGGCCGAAGCCGTCGTCAACGCCGAGCAGAACGCCCAGGATCCTTTCGCCAACGTCACCGACGGCAGCCCGGCAGCGCCGGCTGCGCCCGCCGCCAATGCGGCACCGCCCCCGCAGGCGACGCTGCCGCCCTTGCCTGCCAAGGGCGTGGAACGCCTGCTCGCCCTGGCGCAGGCCGGCAAGGAACCGCTGCGCGGCTTCCTGCTCAAGCATTCGCACGACGCCGAGCGCGAGTTCTTCCTGCAGAGTGCGCAACGCCTGCTGCCGCCGGCCAAGCGCAACGACATCACCGCCAACGATTTCATCGTGATCATTCCGGCCTTCACCGTCAGCGAACTGACGGCGGCGTTCCAGATCGGCTTCCTGATCTTCCTGCCGTTCCTGATTATCGATCTGGTGGTGTCCAACATCCTGCTCGCGCTCGGCATGATGATGCTCTCGCCGACCACGGTGTCGCTGCCGTTCAAGCTGCTGCTGTTCGTGCTGATCGACGGTTGGGCGAAGCTCGTGCACGGGCTCGTGCTGACTTACGGGAACTGAGAGGACCAATTCCATGGGCGAAGTCCTCGAACTCACCAAACAAGCACTCTGGCTGACGCTGATTCTTTCAGGCCCGCCGGTCGGCGCGGCCGCATTGGTCGGCTTGCTGGTGGCCTTCCTGCAGGCGGCTACGCAATTGCAGGAACAGACGTTCGCCTACGCGCTGAAGTTCTTCACGATCGTGGTCACGCTGTTCGTCACCGCGGCGCTGATCGGCGGCACGCTGTACACCTTTGCTGATCGTTTGTTTCTCGATTTCCCTGGCATGGTGCGCTGAGCCGAACCGTGCAGTACGAATTGCTCGGCAATCCCCTCCTCGCGCTCGGGTTGACCCTGCCGCGCGTGATCGGCGCGTTCCTGATGCTGCCGCTGATCACCGCCGAGAACATGCCGGCGCTGGTGCGCAACAGCTTCCTGGTGAGCCTGGCGATCGTCGCCCTGCCGGTCGCGCTCGCGGGTCTGCCGGCCGGCGGCATGCCCGTCACCGACATGGTGCCGATCCTGCTCAAGGAACTGTTCCTCGGCATCGCGCTGGGCTTCTGCTTTGGCATCGTGTTCTGGGCGATCGGCGCGGCCGGCAACATCCTCGACACGCAGATCGGCATGAGCATGGCCTCGATCATGGATCCGATCCAGGGTCATCAGTCGTCGCTGCACGGACAGTTCCTATCGCAGCTGGCGGCGTGGCTGTTCATGGCCAGCGGCGCGTTCCTGATCTTCCTCGATCTGCTGATGTCGAGTTATTCGGTGTGGCCGGTCACCTCGTTCTGGCCGAACCTGCATCCCGGCGGCCTGTCCGCCTTCGTCGGCCAGTTCGGCTACATGATGACCGCGGCGCTGCTGCTGGCCGCGCCGGCGATGGTGATCCTGCTGATCATCGACATCTCCTTCGGCCTGGTGAACCGCTACGCGCCCTCGCTCAACGTGTTCGCGATGACGCTGCCGATCAAGGCGTGGCTGGCAACGGCGATCATCCTGCTGCTGCTTGGTTCGCTGGTGGAGTTCGTGCTGAGGCGGCTGGGCGACCAGCATGGGTTCCTGGAGATGCTGCAGAAGGTCTTCGGGTAGGGCGGGCCTCGGCCCGCCATTGCCATCGCAACGCGCCTGCCATTTCGCCGGAAGCTGCCGCCGACGGAATCATGGCGATGGCGGGCCAAGGCCCGCCCTACTCGCTCCCCGTCTCTTCGCCGCGATTGCGCCGCACGCTCTCCGCCCAGTGCAGCACTTCAGCCACGGCTTCGAAGAATTCGTCGCTGATGTAGTGGTCGAGTTCGATCTTCTCGTTCAACCCGCGCGCCAGTTCGATGTTCTGCAGGATCGGGATGCCGGCTTCCTCGGCCGCCTTCTTGATCTGCTCGGCGTCGTAATCCTCACCCTTGGCGACCACGATCGGCAGGTCGTCGACACCGTGTTCGTACTGCAGGGCGATGGCGATGTGGGTGGGATTGGTCACGACGACGTTGGCTCCGCGCACGGCGTTGAGCATGTTCTGCTGCGACCACTCCTGATGCAACTGGCGGCGCCGCGATTTGATGTAGGGATCACCTTCGTTCTCCTTCACCTCCTGGCGGATGTCGCGCCGGCTCATGCGCAGCTTCTTGGTGTAGGTGAACTTCTGGTACCAGACATCGAGCGCGGAGACGAAGAAGAACACGAAGATCGTCCACACGCCGATGCGCACCAGCGCGTACCAGACCGCCGAGCCGATCGCGATCGGCGGCGAGCCGATCAGCCGCAGCAGCGACGGCAACATGCCCCAGAGCACGACGCCGCCGATGAAGAGCAGGAAGGCGCTCTTGATGATCGATTTCACCAGCTCGACCAGGTTGTCGAGCGTGAACATCTTCTTGAGGCCCTCGACCGGATTCATCTGGTCGAGCTTGGGCGCCAGCTTCTTCATCGACAGGATCGGCCCGACCTGCAGGAATTCCACCAGCACGCCCAGGAACAGCGCCAGCACCAGCAGCGGCAGAGTCAGCCACAGCAGCACGTCGAAGGCGCCGGCGGCCACTTCGCGCACGGCGGTATCGAATGGCTTGCCGATCGCACTGAAGCTGAGCTCGAACAGCTCCTGCAGCTTGCCGTACATGAACCCCATCATCAGCCAGCCGCCCACCAGCCAGCCGAGCACGAGCACGGTGCTGGTCAGCTCCTTGCTCTTGGCGACATTGCCTTCCTTGCGGGCGTCGCGGATCTTTTTCTGGGTAGGCGGTTCGGTCTTGTCGGCGCCCTGGTCCTTGTCGGCCATGCGGGCTCACCTGTGGAAGCAATGGCCGCGGCAGGCTAGCATGACCCGTGTGCCCGGACCCCGTTGCGCGGCCGGTGCCTGAACGCCAGGCAAGGCGAGGGCTCCGCGCCGGCGGCAAGGCTCGACATCTAGGGTTACCCCTAGCTGCCCCGGCCCTGGCCGCCGCGATAAATTCCCTCCATCGCCGCCAATGCGGCCATTGCCAGGTTCCCCCGAACTCTCTGTCCATGAGCGGTATCAGCAGCCCGACCGATCCTCGCCTCACCGCACCCGGCCTCGACCAGGTGCATGGGCAGGTCGCGCTCGACCCGCAGCAGCAGGGACTCGTCCAGGATCCAGGCCTCCAGCCGGCACCGGCCGCGGTCCAGGACGCCGGCGAAGGCATCCTCCAGGCCCGCGCCTGGGATCAGGAAGGCCCGCACCATCTCGACAGCGAACCGGATCTGCAGGCGCAATTCAGCGCCCTGTCCCTGGCCGACGCCGCCGCGCAGGCCCCCGAAGCGATCGCCGCACCGCTGGAACAGCCGGCCGTCGACGCGGCCTGAGCCGCCACCCCTGATGAAGCTCTAGACTGGCGGCCTTCCAGCCGCCATTAGCTTTTCATTGATTCGCTTCATTCCGCATTCCCCATGACCGACATTCCATCCCCCGCCGCCCTGCGATCGGCCGCCAGCCGTTTGGTGGCCGTGCTCGGCGCGCACGAGGATCCGGAATACCGGCTCGCGGTGCTCAAGCGGCTGGCGCGGCGGATGGGCGAAGCAAGCCATTCGGAAGCGGGCTATCCCCTGTTCCTGCGCGTGCTCGGCGTGATCGCCGAAAGCGACGACGACGATGCCAAGCGCCTGCTCGCCGAAACCTTCGGCACCGCGCTGCGGCGCATGGACATGCCCGGCGGCGCGCTGAACTCGTGGGGCGCGACGCGGGTGCCGGACAGCGGCGAGCTGCTGTCGGCCGGTCCGCTGTCGGGCAACGTCTTCTCAGGCCAGTTCTTCGGCGCCACGCCACAGCGCATGCTAGGGCCGGTGGAATACCTCACCGTCTGGTATCTGCAGCGCACGCAGCGCATCGCGCTCGGCGCCGACGCCTTCCGCACCACGCTGGCGCGGCTGATCGCGCTGTTCAATCACAGCGACGACGCTCGCGCCCTGTATCCGCAGAAGCTCGCCGCCGACGCGCAGAACGAACTGGAAGGCGCCTACACCCGCGCCACCCGCGAGCGGCTGGCGACGATCGCGGCGGCATGGAAGGCCGGCAAGACGCCGGAGGAAGTGGCCGAGGCCGCGGTCGAGATTCCGCTGACCGACAGCCCGCGCGACTGGGTGGTGCGCGACCTGTAACCACACCTCGCACGGCGCGCGCGCAGAATCCCAGCTCTGAGAATCCCGTTCTGAAGAATCCCGATTCTGCGAGGCGGGTCCTTGCCGGCTCGCGGGGGCGCCGCCAAGATGCCCCGCCCAGGGGGAGAAGCTGCCGCATGCGACATCGATTCCGGAGACTCGCGTTCTCTGCCGCATGGCTGCTGCTCGTCTGCGCCACCGCCTGCCAGCGCCAACCCGACGGCCACACGACGACAACGCAGACGCCACCGGGCGCCGAACGCCCGGCGCAAGCCGTCACTCAGCTGACCCGCCACCTGCGCGACAACGACCTGGCCGCCTTCGCACGCGATGCCGTGCCGCCGACCGTGCATGCGCAACTTGAAACCGCCTGGCGCGAAGGCCGCACGCGCTGGCCGCTCGACGAGCTGCCGCTGGGCGAACGCATCCCGCAGCTGCTCGCGACGCTGACCAGACCCGGCTCGGAAACCCGCCTGCGCGCCGACTTCAATCGCCAGTTCGCCAACGCCGACGCCGAACTGAAATCCACCGCCGCCACCCTCGGCCTGTTCACCGCGCAATACGTGCGCAACGAAGGCGACTTCAGCGAAAGCGAGCGCGAGCATTACAGCCAGCTCATCGTCGCCGCCACGCGCTGGGCGCAGGCCGCACCACTGTCCGACCCGGAACGGGCGAAGGCCGCGATCCCCCTGCTGGCCGCGACAGCGCGCAAGACCGGGCTGGCCATGGAAGCGGACTTCGCCCGCCTCGGCATGCAGGACAGCCTGCGCCGGCTCACGGAATTCTCCCGGGTCTGCAAGCAAGTGTTGACCGGCTACGGGCTCGACATCGACGCCGGCCTCGACACCCTCGACGCCACCTTGCAGTCGCAAACCGGCGACACCGCCCAGATCCGCATGCGCTACCACTTCGCCGGACAGCCCATCGACGCGGTGGTGGGCGTGGAGCGCATCGATGGGCGCTGGTACGTCAGCGATTTCCTGCGGCATGCGAAAGCGGCCGTCGCGATAACCGCGCCGCCCGCCGCCGGCACGGCCAAAACCTCGGGTTGAGCCCTCCCAGTTCACGGCAAGCGCTTCGGCACGGGAGAGCCCACCCCCGGCTTCGGCATAATGCCGCCAATGCCAACCCAGCCCAACCTGTTCGATCCCGATCCGACCCCGCCGTCCGGCACCACCGAGCCGGCGCAGGCCGAGACGCCCCGCGCCGACGCCTCCGTCCCACAAGCTGGTGAGACGCACGACGACCCGGCCGCCTCCGAGCCCCCGCAAGCCGACGGCGACGGCGAGGGCGAGGGCGACTCCGCCCAGCCGCCCCCCGCGCCGCCCGAGCGGCCCGACGTCCGCGTGCGCCGGCCCTGGTGGATCCGGCTGCTCGGCAGATTCCTCAGCCCCTGGATCGAACTGAAGATCGAACCGCAGGCCCCGCGTGATCTCATCGGCGAACGCCCGGTCTGCTACGTCCTCGAGGACTACGGCCTGTCCAACGCGCTGCTCCTCGACCGCGCCTGCCGCGAGGCCGGCATGCCCTCGCCGCTGAGCCCGCTGCCGGGCGATCCGCTCGGCCGCAAGCGCGCCTACCTCGCGCTGTCGCGGCGCAGCGCCGGCAGCATGCTCAGCTACCTGGCCGTGACCGGCGAGCCGCTGCCGACCAAGGCCAAAACCCACTCCGAATCCCTGGCGCGTCTGCTGGAAGCCCACCGTGCCGATCCGGCGCTGGATGTGCAGCTGGTGCCGGTGTCGATCTTCGTCGGCCAGGCGCCGGACCGCAGCAGCGGCTGGTTCTCGGTGCTGTTCTCGGAAAACTGGACCCTGGTCGGCCGCTTCCGCCGCCTGCTGGCGATCCTGCTCAACGGCCGCAACACGCTGGTACAGTTCGCCGCGCCCGTCGACGTGCGTGGCATCCTCGCCGAGGCGCTGCCGCCCGAACGCACGGTGCGCAAGCTCTCGCGCATCCTGAGGACGCACTTCAACCGCATCCGCGAAGCGGTGATCGGCCCCGACCTGTCGACGCGGCGCCTGCTGATCGACAAGGTGCTCTCCTCCGATCCGGTGAAGGACGCGATCGCCGCCCAGGCCAAGCGCGACAACAGCAGCATCGAGGAAGCGTGGAAGAAGGCCTACGCGATGGCCTACGAGATCGCCGCCGATTACTCGCACCCGGTGGTTCGTTCGCTGAGCTTCATCCTCACGCCGGTGTGGAACACGATCTACCGCGGCGTGCTGGTGCATCACCTCGATGCGCTGAAGGCGGCCGCGCCCGGCCATGAAGTGGTGTACGTGCCGAGCCACCGCAGCCACATGGACTACCTGCTGCTGTCGTACCTGCTCTACACCAAGGGCGTGGTGCCGCCGCACATCGCCGCCGGCATCAACCTCAACCTGCCGGTGATCGGCACGATCCTTCGCAAGGGCGGCGCGTTCTTCCTGCGTCGCAGCATCAAGGGCAGCCCGCTGTATTCGGCGATCTTCAGCGAATACGTCGCGCAACTGGTGGCCGGCGGCTATTCGATCGAATACTTCATCGAAGGCGGGCGCTCGCGCACCGGCCGCCTGCTGCAACCCAAGGGCGGCATGATCGCGATGACGGTGCGCGGCTACCTGCGCCAACCGATCCGGCCAGTGCTATTTCAGCCGGTCTACATCGGCTACGAAAAGCTGATGGAGGGCGGCAGCTATCTCGAAGAGCTGAGCGGCAAGCCGAAGGAGAAGGAATCGATCTGGGCGCTGCTGTGGGGCATCCCGCAGGTGCTGCGGCAGAACTACGGCCAGGTGGTGGTGAATTTCGGCGAACGCATCCCGCTCGCCGACATGCTCACCCAGCACGCGCCGGAGTGGGACGGACAGCCGCTGTCGGAAGACGAAAAGCCGCAGTGGCTGTCGAACACCATCGACGCACTGGCGCAGCGCATCAACATCAACGTCAACCGCGCCGCCGACGTCAATCCGATCAACCTGCTGGCCCTCGCCTTGCTCTCCACGCCCAAGCACGCGATGGGCGAGGCCGATCTGCGCGAACAGATCGCGCTGTCGAAGACGCTGCTGCAGGACGTGCCGTACAGCGACTTCGTCACCGTGACGCCGCACGCACCCGAGGACATCATCGCCCACGGCGAGGAGATCAAGGTGCTGGAACGCGTCAGCCATCCGCTCGGCGACGTGCTCACGGTCGACGAGGACACGTCGGTCCTGCTGTCGTACTTCCGCAACAACGTCATCCACCTGTTCACCGCCGCCAGCTGGATCGCCTGCTGCTTCCAGCACAATCGCCGCATGGCGCGCAACAGCCTGCAGCGCATCGGCCGCAGCGTGTATCCGTTCCTGCAGTCCGAACTGTTCCTGCCCTGGGACGAGGACGGCTTCGCCGATCGTATCGGCCGCACCATCGACGTGTTCGTGCGCGAAGGGCTGCTGGAACAAGTCGGCGATGACGACGGCGGCATCCTCGCGCGCAACGCCGGACAATCCGACGAAGTGTTCCGCCTGCGCGCCATCGGCCATCCGCTGCAGCAGGCGTTCGAGCGCTACTACATCGCCATTTCCGTGCTGGCCAAGAACGGCCCCGGCGCACTCGGCGCGGGCGAGCTGGAAAGCCTGTGCCAACTCGCCGCGCAACGCCTGTCGCTGCTGTACGCGCCGGCGGCACCGGAATTCTTCGACAAGGGCCTGTTCCGCAGCTTCATCCAGAAACTGCGTGAATTGAAGCTGGTGTGGCTGGACGAGAACAGCAAACTGGTGTTCGACCAACGCCTGGATACCTGGGCGAAGGACGCCAAGGTGATCCTCGGCCGCGAGTTGCGCCACACCATCGAGAAAGTGAGTCCGGAGGCGGCGAAGCCGGAGCCGGAACCTGATCTGATGGCGTCGTGAGCCGACTCGATTCAAAACCGGTCAGGGCAACTCGCGATCCTGCAGTGATCGCGGCCTGGGAGCAGGCTGTCCTAGCTCACAAAGTCAAGCATAGATATCTGCAACCCGCGCTGATGATCGGCATGTTGGTGAGTTTCATCCTGATATTCAAAATCGCTTATCTCATTTTTCTATTTTTCTTTCTCTTCGCGGCCCTGATCCTAGTACGTATGTTGGAAAAGCACGCACTTGTCTGCCCGCATTGCGCACGCAATCCCGTTTCATTGTTCGGCCGCGAGTCTTCGCTCGATGCCGAGTTCTGCAAGCATTGCCTGTACTGGCTGAGACCACCTTTTTGAATCCTCGTTCACCGACATGGTACGAATGCGGATGGTAGTGTGTGTGGTTCCGGAGGCCCTCGCTCCCGCAGAAGTGAAATGACCATGCGATTGATCGGAATGCTCGACTCGCCTTACGTGCGCCGCGTGGCGATTTCCCTGCAACTGCTCGGCCTGCGCTTCGAGCACCAGTCACTGTCGGTATTCCGCACCTACGAGCAGTTCCGGGAGATCAATCCGCTGGTCAAGGCGCCGACGCTGATCTGCGACGACGGCACCGTGCTGATGGATTCGCCGCTGATCCTCGAATACGCCGAGGCCCTCGCCGCTCCCCGCAAGAGCCTCATGCCGCAGGACATCGCGCAGCGGCCGCAAGCGTTGCGCTTCATCGGCCTGGCGATGACCGCATGCGAGAAAAGCGTGCAGCGGTATTACGAGCAGGCCCTGCGGCCGGAAGAAAAGCGGCATGCCCCCTGGCTGGATCGCGTCACCGGGCAGCTCCTGACCGCCTTCGATGTGCTGGAGTCGGAACTGCAACGCCATCCGCTCGCCGTAACGCGCGAAGCCATCGATCAGGCGGGCATCACCACGGCCGTGGCCTGGCATTTCACGCAAGCGATGCATCCGGGCCTCGTATCCGCGACCGATCACCCCGCCTTGCAAGCCTTCTCGGAACAGGCGGAAGCCTTGCCGGAATTCAAGGCGGCGCCGCACGGCGACAGCACGTATCGGCAGGATGGCTGACGTGATGAGGCACTCCGCATGAGCGCCGCCATGCCCGCGGCCACGAATCCACCGCTCGCCGCGATGCACGCCTCGCCGGGCTCGGCCTGGTGGGACATCCCGCGCCTGGCCGGACGCCTGCTGTGGCGGCACTGGCCGGCGCTGGCGTTCTGGTTCTTCGCGCAGCGCGTGGCCTACGACCTGTTGCTGGATGCGGCGATCAAGCTCGCCGAGCATTCGGTCCTGCTGGCCTGGGCGGCGATGGCACTGCTGATCCTCACGCAACTGGTGGGCAGCATCGCGATGTTCCTGACGCTGCGGCCGTCGCTGCCGATGCTGACCGACGAGAGCGTGCCGGTGGTGCGGGGATCGGGGCCGTGGACGCAGTCGCTGGCGGTGGCGCTGCTGCCATTCTTCGCCTACTACGCCGCGTGGGGGCTGCTGGAGAACATCAATCGCGCTTTCGAACTGCGCTACAAATTCAGCATCTGGTACGAACAGCAGGAGCTGATCCACAACATCCTGCAGATCAAGGGCTGGTGGATCGCCTTGCTGGTTTCGTTCGGACTGCGCCACGTCAGCAAGCGTCTGGCCGCGCGCAGCCATCGTCTCATCTGGCCGATGCTGGTGACGGTGTGCGAGGCGTACTGGATCTACGTCGGCGTGGCCGTGATCGCGCGCGGCGTCGCACGCGCCAAGGACTGGTGGCACGAACGCGCGGTGTACGTGGCGGCCACCGACTGGTGGCAGAACCCGTTCGTGATGCCGGAGTGGCTGCCGCCGGTCAAGCGCGTCGTGGAACCGCTCTGGGACGTGATCACCACCGCGGCCGGCGGCCTGGTGCTGCCGCTGATCTGGCTGGCGATCACCGCGATCGTGTACGGGCTCGACCTGCGCCGCACGCAGCGCATCGATGCCGCCGACGCGCGCCTGCGCGTGGTGCGCAGGCGCTACCGCACCGCGCACTGGACCGTGCGCAAGCTCACCGACAAGGCCAGCGCCGGCTGGACCAGCAAGGGCGTGCCGGTGCTCAACAGCCTGCGACTCGTACTACGTGCGGGTCTGCCCGCGCTGCTGACGTTGTGCGTGGGTTGGCAGCTGCTCGCCTTCATCGATGCGTGGGGATGGCGGCTGCTGGATCTCGCGCTTGGTCCGCGCGATCCTGGGTGGCAGCAGGTGATCGGCCAGCCGCTGTCGGCGTTGGTCAAGCCACCCGTCACACTGCGGCCGGCACTGTTCACCGATCTGCTGCGCGTGGTGCTGCTGGCGGCGACGTTCGATCGCGCCATCGCGGGTCTGCCGCGAGCCGCGAAGAGCGGCCACTCGCGCTAGAACGCGAACCGCAGATAGCGGCCGGGCTCCGGCGCCTTCGGATTCTTTTCGTCGGTCGCGGACATCACGATCTCGGGATGCAACTCGCGCAACCGCGCCGCCTGCGCGCGCGGCACCTGATAGATGTGCACGAACCGGAACGGCTTGCCCGGCGCCGCCCACGATTTGTCGCCGCGATCGTCGCTTCCGCAATCGCGCGACTGCGGGTAGCGCTTGCGCGAAACCGACGCCTGATTGGCTTGCCACAGACGGCCTTGTGCATCCGAGAGCCGGCCCTGGCAACGATTGAGCGTCTTGGCGACGGTGCCGGGCGCGGCGATCACCTCGAAGCGCGCCACCAGCAGCGCCGCATCCGGTCGTTCGCGCGACAACGGCCCTTCTTCCGGCGGCAATGCATCCACGCCGAGCAGACGCCAGCGCGCGCCGGCGTAGTCCGCCCACTGTCCGGCCGGCACGTCGGTCGGGAACAGCGGTTCGCGCTTGGCGTATTCGCGCAGCGCATCGCGATACGGGGCGATCATCGCGAACGCGCCCAGCAGCACTGCGCCGAGCAGCCATCCGAGATTGCGGCGCCACCAGCCGCGGCGCGCCGTCGTCGTGGTGTCGATGGCGGCGTTCATGGGCGCAGATCCAGGACAGGCTTGGCTTCGGCCAGCAACGCCTTCGCGCGCGCGGCGTCGATGCCCAGATCGATATCGACGAGGCTGTCGCCGCCGTTGGGCACCAGATAACTCCAGTACACCTGCAGATGCGCGCCCTCCAGGCGATCGGGCGGCAGCTCGAAGAAATAGGCGCCGCGTTCGGGCAACCCCGCGGCCAGCTCGCGCCCTTCGAGATTGAGGCCCTTCAAACGCGGCCGGTCGGAAGAAGCGCTGTCGTAGGCCAGACCATCGCGCGTGAGGATGCGCGCCTGCACCGCGCCCGGCTCTTGCGTGGCCTCGACCTCGGCCAGCACCGAGAGCCAGACACCCGGCGTGTGCAGTTCGTAATCCGGCTTGCCGTAGTCGCCCTTCAGCAGATAGGCGTGCGCCACCTTGATGCGCTTGATGCGCACCGTGAAATTGCGGCCCCGCGCTTCCTCGTTTGCGGTGTAGCGCTGCAGGATCGGCGCATCGCGATCCTCGTAGCGCGATTCGCCCTTGCGCAACAGCACGATGGCCGCCAGTGCCAGCAGTACCCAGACGAAGTGATGCCAGCGCCAGCGTCGCGACGAGGTGGCGCCCGAAGCAGCGGCGTTCAAGGCCCGGCTCCCGTGCGCGGACGCCGCTCTTCCACCGGCAGCTCGAAACGCGCGCCGGGCGGTCCCTGCACCCAGGCGCTTTCGTCATTCAGATGCGCCTTTTCCTGGAACGCGCGCCGGAACACGCCCCAATTTCGCTTGCCGCCGTCGATCGGCGTGCCCTTGGGCAGTTCCCAGATGAGATCGACCTGCGTCGGCAGGCGCGGCCCGAGATCCGTCAATAGCAGGTGGTCCCGCGCATAGGCCGCCGACTTGGCCTTCACTGGCGTACCGTCGGGGGTCAGCAGGACCACGTCGCTCATCGGATAACCGAAGCCCGACGTGCTGCGCTCGATGAGATTCTCCAGCGTGACCTGCAGCACCAGATAGTCCACCTGCTTCCAGTCGTAGAGATCCTTGCCAGGCTCCCGATCGGAAACCCAGGCGCGCAGCGGCGTCACCGCCAGCGCGCCGTTGTCATAGCGCTGCCCGGCGGCCAGGCGCGGCAGCCTGGCCTTCGATTCGGCCTTCTCGAACCCGCCCAGTTGTGCCGTCGTCGCGATGGCGAGCAGTGCCAGCACGCCGGCGGCCAGCCACCACGGATTGCGGATTGCTTGACGGAGATGGAATTCGCTCACGTAGGGCGTCGGCCGGGGGACCGGCCGCACCATACCATCCGTTCCCGGGAAGATCAGCCGCGCAGCGGCGGAAAGGCGAACGCCTGCGCGGCTTTGGCCAAGTCCGTCTCAGGCCGGCTCGTCGGGAATCAGCGCGCTCTCCAGCCGCGCGATCATGTCCTTCAGCTGCAACTTGCGCTTCTTCATGCGTTTGACAGCCAGCTCGTCGGCCTCGATGTCGGCCTGCAGGCGCACGATGGCCACGTCGAGGTCCCGGTGCTCGAGCTTCAGCTCGATCAGCTGGCGGCTGATGTCGGCGTCGTTGGCGAAGACCATGGTCTGGAGCGGAGGTCCGGGCACGGAAGCATTGAGCTTACACGCGGACCCCGATCTCCGTCACCGAGACGCCGGCTAGTAGAATAGGGAGTTCATGAGCGTCATCCTGCCCCTGCCCGATCCGATCGTCCGCCGCCCCCCGGGCGCGCAGCGCGACGCCCGCGAGCTGAACAAGCTCGGCAAGCGCCTGCGCCACCAGGTCGGTCGCGCCATCGCCGACTTCGGCATGATCGAGGACGGCGACAAGGTGATGGTGTGCCTGTCCGGCGGCAAGGACAGCTACACGATGCTGGACATCCTGCTCCAGCTGCAGAAGAAAGCACCGGTGCGGTTCACCCTGACCGCCGTGAACCTCGACCAGAAGCAGCCCGACTTCCCCGAGCACGTGCTGCCGCAGTATCTCGAATCGATCGGCGTCGACTACAAGATCCTCGAACAGGACACCTATTCCGTCGTCACCCGCGTGGTGCCGGAAGGCAAGACCATGTGCTCGCTGTGCTCGCGCCTGCGGCGCGGCGCGCTGTATACCTTCGCCGAGGAACAGGGCTACACCAAGATCGCACTCGGCCACCATCGCGACGATCTGGTCGCCACGTTCTTCCTCAACCTGTTCTTCCATTCGAAGATCAGCGGCATGCCGCCGAAGCTGCTGTCCGACGACGGCAAGCACGTGGTGATCCGCCCGCTCGCCTACGTGCGCGAGGACGACATCACCGCCTACGCGCAGGCCAAGGCCTTCCCGATCATTCCCTGCAACCTGTGCGGCTCGCAGGAGAACCTGCAGCGCAAGCAGGTGAAGAAGATGATGGATGCCTGGGAACACGAATCGCCCGGACGCATCGAGCAGATCGCGCGCGCGCTGGGCGACATCCGGCCCTCGCAGCTGAGCGATCCGAGGCTGTTCGATTTCCTCGCGCTGGGACGGCGCGGCGATGCGCCGTTGCCGGATGCGCATGATTGGTTGGCGGGTGAGCCGCACGGCGATGCGGAGGTTGCGCAGGGGCACGTCGCGGATGCCGATTGAAGGCCTGAAGCCCGGCGACATCCAACCCGGCGATGTTTATGAAGACTGCGCGTATCATCCCTGCCTGTGCCTCGGCGCGGAACCGAACAGCTTTGACATCTGGGGTATCTCGCTAGTCGACGGCTCCTATCCACGCAGTTGCGATCTGCAGCACTGCGGCATCCGCAAACTTACCTTGGAAGAGGCGTGGCGCTGGAAGCGTCATGGCCCTTCCGATATCGAACTCGAACCGACCGACCGATGGTGGGCCGGGTCTTCTGATCAGGATTCTTGATGTTCTTCCGTAACCTCACGCTGTTCCGCTTCCCCACCTCGCTCGATCTCTCCGAACTTGACACCCACCTCGCCGCAGTCCCGCTCAAGCCGGTCGGCGCGCTGGAGCTGACTTCGCGCGGTTTCATCTCGCCCTTCGGCCGCGACGCGGAGGCCCTCTCGCATCGCGTCGACAACGCCATCTGGCTCAGCGTCGGCAGCGAGGACAAGCTGCTGCCGTCGGCCGTTGTCAACGACCTGCTGTCGAAGAAATTGGCGCAGATCGAGGAAAAGGAAGGCCGTAAGCTCGGCGGCCGCGCGCGTAAGCGCCTGAAGGAAGACCTGGTGCACGAACTGCTGCCGCGCGCCTTCGTGCGACCCTCGCGCACCGACGCCATGCTCGATCTCGAACACGGGCTGTGCATCGTCGACACATCCTCGCGCAAGAACGCCGAAGCGGTGGTCTCCGACATCCGCCACGCGCTCGGCAGCTTCCCGGCGCTGCCGCTGAATGCGGAGATCGCGCCGCGCTCGGTGCTCACCGGCTGGATCGCCGGCGAGCCGCTGCCGCACGGCCTGTTGCTCGGTGAAGAATGCGAATTGAAGGACCCGGCCGAGCACGGCGCGGTGGTGAAGTGCCAGCACCAGGAGCTGCAGAGCGACGAGATCGCCAAGCACCTGGAAGCCGGCAAGCAGGTGACGCGGCTGGCGCTCACGCTCGATGATCACGTGTCCTTCGTCCTCGGCGAGGACCTGGTGATCCGCAAGCTGAAGTTCCTCGATGGCGCCGTCGATCAGCTCGAAGGCGGTGAACGCGAGGACGTGCGGGCCGAACTGGATGCGCGTTTCGTGCTGATGGCCGGCGAGCTGAAGCGGCTGTTCGAAGTGCTGGAGCCGGCGTTGAAGTTGTCAAAAGCTGAACAGTAAGCCGTCATCCCCGCGCAAGCGGGAACGGCGACGTTCGTTCTTTCGTCACAAATCCGACAGCAAAATTCGGCCGCTCCGGAAACGTGCAACAAGGATGCGAAACAAAGATGAGATTCCTTCGTCGCAACGCGAAGGTTAGGATATCGGCATGTCCGTTCTATCGCGCTTGCTGACGCGCCCACCTCGCAGCCTCGAACGCGATACCGTCCCCTTCGCTCTCGATGACGGCCGCACCGTCGAGGTCCTGCGCGTGCGCGATCCGCGCGCGCGGCGGCTGCGCTTGTCGGTCGACGAGCGCGGCGCACGGCTGACGTTGCCGGTGCGCGCCAGCCTGATCTCCGGTGAACGCTTCCTGCGCGAACATCGCGACTGGCTCGCCAAGCAGCTGGCCGTGCACATCGACGCCGTCCTGCCCCTGGTGCGCGGCGAATCGACATTCCTGCCGCTACGCGGCGAACAGGTGCCGCTGCGCTGGCAGGAAGGCCGCTTCGCGCGCGTGCAGCACGAGGACGGCGGGCTGGTACTGCAATTCCCGGAGCGCGCCACCGATGTCGCGCTGCGTCGCGCGCTGCGCGATTTCTTTGAAGCCGAGGCGCGCGCCGACGTGGGGCGCTGGCTGCCGCGCTATCTGCCGTCGCTGCCGCGCGGGCCTTCCCGCATCCGGCTCAAGACGATGTCCTCGCAGTGGGGATCGCTCGCGCCCAACGGCACGCTGGCGCTCGATCTGGCGCTGGTGCTGGGGCGGCCGGCGGCGTTCGAGTACGTGCTGGTGCATGAGCTCTGCCATCTGATCCATGCCGATCATTCGCGCGCGTTCTGGCGCGAGGTGGAGCATCGCTTCCCGGCCTGGCGCGAGCAGCGCGACTATTTCCACGCCGAGGGCCGCCGCCTCAAGGCCGGATTGCGGCAATTGCTGTCGGTGGCGTGACGTAGCGACCGGATCCTCAAGCCCGTCCTTCTCCGCGGGCGCCATGGGCGCCCGCGCATGTCACGGCGGCGTCGGCAACGCGTAGCGTTCGTTGCGATAGGCCCAGCTGGGCCACAGCGCGTGCGCCAGCGCGGTCTTGGCCAGGATCGGATCGACCGCGACCGGACTGAGTTTTTCGCCTTCGGGGTGATAGCGGAACTGCGCCGGCGCGCGCTCCGGCTGTAGTACCAACAGCTGGTCGCCCTTGAGGTAACCGTAGTTGTCGCCGTACTGCATGATCGCACGGCCGGGATCGCGTTGGGTCAGATCGGCGCCGAGCATCGGGTGGATGCCGCTGACGCCGATCAGCGACAGCAAGGTCGGCGCCAGATCGATCTGGCTGACGAGGCGCTCGTCGCGCCGCACCGGCACGCCGGCACCGAGGAACAGCGCCGGAACATGGAAATGCCGCACCGGCACCAGACTGGCGCCGAACACGCGCGAGTCATGGTCGGCGGCGACCAGGAATACCGTGCGGTTCCAGTATGGCGATTTTTTCGCCCGCGCGAAGAACCGGCCGAGCGACCAGTCCGCGTAACGCACGCTGTTCTCGACACTGGCCGCCGGCGCGCTGGCGCGGATGCGACCGGCCGGATATTCCCATGGCGTGTGGTTGGAAACGCTGAAAGCGAGCGTGAAGTTGGGCGTGTCGCCATCGCGCATCAGGCGATGGTGCAATTCGTTGAACATGTCCTCGTCGGACGCGCCCCAGGAGCCGACGAAGCCCGGTTTCACCGCGAACTTCGGCCGATCGATCACCTCGTCGAACCCGTTGCCGAGAAAGAACGCCTTCATGTTGTCGAAGTGCGCCTCGCCGCCGTAGATGAAGCGCGAGCGATAGCCGGAGCGACCGAGCAGGCTGGCGAGCGTGAAGAAGCCGCGCTGGCTGCGCGGCAGCTTCAGCACCGCTTCGGCCGGCGTCGGCAGGAAGCCCGTGTTGATCGCTTCCAGCCCGCGCGCCGAACGCGTGCCGGTGGCGTAGGCGCGCGCCAGCAGCCAGCCCTGCTCGCCGAGCGCATCCAGCTGCGGCGTGAGGTCGGCGCCGCCAAGGCTGCCGACGTACTGCGCGCCCAGGCTTTCTTCCACGATGATCACCACGTGCAGCGGACTGGCCGGCGTCACGGTCGCCTGCTGGCGATGCAGGCTCGGAAGGTTCGGATCGAGCATCGCGCCCTCGAAGCCGGCCGTCTCGCGCACGATGCGCTGCATCTCGGCCTCCGGCAGACCGCCGTATACCTCCGCCGCCGAACGCTCGCTGCTCATGCCGCGGATCGCGTGCGCCACGTTGTAGAGCGAATTCAGCGGCAGCGTGTTGATCATGCTGTCGCTGCAGAAAGCCACTTGCGCGGCGTTGAGCGGCCGATGCGCGAGCGTGCCGCGAATGGCCAGGAACAACAGCGCGAAAGCCAGCGCCGTCACCAGCGGACGTCCCCACAGCTTCAGCCTGGCGTCGAGCCGCTGCGTCGGCAGCAGGCGCAGACCGATCCAGCCCAGCACCGTCAGTGCGATGACCGCAACCAGCAGCTCGCCCTTGTAGCCCTGCCAGAGCATGGCCGAGATTTCGCGCGGGCTATCGAGGTACTCGACGTAGAGCCGGTTCGGGCGCGTGTCGTACTCGCGGATGAATTGCGGCGTGGAGATTTCCAGCAGCACGAACAACAGCCACCACAGCCGGTACCACCATGCCGTGAATCGCGTCGGCCAGGCCAGGTGTCCCAGCCACGGCGACAGCAGCGTCGGCAGCACGCAGACCATCGCCAGCAGGCTCAGATCGATGCGCCAGCCACCGGACACGACCGGCCAGAGCCCACCGGCATCGCTGACGCGCGGCCACAGCCATAGGCTCAGCGCGAGCCGGCTAAGGCTGAGAAAAATGAGGGTAAGCAGCAAAAACCGCCACGTCAGCTGTCGCAAGTGTCGATCCGGAATGGATTTGATAACACCGCAGCGGCTGTTGGCGGCGCCCGCGTAAACAGGTGGGTGCGCAACGGATGCGCGGCAGTCTAGCGTGCATTGCTTCGCATCCCGTTAATTGATTCGGCGCTGAAACGTTTACATCCCGTTTGCGGGCCCCGCGTTAGCCCTGAGCCTTGGGATGCGGAAAACGTTGCGCCTCGAGCCGCCGCTACTGGGGCGAGCTCAAACAAAGCGGTCGGCGCTAGGCCGGGCGGCTACGGCCCGGACGCCGTGGACTGCGGCGCGTCGATCCCCTGATCCAGACCGCTGTCGAACTCAGGGCCGACGCGAGTGAGGAAATCGCCGATCGCCGCCGCCACCACCGCCGGCTGTTCCATGTGCAGATGATGCGTGCCGGGCAGGATCACCCGTTCCCCGCGCGGCAGCAGCGCGACGTGCTCGCTGCGCAGCGGCTCTGGCAGGTAGGGCTGCGGCGGGTCGGCGTAGATCACTCGCGTCGGGCATTCGATGCCGGCGATCAGGTTCCGCACCTGTTCTTCGGTCATGCGCACCATGGTGGGCAGGGTGAGGCGCGGATCGCTGCTCCATTCGTAGCCGCCCGGCCCTTGTTCGGCATGCACGGCGCGCGCGCCGCGCTCGACCAGCAGCCGCGCCGCCATCTCGCTCACGCCGAGCGCGCCGGCCTGCATGCGCGCGCGCACCGCCGTCTCCAGGCTCGGGAACGTGCGCAGGCGCTTGCCCGCCAGCGCGCGCGTGGCCGCCACCGCCTCGCGCAGGCGCGTGACGGTGCGCTCGGGCGTTTCCGGCAGAGCGCCAAGCGCCTCGATGGCGAGGAAGCGCGTGATGCGCTGCGGACTGGCCGCCGCCACCAGGCTGGCGATGCCGGCGCCCATCGAATGACCGAGCAGGGCAAAACGGTCCCAGCCGAGCGCGTCGGCGATGTCGAGCACACTGTGCATCGCACCGGCGAACGAATAATCCGCGCCACGCGGCAGATGCACGCTGCCGCCGTGGCCGGGCAGGTCCGGCGCGACCAGTTCGATGCCCGACAGATGCGCCGACAACGGCACGAAGCTGGCGGCATTGTCGAGCCAGCCGTGCAGCGCCAGCACGCGCGCCGCGCCCGGCGCGGGCGTGCCGGTGCGCAGACCGGTGATGCGGCCTAGCGGGATGTCGAGGGAAAACTCTTGCATTAGCACCTGCCACAGCCCTTCGCATGGCCCAGGCCGGGAACCGATTGTTCCTGGCGCAAGGAAGAGCGAAGAAGTGTATGTCGATACACGCCTGAGCGATGACGCCGCGCCAGGAGCAAGCAGACCCGGCCTGGGCCATGCGAAGGGCTGCGGCGGGTGCTCATGTCCATGTTTCCAAATGGCGTTGCGCCAGCGCCGCGAGGGCATCGGCATGTTCCGGCACATCGTTGAGGCAGGGAATATAGGCGAGGCGTTCGCCGCCGGCCGCGCGGAAGATTTCCGCATTCTGCATCGCGATCTCTTCCAGCGTTTCCAGGCAATCCACCGGGAATCCGGGACAGACCACGTCCACGCGCTTCACGCCGTCCGCCGCCAGCTGGCGCAGCGTGGCGTCAGTGGCCGGTTGCAGCCAGCGATCGCGGCCGAAGCGCGACTGGAACGTGAGCGTCCAGGCATCCGGGGCGAGATCGAGCGCGTGCACCACCGCCTCGGCCGTGGCCCGGCACTGTCCGGCATAGGGATCGCCGCCATCGACCAGGCGCTGCGGGATGCCGTGGAAGGAGAACAGCAGCCGTTCGCCGCGACCATGCGCATTCCAATGCGTCCGGATCGAAGCGGCGAGGACGGCGATCACGCCGGTATCGGTGGCGTAGTGCTCGATCATGCGCAGCGGCGGCGCGAGCGCGCCTTGCGCCTTGGAGAAGGTGGTGAGCGCGTCGGCGACGGAGAGCGTCGTCGTCGTCGAATACTGCGGATACAGCGGCAGCACCAGCACGCGCGTGACGCCCTCCCGCGTCAGCGCATGCAAGGCATCCGACAGTTTCGGCGTGCCGTAGCGCATGCCGTGCGTCACCCGCAGCGACGGCAGCCGTGCCTGCAACGCCTCGGCCAGGCGTCGCGTGTACACGGCCAGCGGCGAGCCTTCGGCCATCCAGATCTGCGCATATTTGTGCGCCACGCGCGGGCTGCGCAGCGGCAGGATCAGCCCGTACAGCAGCGGCACCCACAGCCAGCGCGTGAGCTGCACCACGCGCCGGTCACTGAGGAATTCGGCGAGATAGCGCCGCACCGCCGATGCCGTGGGCGCATCGGGGGTCCCGAGATTGACGAGAAGGAGGGCGGTGCCGTCGTGGGGCGTTTCGCGGGCAGGAGCTGCTGGCATAGGCGCATAGGATGGCAGTCTTGCGGCCCTGCGTCCTTCACATCGCCACCGCGCAACAGGACCGGCGGCGCGCGCATCGCGATGTCACGGAACTTCGGGACGCCGGCCGAGTCCTGAAAATCAGGCAACGACCCGGCAGATCCCGCCGGCGAAGCCCTTTCGGCCCAAGACAACCCGGGATGCAAGACTCAGAATCGATTCACACCGGCACGCTTAGGGTCTCCCTGATCCCCGCAGGCGCTGCCACATCACGCCTATCCCGCTTACGGAGCCCGTCATGCCTCTTACGAACCGTCCGCTTTCGCTGCGACTCGCCCTGCTCGCCACCGCCCTGACCCTGTCGATGGGCGTGGTCACCTCGGCCTGGGCCGGGGCCGACGAGGACAAGCGCGCGCAGGACGCCACGCGCGTGCTCACCACGATCCAGCAGATTCCCGAATCCGGCATTCCGGACAAGCTGCTCGACGAGGGCCGCGCGATTGTCGTGGTGCCGGACGCACTGAAGATCGGCCTGGTGCTGGGCGGCCGCCGCGGCCACGGCCTGCTGTCGGTCAAGCGGCCTGACGGCACCTGGTCGAACCCCAGCTTCATCAAGCTCACCGGCGGCAGCATCGGCTTCCAGGCCGGCGTGCAGTCGGCCGACATCGTGCTGGTGTTCCGCAACGACCGCAGCCTGGAATCGATCGTCAACGGCAAGGTCACCCTCGGCGCCGATGCCGGCGTCGCCGCCGGCCCGGTCGGCCGCAATGCCGCCGCCGCCACCGACGGCCAGCTCAAGGCCGAGATCTGGTCGTGGTCGCGCGCCCGCGGCCTGTTCGCCGGCGTCGCCCTCGACGGCGCGGTGCTGTCGATCGACGATGCCGCCAACGAATCCGTCTACGGCCGCGACACCACCCCGCGCATGATCTTCGAAGGCCGCGAGCCGCAGCGTCCCTCCGACGCCGTGGTCGGCTTCCGTGATCGTCTCGAGGAGGCCAGCAACATCGCCCGCAATGCGCGCAACGCCCGCGCCAGCGACGAGGCCGCCCGCTACAACGCTCCCGCGCCCGCCGGATCGCAGCCTGCTGGATCACAGCCCGCCGGTGTCACCACCGCGCCCGGCACGGCCACCCAGCCTCTGAATGCGCCGGTGAATGCGCCGACCCAGCAGGGCACGACCACGCAGCCGGCACCGCAGGCCGATCCGCAACCGCAGCCCTTCCAGCCGGTGAACGACAACCCCGCGACCAGCGAGCCCTTGCCGGCCACCCACTGATTCCGCATCCGTGCGTCACAACGGCGCACGGGCGCTGGGGTATCCTGTAGCGACACATTCACCCACAGCGAGGTACGCCATGGGCGGCTTTAGCATCTGGCACTGGCTGGTCGTACTCGCGATCGTATTGCTCGTGTTCGGCACCAAACGTCTCACCAGCGGCGCCAAGGACCTTGGCAAGGCCGTGAACGAGTTCAAGAAAGGCATGCACGACGAGGACAAGCCGACCGGCCAGATCGGCGACCAATCGCGCCAGGACGACAGCAAGTCGGACAGCCAGCAGCGCAACGACAACAACGTTCCGCGCTGATTCGCTTTCCCTTCTCCCGCCGGGAGAAGGTGGCCCGGAGGGCCGGATGAGGGAGGGAAGGTTCTGCGCCTGGAAACTGCAGCAACCGGTCATTCTCCCGCCCTCACCCTACCTCAGCCGCCTGATGCGGCTTCGATCTCCCGGAGGGAGAGGGGGAGTCGGTGCCACGCGAGAGTCACTTCGATCAACCTTGCCGGCATCCGAACCTTCATTACACTCACTGGCTTCTGAATGTTTGGCATCGATTTCCCCGAATTCGTGGTCATCGCCGTGGTCGCGCTGATCGTGCTCGGCCCCGAGCGCCTGCCCAAGGCCGCGCGCTTCGCCGGCCTGTGGGTGCGCCGCGCGCGTGCGCAATGGTCGTCGGTGAAGAACGAGCTGGAGCGCGAGCTGGCCGCCGAGGAACTCAAGCGCAGCATGCGCGACACCGAAACCGCGATGCGCGACCTTGACGCGCGCGTGCGTTCCGTCGATGCCGAGGCGCGCAAGGAATTCGACGAGATCCGCAGCTCCGCCAGCCTCGACCCCGCACGCCCCGACGCGCATCCACCCGAGGAATCACCGGTGGCGGTGACGCCCACCGATCATCGCGATCCACCCGCCGAAACTCCGCTGCCGGAAACCAAAGACGATGTCCGGCACGCCTGAGATCGACGAGAGCGAAACCTCGCTGATCAGCCATCTGATCGAGTTGCGCGCGCGCCTGTTGCGTGGCGTCGTCGGTCTCGTGGTGATCTTGGTGGCGCTGCTGCCCTTCACCAGCAAGCTCTACACTTGGCTGGCCATGCCGCTGATCGCGCGCCTGCCCAACGGGCAGCAGATGATCGCGATGAACCCGGCCGGCGCCTTCTTCGCGCCGGTGAAGCTGACCTTCTTCGTCGCCCTGTTCGTGGCGATGCCGTGGCTGCTGTACCAGCTGTGGGCTTTCGTCGCGCCCGGCCTGTACCAGCGCGAGAAACGGCTGGCCATGCCGCTACTGGCCTCGTCGGTGACGCTGTTCTACGCCGGCTGCGCCTTCGCCTATTTCCTGGTGCTGCCGGCGGTGTTCACCTTCCTGCTGCACTTCAAGCCGGACATCGTTTCGATCACGCCGGACATCGGCGCGTATCTCGACTTCGTGCTGGTGATCTTCTTTGCTTTTGGTGCGAGCTTCGAGCTGCCGGTGGCGCTGGTGATCCTGGTCCTGCTCGGCTGGGTGACCCCGGCGCAGCTGAGCGAATGGCGCGGCTACGCCATCGTCGCGATCTTCGTGCTGGCGGCCGTGATCACGCCGCCGGACGTGGTGTCGCAGCTGTTGCTGGCGATCCCGATGATGCTGCTGTACGAAGCCGGGGTCATGGCCTCGCGTCTGGTGGCGCCGAAGTCCGACGCACCCGCAGACGAACGCGCCCACTGACCCGTCGCCGATGACGCCCGCAGGATTCTGGCGACGTTACGCGGCCTGGTCCCTCGATGCCGCGATCATTGGCGTGCCAACAGTGCTGCTGCTGTGGCGCAAGCTCGGCGCCGCCGCGTCGGCGGTGTCCGCCGACTACATCACCCTGCTGCATCAGATCGTGCGCAGCATGACCGACGCGATCGACGCCGGCGCGCCGCCCACGGAACTGGTCTCGCGCTGGCTCTTCGATCCCACGTTATGGGGCGCGATCCAGACGCTGCGGTACGACGTGTTCGCGCTGC
Organism: Luteimonas sp. GW821-FHT14E02; assembly: GCF_058803905.1. Taxonomy (NCBI): domain Bacteria; kingdom Pseudomonadati; phylum Pseudomonadota; class Gammaproteobacteria; order Lysobacterales; family Lysobacteraceae; genus Luteimonas; species Luteimonas sp. GW821-FHT14E02. The sequence continues at coordinate 621,337 of NZ_JBXAPK010000001.1, read as the reverse complement.
TATGGCCGCCGATTCTCGTCTTCGCGGCGCTCGGCGCGCTGTATCACGTCGCCTTCGAGGCCTCCGCGCGCCAGGCCACGCCCGGGCAGCGCGCGCTGCGGCTGCAGGTCTCCGATGCTTCCGGATTGCGCATCGACGTGCCCCGCGCGCTCGGCCGCCATCTCGCAGGCAGCCTGTCCTGGCTCACGCTCAACCTCGGCCATGCCATGGCGGCACTGCCGCCGCGCTACCTCGCGCTGCATGACCGGATGTCCGCCACGCGCGTGGTGCAGCGGCATCGGGACATGCCGACGTGGGCGGCGCTGTGGATCGGTGCTCAACTCCTGGCATGTGTGCTGCTGACCGTCGCCTTGGTCATCGTGACCAATACGGTCTTTAACGCGGCGATCGAAAGCGCGCTCTAGCTAGACCTCGATTCCGATCGAGCCCCCGGGCCCACGCGCCGGTGGTGGCGCATCGTCCTGCTCACCGAACGTATCGCGCCAAGCGAAATATGCGGCGCCGGTCAGCACCACCAGCAGCACCATCCCCACGATGATCAGGATGACGACGCCAAGCAGACTGCCGAAGGCCGGATGCAGGAGACCGCCGATCCACACCGCGATCAGGACGAAGACCACCGCGAACATCCCCAGCAACAGGGAGCCTCCAAAAAACATCGCCCCTGCCAGGAAATTGGCCGGGAAATTCACCAGCGTGGCGCGCAGGGCCGCGCGCAAGGCCTCCGTCACCGGCAATTTCGAGAACAGGATGAGCGGAACTCCGAGCAGGGTGAGGGCGAAGCTGAAATAGTTGTAGACCATCTGCACCAGCGTCATCAGACCTGGATTGTTGGGCGCCGGCATGGTCTCCGGCATGGCGCCACCCGCAGCGGAACGCAGCGCGGCCAGATAGTTGGTCCAGTATTCACCGCCAGCCAATCCCACCACCAATGCAGTGCTCAGGACCGCCAGCAAGAGCTGGACGAAGCCGAGTAGCGCCAGCTGTCCGGCGCGCCCCTGGCGGAACGGTGCGAACAAGCCGCTCGCCTTCGCCTGGCGCCCGCTTTCGGCTTCGCGGATCACATGCATCAATCCGCCCAGCAACACCGGAAACAACAGGAACAAAACCACATACGCAGGCACCATCCAGGGCAGCACCGCATTGATATCGCTGCCGGCATTCAGCGTGAGCGAGACCGGCGACAGCAACAGCATGACCGACAGGTACAACACCCCCATCATCAACAATGCCGCGCCGAAGATGGCACGCGGACTGCGCGCACCGACATTGATCGCTTGCCGCATCCAGGCAATGGCCTGGGTGATCGGCTGTCTACGGACTTGCATGGAATCTCGTCTGATGTCGTGCGCGCGGCGGTTCAACCCGCGACGGCGAGCGCATGCGCTCGATGGAGGAAGCGCCGCAGCACGCGGCGCGCATGGGGGGTGGCGGAGATATTACGCGACACCGCCTGCGCATCGATGCCTTCGCGCCCCAGCGCATCCGCGCGCGCCCGCACGTAGCCGCGCATGTGCGTGGAACTGAATTCAGGGTGGAACTGCACACCCCAGACCCGATCGCCCCAGCGGAAGGCATGGCAACCATCCTGTTCGGACATCGCCAGCACCGCGGCGCCCTCCGGCGCGCGCAGCACGGTCTGCAGGTGCGTGGTCTGCGCCCGGAAGCGCGCCGGCAGGCCTGCGAACAGCGCGTCCTCGGGCGCCTGCGGCGACAGGCCGACCTCGACCGTGCCCATCTCGCGCCCTTTCGGGTTGTCGCCGACCTCGCCGCCCAGCGCATGCGCAAGCAGCTGATGGCCGTAGCAGATGCCGAAGATCGGCACACCCGCGTGCGCCGCCTCGCACAGCCAGTCAGCGCTGCGTTCACTCCAGTGGTGACGGTCGGTGACCATCGCGGCCGAGCCGGTGACGATCACGCCCGCGAACCCCTCCCGCGCCGGCAACGCGTCGCCACGCTCGACGTCGACCACCACCGCCCGGCCGCGTTCGAGACCCGCGGCGGTGCGGATCCAATGTGGGAAGCCGCCATGGCGGCGCATCGACGGCACAGGCTGGCCGGTTTCGAGGATCAGAAATGGGGCGGACATGGGGGAAATCCGGAAAGGCTTTCGTGATTGCGTCGCTATACTACCCGGCCGTCGTTTTGCGGCACCGCAGGCTATGCCCGGACCTACTTTCCAGGAACTGATCCTCAAGCTCAACGCCTACTGGGCCGCGCAGGGCTGCGTGCTGATCCAGCCGCTCGATCTGGAAGTCGGCGCCGGCACCTTCCATCCCGCCACCTTCCTGCGCGCGCTCGGGCCCGAGCCGTGGAACGCCGCCTACGTGCAGCCCTGCCGCCGTCCCACCGACGGCCGCTACGGCGACAACCCCAACCGGCTGCAGCGTTACTACCAATACCAGGTGGTGATGAAGCCGAACCCGGACAACATCGTCGACCTGTACTTCGACTCTCTCAAGGCACTCGGCATCGACCCGCAGGTCCACGACCTGCGGCTGGTCGAGGACAACTGGGAATCGCCCACCCTCGGCGCCTGGGGCCTGGGCTGGGAAGTGTGGTTGAACGGCATGGAAGTCACCCAGTTCACCTACTTCCAGCAGGCCGGCGGCCTGGAATGCCGACCGGTGCTGGGCGAGATCACCTACGGCCTCGAGCGCCTGTGCATGTACCTGCAGAACGTCGACAACGTCTTCGACCTGGTCTGGACCCACGGCCCGCAGGGCACGGTGACCTACCGCGACGTCTACCACCAGAACGAAGTCGAGCAGAGCGCCTACAACTTCGAACACGCCGACGTGCCCGAACTCTTCCATCGTTTCGACGCCTGCGAGCGCGAGGCCCAGAAACTGGTCGAACTCGGCCTGCCATTGCCGGCCTACGATCAGGTCTGCAAGGCCTCACACAGCTTCAACCTGCTCGACGCCCGCCGCGCCATCAGCGTGACCGAGCGCCAGCGCTACATCCTGCGCGTGCGCGCGCTGGCGCAGGCGGTGGCCAAGCTCTACGAGGGCAAGCGGCTGGAAGCGGTCGCCGCCAAGGAGGCCCGCGCATGAGCGCCAAGCGTCCTCTGTTGATCGAGCTCGGCACCGAAGAACTGCCGGTCAAGGCGCTGCCCGGACTGGCGCAGGCACTGTTCGACGGCGTGCTCGATGCGCTGAACAAGCGCGGCGTCGCCTGCGAACGCGGCGACGCCAAGCCGCTGTACAGCCCGCGCCGTCTCGCGGTGCAACTGCCCGCCGTCGCCGTCGAACAACCCGAACAGCGCTCGGAAGTACTCGGCCCTTACCTCAACGTCGCCCTCGATGCCGACGGCCAGCCGACCAAGGCGCTGCAAGGCTTCGCCGCGAAAGCCGGTGTGGAGTGGACGCAACTCGAACGCGTCAGCGACAACAAGGGCGAACGCTTCGTCCATCGCGCGCTCAAGCCCGGCGCTAAAACCGCCGAACTGCTGCCGGAAGTGCTGCGCGAAGCCATCGCCGCGATGCCGATCCCCAAGCCGATGCGCTGGGGCGATCACGACTATGCCTTCGCACGCCCCGTGCACTGGCTGGTGCTGCTGCTCGGCGACGACGTGGTCGAAGGCGAATTGTTCGGCGTGCGCGCCGGCCGCGACAGCCGTGGCCACCGCTTCCTGCACGAAGGCCCGGTCACCATCGCGCGGCCCGGCGACTATCTCGAAACCCTGCGCGCGGCCAAGGTCCTGGCCGATCCGGACGAACGCCGCACGCGCATCGCCGCCGAAGTCGAACAGGCCGCGCGCGCCGTCGGCGGACACGCCCGCATCGATGCCGACAACCTCGAACAGGTGAACTGCCTGGTCGAATGGCCAAAAGCGGTGACCTGCGCGTTTGAGCCGGAATTCCTGGCCGTCCCGCAGGAAGCGCTGATCGCCACGATGGAAGCCAACCAGAAATTCTTCCCCGTGCTGAGCGAGGGCGGCCGCCTGACCGAACACTTCATCGGCATCGCCAACATCGAATCGAAGAACCCCGAGGAAATCCGCAAGGGCTACGAGCGCGTGATCCGTCCGCGCTTCGCCGATGCCAAGTTCTTCTACGACGAAGATTTGAAGCAAGGGCTGAGCGCGATGAACGCCGGTCTCGCTTCCGTGACCTACCAGGCCAAGCTCGGCAGCGTGGCCGACAAGGCGGATCGCGTCGCTAAGCTGGCAGAAGTCATCGCGCCGCAGATCGGCGTCGATCCTGTGCTGGCACACCGCGCGGCGCTGCTCGCCAAGGCCGACCTGCAGTCGCGCATGGTCAACGAATTCCCGGAATTGCAGGGCATCGCCGGACGCTACTACGCCAGGCACGATGCCGCGCTCGTCGACTTGAACGCCGACGATCGCCAATCGCTCGCCAATGCCATCGACGAGGCCTATCAGCCGCGCTTCGCCGGTGACGACATCGCGCTGTCGCCGCTGGGCAAGACGCTGGCGATCGCCGAGCGGCTCGACACGCTGGCGGGCGGCTTTGCGGCCGGCCTGAAGCCGACGGGCAACAAGGATCCGTTCGCGCTGCGACGTAACGCGCTGGGTCTGGCCCGCTCCTTGATCGAAAGCGGGATCGATGTCGATCTGCACAACCTTCTGTCAGCCGCGGCACTGCAAGCCGTCCTTGCTGTTGCCTCCACGAGCCCGAAGGGCGTGGAGAAGCAAAAGGAACATTCAAAAGGCGTGGCGCCAGTCGCGACAGAGGCCACGGCGATTCGCAGCAGCTTCGCGGCCAAGTTTCTCCGCGACCATGCCGCCGACGAGGGACAGGTCGCCCACATCCTGAATGCCGACGCCATCGCCACGGAAGCTTACGATTTCATTCTCGACCGCCTTCGCGGCTACTACGCCGACAAAGGCGTCTCCGTGCAGCATTTCAATGCGGTGGCCGAGAAACAGCCCGCATCGCTCTACGACTTCGACCGCCGCATCGACGCCATCGGCACCTTCGCCACGCTGCCGGAAGCCGCCGCGCTGGCCGCGGCCAACAAGCGCATCGGCAACATCCTCAAGAAGGCCGAAGGCGACATTCCCGCCACCGTCGACGCCACGCTATTGAAGGAACCCGCGGAAAGCGCCCTCGCCGAAGCCGTCGAAGCCGTCTACGCCGAAACCGGCCACGCGCTCGCCCACGGCGACTACGTCAACGCACTCGCCCATCTCGCCCGCCTGCGTCCGCAGGTCGACGCCTTCTTCGATGGCGTGATGGTCAACGTCGACGACCTGCCGCTGCGCAACAACCGCCTGGCATTGCTAAAGCGCCTCGCCGATCGGCTCGGCAGCGTCGCCGCCATCGAGCACCTGTCTTCCTAAGTTTTCCCAGGCTTGAATAAAACGAAGCCCCGCTTTTCGAGCGGGGCTTCGTTTTTGCATCACTTTTTACGAAAATCAGTCTTTCTTCGCGCCGAACTTGTAGCGCATTTCCAGATACACGGCCCGCCCATAGGCGTCATACATCGCGCTGTTGTACGGCTCGCTTTCCAGCCCATTGAAGTTGTAGGCCTGGTCCGTTGGCATCTTGTTGAAGACGTTGTTGGCCAGCAGCGAGACCTCAAGCGCTTCGATCGGCCTGTAGTTCACACTCAGGTTGTAGGTGGTGTAAGCGTCCCACCAGCCAGCGCCCGGCGCTGTAATGTCGCGATTGGCATAGGCCTGATAGTTGGGCGTCTTGCCGATGCGATTGGCATACAACGTGGTCGTCCACTTGTCGATGTTCCAGCTCACAGAAAAATCCGTACGCGTCTTAGCGTAGGCATCGTAGATCCACATGTTGTACGGGTCGTTCATCAGATCGATTTCCGGCTCGTTCGGCAGCGGCTTGACCTTGTGGGTCAGCACGTTGCTGTACGAGGCCCGGAACAACAGATCGCCAAAACTGCCGATGTCGACTGCGTAATTCACATCAGCCTTGATGGCACTGAGTTTCTGCTGGGCGATATTGACCTTGGGCGTATAGACCTGTTGCAGCTCGCCGTTTTCGTCGCGAGTGATCCAGGACAAGGTTCTCTGGCACCCGGGCGAATTGATGTCCACCTGGCCGGAACGGCAGAAATACTCCGCCAACATCAACTGGTCGACACTCTGCACGTCGATTTCGTTGTTCAGCCCCCAGTGGAAATAATCCACCGACATCGACAGCTTCTCGTTCGGGGCAAAAACCACGCCGAAATTCCAGACATCGGCATTGATGGGCTTCAGCTCCTTGTTGCCTTCCTGCTGCCCAAAGAATTGCTCGTTGTCATAGCTGCAATCACTGGTGTTGCCCGGGAGATATCCATCCTGGGAGCATCGGTAGTAATCGGTCGTGGAGCTGTAATAGCCGCTCAACCCTTGGAACTGATCGGACAAGGTAGGCGCGCGGAAAGCGGTGCCGAACTTGCCGCGCAGCAGCAGGCTTTCCACCGGGCGCAGTTCCACGCCGATGCTGTAGGTGGATTTGTCGATGGTCTCGTCCTGGACATCAAAAGCATCGTAGCGTCCGGATGCGGTCACCGTGAGCCACTCCCAGACCGGAAGACGCAGTTCGGTCGTCAATGCATAGCGCGAACGATGGCCGGCACCGCTGACCGAGGTGAGCCCCCAGACATTCGATTCCAGCGTCACCGGATCAGGAACCAGATTGGCATCGGGCGAGTAATCCCAGCCCTGGCTGCCACCTTCCACCACCACGGCCAGGCCCGCATCGCCGCCAGGCAGGCTGAACAGCGAGGCATTGGTGACCTGCGCACGGAGCATGTTGTCCCAGGTCTTGCTCTTGTTGGTGACATGGCCCGTGAAGCTGGCGAAATCATCCGGGGAAATCGGCGTATAGAACGCCTCGTAATTCGGCGTGAAGACAGGATATGCGTCGAAATACGGATCCCACCCCTGTTGCGGCCCGAGTACGCGTTCTTCGAAGTAGTTGTTGATCGGGTCCTTCCAGCGCACGAAGCTCTTCTCGTCGAGACGATATTCGTTGCGTGTGAAGCTGACGTCGTAATCCCAGTTGCTGCTGCCGAACGTTCCCTTGCCACCAAAGGTCACGGCATACGAGCGATTGGTGTCCTCGCTGTTCGTGTCACCGAACCTTCCGCCGACGTCTTCCGGCGAGAAGGCACGCTGCAGGTTGACCAGATCATCCAGATTGGGATCGTAATAGGCACCCCACTTGCTGCCGGTTCCCCACCACAGGAAGTTCGCGCCCGAGTTGTACTCCACCTTCTCGCGCATGTAGAGCACATCGCTATAAAGCTGCAGGTTGTCGTTCACATCGAAGGACGCATGCGTATAGATCTGCGCGCTTTCCTTGCCATTCCTGAGAGTGCGATAGCCCGGCGTATAGAACGAGCCGCAATAATCACCGCGCCCTGCGCGGGTCTGCAGCCCCTCGGTGCCACGGAATTGCCCGGTCACATTGGCGCAATTGTTCGGGTCCATGAAATAGTACCCGCCCGTGATCGCCGAGTAGACCAGATAGTCACGGCTGGCCACTGGCGGCGAGTATTCCGCGATCTCCCTGCCGTTTTCGTCCCGGCTGTATTCCCTGCCCCGGATGTTGTATTGCTTGGTCAGATCGCGCTCCGATGCCCAGATCGGATTCCTGTGTTCGAATTGCACGCCAGCGAGCAGATTGAACCGACCATCGGCGCTGCTGAATCCATCGGCGATGCTGACGCGATAGCTCTCGCCGCCGCCCTCGGTGTAGGTGCCGACGCGAACATTGACGACTCCGCCGTCCATCTGCTTCTTCAAGATGATGTTCACCACGCCGGCGATCGCATCGGAACCGTACAGCGACGACTGGCCGCCTGGCAGGATTTCAATACGATCGACGAGATCGACCGGGATGCCGCTGATGTTGTTGAACGTATCGCTGCCGTTGTACAGGGCCGGATAATTCGCCATCGGACGGCCATCGATCAGATATTTGGTATAGGCGGGATCGAGACGGAACATGCTGACCGTCTCGGCACCTTGCGTGAAGCCGCCCGAAGCTTGTCCACCCTGCACACCGCCGGTGGAAAGGCTCGATTGCTGCAGGACGTCGGCAACGCTCGTGAAGCCGCGCGCCTTGATGTCTTCCGCCGAAATCGTTACCACCGGGGTTGCCGTTTCAAGTTGTGTTTGCGGGATCAGAGAACCCGTCACGACGACCTTATTGAGTTCCGTGGGCTGGGCCGGCTGCGTCGATTCCGCAGGCTGGTTCTGGGCTTGTTCTTGCGCGACAGCGTCGGCGACTGGGATCAGCCCCACTAAAACGGCGCAAATGGCCGTGGCCAAAAGTTTCTTCTTCGTCATGTTGTGATTCCCCAACCTATAGTGTGTAGATGCGCTCGCGCGCTTCGGAAAAGCAGTCGGTGGCAGCGGCCGCCCATCCACAAAAGATGAACCAGCGCTGCTTGCGCAGTACTTCGACGTCTTCTGTATTGCCCCTCGAATCACCGCGCCTTGACGCCGAATCTGCTTCGGATCAGGAGCGGCAAATTCGAAATTACGACTTCTTAACGGGCTATGCAAGTGACCGCCATTGTTCGTGACGGTTATCGAAACCGACCTTAGCCTTTATGCTTCACGGCAATGCGCCTTTCCCCCGTCCTCCTCACGCTCGCCGCCCTCACTGCGTCGCTTCCCGCAGGCGCAGCAAAAATTAACAAAGTAGACATCCATGGCCTCGACGAGGCGATGACCGCGAACGTCCGCGGCGCGCTGTCGCTGGAGGACGCCATCGGCAAGGAGATTCCGGGCCGGCGGCTGGGATATCTGATGCGTGTGGCCGAGGATGAGGCGCGCGAGGCCCTGGAGCCATTCGGCTACTACGCGCCTGAGATCAAGGTGGATCGCACCCGCGGTGACAACGGGACGGCGGTCACCATCACGGTGAAACCCGGCGAACCGGTGCGGGTACGCAATTCCGACATCGCGATCCTCGGCGCAGGCGGCGACGACCGCTATCTGAAGGAAGACCTCGCCGCCTTCACCCCGCACAAGGGCGACATCTTCAATCACGCGGTCTACGAGGCCAGCAAGACGCGGATCACGCGCCGGCTGGCCGAGCGCGGCTATTTCGACGCCGATTTCAACTCGCGCCGGGTCGAGGTGACGCGCGCCGACCACGCCGCCGACATCGATCTGGTCTGGACCAGCGGCGACCGCTACAACATGGGGCCGGTCAGCTTCTCGCAGACGCCGAAGCGGATCATCAGCGACAGTTTGCTGAACAAGCTCATCTACTGGAAGGAAGGCCAGTACTACCACCAAGGCCGTCTCGATCGCCTGCGCAAGTCGCTCTCGTCGCTGGACTACTTCAGCCGCATCGACATCGAGCCACAGACGGACAACGCGATCACCGGGCCGGAGGGCGACAAGCGCGTGCCGGTGCAGGTCACGCTGACGCCCGCCAAGCGCAGCATCTACACCGCCGGCGTGAGCTATGGCACCGACAGCGGCGCCGGTATCCGCCTGGGCGTGGAGCGCCGCTACCTGAACATGCGTGGCCACAAGGCGCTGGCCCAGGTCGACTGGGCGCAGAACCGCAAGACGGCGACGGTGCAGTACCGCATCCCGGCCTTCGCCTGGCTGGACGGCTGGTACACGATCAGCGCGCAGCTGGCCGACGAGCAGACCGACTACATCGACACGCGCCGCATCGAATTCGTCGGCAGCCGCAGCGGGCAGTACAGCCGCAATCTCAACCTGATCGCCTCGCTGCACCTGCTGCGCGAGCGCTGGGCCTACGCTACCGACGACGACGGTGACGACAGCACGCCGATCCAGTACCGCTACGCCACGTTCTTCTACCCGTCGCTGCGCGCCGAGTACGTCGACGTCGACGACCGCCTGTTCCCGCGCAAGGGCATCGGCGGCTTCCTGCTGCTGCGCTCGGGCGTGGAAGGCGTGGGCTCCGACGCCACCTTCGCGCAGCTGCATGCGCGCGCGTCGTGGTTCAAGGGGCTGGGCGATCGCAATCGCCTGATCGTGCGCGGCGAGTTCGGCCACACCTTCACCAACGCGCTGGTCGACATGCCGCCGAGCCTGCGCTTCTACGCCGGCGGCGACCGCAGCATCCGTGGTTACGAATATCGCGAGGTCGGGCCACGCCTCGAAAAGATCGAGATCACCAGCTCGGGCCGGCAACGCCGTGTCGACTCGTTCGCGCTCGGTGCCAAGAACGTGATCACCGGCAGCGTCGAGTTCGAACGCTACTTCACCGACACGCTGGGCGGCGCGGTGTTCGTCGACAGCGGCGATGCCTTCGACGGCACCACACCGGACTGGCGCACGGGCGTGGGCATCGGCGTGCGCTACAAGTCGCCGGTGGGGCCAATCCGTTTCGACATCGCGCGCGGCCTCAACGATCCGGACTCGTCGTTCACGATCGGCCTGAACATCGGAGCGGAGTTCTAACGGATGGTAGACACGCGCGAACCGACTCCAGAAGAACGCGACGCCCGCATCGCCGAGCTGCGCGCGCGACGGCGCGCGCGCATGCGCACGCTCGCGATCCGCAGCGCGCTCGGCACGCTGGCGCTGGTATTGCTGGCGGCCTTCGCCGTGTACTGGCTGCTGTGGACACTGGGCGGTCGCGATTTCCTGATGTCACAGATCGTCGCGCGCCTGCCCGCCGGCACGCGCCTGACTTGGGAAAAAGCCGAAGGCCCAGTCGTCGGCTCGCTGGTATTGAATGGTCTGCGTTTCGAGATGCAAAGCTGTCCCGACAAGGATGGCGAACCCGTGCCCTACGGCCAGTGCGCGAAGCCCGGCACGCTGGTGTTCACGGCCAAGCGCGTGATGATCGATCCAGACATCCGCCCGCTGCTCGGCAAGCTGCTGCGGCTGGATGCGCTCGACATCGAAGGCGCGACGCTGGAATTGCCCAAGAGCGACGAGCCATTCGAACTGCCGCGCTGGCCGGAAGTGCTGCCGAACATCGATCTGCCGCTGGCGATGCAGGCCGACAAGATCCGCATCGACGGCTTCAAGGTGTCGCAGGCGGGCGAATCGCTCATCGACATCCGCAGCGCGCGCGGCGGCGTCGATGCGCGCCAGGGCAAGCTGCACATCGAGCAGTTGGTCGTCGACAGCGATCGTGGCCACTTCAGCGTGCACGGCGATTACGTCCCGCGCGACGACTACCGCATGTCGCTCACCGCCAGTGCGCTGCTGCCGGCGCCACCGGCGCGCACAAGGCCGCGCATCGGCCTCGCCGCGCGCGGCGATCTGTCCAAGCTCGACATCGCCATCTCGGGCAACGTGCCGGACAAGCTGCGCGCTTTGCTCACGCTGCGTGGCAAGGACGATCCGCGCTGGCATTTCACCACCAGCACAACGGCGCTCGATCCAGGGTTGATCATCGGCAGCGGCGAGCCGGGAACACCGCTCGCCTTCGATCTCAAGGCCGACGGCATCGGCGGCGAAGCCAATCTGCAAGGCAAGCTGCGACAGGGCGATCTCGATGTCGTGCTGCAGCCGTCGAAAGTGAAACTCGAACAGCAGGTGCTGGAATTCAAGCCGCTGGCGGTGGACGTGTTCGGCGGACACATCATTGCGCGTGGACGCGGTGATTTCAGCAAGCCGGAAGACGCGAACTTCAAGTTCACGGTCAACGCTCGTGATCTTTCCTTCGGCGCCGATCCCAAGGCCGCCAACGCGAAAGATGCAGCCCCCGCGATCGGTGCCAACGCCGATTTCGACATCGCCGGCACCACGAAGGACTGGACCGCCGTGGGCAAGGCGACGCTCACCCGCGAACAACAACGCGCGAATGTGGATTTCGACGGGCGTGGCAACGCCGAGAAGCTCACGCTGAAGTCGCTGCGCGCGACGATGCCGACCGGCACGCTGAACGCAACGGGCGAAGTCGGCTGGACGCCGTCATTGTCGTGGACCATCGATGCGAAGCTCGCCGGCTTCGACCCCGGCTATTTCGCGCCCGACTGGAAGGGCGCGGTGAACGGCACGCTCGCCAGCCAAGGGCGCACGCGCGACGATGGCGGCCTGGAGATCGACGTCGATGCCGAACAACTCGGCGGCACGCTGCGCGGCCGCAAGCTCGCCGGTCGCGCTGTCTTCGCGATGCATGGCCCGGCCACCGGCAAGACGCAATCGAATTTCGATGGCGAAGTCGCGCTCAGCCTCGGCGAGAGCCGCATCGATGCCAAGGGCAAGGTCAGCGACGTGCTGGCGATCGATGCGAACCTGTCGCCGCTGCAACTCGCCGATCTGCTGCCAGGCGCAGCCGGCGCGCTGCACGGCACAATGCGATTGACCGGGGCGCGCACCGCGCCGAACGTCGAGGCCGATCTCACCGGCAGCGGCCTGAAGTACGACGACTACACGGCGGCGAGCCTGAGCGTGAAAGGCATGATGCCGTGGAAAGGCTCGAACGGTGCGATCGCCGTCACCGCGCAAGGCGTCAACGCCGGCATCGCGCTCGAAAGCCTGCAGGTGAACGCGCGCGGCGCGATCGAAAATCTGCAGCTCGAGGCCAGCACACGCGGTGAGATCGGCGCGCTCGATCTCGCCGGACATGCCGAACGCGATCGCAACGGCAACTGGCTGGGCACACTGGCCTCGCTGCATCTGGCGCCATCGAAAGGCGCGGCATGGCGGCTGCAGTCGCCCGCGCGTTTCGCGCAGAATGGCAGTCGCTGGACGCTCTCGGAAAGTTGCTTCTCCTCCGGAACATCCTCCTCTGGAGCCGGCGCGCTGTGCGCGAGCGCCGACTGGCCGCAACAAGGCCTGCGCATCCGCGGCAACGGCCTGCCGCTGACGCTGGCCACGCCCTACTTGCCCGAACGCGAGGATGGCCGTCCCTGGATCCTGCGCGGCGAGATTGCGCTCGAAGGCCAGGTACGTCCGGCCGGCAACGCTTACCAGGGCAATCTGAAGCTGACCTCCACCAGCGGCGGCCTGCGCATGAGCGAGCGTGCGCGCAACGACGTGATCAGCTATGACAACCTCGTGCTCAACGCCGACTTCGACGCGCGCCAGCTGCGCGCCACGCTTGGCAGCGCTTTCAACGGCGGCGGTCGCATCGATGCGAACATCGCGACCGGCTGGGATACGTATTCGCCGCTATCGGGCACGGTGTCGATCAATACCGAGGAACTCACCTGGCTGGAGCTGTTCTCGCCCGATATCGTCGAACCCACCGGCAAGCTCGACGGACGCATCACCCTGTCCGGCACGCGCTCGCAACCGGCGCTCGGCGGACAGGCGCAGCTGAGCAACTTCGGCACCGAACTGCCTTCGCTCGGTATCGTTCTGCAGGAAGGCAACGTGCGATTGAACGCACTCGCCGACGGCAGCGCGCGCATCGATGGCAGCATCCGTTCCGGCGAAGGCACGCTCAACATCAATGGCAGCCTCGGCTGGCAGGGCGAGGAGACGCCGCTGCAATTGCAGTTGCGCGGCAACAACGTGCTGGTGTCCGACACGCGCGATCTGCATGCGGTCGCCAATCCCGACATCACCGTGCGCTACGCCGCGAAGCAGCCGCTCAACGTGACCGGCTCGGTCACCGTGCCGAGCGCGACGATCGATCTGGAACGCCTCGATCAAGGCGTGTCCGCCTCGCCCGACGTGGTGGTGCTCGATCCCGAAGACCCGGAAGACACCGGCGATTCGCCGCTCGAACTCGACCTCACGCTGGTGATGGGCGATGACGTGAAACTGAAGGGCTTCGGCCTGGACGGCACCCTCGGCGGCCAACTGCGCGTGCGCGCACGGCCGGGGCGCGAGATGACCGGCAGCGGCCAGCTCGAGGTCGGCGGCAAGTACGCCGCCTACGGCCAGAAACTGCAGATCACGCGCGGCATGCTGTCGTGGTCGAACGGTCCTGTGTCGGATCCAATTCTCAACATCCGCGCCGAACGCAAGATCGAGGCCGAGAGCATCACCGCCGGCATCGACGTCACTGGTCGCGCATCGCAACCGCAGGCCAACGTGTGGACGGATCCGGCCACCGACGATTCCGAAGCGCTGTCGTACCTCGCGCTCGGCCGCTCCACCTCGCATCTTTCGAGCGACGAAAGCAATCAGCTCAGCGCCGCCTCGGCTGCGCTCAGCGCTGGCGGCAGCGTGCTGGCCTCGCAGATCGGCAGCAAGATCGGCCTCAGCGATGCCGGCATCAGCGAATCGCGCGCGCTTGGTGGCAGCGTGCTTGGTGTCGGCAAGCAGCTGTCGCCGCGGTTGTATGTCGGCTTCGGCGTGTCGCTGCTCGGTACCGGGCAGGTGCTCACGCTCAAATACTTGCTGAGCAAGGGCTTCGACATCGAGATCGAATCGAGCACGCTGGAGAACCGCGGCTCGATCAACTGGCGCAAGGAAAAGTAAGCCGATGCATGAGATGAGCGCACGCGAGCTGCTGCAATGGCGCCTGCATCGGCATGGCATCGCCGCGCCGCGCTTCGAACATGCCGCCGACGTCGTCGCCTGGATGGGTGCGATGCAGGCGCAGGACTACTACGGCTCGCTATGGGCGGTGGGCTTGCGCATGCGCGATGCGGCCGAGGCCGACATCGAGCGGGCGATCGCCGATCGCAGCCTGATTCGCACCTGGCCGATGCGCGGCACACTGCACCTGGTTGCGGCCAGCGATGTGCGCTGGTTGTTGCAGCTGACCGCCGTGCGCACCATCTCCGGCAATGCGAACCGCCTGGCGCGCGACTATGGACTCGACGATGCCGTGCTCAAGCGCTGCCGCAAGATCGTCGAGAAGACGCTGCGCGACGGCGCGGTGTTGCGCGGCGATCTGTATGCGGCATTCGAGAAGGCCGGTATTTCCACGTCTGGTCAGTGCGGTGTCAACCTTACCGGGCGTCTGGCACAGGAAGGACTGATCTGCTGCGGCCCGCGCGTGGGCAAGCAGCCGACCTTCGTCCTGCTCGACGCCTGGGCACCCGCCACGCCCGCGAAATCGCGCGAGGAGGCGCTGACCGAACTGGCCTGGCGCTATTTCAATGCCCGCGGGCCGGCGACCGCGCAGGATTTCGCCTGGTGGTCGGGATTGACGGTGAAGGATGCGCTGGCGGGACTGGCGATGAACGCGGACCGGTTATCGCAGATCAACTTCGATGGACGCCCGCACTGGCACGCGCGCGGCGATGCACCGGCGCTGGAGAAACGCCTGTTCCTGCTGCCGCCGTTCGACGAATATCTGGTGTCCTACAAGGACCGTGCCGCGGCGGTCGATCCCGCCAGCAATCGCCAGGTGATCGGCATCAACGGATTGGTCAACGCCAGTGTCGTCATCGACGGTCGTGTGGCCGCGCTGTGGAAGCGCGTTCTGGACAAGCGTGGCGCCACGCTCTCGTTGCAGGAACTGCGCACGCTTCGGAAAGGCGAAGCCACGCAGGTCCGCAAGATCGCCCGCGAGTACGCGCGCTTCCTGGGCATGGATGTCGCGATCGCTTGAGCGCGCGCGTTGCGTTCGCATCCTGTGAACGATCCGGTCCCCGCCGGGCGGGGATCGGATCCTCATCCAATCGCCTCAGCGCTGCGGACCACCTTGCTGCGCCGCCAGTTCCTGACCCTGCGGCTGGTTCTGCCGCAGCAGCGCCAGATTCTGCGACTGCGACTGTTGCGCCGCCTCGCCCTTGTCGATGTAGCTGCGAACAGTCGCGATGGAGGTCATCTCGCCCTGCAAGGCGATCAGGCCCTGGCCGTTCGTACTCTTCACCACCGAGTCGATACGGCTCAGACCATCGCCCTGCGCCTTCACCGCCATCGCCGCGGCAACCGCGCCAAGTTCCTCGCGACTCTTGATGCCGGAATCCGCGCCGAGCTTCTCCAGGGCAGTGACCGCCTGCGTGTAGAGCGGCGGGCCGGACAAGGGTTGCGGCGAAGCCTCGACGCGCTGACGCTTGTTGGACTCGGGCTCGACGCTCGCTTCGATCGGATGCTTCTTGGCGGCGGCATCGGTGTAAGGCAGCCCGGTATTAAGCACCGCCTTGTCGAGACCGAGCGATTTCAGATCGACCTGAATTACTGGCGCGACGGCCTTGGGATCAGCCTTCTTGGCCTCGGCTTGCACACGCTTCTCGATGGTGTCGATGCGCTTGAGCGCGTTGTCACCGTAATAGTTGGTGTAATCCTGATCCTTGTCCGGCCCGAACCCGTTGCCCGGCGTCTTCTTCTTGCCGAAGTAATACTTGCCCATGGCCTCGACGTTCTCTTTCGTCTCGGGCATGTGCTGGTCCTTGTCCACGCTCAGGCCGGCCTTGAGCGCATAGCTGAATTTCGGCGCGGTGCCGCTGCGCTCGATGAAATCCCCCATGCGGCCGGGATGGGCGTTGTAGAAATCCTCCAGCGTCGCCTTCGGTTTGTCTTTCTGCACCTGCGAGACGATCGCGTTGTATCCGCCGATGTGGGCGCTGGCCTCGTTCTTGCGGTAGCTGTCGATGTAGCCTCGCACCGCCTCCGTGTAGTCGTGTGGCGACGGGCCCTTGGCGATCGCCTCGACCTGCTTCGTGAAGGTTTCGGTGGTCTTGACGCTGGCATTGCGGTTGAAGGAATGCTGGATCTCGTGCCCCATCACGAAGATCAGCTCGGACGCGGCACCCTTGTCCTTGTCCGCCTTGTTCAAATAATGCATCGGCAGCTCGATGGTCTTGCTGCCGGCGTTGTAGGTGCCGCCCGCGCCGGTTCCCGCCGGAAGCGGATTGAATTTCTCGAGATTGCCCTTGTCGACCGAATCGAGGATGCGCTGCTTCAGATCGGGCGACTTGTCGAGCAGGTCGCGCAGCTTCTGTCCTGGATTTTCCTTATCCGTCTTGGTGCGAGACTCGAAGTCCTTGAGCATCGCATCCAGTTTTTCCTGTGGCGTGGACATATGCGTCTCCGTTACGCATTGATGATCAGGCTGGTCACGCAGGTGTGTCCGGCCTTGGCGTCGCTTTCACCGCGCACGTATACGTGCACCGAAACATCGCCGCGCGAGAAGTCCCAATAGCGCGTGCTGTTGCGCTCGCCTGGCGCCGGCTCGGACTTGAACCCGGCCTGCTTCAGCGCCTTGGCGTAGGCGTCGAAGTCGAGGCCGCAGATCGCCGACATGTCGGCATCGTCGTCGTGGTTCTGCTCGTCAAAGGAGAACATCAGCCGCGTCGGCTTGGAGCCGTCCGCCTCGGTCAGCGAGACGAGGTTGTACGACCACGTGTCGGTGAGCTTTCCGCCGAAGCCGTACTGGTTCTTGTCCGACGGATTGAAGTCGACCTTGATGCCGGTGACTTTCTCGATCTGCGTGGGCGCGATGTCGTCGGCGCTGCGGATGCTGTCGATCAGCTTCAGCACGCGTTTTCCGATGTCTTCGGCGGTGATGGATGTTGCGGTGGTCATGGGTCGCTCCTGCGAATCTGACAAAGTTGCTTGCGTAGCGGTAGCTTGGGCGGAGACGGCGGGCCGTTCAGCATGTTCGGAAGCCGCACAGCCACCGAGCGCGAGGCCGAAGCCCGCGATCAACGGCAACAGGAAGGCGCCCGGCGAAACGCGCACGGACGACACATCGCGGACGATGGCCGATCGCGGGCGTTCAATGACAACGGGCAAATGCGTAGAAGTCACTCGGCATCCTGTCCTTGGCGAGTGCACGAACATCTGGCTGGCCGGAAGGTCTCGGCCGTTGACTATATCCTTAGTCAACGCGATCAGTATCCTCTCACGCTTTCGTGAAAGGCAAGGGGCGAGAGCGCAAATATGGCGAATTTCCCGGCTTTTTACGCTTGTCCAGACCATAAACGCGGCAGCCTCGCTGTCCGCGCAGCGTTGCTAACCGGCCGCCTTGATTCGCGCGCCATGCAATTGCGGCACACCGTTGACGACGTCGGTCCACAACAGGAACGCCTCGCCGCTGCGCACGGCGAGCTTCGGGAATCCGGTGCCGCGACCGCGACCTTGCAACTTCGCGATTTCGATGCGCGCCAGTTCGCGCGACAGATCCGGTGCGTAGCGCGCCAGCCACAGCGACTGTCCCTTGGCGTCTTCGCGCAGCCAGGCCACCCATGCATGCCTGGCATCGAGCGCGACGTCGACACGGCCTTGCACCGCCTCGCCTTTGTCGACCACAACTGGTGCGGCGAAACTGTCGCCGGCATCCTGGCTGCGCGCGATCTGCAACAGCGGCATGTCGTTGGCGGCAGTGAACCAGGCCACCACCGCCTGTTCGCCCGCGGCGGCGACGGCGGGCCCGTTCACCGGACAGGCCGCGATCTTCCAGCCATCGGCGTGCACCGCCGCCGGCGTGCGCCAGGCGCCATCGTCGAAGCGCGTGGCGTAGATGTCACGGATCTCGTCCGCGGTGCGATCGCGATACACGAGCAGCGGGCCGCGCGCGGTCATCGCGACATCGGTGCCGCAGCAATCGCAGACCGACGCATCGGCCTCAACGGAATCCTGCACGCGCGAGGCCGCATCGATCGTGGCCGCGCGCAGCGACATCATCCCTGCGCCGTGCCCATCGTGGCCGGCGGCACCGCCACCTGCGATCGTGTTGCGTCCATCGAGCCAGGCGATGCCGATACGATCGCGCGCCGCCGGCCAGAACGATACGAAACCATGTTCGACCGGCTTGCCGTCATCGTGCGCACGCACCGGCGCGCTCCAGATCATGCCGTCGTCGCCGGAGCGGCTGACGATGACATCGTAGGAATGCCCTTCCCCGTCGGCACCGCGCGTCTTCTGCAGCCAGTGCGCCCACAAGGCACCATCGGCGGTGGCGGCGATGTGCGGCGTGTCGGCCCAGTTGATCACCATCGACGCGCCGACGGCGATCGTCTTCGGCGCCCATTGCCACTGCCCATTGCGGTCGAAGGTGGTGAACTGCAGCACGTAGCGGGACTTGTCGAACGGCTTCACCCAGCTGAGCAGCAATCGCCCGTCCGGCGCCAGGAACAGGTCCGGCTCGGCCGTGCCCGCGGCGGCGGGGACGCGCCATTCGGTCACGGTGTCGCCGCTGGCCTCGGAATGACTGGCCGGTGGCTCCACTTTCTGGCAGCCCCCCAGCAGGACGGCAGCGGCAAGCGCGGCCATGGGAACGGCGGCGGCAAGGGTGCTTTTCATGGCCGGAAGCGTACTCTAGGACGGGTTAATGCTATCCGAGCGGTACGCACGGCGCATATTTCCAGGCATGTTCACCACCATCGCCCACTACACCGATCCGATCGAAGCGCATCTGGCGCGCGGCCGGCTGTTGTCGGAAGGCATCGAGGCGCACCTGGACGACGAGCATCTGGCCTACGCCAATTGGGAATGGCGGCTGGCGACCGGTGGCGTGAAGCTGCGCGTGCTCCACATTCACGCCGAACGCGCCCGCGCGGTGCTGCGCGCGATGGAAGCGGGCGACTATGCGCTCGACGAGGACGGCGACGCGCAAGATCCCGGGCTGCAATCACCCTATCGCGAAAGCTGGTCGAGCCGGCTGGCCTGGCTGGCGCTGATGCTGTACGGCATTCCGCTGCCGTGGCGCCGCCGGCTCAATGACGAGGATGCGGCGCGCGTCGAGCGCAAGGTCTGAACGCAAGACAATCCCGCCGCGCTTGTCAACGGGTTTCGGGCACGCCGTCACATTGCGACAATCGGTGATTCGCGGCGATGGGCCGCACAGCTGACGGATGCAATGCAAGACCACAACGTCGTCGCGCTCACGCGCAAGATCGCCCACACCATCGCCGAGGAAATCGGCGCACGCGCCGAACAGACCACCGCCGCGATCGCGCTGCTCGACGAAGGCGCCACCGTGCCCTTCATCGCCCGCTACCGCAAGGAAGTCACCGGCGGCCTCGACGACACGCAGCTGCGCACGCTGGAAACCCGCCTGACCTATCTGCGCGAACTGGAAGACCGCCGCGCGGCGATCCTGGCCAGCATCGAGGAACAGGGCAAGCTCACCGACGAACTGCGCGGCGAGATCGAAGCGGCCGACAGCAAGGCACGACTGGAAGACCTCTACCTGCCCTACAAGCAGAAGCGCCGCACGCGCGCGCAGATCGCGCGCGAGGCCGGGCTGGAACCGCTGGCCGACGGGCTCCTCGCCGATCCGACGCAAGTGCCGGAGACCCTGGCGGCCACTTTCGTCGATGCCGAGAAAGGCATCGCCGACGTCAAGGCCGCGCTGGAAGGCGCGCGCGCGATCCTGATCGAACGCTGGAGCGAGGATGCCGCTCTGCTCGGCGAACTGCGCAACTGGCTGACCGACGTCGGCGTGATCCGCGCCCGCGTCACCGAAGGCAAGGAAGCGGCCGGCGAGAAATTCCGCGACTACTTCGATCATGCCGAACCGCTGGCGAAGATTCCGTCGCATCGTCTGCTGGCGCTGTTCCGCGGCCGTCGCGAGGAATTCCTGCAACTGGAACTGGACCCGGGCAGCGACGCCGACGCCGGCCATCTGCATGGCGAGGGCCGCGTCGCGCGCCACGCCGGCATCGAAGATCGCGGCCGTGCCGCCGACGCCTGGCTGAAGACCGCATGCAAATTGGCGTGGAAGGCCAAGCTGCATCTGCACCTGATGATCGATCTGTTTGCGCAGGCGCGCGAAAAGGCCGAGGCCGAAGCGATCGACGTGTTCGGCGACAACCTGAAAGACCTCCTGCTGGCCGCACCCGCCGGCCCCAAGACCGTGCTCGGTCTCGATCCCGGCATTCGCACCGGCTGCAAGATCGCCGTGGTCGACGCCACCGGCAAACTGGTGGCGACCGACACCATCTACCCGCACGAACCCAGACGCCAGTGGAACGAATCGCTGCAGACGCTGAAAGCCTTGTGCACCAAACACAAGGTCGAACTGATCGCCATCGGCAACGGCACCGCCAGCCGCGAAACCGACAAGCTCGCCGGCGAGGTGATCAAGGCCTGCCCTGAATTGAAGTTGCAGAAGATCGTCGTCAGCGAAGCCGGCGCTTCGGTGTATTCGGCATCCGAACTGGCGGCGAAAGAGTTCCCGGGGCTCGACGTGTCACTGCGCGGCGCGGTCTCCATTGCGCGCCGCTTGCAGGATCCATTGGCGGAGCTGGTGAAGATCGAACCCAAGGCGATCGGTGTCGGCCAGTACCAGCACGATGTCGACCAGTTCCGCCTCGCGCGCGCGCTCGACGCAAAGGTCGAGGATTGCGTCAACGCGGTCGGCGTCTACGTCAATACTGCCTCCAGCGCGCTGCTGGCGCGCGTGTCGGGCCTGTCACCGTCGGTGGCCGAAAACATCATCGTGCATCGCGATGCCAACGGCCCGTTCAAGTCGCGCAAGGATCTGCTCAAGGTGCCGCGCCTGGGCGAGAAGACGTTCGAACAGTGTGCCGGCTTCCTGCGCATCGCCGACGGCGAACAGCCGCTCGACGCTTCGGCCGTGCATCCGGAAGCCTATCCCGTGGTCGAGCGCATCCTCGCCAGCAGCGATCGCGACGTGAAGCAGCTCATCGGCGACGCCAGCTTCGTGCGCACCCTGAAGCCGGAACAGTTCACAGACGAGAAATTCGGTGTGCCCACCGTGCGCGACATCCTCAAGGAGCTGGAGAAACCCGGTCGCGACCCGCGCCCTGAATTCAAGGCGGCGCGATTTGCGGATGGCGTCGAGGACATCAAGGACCTGCGCGAAGGCATGATCCTGGAAGGCGTGGTCAGCAACGTCGCCGCGTTCGGCGCCTTCGTCGACATCGGCGTGCATCAGGATGGCCTGATTCACATCTCCGCGCTGTCGGACAAGTTCGTGAAGGACCCGCGTGACGTGGTCAAGGCCGGCGACATCGTCAAGGTGAAGGTGCTGGAGGTCGACGTCGCGCGCAAGCGCATCGCCCTCACGCGCCGGCTGGATGACGCGCCGGCACCGCGCGAGGAGCGCAATGCGCAACGCGCAAATCGCGACAACCGTGATGCGCGCCCGCGTCAGAACGCCCCGCAAGCACGCCCGGCACAACCGGCATTCAACAGCGCGCTTGCCGATGCCTTCGCCAAGGCGCGCGGCGGATCGTAACGGCACAGGCGGCGCCACTGGCGAAGTCGCGCCGCCCTTCGTTCACCACCAGACCATCAATGTGATGCGGATTCCTCCGGCAGGACCGTGAACTCCACCGCCTGCGCATCGATGACACGGTGCGTGGGATCGGCCAGCTCCAGCAACAGCTTATGCCTGCCGGACGCGAAGCCCCTGATCTGGATCGCCTCACTGGTGGTATGCACCCAGTGCCATGCCAGATCGTCGACGGTGACGTGCAAATGCCCGAGGCGAGGCCTTGCCTCCAACGCCTCGCGCCCGAAGATCGGCGACATCGTGATGTTCTCCACGCGGAACGCGACCACCGCGCCTTGCTTGGCCAGCGAACCAGGCGTCGGATCCATCACGATGATCCTGGGTTTCGGCTCGTCAGAGTTGGATGCCGGTGACGGTTTTGGTGGCTGCGCGAATGCCCACACCGCACCAAGAATAAAAGTAATGAACAAAACAAACGCCAGGAGGGGCTTCATCGAAGTCACTCCGGCGCTTTCTTCGACGCAACCCCCTGCGCAGCGGTTTCGATCAGGCGGACCACGTCGTCCGGATGCGCGAGCATGACCACGTGACTGCTGTCGACAGTGACCGGAGTGATCTTCGCGCGCTTGGCGGTCCAGGCCTGCAGTTCAGGACTGATCGAATGATCCTGTTGGGGGATGATGCTCCAGCTCGGCTTGCTCTTCCACGCGGGGGTGGTGATCTTGTCGCCTAGCGTCTTGCCGGCCAGCGGGCCTTGCGTGGCGGTGATCAGGGCCACCTTGTCCGCAGGAAGATCGGCCGCGAACGCATCCTTCAATCCGGCCGGATCGAGCCAGAAATAACCCGTGGCATCCGGTTGCAGGCTCTTGGCGCCGGAAGGCGGCGCGAACTGCTCCAGATGCAGCAGATCGCCAAGCGATTCACCCGCTTCAGGCTGCACGCTCGAAACATAGACCAGGCCGGCCACCTGTTCGGCGTTGCCTGCTTCGGTGATGACAACACCGCCCCAGGAATGCCCCACCAGGATCGTCGGGCCCTTGACCCGCGCCAGTGTGCGCGCGGTCGCGGCCACGTCATCGGCCAGCGACGACCGCGGCAATTGTGCAGCGAGCACTTCATATCCCTTTTTCTGCAATCGCGGAATCACCTCGCTCCAACTCGACCCGTCCGCCCATGCGCCATGAACGAGCACGATGCTGGGTTTCGCCGATACCGTCTTGTCCGTCATGGATTGCGCCTCCGCACGTGGATGGATTGCGATGCTCATCATCAGCACGAACGTCGCTGCGAGAAGCGGCTTCATTGTTTTTGTACGAACAATCTTCTTCATATCGATTCCTCCGGGCACCGCCATGCGGCTGCAAAGCAAATGGCAGCATCGACAACATGCTCGCGAGCGAGTCGCTTAAACGAATCCTCGCGAAGCGTTCAATTTCATCGATGACGTCATGCCAAATGTCGTATCTTCCCCGGCACTAGCGATGACGACGATCGATGCCGTCGTAACTTAGGGGGCGCTATGAAGAAGGTCCATGCTCGAAAAGACAGATTTCTTGCTCAGAACACCAATACAGCGATGGAGATGGACCTTCTCTCGCGCGTACTGCAGCTGGTGCGACTGAGCGGCTACAGAATTCACATCCGCGATCTGCACGAACACTCGGCACTGCAGCTGGAACCTGGCTTCGGATATTTCCATTACGTCGAGAAAGGCAATGCCTGGGTGTGGTATGGCGATTGCGATCCCATCGCGATGTCGGAGGGCGATCTGATCCTGTTGCCGCACAGCAAGGGACATTGCATCAGCGCTTGCGCGCAGCATCCTGCGGCCAAGCACGGTCTCGACGAGGAGACGCCCTCCGAAGCGAACAAAGGCAGGAAATCGCGAGAACGCGAGCCTGTCACGAAACTCAACACCGGCTTGTTCGGCGTCGACCCCAGCGCCGTCGCTTCGATCACGGGACGATTACCGGAGATCATCAACGTCCGAAAGAACGACGGTGATGCCAGCCAATGGCTCGATCTTCTCGTTCACTTCATCATGATCGAAGCGCATGACCCCAAGCCGGGCGCAACCTTGATGATCTCGCGGCTGATCGATGTCCTGGTCATCCGTGTGCTGCGTTTCTGGTCGCAGTATGAGCAGAAGGATGGAAAATGGCTGGCCGTGCTGCAGGATGAGCGCATCGGCAGGGCGCTCAGTGCCTTCTACGGCGACCCCGCCGGCTCATGGAGCGTGACGACGCTGGCGCGGATCGCGGGCATGTCGAAATCCGCATTCGCCGAACGCTTCACGCGTTTGATCGGAACATCACCGCAGAAATACCTCACGCACTGGAGGCTGCAACTGGCGGCGGATCTGCTGCGCAGCGGCAACCTCAAGGTTGGCGAGGTTGCCTATCGCGTCGGTTTCGCATCGGAAGCGGCATTCAGCCGGGCGTTCAAGCTTTCGATGGGCATTACGCCGCATCAGGCGAAGTCCGCCCCGTCATGAAGAGTGGTTCGACGGTTATGGCTGGGACGACAGCGCGCGACGCAAGAACGCATCGAGTTCATCCGGGTGGCCGATAGGGCCGCCCAGCTCGGGTGAAGCCGTTTCGAGTTCTGCCAAAGAACTTTCGAGAAAATCGCTGATCTCGGGAATTCTCGGGCCGTCCGCGACTTCGGCGCTGCGGCGTTTGACTTCCAGCAACCGGTCTATTGCTTCCCGAAGATCGCCCGACGGCAACAATCGCTCGAGCAGTTCCTCGAACGCCATTGGCGGTGGACTCGTGGATTGCCGTATCCATAAACAAGCCAGCACCGGCCGCAACACATACAAATATTTCTTGGTGCGCACCTGCTCTCCGCGCAGATAACCACGGAAATTCCCTTTCGCCATGCTCAGGTAGTGATACCAGGCGCCGATCGGCGAATAAAAACGCTCCACAAGCTGTCTGAGTTCTTCCGCCCATACATCGTCCTCACGATAGACGACGGGCGAACGCAGCCATTCATTGAGCGTCGGATTGGATTTCGACAACAAGCGCAGTGCTTTTCGGAGATCCCATCCGCTTATGTCGAGTTCGGCGTCGATCGGCACCTCGATGACGTCGCGCTGCGGCTGCCCCGGCCGCGTTCTCTCGTTGACGGTGAGATACCAGTCACGCCGATGCACGTAGACGAAGCGTGCGTCGTAGTCGCTGTCGGGAGAGGAGAATCCCCAGCCACGACTTCCGGATTCGCACGCGAATAGCACGCGCACGTCGTGGGCACGCTCGATGTCCTCCAATGCCGTCAACACTGCCTGGCGTTTTTCCGGGGCGATCGGATGGATGGTGTCGGAACCCACCGCCTCGCTCATGCCACCTGCGCCCGACGCGCGCGGGTGAGATGCACCAACAGCAGCGAGATCGCCGCCGGCGTCATGCCGGGAATGCGCTGCGCCTGGCCGATGGTCTGCGGGCGCACGCGTTCGAGTTTCTGCTGCACTTCGGCGGAGAGGCCGCGCACGCCGGCGTAGTCGAAATCCGCGGGAATCGCGGTGTCTTCGTGGCGTTGCTGGCGTGCGATTTCCTCGCGCTGCCGATTCAGATAGCCCGAGTACTTGGCTTCGATCTCCACTTGTTCGGCAACCGCGTCATCCACGCGCGAACCTTCTGGCGTGGGCACGAAGGCGGAGACCGTCATCAGCTTGGCGTAATCAAGTTCGGGACGGCGCAGCAGGTCGAGCACGTTGGTCTCGCGATTGAGCTCGATGCCGAGCGTGGCCACCGCTTCGCGACCGACGAGGTTGTTGGGCGCCGCCCACAGGCCGCGCAGGCGCTGGGTTTCGGCGGCGACGGCATCGCGCTTGCGCGCGAATGCGCGCCAGCGCGCTTCGTCGACCAGGCCGAGTTCGCGGCCGGTTTCGGTCAGACGCAGGTCGGCGTTGTCCTCGCGCAGTTGCAGCCGGTATTCGGCGCGCGAGGTGAACATGCGATACGGTTCGTTGGTGCCGTGGGTGATCAGGTCGTCAATCAGCACGCCGATGTAGGCCTGGTCGCGGCGCGGCGACCAGGCGTCGCGCTCCTGCGCATGGCGCGCAGCGTTCAGGCCGGCGATCAGGCCCTGCGCGGCCGCTTCCTCGTAACCGGTGGTGCCGTTGATCTGGCCGGCGAAGAACAGGCCGTTCACCGCCTTGGTCTCCAGCGAGGCCTTCAGGCCACGCGGGTCGAAGAAATCGTATTCGATGGCGTAGCCGGCGCGGGTGAGGTGCGCATGCTCGAAACCGCGGATCGAGCGCACCAGTTCCAGCTGCACATCGAACGGCAGCGAGGTGGAGATGCCGTTGGGGTAGATCTCCGCCACGTCGAGCCCTTCCGGCTCGACGAAGATCTGGTGGCTGGCCTTGTCGGCGAAGCGCACCACCTTGTCCTCGATCGAGGGGCAGTAGCGCGGGCCGATGCCTTCGATCTGGCCGCTGTACAGCGGCGAGCGATGCAGGGCGCCGCGGATGATCTCGTGGGTGCGCTCGGTGGTATGGGTGATCCAGCACGAGACCTGACGCGGATGGTCGGCGGTGCTGCCCAGGAAGGAGAACACCGGACGCGGATCGTCACCCGGCTGTTCGGCCATCACCGAGTAGTCGAGGGTGCGGCCATCGATGCGCGGCGGGGTGCCGGTCTTCAGACGATCGATGACGAATGCCGGGCGTTCGCGCAACCTGGCCGCCAGTGTCGCGGCCGGCGGATCGCCGGCGCGGCCCGCGGCGTACTGGGTTTCGCCGACGTGGATCTTGCCGGCGAGGAAGGTGCCGGCGGTGAGCACCACCGCGGGCGCTTCGAAGCGCAGGCCGGTCTGGGTGATGGCGCCGCACACGGTGTCGCCATCGATGATCAGGTCATCGACGGCTGACTGGAAGATGGTGAGGTTCGGCTGCGACTCCACCGCGCGACGGATGTAACCGCGATAGAGATTACGATCGGCCTGGCAGCGCGTGGCACGCACGGCCGGCCCCTTGGAGGCATTCAGGCGCCGCCACTGGATGCCGGCGGCATCCGCGGCCTTGGCCATGACGCCGCCAAGCGCGTCGATCTCCTTCACCAGGTGACCCTTGCCGATGCCGCCGATGGCCGGATTGCAGCTCATCGCGCCCACGGTTTCGATGTTGTGGGTGAGCAGCAGCGTGCGGCTGCCGGCGCGCGCGGATGCGAGCGCGGCCTCGGTGCCGGCGTGACCACCGCCGATCACGATGACGTCGTAATGGTGGAAAGAGTTCTTCATGTCAGTGACCAAAACGGCGCCTGCGTGAAGGCGCCGTCGTGAATTCTATTCGCTTCGCGCGGAACGGACCCAATGCGTCAGAAGTTGGCACGCTTCCTGCATGCTCTATCGATGCACCCGGTGTGGCAAGCGCACAAGGGGGCGCTGGCTGGGAATGGAACAGGGCCGGCCACGCGCACACTGGGGTAGCCACGGGGGCCGAATGTCGGGGGACATTCGGCCCCTATTCTTTTGCGCGCCGCCCTGGGCAAGGGGTTGACCGCGCACAGGCCTGGGGAAGGCCTTCCTGGCGTCAGTCCGAGGAGAGGCGCCGACGCCCGACGGGGAGCGGAACAGGGGGGATCCGGATTACCCCGCCGGGAGTCGACATAGATTGGCCCGATTGCGTCCAAACCCGACGCTCTCGGTCACAGACGTCTAGCTTGCGGCCATCCGGCCTCGGAAGCAAGCACCCTCAGCGCTCGAGATCGCGACCACGGTCGCGGAGTTGAATTCTGGGAGCCGCTCTAGGCGCGGCCGGCGGCCGTGGGGCGGCCTGAGGCGGCGCTACGGGGCGCGGACGCTCGATCCCGGGCATGGGGCGGCTCGGCATCGCCGGCATCGGACGACCGATTCCGTTGGAGACCGGTGGACGCTCCCCGCCCCGCCAGGGAGTGGGGCGCGACATGATCGGGGCCCGGCGGAACCCATCCGAACCACCCGGACGCGCCGGATTCCCCGGCAACGGCGGACGGACGCTCGGTGGCAGCTGGCCCGAGCTGGGCGGCCGGATCGGGCGGACGCCACGGTTCGGCGGCAACGGGTTGCTCATGATCGGTCCCGGACGCGAGGTCGTCGGTGGCGGGCGGTCCGGCCGATGCGGATGGTGGTGGCGCCAGTAGTACGGCGGGTAGTAGTACGACGGATAGCCGTAGTAATTGGGATAACCGTAATAGCCCCATCCGCGCGGGTAATAGCCGTAGCTGAGGCTGCCGTAGGGCGCGCCGCCGTAGTAGTAATCGTCGTAGCCGTAGTACTCGACAGAGGGGCGGCCGTAGTAATAGTCGCCCGCGCCGCTACGGTAACCGTAGTCGGTGACGCAGCCGCTGAGCGCAGCGGCGGCGAGCAGGGCGAGGGAAATTCGGCGAAGCATGGCACGTCCCCTGTGGACAACTGCGGCCAGCATCGTCTTCCCGTTTTGAATCCGTGCTTAATTGAACCGGCTTGGCACAGATTCGCGACACGGCGTTCCAGGCCGCGACAGATTCCGGCGAACGCAGGTTCATCTGCGCACCGCGCCTCCGGTGTCTGGACAGGCCACGCGGGCAGACGCCAAGCTGGACGCATGGATCCCACCACACTCACCTACCCCGATCTGCTCGCGGCCGCCGCGCGCATCGCCGGACATGCGCACGTCACGCCGATGCTGCATAGCGCTTCGCTCGATGCGATCGCCGGCGCCACGCTCTCGTTCAAGGCCGAACACCTGCAGCGCGCCGGCGCCTTCAAGTTCCGCGGCGCCTGCAACGCGGTGTGGTCGCTGTCCGAGGCGCAGGCCGCGCGCGGCGTGGTCACGCATTCTTCCGGCAACCACGGCGGCGCGCTGGCGCTGGCGGCGCGCACGCGCGGCATTCCCTGCCACGTGGTGGTGCCCGAAGGCGCGGTGCAGGCCAAGCTGGCGGCGATCGAAGCCTACGGCGCGATCCTGCATCGCTGCGCACCGAGCATCGCCGCGCGCGAGGCTGCCTGCGCGCGCGTGCAGGCGGAGACCGGCGCCGAACTGGTGCATCCCTACACCGATGCGCGCGTGATCGCGGGACAGGGCACGGCGACGCTGGAATTGCTCAACGCCGGCGGACCGTTCGACGCGCTGGTGGTGCCGGTCGGTGGCGGCGGTCTCGCCTCGGGCACCGCGCTGGCGCTGGAGGCGGTGTCGCCACGGACGCGGCTGTTCCTGGCCGAGCCGGCCGGTGCCGCCGAGACCGCGGCATCGCTTCGAAGTGGCGAGCGCGTCGTCGATTTCGTGCCCGACACGATCTGCGATGGCCTGCGTGGCACGCTCGGCGCGCCGAATTTCTCGCTGCTGCGCGCGGCGCGGGCGGAAGCGCTCGTTGTCGACGATGCCGCGACCACGGCCGCGATGCGCCTGCTGTGGCAGCGCGCGAAACAGCTGGTGGAGCCTTCCTCGGCGATCACGCTGGCCGCGGTGCTCGCGAATCGCGAACGCTTCGCGGGGCAGCGCGTCGGCCTGATCCTCTCGGGCGGCAACGTCGATCTCGACGCCTTGCCGTGGTCCATCGCCACGGCATGAAACCGAAGCGTTCGCTAGCGCGCCGTCTGTTCGGCTTCCTGCAGAAACTAATCATGCTAGCCGTGCTGTGGCTGGTCGGCGTCGCGGCGTGGATCATCTATGTCGGCGAACGCGATCAGGCCGCGCGATCCGACGTGCATGCCGATGCGGTCGTGGTGCTGGGCGCGGCCGCCTACGATGCCGTGCCCTCGCCCGTGCTGGCTTCGCGCGTGGATCACGGCATCGCGCTGTATCGCGCGGGCAATGCTCCCATGCTGATCTTCACCGGCGGTTTCGGCACCGGCGCGCGCTTCGCCGAATCGGAAGTATCGCGCCGCTATGCGATCAAGCACGGCGTGCCCGCGAACGCGATCCTGATCGAGAAGCGCTCGCGCACCACCTACGCCAATCTGGTCGAAACCCGCGCGCTGATGCGCGAGCACGATCTGCATCGCGCGATCATCGTCAGCGACCCGCTGCACATGGCGCGCGCGCTGCGCCTATGCCGCGAACTCGGCATCGATGCGCTCGGATCACCCACGCCGAGCAGCCGCTTCCGCAGCTTCCGCACGCGCTGGCAGTTCCTGTTGCGCGAGGTCTACTTCTTCCATCGCGATCTGCTGACGGACAAGCGCTAGCGCGGCGCGAGTTGCTGCAACCCTTCGTTGAGCATCAGGCGCGTCGCCGCGGCGCGCTGCGGCCGCGGCACGTCCTTGAGCGCATCGAGCATCCAGCCGAAGGAACGACAGCGCGCGTCGCGGCTGGGCTGGTCGGCACCGGAGGCGGTCATGCCAAGCATGAAATCGTCGTGCAGCAGCATCGCCGTGACGCCGGCCTGCTTGAGCGTCTTGGTGGCGGCCGCGGCATCGAAGGGCTGGCGCGGCGCCTGCAAGCCGACGGCGGCGATGTTGAGCAGGGCCGTGCCGAAGCGTTCGCGGCTGGCTTGTCCGAGCCGGTTGGCGGTGGCGGCCAGCGCCTCGAAGCTGCGATCGGCGTGCGGATCGAACAGCGCGCACAAGGTCGATGCGTCGCGCGGCGATTGCGAGGCCTGATGGGCGGCCTGGAACAGGTCGTCGATGGCGCTGTCCGGCGCGCGCATCAGCACGTCGCCGGCACTGGCCAGGATCGCGGTGGGGTCGACCTGCGAGAGATCGACCACGTAATTCTGCGCGGCGGCGGTCGCCGGGACCGCGCACGCGGCCAACAGAGCCCCCATCATTCGCAAGGATTTCCGCATCGCCGCGCCGCTCGTATCGACTGAAGACACGGCGAGTCTACGCAGACCTCGATGAACACACTTCGGCCGGCGCCGCGCCGATGCGTGGCGCCTCCGCTTACAGTTTTTCCACTTCCAGGTAGGCGTAGAGCACACTGCCGTCGGGCAGCGGCTGATGGGCCATGGTGACGCCGACGTAGCGCGGCCGCAGCATGCCGATCTTCCACACATCGACCGCGGTGAAACCGGGGATGTCCGGCTCGCCGTGCTCGTCGTATTCCGGCGAACCGCCCATCTTGTCCTGGACGTGATTGCTCACGAACTTGTCCAGGATCACCCACTTGGCCGGCGCCGGATAGACGAAGAAGCGCTGTCCCACGACCCGATACTTGCCCTGCCAGTGCTGTTCCAGCGCCTGGATCAATGCGGTCTTCTGTTCGGTGTACTGCCCTTCACCGATCGGGTTGCCCGCCGAGAAGAGAGGAATTTCGTCAATCAACATGGTGGTGTCCTTTGCCGTCGTACAACCTGCCGCGCACAGCAGCAGGGCTATCGCGATGCTCTGCCAGAAGAGGAGTCTCCGGCAGAAGAGGATCGGGCTGTTCTTCGTGGAACGGGTCATCTCAACTCCTCAAGCGCCCGGCGCATGAACGAACAATCGTTCACATACGCATCGCCGGTGTGGTTTGCGTCGGTGCCGGCTCGACCGGCTTCACTTCCGCTGCCTGCTGCTTGTCGGCTTGCGCGCGACCATCCGCGACGAACGCCTGGGCGTCGGCCGAGGCAGCCAGCGTTTTCATCGATTCCCTCATCGCCGCCGGATTGTCCAGGCTCGCCAGCATGGCATCGACGTGACGGTCGCCGGTCGACGCCTGTGCAAGGGTCGGCTTCTCGCTCGGCTTGGGCCCGATGTCGAACATCTCCAGGCCGCCGCCGTCGACGATGTCCTTCAGCTTCACCGTGATGCTCGCATTGGGCGTGTCGTGGCCTTCGCCGACGCCCGCGTTGCTGTTCCAGGGATTGCGCACCTGCACCTGCACGTCGCCGTTCGTATCCTTGTAGATCTTCTCGACCATGTAGACGTGGTTGTCGACGAGGCCGTCCTGCGGCGCATCCGTCCCGACCAGGCCGAAGAGGCTCGAGGTCTTTTCCGGATCCGTGGAGAGCGAGACCGGACGATGCTCCTTCATGGCGCCGTCGATCTTCTTCAGCGCTTCGTCCATGCCCATGCTGTCGATGCTGGAGGCGCTGACGGTTTCGCTCTTGATACCGGTGAGCGCGAAGTTGGCGTTGTAGGACTTGCCGCCTTCGATCGCATCGAAGCCTTCCTTCAAGCCGTCCTTCGGATCGCTGTCGTGCATCTTGGCAAAGGCGGTTTCCATCACCGCCGGCCAGATCGGGCCGTTGGTGCCGGGATTGTTGTCGACCGTGCTGCCGCCGCCGCGCTTGAGGTTGTATTCGAGTTCGGCCTGCGTCACTTCGATCTTGACCGGCTTCACCTCACTGCCGAACAGGCCGAGCGGACCGGTGCCCTCTTCCTTGTACAGCGTGACGGTGAAGGTGTTCTTGTCGGCGTTGTACTGGATCGCGTTCTCGACACGGCTGGGCTGCTGTTCGGCCAGCGCGCCGAGCGGCGCCACGAAATAACAGTCGCCGATCGAGTCCTGATTGATGTCCGACATGCGCGGATGCCCGGACGCGCCATACAGGGTTTTGTCGGTGAAACGGGGGTCTGCCATCGTTGCTCTCCTTAGTCTTAGTCGTTGGGTGATGACGGCGCGAATCGATCCTGAATGCGCACGGGGTGGATTTTAATCTTTTTCGACCTCGAAATACCCGAACAGGGTACCGCCGTCCGGCAGGGCCGTGTCGGCCATCGCCACGGCGACGCGGTGGGTGCGGAACGTGCCGATCTTCCAGACCACCGCCGCGGACACGCCGGGGAGGTTCTGCTCGTCGTATTCACGTTTGCCGCCAAGCTTGTCCTGCACGTGGTTGTCCACGAACTTGTCCAGCACCACCCACTTGGCCGGCGCCGCGTAGACGAACAGGCGCTGGCCGGTGATGCGGTACTTGCCCTGCCACTGCCGGCCCAAGGCGTCGACGAACGCGGCCTGCTGCTCGGCATGGTCCTGCGCGGATACCGGCTGCGCTACGGAGAAAGGCGGGATTTCGTTGATCGACATGGTGTCCTCTGCTGCTGGTGTGCAGCCTGCCGCGCACAGCAGCAGGAGCATCATGATGTTGTTTGCGGAACGCGGTTTGAATCCAGTCGCGGCGCTCCTCTGACCGATGTTCCGCGCCCGGCGCGGAACATCGGGAAGGAGGCGATGCGCAGCTTCAGCCATGCCTCATCGGACTGCGTGTCGCGTTCTGCGTCGCTTCGTCCGGCTGTACGGTAAGCGCGGCTTGCTGCTCGCGGTTCTGCTGTTCCTGGAACTGCTCGCGGCCGCTGGCAGCGAACTGCTGGCCCGCGGGCGAGGACGCCAGGTTCTGCATGGACTGCTTCAGCCCCGCCGGATCGCTCAGGCTCGCCAGCATCGTGTCGACCTGCGGGTCGCCGGTCTTCACGTCCGCCTGCGCGAGCGTGGGTTTCTGCGAGGGCGCCGGACCGATGTCGAAACGGCCCAGGCCGCCGCCATCCATGATGTCCTTCAGCTTGACGGTGAAGCTGGCATTGGGCGTGTCGTGGCCTTCGCCGATACCCATGTTGGTGCCCCAGGGGTTGCGCACCTGCACCTGCACGTCGCCGTTCTTGTCCTTGTAGACCTTCTCGACCATGTAGGCGTGGTTGTCGGCGAGACCGTCCTGCGGCGCATCCTTGCCGATCAGGCCGAAGAAGCTGGCCGTGTTTTCCGGCGTCGTGGACAGCATGACCGGGCGATGATCCGCCAGCGCGCCACCGAGCTTCTTGAGAGCGTCTTCGGTGCCCATGTCCTTCACGTCGGAGGCCATCACCGTCTCGCCCTTCACGCCGGTGAGCGTGAACAAGGCATCGCGCGGCCAGCCGCCATGACGGATCGCCTCGAAGCCTTCTTCCAGGCCGTTCTTCGCATTGGAGTCGTGCATCTTGGCAAAGGCGGTTTCCATGACAGCTGGCCAAACCGGGCCGTTGCTGCCTGGATTGTTGTCGACGGTGCTGCCGCCCTGGCGCTTGATGTTGTATTCGAGCTCGGCCTGCGTCACTTCAATGCTGACCGGCTTGGTCACCTTGTCTCCCAGCCCCAGGAAGCCAGTGCTCTCTTCCTTGTACAGGGTGACGGTGAAAGTGCCCTTGTCGGCGTTGTATTTGATCGCGTTTTCGAGCCGCCCCGGCTGCTGTTCGGCCAGCGAACCGAGCGGGGAAACGAAGTAGCAGTCACCGAGCTTATCCTGCTCGATGTCCACCGAGCGCGGGTGTCCACTCGCGCCATAGAGGGTTTTATCGGTAAAACGGGGCTCTGCCATCGTTACTCTCCTTAGTCTTTGGATGGTGGCGGCGGAATCTACTCCCGTTAACCGCGGGAAACAACCGATTTTCTCGGACTTTGGGATGAATACCGGATAATCTCGGCCACCGGACCGAGGGACTGGCGATGGATCAGGAATTTTCGACACTTGTAGAAACTGCCAAGCGGCTGGCCCTGCTGGCCGAAACCCTGGAGCGGCGCTCGGAAGCCACCGTCCAGGAGCACAAGCAGGCGGTGACGGCGCTGGAAGAGGCGATTTACCAGATTCGCCACGATGTTGACCAAGTGGTCAGCAATGCCGGCACCCGGGTCTCCCAGCTGGTGCAGGAAGGCATGGATTCGGCCATGACCGAGGGCACGGCCAAATACGACCAGGCCATCACCGCCGCCTCGTCCAAGCTCGGCAACGCGAGCAAGGCCATGGCCCAGAGCCAGGAAACCGCGGCCGCGCACGTGCGGCGGCTGATCTGGCTGGCGTATGCCGCCGTCGGCGGCGTGCTGGCGTTGCTGTTGCTCGGCGGCGGCCTGCTGACCTGGTTCCAGTGGCAGCAGTATCACGAAGCGCGCGAACGCGCCGCGGCGGTGCGCATGCAGGCGGAAGTGCTCGAGGCTTATTCGCGCGTGGGCATCACGTCCTGCGGCGGGCGTCCTTGCGTGAAACTGGATACGCAATCGCCGCATTGGGGCCGCGATGGCGAATATGTCCTGCTCGATACCAACACCGGCGATAAAAAAACCTCTCCCGAAAAAAAATAATACGGCAATGAATCGGGACAATGCCATTCCATATTTGGCTTTAGGATTTCTGATTGCTGCAGGTGGCTATTTGTGGCTCATTTCCGGTCAGCCTCGCATGACTGATGGCGTCCTTGCCGGCAGTGAAATGAACTTATGGGAAAAGGTTTTTGTCCTTGTTCTCCCTCTGCTCGTGTTTGCAACCATGTTTGTGGCGATGCGGCGCGCCTACTTTGCAGGCAGCTGGTTTTGGTTTTTGAGTTGCCTATTTGTATGGCCGATGGCGTTCACCTACACGCTACTGGTCAATCGCACCAACGAGCACTAACAGCCCGTCCAAACCACATCAGCGCCGCCGCACCGGAATACCGGATGCCGGCACCGACACCACGTCGTATCCGCCTTCGCGAATCGGCGCCCCCGGTTGTGGCGCCCAGGCCTGGGCGTAAATCACTTCCCAGGTCGCTGGCAGGCGGCCGTCATCGGTGCGCATCTCGTCGTAGGCGGCACTCGCCTTAGCGAAGCGCGATTTCCCGGTGAGCGTATGCCGGCGCGTGGCCAGCGCGTTGGTGGCGCCGATCGCGCGCAGCTCGCGCATCAGCGCGGGCAGATCGTCGTAGCCGCTGACGAAGTCGTCGCGATCGAGCACCGGATTGCGGAAGCCGGCGTGCATGAGCGCATCACCGAACTCCGCGATCGAGGCGAACGGACTGACATGCGGCACGGCGTCGGCCTGCGCGAAAGCCTCGCGCAGCTCGTACAGCGTGTCCGGGCCGAAGGTGGAGCACAGCAGCAGCCCGTCGGGCTTGAGCACGCGCCGGAAGCCTGCGAATACGGCGCCGAGATCGTCGACCCATTGCAGGCACAGATTGCAGAACAGCACGTCGACGCTGCCGTCCGCAAGCGGCAGCACGCGCACATCGGCGTTGATGCGATCGATGGGTTTCTGCAAGGGATTCCAACTGGTGCGCGGTTTCGCCTGCTGCAACATCGGCAGCGCGAGATCGATCGCGATCACGCGCGCACGCGGCCAGCGCTTGCGCATGTGCGCGGCCGCGCGCGCGGGGCCGCAGCCGAGATCGACGACGACCTCCGGGACGCGATCGTCGAGATAATCGAGCGATTCCAGCAACCGGCTCTCGACCTCGTGCTGCAACTGGGCGGCCGCGTCATAACTGGTCGAGGCGCGCGAAAAGGCGCGGCGGACGTGGCGGTGGTCGAAGACGTCGTTCATGGCTTTGCCCCCTCCCCACCTTCCCCTGCAATCGCAGGGCGAGGAGCGAAAAGCGATGCGCGCAGAAATTCTTCGATCAATGCCGCGACTTCATCGGCTTGAGTGAGGAACGGCGCATGTCCGCCATGCTCGATCTGCGTGAAGCGCGCGTGCGGCGCGAGTACGGCCGCCTCGCGCATCGCGCGCGGATCGACGAGACGATCGCGGCGACCGGCGATCCACAGGCTAGGTTGCGTCAGTCTCGGCAGTTCCGCGCGCAGATCGGCGGTTTCTAGCAGTTCGAGCCCATCGGCCAGGATGTGCGCCGCGGGCTCGCCGCGCGTGAACAGTTCCGCACGCAGCGCGCGCAGTTCACCCTTGGCGTCGGTGGAACCAAATGCCTCAAGCGCGATGAAGCGATCGAGCGTGCCGCGATAATCCTCGCGCAGACCGGTGGCGAAATCGCGGAAGATCTCCGGTGACATGCCGTAGCGCCAATTATCGCCAGATGTTTCTTCCGCACGCACAAAACGCGGACTTGCACACAACATCGCCAGCGCCGGCACCGAAGCCGCGCGCGTGGCCGCGGCATGCAGCGCCATCAGGCCGCCCAGCGACCAGCCGCACCAGGGCGCCACAGGCACCTGCTTGATGATCGCGGCGACGCAATCCTCCGGCGTCAATGGCACCGCACTGTCACGGCTGTTCCCATGCCCCGGCAGATCGACGATGTGCAGTGTGTAGTGTGCGCGCAGGCGCGCGACCAGCGGCGCAAACACGCCGCCGTGCATCGCCCATCCATGCAGCAGCACCAGCGGCGGGCCTTCGCCCGTGATTTCGATGTAAAGGGGCGCGCTCATGCCGATGTCCGCGCGGTGATCACCAGCGGCTCCAGCTTGTTCCACTGTTCCCGGACAAAACCGCGCATCGCCGGATACACATGCAACCATCGCAGCCACACCGGCCGCGACAGACGCCGCTCGATCCTCGCGGACAGCACGCCCTCATCGAAGCCGGCCCACTCGCCGGCGACCGAAAGCAAGTTGAAACACACCACCGGATGCACCTCGTTCTGCAGAATGTCCCGCAGCGTTTCCAGGGAATAGGGCGAACGCGCCAATGCGTCGGCGATGCTCGGATAATGCGCCTCGTTGTCGAGATACAACTCGGAGAACGCGAGCCAGGCCTTGCGCCGGACGGCGAGTTCGTTCTGATCGAATGACGAGCGCGACTGCATGGAAGAATCAGACCGCGTCGTGCTGCTGTAATTCCGCCAGGGCCGCCAAAGCTTCGTCGCGGCGTTCGGAGGGCACCAGCAGATGATCGTGATGAAAACCGGCGAGCACGTTGCACGCAATGCCGCGTGCGGCCAGCGCCGCCGACACCGCCGCGGTCAAACCGACGGCGTGCAGCGCGGAATGCACGCCGAGCGTGAGCCAGGCGGCGCGAAAATCGTAGGGCAGCCCGTGCGCGTCGGCATCGGCGCGCGACAGCACGTAGGCGACGCCCTCGTCTTCCCGCACGCTCGCCTGTGCCCGCGATGCCAGCGCCGCATCCGCGTCGGCGCGCGTGACGAAGACGTACTCGCCTTCACGCACGCGCACCTGCAAGCCGGCCAGCAGACGGGCGAGATCAGTTTCTGGCGACATCGTGTTCCGGGTGCCCTGCCATCCCGAGGCGCGTTGGCTCGGACGCGTCGCCGCTGATGTCGACACCGCGAACCGTATCGTTCGCGCGCGCCAGCGCCTCGACCAAACCTTCGATATCGGCAGTGGTATGCAGCGCGGACAAGGCGACGCGCAGGCGCGCGCGGCCTTCCGGCACCGTGGGCGGACGAATCGCGGCCACCCAATATCCCTGCGTTTCCAATGCCTGCGCCATCGCGACGGCGCGGGTGTCGCTGCCGCACAGCAGTGGCTGGATCGGCGTGTCGGAAGGCAGCAGTTCAAGGCCATGCCTGACGGCGAGACGGCGGAAGTGCGCGATGCCCGTTTGCAGTTTGTCGCGGCGCCAGTGTTCGGTGCGTGCGAGTTTCACCGCCGCCAGCGACGCCGCCGCCTGTGCCGGCGGCAGGGATGTGGTGTAGATGTAGGGGCGGGCGGTTTCGGCCAGATGTTCGATCACGTCCTGCGCGCCGAGCACCACCGCGCCGTAGCCGCCGAGCGCCTTGCCGAGCGTGGCCAGTTGCAGCACACCATCTTGGCCCTTGGACAGTTTCGCGTCGGCGACGCTGCCGCGTCCGTCCGGACCGAGCACACCGATGCCATGCGCGTCGTCGACGTAGAGCAAGGCGCGCTGCGTGCGCGCCACCAGCGACAGTTCGCGCAGCGGCGCGACATCGCCATCCATGCTGAAGACACCATCGGAGACCAGCATCGCCGCACCTTCCGGCACCGTGCGCAGTTGTCGCAACGCGCCTTCGGCATCCAGATGCGGATAGCGGCGCATCCGGCAACCCGACAGGCGCGCGGCATCGATCAGGCTGGCGTGGTTGAGGCGATCCTGCACGCAGACATCGTCCTCGCCGAGCAGCGCCTGCAGCACGCCGAGATTGGCGGTGTAGCCGCTCCCGAACAGCAGCGCGCGCGGTGCGCCGATCCAGTCGGCCAGTTCGCGTTCCAGCGCCTCATGCAGCGCGTGATGGCCGCAGACCAGGTGCGAGGCGGTGCCGCCGGCGCCGTGGCGCGAAGCGGCTTCCTGCAACGCGTTCACCACCGCGAAGTGTTGCGAGAGCCCGAGATAATCGTTGCTGCAGAAATTCACCAGCCAGCGCGACTTGCCATCGCGATCGAGCACTTCGCAGCGCACGCCGTCACGGCGCGCCACCGTGCGGCGGACGCGTTGACGGCCGGCGTCGATGCGCTGCGCGCGCGCCTGGGCAATGCGGGTGTGCAGGTCTGGCCGCGGCATGATCGGATCGGCTGGCTGAGCGGGAAGGTCAGTGTGTCATTCCGACCGTGACAGGGAGTTGTTCACGGTCGTAATTCGGAAGGCACGCCACCCAGTCGGTCACGCCGCGCAGGGGCGTGCCTTGGATTCAAGGGTGCTGGGTTCCAGGATCTCGAGTTCCAGGATCTCCGCATGCACCGTGCCGGCATGGTCATGGCCATCCGCGTCCACGGTCACCTGCATCGGCCGCAGGCCGAGGCGCGCGAACAGGGCGAGATCGCGCTCGGTGTCGGGATTGCCGGTGGTCAGCAGCTTCTCGCCGTAGAAGATCGAGTTGGCACCGGAGGCGAAGCACAGCGCCTGCAGTTCGTCGCTCATGCTTTCACGACCGGCCGACAGCCGCACCATCGACTTCGGCATCAGGATGCGGGCGATCGCGATCGTGCGCACGAACTCGAACGGATCCAGTTCCACCGTCCCGTGCAGCGGCGTGCCTTCCACCTGCACGAGGCGATTGATCGGCACCGAATCCGGATGCGCTGGCAGCGTCGCCAGCGTCTGCAGCAACCCGGCGCGCTGGCGGCGCGACTCGCCCATGCCGACGATGCCGCCGCAGCAGGTCTTCATGCCGGCGTCGCGCACGTGCGAGAGGGTGTCGAGACGATCCTGCATCTCGCGGGTGTGGATGATCGAACCGTAGTACTCGGGATCGGTGTCGATGTTGTGGTTGTAGTAGTCCAGGCCAGCGGCCTTCAACGCGCCCGCCTGTTCCTGGCTCAGCATGCCGAGCGTGGCACAGGTCTCCAGGCCCAGCGCCTTCACCTCGCGGATCATCGCGGCGACCTTGGGGATGTCGCGATCCTTCGGCGAACGCCAGGCCGCGCCCATGCAGAAGCGCGAGGCGCCGGCCGCCTTGGCCTGGCGCGCCTTCTCCAGCACGGTTTCCGTGCTCATCAGCTTCTGCGCCTCGACACCGGTGTGGTAGCGCTGCGCCTGCGGGCAGTAGGCGCAGTCTTCCGGGCAGCCGCCGGTCTTCACCGAGAGCAGCGTGCTGACCTGCACCTCGGCCGGGTCGAAATGCTGGCGGTGCACCGTCGCCGCGCGGTGCAGCAGTTCGGTGAAGGGCAGCTCGAACAGGGCCTCGACTTCGCTGCGGGTCCAGTCGTGGCGCAGCGCGCCCGCATGGTCAGGTTTGTGGTCGTGGCTGCTGGCGGCGTCGATGGCTGGCATGGGTGGGCGAGGCGATGGAACGAAGCCGGCAGTCTGGGAAGCGGGGATAGGGGCTGTCAACCTGAATGCCCCTGTCTAAGTTGACATCGCCGCGGCCAAGCCCCGCCTTCCGAGGGGATAGGCCACTTGCAAAAAGTCCCTATTGGGACTATAAATGCAACAGAGTGCTCATTTGGCACTTCTGGAGGATCGCATGAATGCGAACGCTGTCCACCTCTCCCTGCCGGCCCGCCGTGACCTGGCCGGCCCGGCCCTCAAGGCGTTCTTCAACATCGCCGATCGCTGGCGGCTGAGCGCCGAGCAGGAACGGCGATTGCTCGGCACTCCCGGCCGATCGACGTTCTTCCGCTGGAAGCGCGACCGTGCCGGCTCGGTGCCCGCCGACGTGCTCGAGCGGATCAGCTACCTGCTGGGCATCTACAAGGCCCTCCACATTCTCTTCCCGAATGACGATCAGGCCGATGCCTGGGTGCGTCGCGCCAACGCTGCGCCGCTGTTCGGCGGCACGACCGCGCTGGATCGCATGCTCGGCGGCCGCGTGTCGGACTTGTATGTGGTGCGCGAATACCTCGACGCGGAGCGAGGCTGGAACTGAATGCCGATCCCCCTCTCCGCCGTCGCCTGGCGGCCGAGCCATCGCATCGTGTCCAGTCGTTTTCCGGCGGTGGGTGTCTTCGACACCATCGCCGATCCCGAAGACATGGAGGCGCTCTACGAACTGGAGAGCATGACCAACCCCCGTCTTCGCGAGGCGTGGGGAGAAATCAGCCTGGTGCCGGCGAATCGTCGCATCGTCGGGCCCGGCACCACGCCGATCATGGCGGCGTTCACGCATCCGCATCGCGACGGATCGCGCTTCACCGACGGCACCTACGGTGTGTATTACGCGGCGCAGGAGCGGGATACCGCCATCGGCGAGACTGTCCACCATCGCAAGCGCTTCCTGGCCTACACGCAGGAACCCGCCTGCGTTCTGGAGATGCGTTGCTATCTGGCCGACATCGCGGGTGATTTTCACGATATTCGTGGCGGCTGGCAGGAACTCCACGACCCCGACAGCTACGTGGCCAGCCAGCGCACCGCCGTCGAGCTGCGCATCGGCGGCAGCAATGGGTTGGTGTACAACAGTGTCCGGAAAGCGGGAGGCCAATGCGTCGCGGTCTTTTATCCGGACCTGATCGCGCCGGCGCGACAAGGGCCGCATCTGCTCTACCACTGGAACGGCGAAACGATTACGCATGTGACAGTCGGGACCGAAGTGGTGAGGCCCACCGCCTGACGCGGGCGGTTTTTTCACTCGACTTTTTTCACTCGATGTCCGAGTGCGGAGTTCTCCGACACGCGGCCATCGAGTGCTCCGACAGACACCGTGATGCCGTGCCGGCACTCTGGGGACCATGTCCTTCGCCAACATATTGCACAGGCATTTCCGACTGGAAGGTGGCTTCATCGGCACTTTGCACCGCCTGTGGCCCGCGCATTGCCTGGTGTGCCGCGAACCCGCGCGCGCCGGCCGCGATCTATGCGCGGCCTGTACGGAGGCCCTGCCCTGGAACCGGCAGGCTTGTCCGCACTGCGCGATTCCCTTGCCATCGTCCACCGACATCTCCGCTCCCGCCTCGATCTGCGGCGATTGCCTGCGACACCCGCCGCCGCTGCATGCCGCGCGCGCCGCATGCCGCTATGACTTTCCACTCGATCGCCTGCTGCCGCGCTTCAAGTTCCACGGCGATCTCGCCGCCGGCCGCCTGCTCGCGCAACTCATGCACGAAGCGTTCGCGCAGGCCGAACGGCCGGATGCGCTGATCGCCATCCCGCTGCATCGCACACGCCTGCGCCAACGCGGTTACGACCAGTCGCTGGAACTGGCGAAGCCGCTGGCCCGCGCACTGCGATTGCCGCTGTTGCCTGGCCTTCTCGCCCGCCACCGCGACACCGCGCCGCAATCGCGACTCGACGCGGCGCAACGCCGACGCAATCTGCGCCACGCCTTCACCGTCACCGCGAAATCCGAACCGCCGGCGCACGTCACCCTGATCGATGACGTCATGACCACCGGCGCCACGCTGCACGCCGCGGCGCACGCCCTGCACCGCGCCGGCGTCGCGCGCGTGGACGCCTGGGTCTGTGCGCGCGTGCCGGCTCCCTGATCGGAACCGATGTCAGGTTTCCTGCGTTTCCTTCGATCTTCTTGATGCCCGCCTGCGCACGGAAGTGATCCGCATGCGCGCAAGCGATTCCGGATCCCAACAAGTCAGGAGAGACTTTCATGTTCGCGTACAAATCTTCTTCCGCCCACGCCTGCGCGGGCATCTGCGCACTGGCGCTGTCCGGCCAGGCCGCGGCGCTCGATCGCTCACAGGGCGTGTACCGCATTCCCTACACCAACGGCACCGAGGTCGAAGTCAGCAACGACCACATCGATCACAACCCGCCCGGCCGCATCGACATGCATGGCGAGAGCGGTGGTCCGTACAAGATCGTGGCCGCCGCCGACGGCGTCGTCCGTTTCGTCGTCGACGGTTTCGACAAACGCCTGGACTGCGATGACCTCGCGGCCAGCGAGAAGAAGAACAACTACGTCTGGATCGAACATCCCAACGGCGAGTGGACCAAGTACACGCACATGCGCAAGGGTTCCTCCAGCAATAAGGCCAAGCTGTTCGCGGGCAAGTCGGTCAAGGCCGGCGACTATCTCGGCGACGAGGGCGAAGTCGGATGCGCCAGCGGCGAGCATCTGCATTTCGAGGTCGGCGTGCCCAAGAACAGCACCGCGATCACCACGGTCGGCGGCTATCTCACCGACAACGCGGGGAGCAAGC
The DNA here is from genome assembly GCF_058803905.1 of Luteimonas sp. GW821-FHT14E02. Taxonomy (NCBI): domain Bacteria; kingdom Pseudomonadati; phylum Pseudomonadota; class Gammaproteobacteria; order Lysobacterales; family Lysobacteraceae; genus Luteimonas; species Luteimonas sp. GW821-FHT14E02. Next base: position 578,344 of record NZ_JBXAPK010000001.1, on the reverse strand, counting down.
GCAATCGCATTCCGCGCATCTGCGGCATCGCGGGCGGCATCTTCGTCAGCGACGAAAGCTACACCGCGCGCAAGGTGCCCGGCCGCATCGAACCCGGTTCCGGCGAAGTGGCGCGCCATGGCGTGCCGGCGCGCGACTACCAGTGCCTGTTCGATCAGGCCATCAATGGCGGCTACATGCCCGACTGGATCGACGGCTTCGACGTCGACGGCAAGATCTACTACAACGTGGTCTTCCGCCCGAACACGGGCGTTGCCTGGCAGGCGTTCCATGGCGTCACCGCGACGCAATACCAGCAGCGCTTCGACGAATACACCGACAAGGGCTATCGCCCGTACCTGGTCGAAAGTTATCGCGGCGACGATGGCGTGCGCTATGCCGCGATCTTTCGCAAGGAATCCGGGCCTTCGTATTCGGCGTATCACGGGCTGACGGCCACCGAGCATCAGAACCGCATGGATACGCTCAGCGAAAGCGGTTTCCGGCCGCGCAACGTCTCGGTCGTTTCCGTCGATGGCCAGCGCCGCTACACCGCACTGTACGAAAAGAAGGACATCGGCAGCTGGCAATCGAAATCGCAAATGACTACGAGCCAATACCAGCAGCTGTTCGACACTAATGCGCAGGCCGGCCGCCAGGTGGTCTATCTCAACGCCTATCGCCACGACGGCCAGGCGTACTACTCGGCGATCTGGAGCTCGAAGGCGAGCGGCGCATGGAGAGCGCGTCACGGCCTCACCAGCGCGCAGTATCAGACCGAATGGGAAAGCGCGACCGGCGCGGGCCTGTCGACGCGCAACGTCACCGCCTACGGACAAGGCGACAGCGCGCGCTACGCCGGAATCTGGCGCTGAACCCAAAAATCCCGCAGCCGGAATGTGCCGGCTGCGGGACTTCGCCTTTACATCAGGTCGCTGGCTGCGCCGCCTCGCGCTTGCGTCCCACGAACCACAGCGCACCACCGACCACGATCAGGCCGACACGGATCGCGATGCCGACCGTCGGCCCCCAACTGTCGATCCAGCTCAACAGCTTGAATTCCATGCTCATCAGATTCAGCAAGAACGAGCCGACTCCGAGAATGAACAACAGACCGCCGAAAGATTTCATGCGTATCTCCCCTAAAAAAGAAAAATAGTTGTAAGCCGGTTCCCCTCCGGCCCGGGGAGTCTAGCAAGCCATCGCAGTGCAGCAGGGCCTAGGGCATGACCGGCGGCTGGTAGGTCAGCGTCAGCCCCAGCAGCCATAGCAATCCCAGCACCAGCGGGATGTGCACCAGCAACTGCAGGAAGGTGAAGCCGACGATGTCGCGCGCCTTCAACCCCAGCACGCCCAGCAACGGCAGCATCCAGAACGGATTGATCAGGTTCGGCAGCGCCTCGGCTGCGTTGTAGATCTGTACCGCCCAGCCCAGATGCACCTTCAACTCGTTGGCCGCCTGCATCACATAGGGCGCCTCAATGATCCACTTGCCGCCGCCCGACGGCACGAAGAAACCCAGCACCGCCGAGTACGTCCCCATCACGATGGCGAACGTGTCGGTGGAAGCGACATGCACGAACAGGCTGGACAACCGGTGCGCCAACGTTTGTCCGTCGCTGCCCGCCGCCTTGGTCAGCATCAGCGCGATGCCGCCGTAGAGCGGGAACTGGATCAGCACACCTGTGGTGCTCGGCACCGCCTTCGCCACCGCGTCGAGGAAGCTGCGCGGCCGCCAGTGCAGCAGCAACCCGAGCGAGAGGAACAGGAAGTTGTAGGTATTGAGACTGGCGATGGCCACCACCGCCGGCTTGGACGCGAATTCCGAGAACAGCCAGCCGAAGGCGAGCAGCGACAGCAGCACGGTCAGCAGCGGGCTGTATTCCAGCCACTCGCCCGGCCGGCTGCGCGGCGGCAAGATGTGGGCGCGATCCTCGCCGACGTCGACGAACTCCGCCGCCTTGCGCGCCGCGCCACCCGAGGGCGCGGTGAGGAAGGCGATCAGCAGCGACACCGCGATCAGGACCGCTGTCAACGCGATCGACTGCCACAGCAAGATCGTCTGCGAGAACGGCAGCACGCCGGTGATCTCGACCAACCCCGGCGGCATGCTCGCCGGATTGGCCTGCAACTGCGCCGCCGAAGACGACAATCCCATCGCCCAGACCGCGCCGAGGCCGAGATACGCGGCGGCGCCCGCGGCGCGATAGTCCATGTCCAATTCTTCGCGGCGCGCCAGCGCCCTCACCAGCAGACCGCCGAACACCAGCGAGAAGCCCCAGCTCAACAACGAGGTCAACATGCTCACCAAGCCGACGTAGCACACCGCGCCGCGTCCCGTGCGCGGCGCGCGCGCGAGGAAGTCGATGAAGCGCGCCATCACCGGCGCGGTCGCCACCACGTAGCCGCCGATCACCACGAACGCCATCTGCATGGTGAAGGGGATCAGGCTCCAGAACCCTTCGCCGAACGTCGCCGCCGTCGTCTTCGGCCCGGCACCGGCCGCCATCGCGCACACAGCCACGACCACCACGCCGAGCACGGCGAAGACATAGGCATCGGGAAACCAGCGTTCGGCGAATGCGGCGCAGCGCAACGCGGCACGCACGGGCCAGGACTGAGGGGCGGAACGCACGGCGTCGTTCATGGACCGATCTCCGGCATGAAAGTCGGCATTGTGGCGGCGTTGCCATCGCCGCGGCAGCTATCCCTTGGTCTAGGCCCGCGCTAGGCCCCCGCTCCCAGCAGGTAATCGAGCGCGATGCCCGCGAAGATCGCCAGCCCCACCCAATGGTTGTGCAGGAACGCACGGAAGCAGGCTTCGCGATCGCGATGACGCACCAGCACGAACTCGTAAACGACCAGCCCCGCGGCGACGGCGAGACCGATCCAGAAATACAGCCCCAGCTCCGCGCGCCAGCCCACCAGCGCCAGCGCCAGGAAAACCAGCGCGTACAGCACGCCCTGGATGACCAGATCGAATCTGCCGAACAGGATCGCCGTCGACTTCGCGCCCGCGCGCAGATCGTCCTCACGATCCACCATCGCATACCAGGTGTCGTAAGCCGTCGACCACAGAATGTTGGCCGCGTACAGCACCCACGCCACCGCCGGCACCGTTCCCTGCACCGCAGCGAACGCCATTGGAATGCCCCAGCCGAACGACATCCCGAGATAGACCTGCGGCAGATGCGTGTAACGCTTCAGATACGGATAGCTCGCCGCCAGGAACACACCGACGAAACTCATCCAGATCGTCAGCCGGTTCATCGTCAGCACCAGTGCGAACGCCGCCAGCATCAGCACCGCGAACACCGCCAGCGCCTCGCGCCCGCGCACCGCGCCGGTCGCCAGCGGGCGCCCGCGCGTGCGCTCGACCTGCGGATCCAGCCAGCGGTCCGCGTAATCGTTGATCACGCACCCGGCCGAACGCGTCAGCCACACCCCGGCGCTGAATACGAACAGCGTCCACAGCGGCGGAATCCCGTCCGCGGCAATCCACAGCCCCCACCAGGTCGGCCACAGCAGCAGCAGCCACCCGATCGGGCGGTCACCGCGTACCAGTTTCCAGTACTGCCCCAGGCGTTCGCGCCAGCGCGGCTGCACCAAAGGGGGCTGCGACAAGGGGAGATGACGTTCGTGGGGCATCCCATTAGCCTACGCGACTCGCGCCGCGACGCACGATCGTGGACAATAGCCGACCCGCGCGCCCGTAGCTCAGCCGGATAGAGTAGTGGCTTCCGAAGCCATTGGTCGGGGGTTCGAATCCCTCCGGGCGCGCCAGTTCTTCCAATATGACCTCTCTCCGCCTGTTATTCATTGCGGCGGAATCCCCGGTGTTGGCGCGGTTTCGGGGGGAGGTCATTGGTATGCATGACTCGGCAGTTTGGGCAGTTTCAGGGCGATATCCGCTCTCTCCTCCCTGTTTTTCTCTGCCTCCCTGGACTGCGTACCAATCGATTGTTTTCGCAAAGGCTTGCGGATCAATCGTTTACGCCTGGTGCGGAGCGAGTCGTTTATTGCGATCAATAACGCCAAATTGTTTCTCAAACCGCCGACGCACGACATATCGCAATTACAACCCACATATCTCTAATTAAAGAAGACCTGCATGACTAGTAAGCACCACACGAGCCTGGACGCCATCGCTGAAGCCAAAGCCAAGCTGGCTGAAGAGTTGAAAAAGCTGGAAGAACAGGAGACGCAGCTTCGTGAGCAGCAGGCAGCCGATGCCTTCAATCAGATCGTCACGCTGCTTCAGGGCTTCAGCTCGCACTTCAGCACGAAGCAGAAGAACGAGATTTCCGCTCTGATCGGCTTGGACAAGCCCAAAGCGAAGAGCGCCACGGCAGGCAAGGAAGTCGCGCCGAAGTACTGGTTGCCGCATTCGGGAGACACCTGGACCGGACGTGGCCGTCCTCCCAGAGCGTTCTCCATCTGGGAAGGCAGTGCTTCGTACAAGGAATGGAAGGCCAAGCATCCCAACGAGAAGTTCCCGGCGTACCCAGGCTGACCAGAGGCGCTAGCCTGCTTGACGGACAGTTTGGTTAAGGGCGATTCCTAGATCCAACTGTCGTTCATGCAAGGGCCTATCCTCAGATAGTGGAGCCGCCCGATGAGCCGATCACATCGCGCCGGGCTTCTTCTTGCTGGCCGCCTTGTGCATAGCGTCGAGCGTCTTTGCCTGCTCTTCCCCTGTGCAACCATCGCAACAACAAACCACAAGGCCGCGACATGCCGAGCGCTCCAGCCAGGAACGAAAAGAGTTCTGAGACCACGCTGACCACAAGCAGTCCATGGGCTTCCATTCAGCACTTCGATCTTCCACACATGATCACTTTCGGTACCATGTGCTGCATATAATTGCGAGCCACTCATCGGAAAATCCGCCATGAAAGGAAGTCCATTGCCGGGGGTGCCGGTCGTCGAATCTCCGTTTTACGAGCAACTGGCCAGCGCCTGGGATCCGGAAACGCGTCGTATCGGAGACGCTTTGCGTCAGGATGGATACGCTGTCTTCGATTTCCCTGAGCCAGAGCTTGACCGCTTGATTGATGAAATCAGGAGCGACCTGGATCCGCGTTATGACTGGGCGGGTTGGCGTACGGTTGGATGGAAGAATCGCAATGGCTTGCGCATACAGGATGCCTGGACATTCAATGCAGCCGTGCGGAGCATTGCTGCAAACACCCAAGTGCTTGCATTGCTTTCCCGTTTATATGGCCGTGAAGCATTCCCGTTCCAGACACTGAATTTTCCGGTCGGCACGCAACAGGCAACGCACTCGGACAGCGCGCACTTCAGTAGCGTCCCCGAACGCTTCATGTGTGGCGTCTGGCTGGCTTTTGAGGATATTGACGAAGACAACGGCGGCTTGGTGTATTACCCGGGAACGCACAAACTGCCGATCTACACCAATGAGCATATCGATGCGTGCTCCGCCACGAACGAACGTCAGACGGCGCATTACGGGGATATGGTGGCGTTGTGGCAGGCGCTCATTGAGACGCACGGGTTCCAGGCGCAAACATTTAGAGCCCGCAAGGGAAAAGCTCTGATCTGGGCTGCGAACCTGCTCCACGGAGGCGGAGCACACCTCAACCCTGGCCGCACGCGCTGGAGTCAGGTGACCCACTATTATTTCAAGGATTGCGCCTATTACACGCCGCTGGAATCGGATCCATTCTTCGGCAGTATTCACTATCGCACGCCCACCGATATTGCGGCGGGCGACGCCATCCCCAGCACCTATGGCGGTAGACCCATCCCACCGGACACCATTTCCCGCGGGTTGGAGAACATGCGTAAGCATGCTCCTCAGCCACTTCCGTTACCCGAAGGGTTCGACCCGACCGCGTATTTGGCTGCCAACCCGGATGTCGCCGTCGCCGGCATGGATGCCGCCGAGCATTGGCGGACGTACGGCCACAAGGAAAATCGGCCTTTGGCTTAATTATTGGACCGACACCCTTCTTATTCAGCCTGCTCCGCCCATTCCCATTTTGAGGAGAGTTCTTCGTCTCCTGCATCCGCCTCTCCTAGTGTCTCCCTTCATTTGGATGCGCTTCTTCCGGTTACTTTTCGCAACGCATAGACTGCTTGGCAGGCTCACGTGCTTTAGTTCCAGCAGTCGATGCCGTCTATTTCACGGCCACCCAACGAATCGTGGCAGGCTATAACATCTGGGGAAACGCAGGAAGTGTTGGTTCGACGTACAACGTAATATCTTGGGTCTCTATGCAACGGGAAATAGCCAAGGCCTTGGGGCTCTCATCAGCGCCCTGCGCGCAGAGGCTGCAGCCGCAGGGGCGAATCGCATTAGCATCCAAGGTTTGGCTATAGTAAACGAGGGCGTGGCAGGGATAAGTGCCAAAGCTACTGCGCAATATGGTCTGCAGGTCGAGAAGATTAATGCCAGCACCATAATGTTGACAGGAGAATTGTAAGTAATGAGTGGCGATGGAAGAATTAAGTCGACATGGACCTCCATTTTCTCACGAAAAGGGGGGGCAGATAACGCTACGCGCATATGGGAAGACTGGGATAGTGACAGTAGAGATAAGGCGCTTTGCAGCATTAATCTGCAATCTGAAGAGCTTCCGGTCGTGCTGACAAAGTCCGCACTCGGTGCCCTGACAGTGCTCACGACCCAGCGACTTTTTTGCGAATCTGATGTTGTGTCCATACAGGAAATTGTTAACGTCGAACCTCATGAATTTACGGAAAAGAGAAAAAACAATCTCAATGAGCTAGATGTTGAATTAAGATCTGGGAAAACTCTCCGCATTTCCACTTCTTCAGGGCCATCGTACTTCGCGCTTTGGAATGTACTGCTTCACATCTCTAGAAGTAATGCACGCCAACGATCACCATGACTAGTGAGCACACGGCCGTACGTCGGGCAAAAAACGGCGGGCTTGAGCCCGCCCTATGATCTATGATCATTTTTGCCGACGTAGGGTGGGCCCTGGCCCACCGCATGGGTGATGGGGTCGGAGTGACGACCAATTAGCTTCACGGGTCCTTGGGGCTGCAGCCGCGCAGCCCGGATGAAGCGAAGCGGAATCCCGGGTTGAGCCACGGAATGAAGCGTGAGACGTCCCGGATACGTGGAACTGTGCAAGTCCTTGATGAGCTGATGGCGGACTGCAAGAGCCTTTAGTGACGCAGTTCCGGGGCGCGAAGCGTACCCGGGGCTCGCACTGTCAATCGCAGAAGCAGCCGGATTATTCGTGCGCGGGCACGAACTGCTCGCGCACCGCCTTGCCGAGCAGATCCGGCGGCAGCATGCCCTGGTCGATCAGGAAGTTGTTGAAGGCCAGGCGATCGAATTTCTCGCCCAGTGCCAATTTAGTATGCAAAGAAACGGGGGCGGGTTCACTTATCAACGTCGTGAGAAGCGAAGCCCGCAGCATTGCGATCTTTTCAGTTAACCAACCTGGCACCTTCGTCAGTCAACGCGGTAGACTCGTGCCGCACCTTCAACCTTGTTAGAGGTGATGGTCAGACCGAGCATCTTCTTGAATGCACCGGCAAAGATGCCTCGCACCGTGTGCGGTTGCCAGTTCGTCATCTCGCAGATCTGCGCAATAGTCGCGCCTTCTTCCCGACGCAGCAGGGCGATCACCTGCGCCTGCTTGCTGTTCTGGTGAGTCCGGGGCGGGCCTTTGTCGCCGTCGCGACCTCGACAGTTGATTGCATTAGCGGACGCTACCGACCAATGGCGGCAGAATCGGCCGAGATCATGGTCGAAACCTTCACGCGACTGTCGCCACGTAATACTCGTTACATACTCAACATTTAGATCGATACATTTGACGATTGTAAAAATTAATCTTGATGGCAGTCACAGATGTGAGAAGTGACTGTTTTGAATGCTGACGGTCGTCACAGAATAATTTCCGAAAGAAGATGAACCATTTAGTCGACGACTGACCGGAATAAGTAAAAAAAACGGGGAACACATCCGGCAGATCGCACCCCCCGCACCACCTTTTCTTGAAAACATTATTGGGGAATCTAATGAAACGGCTTATCGTCGTAACGGCTTTGCTTTGCCTAATGTCAGGCCCCGCCCAGGTAGCAGCGGCGGGAAAGAAAATCTCCGCAGAGAGCACACAGCGCGCCAAGTACGCCGCGACCATCTCCAAGAAATGGGGTCCACAGATCCAGAAGAAATTCGGCATGTCTTCTGGCGAATGGACCGAGCAGATGATGGGGACCTTCGCGGGTGCCGATCTCATGAACCTGAAACGCGCATCCGAAGCCACGAGCTTCGATGCGATGTCCGGCGCCCTGTTCGGTGGCAGTTCGGCCAAGAACATGGCGCTGGCACGCCCCACCATGATCGGTGACACCGAAAACGATCTGGTGTTCACCCCGCTGCCGCCGTGCCGCATCGTCGATACGCGCGTCGCAGGTGGTCCTATCGGCGCAGGGCAGTCTCGTAGCTTCATTGGCTGGACGTCTACGGATTATCTCACCCAGGGCGGTTCGGTAACGAATTGCGGTGTTCCGGAAAATGCTTCAGCGCTGGCGGCCAACGTGGTCGCGGTCAATACCGTGCAAAAAGTAGGTTTTATGACAGCATGGCCTTCGAATGTGGCGCGGCCAAATGCAGCCACGATCAACTTCGTCGGTTCCGACATTGGCAATGAGGTCCTCCTCAAGCTGTGTCGTCCGGGCTGTCAGACCCAGTTCTCCGTGTACAGCACCTCGCAGACGCAGGTCGTCGTCGACGTGTATGGCTACTACATGGAGCCGGTCGCCACGCCGGTCGACTGTACTGTCGTGGGCCAGGCAGCGCCGCTGCTGACCGGGATACTCACCGATGTGTCGGCTTCCTGCCCCACGGGTTATGCCGCTACGGGTGGTGGTTGTACGGGTCCGCTTGGCCTGGAGATCGGTGGCTCTTTCCCCACGGTCACCAGTGGCAAGCCGACGGGCTGGACCTGCAGGATGGCCACGGTGATCATTGGCGGCCTGCTGGGTGCGCGCACGGATGCGACGTGCTGCCGGATTCCCGGTCGCTGAGCTAGCGACACGAACTGAATCCTTTGCTACGCACACGGGGTCTTTGTTTTCGACCCCGTGTTTTTTCATCCCGTCAAGGAACCGCCGGGCATCTGGGTTCGATGAACTGGTCGCGCAGCCGACCATTTCTCGGCAAGAACCGGCTCTGCGTCCCACCGCCGCATTGAAACAGGCGCTGGCGTAACGGCCCGAGCGCAGGGACCCTGCGGCCCCTGCTCCCTCGCGTTTCACTTCATCCGATAGACGAACTCCAGGGCGACTTCCCGGCCGATGGCATAGTCGGTCGCGCCGAACTCGTAATCGCCCTTGTATCGATCGTTGCGGCCGGCGTTGTTGAACAGGTCGTTGACATACAGACCCACTGACACGTTCTCGTCGAGGAGATACCGCGCCGACAGGTTGAACAGCCACGGCCGCTTGATGCGATCCCAATAACGTTCGGCGGTCTTCCCATAATTGACGCTGGTCGAATCCGTGCCGATACAGGTGTCGTTATCGATCGCCGTGCCGCGTTCGCCGTTTTCGAACGGCACGCATCCGCCCCAGTTGGAACCACGATAATCGGAGCGCTTGGAAGCGAACAGGGTGGCGTTGAAGTCCCCGAGTGCCCAGCCGACGCTCGCGGTGGTCTTGGTGTGGTAACCGTCGGTATGCGCGCCGACTTCGCCATCGCTCCACTCCGAGGCGTCGAACTGCTTCGTCGACAGCTTCAGTACGTTGGTGTAATTCAGGCCGAAGGAGAAATTGCCGTAACGGCCCGCATCCAGGCGATAGCGGGTGGAAAAATCGATGCCGCTGGTGCGTCGGCCGCTACGATTGATCGGCCCTTCGCGAATCTCGGAGATCGCCCCATTCGGGCCGTTGCGGTCGATGCGGCTGTTGACGAAGTCGCAGAAGTCCGGAGCCGGAGGCCGCCCCGTGGCGGGATCGGTGTAGGGTGAGCCATCGTCCTTGGTACCGAGGGCGCAGCCGAGTTCTCCCGCGAGCAGATCGTCCTTGCTGATCTCCTCGATCACATTCCTCAGCTCGATGTTCCAGTAGTCGATGCTTGTCGACAGATTCTGGATCGGATCCCAGACGAAGCCGAACGTCCAGGATTCGCCTTCCTCGTAATCGAGCGACGGAGATCCCGCGCGCGTGGTGGTGCCGCGGTAGTAGGTGCCGACCGCCGGATCGTCGCTGCCGGAAGCGCAATTGTTGTACTTGCCCTGCTGGCCGCAGCGCAGCCGGTCAATGATGAGGCTGTAGGATTCGCCGCCCTTGGCATAGACGTAGTGCATGTCGGGCGCACGGAAGCTGGTGGCATAGGAACCACGTACCAACAGGTTGGAGAACGGCCGCCATTCCACACCCGTCATCCAGGTCGCCTTAGCGCTGTCGCTGGTCTGGCTGTAGCTGTCGTAGCGGCCAGCCAGATTGAGGGTCGCCGATCCGAGCCCCGGCGTCTTGCTGTCCCAGACCGGCACGCGGAATTCGGTGCCCACCGCCCAGCGGTTGCGCGAACCGCCGCCCAGATCGAAGCCGTAGTAGGGGCTACCGAATTCGGTGACGTACAGATTCTCGACGCCGCGCTGTTCTCTCGCCGCGGCCTGTTCGGGCGTCGGCACCGTCCTCGGATCGGGACGCAGGGAATAGCTCTGTCGCGCCCATTCGCCGACGGCGGCGAAGCTGATCGGGCCCGCCCAGCCTTCGAACAGATCGCCGGAGAACACGACCTGGAACTGATCGACCTTGGATCGCGCTTCGTCCTTGCCGTGGGTCGAGATCGACTCCCACTCCTGGCGCGTGATGGGCGTGAAGAAACGATTGATGTCGACGGCATGGATCGGAGTGCCCACCGGCACGCCGGCGTAGCTGGCATCAGTCACGCCCAGCTGCGGACCGAGGAAGAAAGTATTGACCAGGGCCGGCACCGCCGCCGGATAACTCTTCTTGACCACGTATTCGGCGTGATCCACCGAAGCTTCCCAATCGAAACGATCGAAGAGGCGGCCCTTCAGGCCGAACGCATAGTCGTAGGAGCGTTCGTTGCTGTAGGTCAGCGCATCGCCGATCTCCGTTCGCGTCAGGAAGCGCTTGCCTTCGACATAACTGCCGAGCCCGGCGTCGTACCACTTCACTGGCGGCACGTAGCCCATGCCGAAGTCGCCGACGCTGCTGGTGCCCTCGCTGTCGAAGGCCATGAAGCTCGCCCAACCCTGCAGGCGATCACTGAAATCGTAGGTGCCGTACAAGTAAAGCGAGGTGCTCTCCTCACCGTCGCGGATCGTCCAGTTGTGGGGGAATCTACCGTTCGCGCAGTACTGCCCCAGCGAGGGGCCGAGCGTATGCGTGGTGTTGTCATACTTCCTGTAATCCCAGCGCTCGGCGACGCCACCGTACCCCGGGGATTCGCAAGTGCCGGGCGGCGGTGAAATGCGCAGATCGCTGCCATCTAACCGGCTGATGCGCGCGGTATCGTAATAATTGTTGAAGCGATTGCCCCTGGCGCGCTCTTCCTCGCTCCAGGCACCCCAGGCGGCATCGTTCTCGGAATCGAGGAAGTCGCGTTCGCCCGCGAACAGCGGATCACGCTTCAGATATTGCAGGGCATAAGTCAGGCTCCACTTGTCCCCGGCCCGTCCACCTGCCCAGGACGTATCGATCAGCCTGCGGCCGCCTTCGGTCGCGCCGCCGCCCTTGATGCGGAACTCGTCTCCCACGTATCCCTGCTTGAGCACGACGTTGATGACGCCGGCGATCGCATCCGAACCATAAATTGCCGACGCACCCGACGCCAGCACCTCGATCCGATCAACCGCGGCGCTCGGGATGTTGGTGAAATTCTGAAAATTGCTCCGCCCCTGGTAGGGCAGCGGATAGTCCGCGGCGCGATGTCCGTTGATCAGCAGCAGGCTGCGACCCGGGCCCATGTTGCGCAGGTTCAGCGGACTGGCGTTGCTGGTGTGCGACCCCCATCCCGCATCGCTTTCCACGCCGCCGGTGGCTTCCGTCAGCGTCGACAGCACGTCGTAGACGGTGACGAAGCCTTCCTTTTTGATGTCCTCCGAAGTGATGACGGTAACGGGCGTGGGCCCCTCCACCTGCGCACGCGCAATACGCGAACCGGTGACGACGACCTTGTCGAGTTCGGCGGGCTCGCTTTTCACACCGCTCGCGGCGTCCTGAGCGTGAGCTTGCGTTGAAGTCAGCAGCGCAAGACTCAGTGCACTGCAAAGCGCGCTTCGAATCGGAATGTGGCGCATGGTTTTTTCTCCCCGTTCAAATGTCTTGAAAGTTACGGCACGAATCGGCATCAAGCTGGCGAATTGCCCATTCCGTCTCCATCGTCATCACCTCCCCCTGTGTCGGAGATGACGTGGCTTTGCGTGTAGGCGCCGACCGGGCAATGCCCGGCCGGCGCTTGTGATCACGTTTCTTAGTGCTCCAGAACACTGACGCTGGTGCGGTAGACCGAATCGCTGGTCCACGGCGACGGATTGCCGACGCCGAGCGAGAACTGCAGCGTCTTGCCGGTGATGTCACCCAGATCGAAATAACGCATCGGCACCAGCGCACCCGGACACCAGCTGCGCGGGTTTGTCGTGTTGTTGTTGCGGAAGATGCCCGGATTGCCGCGCGGGCTGTATTGCTCGTAGCTGGCGCAGTCGATCTTGGTGCTGAAGGTGGCGATCTGCGTGCCGTTGAACTTCACGGCGATGTTGGTATTGGTGTACTCCTGGCCGCCGGAGGAGGCACCGTAGCCGGCGATGCTCACCGCCAGTGTCGCGATGCCCAGGCTCGCGGTGTGGGAGGCGGTTCCGGTGGTAATGTTGTCGTCGGTTTCTTCAGAACGCGACAGGAAGCTGATCACGTCCGGATCGCCACCGGCGGTGAGCGACTTGGTGGACACCAGGGCCAGCGAATACTTGAAACCGACTTCCGCGATGGCCGGATCCGTCACCTTGGGAACGTGCGTTTCGCAAGCATCACCGCCGTACTGCGGATTGGAACCGCCGCTGATGCCGACCCAGATATCACGATTGGGATTGGCCAGCGCGGCGGCATACGGATCCATCGGCGCATCGGGATAGACACGGGTGGCCTTGTCTCCCTGATACATGTCGCTGAAGGGCGAGATGAAGTCGGTGAAGGTCACTCGCGGCGTGTCGACAGTCGGCACTTCACCTTTCGGCATGCTGATGAAGAAGGCCGATGCGAAGCGATCGTAGGGATCGCATTGGGCGTGGTAGGTGATGCGCAGCGCGATGTCATCGCCGATCTTGGCTTTTTCCTCGTCACTGAGCCTGCGTGCGTACTCGGTGCCGCGCTTCCACATCAGCACACCGGCCGGCGGCGTGTAGGTGGTCGGCTCGGTGCTGCGATAGATGCCGAACTGCGGCACCTGGTCGAGCACCAGCACCACCTTCTCGGCCGCGGGCGCCGTGTCGTGCACTTCGAGTTCGTAGATGCGCGCGGCGGTGTCGCTGGTCTGGGTCGGCGTGGTGATGTTGAGCCTGACGTAACGCGCGCTGGTCGCAGTGATGTTGTGCGTGGTGATGTTGGCGGTGTTGTTGCTGACAGTGGCCGCGGTGGTCCAGGACGAACCATTGCTCGATGTCTGAAGGTTGAAATTCTTCGTGTTGAACGAAGTGGATTCACCGCCGGCGCCGGCGTGCTTGACGACGAAGCTGGCGATCGACTGGCTGGAGCCCAGATCGACCTGCAGCCATTTGCTGGACGCGGTGGAGCAGAACTTGTCGCTGTTGCCACCGCTGACGCTGCCGTTGACCGCCTTGGCCGGGCCTTCGCTGGAATTGCAGGCGGTCGAGCCGGTGGCGGTTTTGTTCAAGGCGAGATTGGCCGCGGATGCCGTGCCGGCCAAGCCGAAGCAGAGCAACAGGCTCGCGGCGGATGCCGCCCAGCGCGTTCGCGATAAATCGGGTCTCGTTTGCATGGTGATTCCTAATGGGTAGTCAGTGAGCGGGTTCAGTCATGGGATACGTCCAGCGGACCGCGGCATTGACTGAGTTGCCGCGCCCGAACGGGCTCCACTCCACAAACGAACATCCGGTCCAATGGTCCAGCCAATCAAGATGCAACAACATGCTCTTCCGCTGCCTTCCGCCACCACCTTCGGCGACGAAGTGTCGGCCGCAGCCGAACCTGGATTTGAAACGATCTAATTCTCGTACCTTTCAACACTTTCAACGAAGTTGCGTCACGGGCCGCAAATCCGCGTGTGTTGAATAACACAGCGACCGGCGTGGCGCATTCCGTATTGCACAATTCTTTCCAGATCAATACAAATCTTTGTTTTAAATAGATTTTTAAACACCAAAATATCGCGATCTGGCACCCGTCCCGGCACATCCACTCAGAAATCATCGACCTCCCGATACGCCTCGATCACCCGGCGTTCGCCCTCCACGCCGGGGCCAGCGTTGCCGTGTTCCATGCCGAACACGAAATCGCGGCCTTCTTTCTGCATGCGCCCATGGATGTGGCGAAGGACGTTGCGGTAGTTGATCTCGCCGGTGCCGGGCTCCTTGCGGCCGGGTACGTCGCCGATCTGGAAGTAGGCAATCTCGTCCCACGCCAGATCGATGTGGTGGATCAGATTTCCTTCGTTCCGCTGCAGGTGATAGATGTCGTAGAGAATCTTGCACGCCGGGTTGTCGACCGCGCGCGCGATCGCGTAAGCCTGCGCGGACGTGCGCAGGAACAACTCCGGCCGATCGCTGAGCGGCTCCATCACCATCGTCAGCCCATGCGGCTCCAGCACCTCGGCGCCGGCGCGGATCGCGTCGATGACGTGTCCGGTCTGGATGTCAAGCGGTAGTGTGGCGTCGAAGAAACCCGGCACGACCGTCATCCACTTGGCGTTGACACGCCGCGCCGTCGTCACGGCATCGCGGCAGGTTTTCACGAAGGCTTCGCGGAATTCTTTCTTGCCGGTGGCATAGGACACCTTCCAGTTGTCGCCGGCGTCGATCACGAACACGCCCATGGTCATGCCCGCGCGCGCCAGCGTCTCGCCGATGCGCTCCTGCAAGGCGGCCGGACGCTCCATCAACTCGTTGTCCTCGTATGCGCGGAAACCCGCATCGGCCATGAACTTGATTTGCGCGATCGGATCCTGGCCCGCCGACGCTTCGAACATGCCCAGATGCGGCGCGTATTTGAGTTTGAAGTTAGAACCGGATGCAGCGCGCGTTGCCGGTTCCGCGCCGAGCGCGACGCCGGAAGACAGCGTCGCGATGGCCGCGGCGGAAGCGGTCGATTTGAGGAAAGCGCGTCGTTGCATGGCGAATCCTGTGTGAAAAAATGTGGCGTGACGAAGGGGTGGTGGATTTCGTAATGAGGTTCGTGCTCAGGTCCACCACGGTTCGTCGGGCGGATCGCGCAGCAGCGCCTGCTTAAGCGTATCGATGGCGCTCTGGAATCCTTGATCGGATGACATCAGCGCATCCTCGTGCTCCAGGCTCACGACGTAGTCGTAACCGACCACGCGCAAGGCCTGCATGATCTGCTTCCAGGCCAGCAGATCGTGCCCGTGGCCGACCGAACGGAAACTCCAGGCGCGCTGCGCGATATCGCGGTACGACTTGGCGTCGATCACGCCGTTGACGGCAATGTTGGCGCGGTCCAGCGCCACATCCTTGGCATGGAAATGGAAGATCGCCGGACCGAGCGCGCGGATCGCCTGCGGCACGTCGACGCCGCGCCACAGCAGATGGCTGGGATCGAGATTGACGCCGAGATGGTCGCCCGCCTCGGCGCGCAGCCGCAATGCTGTTTCGGGGTTGTGGACGAGGAAGTTCGGATGCGGTTCCAGCGCGACACGCACACCGTGCTCGCGTGCGAAACCGGTTGCCTCGCGCCAGTACGGAATCGCCTTCTCGTTCCACTGCCACTCCAGCGTGTGCAGCATTTCCGGCGGCCAGGGCGAGGTGATCCAGTTGGGCACGCGCGAAGTGTCGCTGTCACCCGGACAGCCGGAAAAAGTGATCACGACCGGAACCTGCAAGCGCTCGGCCAGGCTGACGGTGCGACGCAAGGTCGCATCGTCGCGCCGCGCGACATCGCGATCCGGATGCAGGGGATTGCCATGGCAGGACAGCGCGCTGATGATCAGGCCGTGATCCTCGACTCGTGCGCGGAATTCGCGCACGCGTTCCGACGAAGCAAGCAGACCGTCGACATCGATGTGATCGGCACCGGGAAATGCGCCTGTTCCGAATTCGATCGCATCCAGGCCGGCCGCCTGCACGCGTTGCAGGACTTCGTCCAGGCTCAGCTTGGCGAACAATGGGGTGAAGACGCCGAGTTTCATGTCGCATTCCTCCGGGATTGCACCTGCGTCGCGACCGGCGTCCACACGCCGCCGCTGGCCGCGCTGGCGAGCATGGCATCGATCGTGCATTGCACGCGCAGTGCATCCTCGAACGTGGCCACGGTTGGCGGAAGGGCGTTTCTGCTTTCGGGCCAACGCGCGATCGCGGCGTACAGATCGCGCATCAGGTTGCAGAATGCATCGCTCCAAGATTCCTGATGGCCGCCGGGCAGGCGTGCATAGGGTCGTGCTTCTGGCGACAGCAGGGCGGGATCTTTTTGCAGCAGCTCGTTGGCGCGGTCGCGATGGCCGATCCACAGTTCGTTCTGCGCTTCCTGGCGCCATTTCATCGAACTGGCGGACCCGCAGACCTCCAGCACCAGATCGTTCTTGTGGCCAGCGCAGACCTGGCCGACCAGCAACATCCCACGGGCGCCATTGTCAAAGCGCAACAGCACGCTGGCGAGATCTTCCAGCGACATGTCGACCCACTCACTCGCGTCCGACGCACTCGCGGACGCGAAGGTGCCCGAGGATCCCGTCGGCCTGCGTCGTCGCGGCACCACCGTGGCGGGATCGGCGAGCACCTGCGTGATGCGCAGGCCGGTCACGTGCTCGGCCAGATCGCACCAGTGCGAACCGATGTCGGCCAGGGCCAATGATCCGCCGTTCTGCTCCGGCTCCAGCCGCCAGGACCAGTCGCTGTCGTGCAGCAGCCAGTCCTGCAGATATTGGCCGTGCACCAGATGTAGCGTGCCGATCGCGCCTTCGGCGATGGCGATGCGTGCCTGCTGCACGAGCGGGTTGCCGCGATAGTTGAACGTCACCGCATGAAAAACGCCGGCGGCGCGCGCCGCATCGAGCAGTTCCCTGGATTGCTCGACCGTGTCGGCGAGCGGCTTGTCGCAGATCACGTGCTTGCCGTTCGCGATCGCCGCCATCGCGATCGCATGATGCAGGCGATTGGGCGCGGCGATATGCACCACATCGATGCGTGGATCCTCGACCAACGCGCGCCAATCACCGTAGGCTTGGGGAATGGCAAGCTCGCGTGCACGCGTCTGCGCACGTGCGAGATCGCTGCCGGCCAGCGCTGCCACTTCGACGTGACCCAGACGCCGGATCGCATCGACATGCCACGGGCCGATGAACCCCGCCCCCACCAGCCCGGCGCGCAAGCCACTCACGGCGTGGAGACTCCCGCTTCGCTTTCGGGCAACCGCTTCGGTGCGTGATCACGGAAAAACAGGGCAAACAACAGGAATACCGCGGCCGCGCCGATCGCCGGCACCAGCCAGATCTGCGACCAGTCATGCGTGACCGGATCGCCACCGACGCGATACGCATCGACAACCCTTCCTGATAACCAGGAGCCGATCAGCATGCCCACGCCCCAAGTCACCAGCGTCAGGAATCCCTGCGCGGAAGCGCGCAGATGTGCCGGCGCTTCGCGATCCACGTAGATCTGGCCGCTGACGAAGAAGAAGTCATAGCAGACACCATGCAGCAGAATGCCCAGATACAGCATCCACATCAGCTCGCCACTGTCCCCCATCGCGAACAGCAGATAGCGCGCCGCCCACGCCGCCATGCCGATCAGCAGCATCGCCTTGATGCCCAGGCGCCGGAAGAACAGCGGCATCGCCAGCATGAAGGCGATCTCGGACATCTGCCCGAAGGTCATCTTGCCGGCCGCGTTGGGCACGCCAATCTCGTTGAGGAAGCCGTTGGTGAAGGCGTAGTAGAACTGCAGCGGAATGCAGACCAGCAGCGAGCCGATCATGAACACCGCGAATGAGCGGTCGCGCATCAGCTGCAGCGCATCCAAGCCGAGGAAATCGCGCAGCCCTGGTTTCTGCGCGCCTTCGACACGCGGCAGGGGCGGCGTGTGCGGCAGCACCAGCGAGAACAGACCCAGCACCGCCAGCGCGATCGCCGAGACATGGAATTGCGTGGCCACGGCCTCGGCATGCAATACGTAACCGACCAGCCAGCCAGCGGCGATCCAGCCGATCGTGCCGAGCACGCGCACGCCGGGAAACTGCTGTTGCGGCTTGTCCATGTGGCGGAACGCGACCGCGTTGCTCAAGGCAATCGTCGGCATGAAGCACAGCATGTGCACCAGCAAGGCCACGTAGAACGGCACGAACGCGGTCTGAAGCGAAGCGTAGTACAGCGTGGCCGCGCTGAGCAGGAACAGCACCGCCAGCGCGCGCTGGCTGGCGAACCAGCGATCCACCACGAGGCCGACGAACAAGGGCGAGACGATCGCGGCGATCGACGCCGTGCCGTAGGCCAGGCCTGTCTGCTCGCCGGAAAAGCGCAGGGTCTGCAGCAGATACGTGCCCATCGTGACCGTCCACGCACCCCAAGCGAAGTACTGCAGGAACATCATGATCGACAGGCGGAGGCGGATCGATGGGTTCATGGGAATGCCGTGGCGATGAAAGGGCGTGTACGTCGTGCTTGCGGTGGAATCCTTCGATGTCTCTTGCAGGTTTACAGCGCGCGGATGCGGATATTGCGGTAGCGCACCTCATCCCCGTGATCTTGCAGGCCGATCACACCGCTGCGCAATGTGGCGAAGGACGGCCAGTCCTTGAACTTGCTTGCCGCCACGCGCGCCTTCCAGTCCGGCGATCCTAGCTCGCAATCGACCACCTTTTCGCCGTTGAGCCAGTGTTCGATGTGCTGGCCACGCACGACGATCCGGGTCTGGTTCCATTCTCCGACCGGGCGTGTTGCGATCTTGTCAGGGGCGTACAGGCCGTAGAGGGCCGAGGCCCAGCGGTCGCGGCCGTTCTTGCCGTCGGGATGGCGATCGTTATCGAGCACCTGGTATTCGATCGCGGTGCGGTAGATCTCCGGTTCGGATTCGTCGCCGCGATAGAAGATGCCGCTGTTGCCGCCTGGCGTGATCTTCCAGTCGATGCGCAATTCGAAATCGCCGTAGCTGCGATCACTGACCAGATCGCCACCGGCACCGGTGCGCACGATCGCGCCGTCGATGACCTGCCATCCCTGGATCGGCTGTCCTGGTTTGCGATAGCCATGCCAGCCGTGCAGCGTGCGGCCGTCGAACAGCGAAACGAAACCCTCGCGACGTTCGGCGCGGCTCAAGCCATCCTTCGATGTGGGCGGAGCCGCGCTCGCGGAAGCCGCGAAAGACAACAAGGCGCCCAGAACGATGCGTGAGGAAAGAGGGAAGAAAGGAAAACGGATCATGGCATCCTCGATGATCTTATCGGAGCGGTCCTGCTTGAAGCGGACCTGCATGAAGCGTATCGGCTCGAAACGGACCAGTCATCCGCGACAGTGGTCACATGCGAGCGCGCCTGCCGCTCGCCGTCGTACACCAGCGGTGCGCGCTGCGGCCAATTGCTTGACGTGCGCACGTCCGTCGCGGCGCCATCCGGCTGTTGCCGCTCCATGCGCATGGCAGCGCCCGATACGGATTCGACCAGACGCGTACCCGCTTCCGGCCCGAGCAGCGCGGCTGCCGTATCCAGACCATCGGCGTCGATGCCGCGGCGCGCGATCACGGTGGTGGCGCTGCGTCCCTGCATCGGCCAGCCACTGCGCGGATCGATCAGATGCGAGTAGCGCCGCCCATCGACCTCGAACCATTGCTCGGCATCGCCGGCGGTGGAGATCGCGGCATGGCGCAACATCAACGTCTGCTCATGCGCTTCGCGCGTGGGCAGCAGCGGTGCGATGCCCACGCGCCATCCGGACTCGCCCGGCGGCGCGTCGGAGACCGCGATGTCTCCACCGAGGCCGACCAGCGCTCGCGTCACGCCTTGCGCCGCGATCGCCGATAACGCTTCGTCGGCGGCATAACCCTTGGCGACGCCGCCGACGTCGAGGCCAATGCCGGGGCGATCGAGGCGGGCCGTGCGCGTGTGCGCATCCAGATGCAGGAAGCGATACCCACCGTTCGCGCGCGCCTGTTCGACGCGTTCGCTGCGCGGCAGTTCGCTGAGCTTGCGCGCGCTGCGCCACAGGCGGGTGAGCGCGCCTTGCGTGACATCGAAAGCACCCTCCGAGCGCTCGGCCACGGTTTGTGATGCCTGCAGCACGCGGAACAGGTCCTCGCCGATCGCCACGTCGCCTTGACCGGCGCGCGCGGCGAGGCGCATCAGTTCGCTGTCGTCACGATAGTCGCTCAGTTCGCGATCGAGCGTGGCGATGCGGTCGAAACCCGCCCGCATGGCGCGCTCGGCGGACGCGTCATCGGCGGCATACACCACGATCAGCACACGGGTGCCCATGTGGGCTTCACGCCGCTCGTAACGTGTCAGCAATGGGCCGGCGAACGCTGCCGGGAGTATCGACGCGAGTGCGCCGAAGACCGCCAGCACGGCCAGCCCGCGCCTCACTCGCCCATCACCCACTGCAACCCGCCGATCAGGAAGCGCTGGAAGCGCGGATCGCGCCAGACCTCGGGGCGATGGCCGAGCGCGGAATAGAACACACGCCCCTTGCCCTGCGTGCGAGTCCAGGCCACGGCGAAATCGCCATCCTTGCGGTGGACGTTGGGATTGGCGAGGTCCACCGAGCGCGTATCGATGCTGAGCAGCACATGCACATCGGCGCGCGACCAGTCCTTGAACTGGTAGATCTCGTCGGCGATCACGAAACGCTTGCCAAGATGGCGCGTGGCCGGATTCGCGCGATCCTCCACCTTCACCGTCACTTCCTGGTTCCAGGGATGCTCGTCGAAGTAGCCGCCGAGCATGCGGCCGTATTCGGGCCACTGATAGAACGTATCACTGGCGCTGTGGATGCCGACGAATCCCTTGCCGCTCTCGACGAACGCCATCAGGTCGCGCTTCTGGCGTTCGTCGATCGGCAGCTCGCCGGTGGTGTAGAACACGACCGCATCGAAACCTGCCAGGTGCGCGGCATCAAGCACGGCCGGATCGTGACTGACGATGACGCGGAAACGTCCGGACTCCTCGCCGAGCTTGACCAGGATCTGCTCGGACTCCGGCACCACTTCGTGCTTGTAGCCGGCCGAATAGGTGAAATACAGCACCGACGGCACGGCCTTGCCCTTGCGGTCGCGTTGCGTCGCATCGACCGGAAGCACACAGAGGGCGAACAACAGCAGCGCGCAAAACCACAGCATTGAACCTCGCCCGTGCGATCTCCTCTTCGGTGCGGATGCGCGATCGACCATTGGCGCCCTCACGCCGGCTTCGGCTCGGTTCTGCCCGGCATAGCGACAGCCGGCACGGCGATCGCGCCGCTCAAGGCAAACGGGCCGGGTGCGAGCGATTCCTGCGAATTCAATGCCTCCTCCCAGGTCACGCGGCCGCCACTGTAGCCGGCCATGCGTCCCATGATCGCCGACAGCGTGGCTTCCGCCACCTGCCTGAGTTCGTTGAGCGGCTTGCCGCCGCGGATCGCCTGGACCAGATCGATGTGCTCCTGATAATACGGACTGGTGTCGTTCTCGGTCACGCGCGGATCACGCTTCCAGGCGTTGGCGCCGGTGATGATGTGCTGGTCGACCTGCGAGTTGCCGCGCGTGCCGACCAGGGCTTCGGAGATGTTGTTGGCGCAACCGTCGATCTGCCGGCACATGCTGATCATGTGCGCGCCGTTCGCGTATTCGTAGTCGGTGGCGAAATGGTCGTACACGTTGCCATACACCGTGTCGGTGCGAACCTGCCGTCCGGCCAGGCTCACCGCGCTGGCCGGATGCGCGTTCATTGCCCAGTTGATCACGTCGATGTTGTGGATGTGCTGTTCAACGATGATATCGCCGGAGAGCCAGTTGAAATACGGCCAGTTGCGCAACATCCATTCGCCATCGCTCCACGCCGGCTGCCGGTCGATGTGCCACAGGCTGCCCTGGTTCCAATAGGCGCGCGCGGCGACGATTTCACCGATGGCGCCGTCGTGGATGCGCTTGATGGTGTCGAGATAGCCGGCCTGGTGCCGGCGTTGCGTGCCGGCGGCGATCTTCAGGCCCTTTTGATCGGCGATGTCGTGCAGCGCCAGCACCTGGCGCACGCCGGGCGAATCGACGGCGATGGGCTTCTCGGTGAAGATGTGCTTGCCCGCCTCGACGGCGGCACGCAGATGCTCGGGACGAAACGCGGGCGGGCTGGCCAGGATCACGTAGTTGATGTCCTCGGCCAGCACGTGCTGGTAGGCATCGAGCCCGACGAAGCGCCGCTTCTTCGGTACGCCGAGCGACTTGCCGATCTTCGACTCGACCAGCGCGATGCTCTTGTCGATGCGCTCCTCGAACGCATCGCCGATGGCGACCACGCGCACGCCCGGCGCCGCCGCGTGCAGGATGTTGCGCAACGCGCCGGTGCCGCGATCACCGGCGCCGATCAGGCCGACGCGGATCTCGTCGCTGCCGCGCGCGTAGGCCGCGCCGAAGGTGGAGGAAGCCAGGCCGATCGCCGCGGCCGTGCCGGCACCGCGCTTGAGGAATTCGCGGCGCAGCGGATCGAAGGGGGACGTTGCGGCGCGGCGGAATTCATCAGTCATGTCTGGCTTCCTCCATAAGAAATCGTTGGGATCTGTCGATGCAGTGCGTGATCGGGAATATGTGATCGAGGACGACGTACTCACCGCGCGTGTCATTCATTCGGGCTGGCGCGCATCACCTTCGACTTGAACGTCTTGAGCGCCGGCGCGTCATCGTCGACGCGCACGATGCGGAAGCCGACGAAGGTCGCATCGGTGTGCCACCAGATGCTTTGCGGTTCCTGCGGATCGCGCCGGCTCCAGGCTGGTTTGGAGGCGCGGCGTGCCGCGCTGCGCAGATGTTCGGCGTCGTCCTCGAAGGAACCGCCGCGCACCACGTGCGGATAGCGCGCCGCGTTCGGCATCGCCACCGGATTCCTGGCCGCCTTGCCCTTTAGCGCCGAGTAGCGCTTGGGGTCGTAGCGATCCAGCGTCCACTCGGCGACGTTGCCGTGCATGTCGTAGAGGCCGAAGGCATTGGGCTGCTTGCCGCCCACCGCATGCGGCACGCTGTTGGCGTTGTCGGCGTACCACGCGCTGTTTGCCAGCGATGTCGCCTCCGCGCCGGACGACCACGGCGTCTGCGTGCCGGCGCGCGCCGCGTATTCCCATTCGGCCTCGGTGGGCAGGCGATAGTGATGACCGGTCTTGGCCGAGAGCCAGCGGCAGTATTCGGCCGCCGCATGCCAGGTCATGCCGATCGCGGGCTGACGGCCCTTGCCGAAACCCCATGACTCATCCGCGTAGGGAGGCGTCGGTCCGGTCACCGCGTCGGTGGGCGCGTCGGCACCCTTGCTCAGCTTCGGCGCCTGCTTGCGGAACTGGTCGTACTCGTCCCAGGTGACTTCGTGCTTGCCGATCCAGAACGCGCCGACGCTGACCTCCGCCTGCGGGCCTTCGTCCTCGCCACGCCCGCTCTCCGATGCCGGACTGCCCATGCGGAAACGGCCGGCGGGGATCGGCACCATGTCGAAGCGCACCTGCGAGCCCGGAACCGTTTCGGTGTAGGGTTTGAGTTCGGCGGGGGGCGGCGCCTCCGCGCAGGCCCATGTGCTCAGCAAGCCGAGCATCGGAACGCAGATCGCGATGCGGACGAGGCGGGAACCCGTCACCGCGGCTGTCGAAGTCGCCATTCGCCGAGCGCTGCCAGACCCCACGGGGGACGGAGCCGGCGCGCGGAACCGGGCAAGATGGCATGGCGGTCGACAGCGTGCGATCACTCGATCCCCCTCGAAATCGGCTGGACCAATGGTCCAACCTTTTCGCACATGCACGCCCCGCATCTCTTGGGTCGCCACGGCATGGAAACGAAACCGCAGTCCCTCCAGGCCCGCAGCGGACAGACCATAACGGCAAAATTCGGCCTTAATTGTGATTTACATCACGATTTACATCGATCTAATCGCTGAGACTGAGGTTCCAAGCCGCGACATGTGAAGGACAGCACCGAAGCGTTTCAGCCTGTCGCGGCGGGCCTCTTCGGGCCATCCCAGCTTCCCCGTCGGCCGTTCATGGGTATAAATTGGTCCAACCAATGGGCCAGTGAGGGCGTATGAGAACCCATCTGTTCGCTTTGTTGGGCGGCCTGGCGTTGCTGCTGCCAGGACATCTCGCTGCCGCCGAGACGGCTTCCACGCCGGCCCCGGCTCCTGGCGCCGAAAGCCTCGAAGCCAAGGCACGCCGGATGCAGTGGTTCGCCGACGCCAAGCTCGGCATCTTCATCCACTGGGGCATCTACGCCGTGGACGGCGTCGACGAGTCGTGGGCGTTCTTCAACGGCAAGATGTCGCATGCCGATTACATGAAGCAGCTGCGCGGCTTCACCGCCAATCGCTACGATCCCGCCGCGTGGGTGGACCTGATCCAGCGCAGCGGCGCGCGCTACGCGGTGCTGACGGCGCGCCATCATGACGGCGTCGCGCTCTGGGACAGCCGGCAAGGGCTCAACGTCGTCAAGGACACGCCAGCCAGGCGCGATCTGATCGCACCCTTCGTCAATGACTTGCGCGCCGCGGGATTGAAAGTCGGCCTGTACTACTCGCTGCCGGACTGGTCGTATTCCGATTACGACGGCTTCACGCGCAAGCAGAAGCGTTACGACTTCACCGCGGAGCCGCAGCGCTGGCAACGCTTCCTGGATTATTACCAGGGCCAGATCGCCGACCTCGGCGAGCGCTACAAGCCCGATCTGTATTGGTTCGACGGCGACTGGGAACACGACGCCAAGGCCTGGCAGTCGGCGAAAGTGCGGCGCGAGATCCTCGCGCGCAATCCGAACGCGATCATCAATTCGCGCCTCAACGAATACGGCGACTACGCCACGCCCGAGCAGGGCGTGCCGGTGTTGCGACCGGAGGCGCCGTATTGGGAGCTGTGCCTGACGATGAACATGTCGTGGGGCTATCAGCCGCGCGATACGGAATACAAGAACACCAACCAGATCATCCATCTGTTCGCCGGCGTCGTCGGCATGGGCGGCAATCTGCTGCTGGACATCGGGCCGCGCGAGGACGGCACGATCGATCCGCGCCAGATCGCGATCCTGGAAGGGCTCGGACGCTGGACCGGCAAGCATGCGCAGGCGATCTACGGCACCGTCGCCGGCCCGTCGCTGGATCACTACGCCGGCCCGAGCACGCAATCGAAGGATGGCCGAACGCTGTATCTGTTCGTCGACGGCAAGCCTAGCGGCGAACTGCTGGTCAAGGGCCTGGATGCGAAGGTCACGAAGGCCTACGTCGTCGGCGGCCAACAGCCCGTGCGAACGCGCGTGCTTGGCAAATACGACTGGAGCAAGGTGCCGGGGCTGCTGTACCTCTCGATTCCGGAGGAGGCCTTCGATTCCGACATGACCGTGGTCGCGCTGGAACTCGACCGCCCCGTGACGCTGTACCGCGAGACGTCCAAACCGATCGAGAGCAACGAATGACCCCATCACGTTCACTATTGCTGGCTGCGCTGCTCGCGGCTTCCGCTTTCCAGGCCTCGGCCGACAGCCCTGGCGATTACGTCCCCGAAACCGATCCGGCGGTGCTGCGCAAGCTGGAACAATGGAAGGACTGGAAGTTCGGTTTCATGATGCACTGGGGGCCGTATAGCCAGTGGGGCATCGTCGAATCCTGGTCGATCTGCTCGGAGGACGTGCCCTGGTGCAAGCGACCGCCCGGCGTGAGCTACGTCGATTACGTCAAGCGCTACGAAAAACTGCCGGAAACGTTCAATCCGGTGAAGTTCGATCCGCAGTCGTGGGCGCGCGTGGCCGAGGCCGCGGGCACGAAGTACGTGGTGTTCACCACCAAGCACCACGACGGCTTCAACATGTTCGACACGCGCCAGAGCGATTACCGCATCACCGCGCCGAACGTGCCCTTCCACACCAATCCGCGCGCGAACATCACCAAGCAGGTGTTCGATGCCTTCCACGCGCGCGGTTTCGGCATCGGCGCCTACTTCTCCAAGCCGGACTGGCACAACGACGACTACTGGGCGCCGGAATGGGCCACACCCGATCGCAACGTCAATTACGACCCGAGCAAGTATCCGGAACGCTGGAAGCGCTTCGTGAAGTTCACGCATGCGCAGATCGAGGAACTGGCCACCGACTACGGTCCGCTGGACATCCTCTGGCTCGACGGCGGCTGGGTGCGTCCCAACGATCCGGCGCGCGACATCGAGCGGCGGCGTCAACACGACGATGGCTCTCCCGAACGGCACTGGTCGCAGGACATCGACATGCCGGGATTGGCGAAGCTGGCGCGTTCGCACCAGCCGGGATTGATCGTCGTCGATCGCGCCGTGGGCGGTCCTTACGAAAACTACCGCACACCCGAACAGCAGATTCCCGACAAGCCGCTGCCCTATCCCTGGGAAACCTGCATGACCCTGGGTGATTCCTGGTCATACACGCCCAACGACAACTACAAGCCCGCGCGCAAAGTGGTGCAGATGCTCGTGGACGTGGTGGCCAAGGGAGGCAACTATCTGCTCAACGTCGGGCCGGACCCCAACGGCGAACTGCCGCCGGTCGCGGTGCAGCGATTGCAGGAGATCGGCCAGTGGATGCGCGTCAACGGCGAGGCGATCTACGCCAGCCGCGCGGTCGCGCCTTATGTCGCCGGCCGGTTCCGCTATACCGCGCTGCGCGATGGCACGGTGTACGCGATCTATTTGCCTGAGGCAGCGGAATCACGACTGCCCGCCAAGCTGGAAATCCCGGGCCCCGCACCGGCGACGGGCGCGAAAGTGCGCATGCTGGGCGACGACACAGCGCTGGCGTGGCGACGCGAAGGCGATCGCACCATGGTCGAGGTGCCCGCGAGCGTGCGCAAGCACAGCGCGGGCGGTCATGCGTGGGCGATCAAGTTGCCGGGTGCCGTTCCCGCATCGCAAGTTGCGATCGAATGATGTCGAGGGCCCCGCTCTCGCGAGCGGGGCTTCTCGCAACGATCAGTCCACGGCGATCTCGAACTCACCCTGCTGGCGGATGTCTTCCGTTCCCGATCCGACCATGACGCGAAAGCGGCTCGGCTCGACGACGTGCTGCATCTGACGGTTCCACAACTTCCGCTTCGGCAGATTCCCGATGCGCGCGCCGCAGCACAAGTGGTTCAATGCCACCACCAGTCGTTGGGCACCGGCACGGCCTTGGCGCCGTCTCGTTCGACAAGCAACTGCAATTGCTTGTCACCACCGCCCTGGAAGTAGCGCAATTCGAAGGCGTGCAGCCCGGCACTCAGCGCGACGCTGCCGTAGGAGTCGCCAGGCGATTGCAGCCCATCGCGATCGATCACCAGCTTGTCGTCGATCAACAGCCGTGCGCCATCATCGGAACCGAGCACGAACCGATAGACGCCCTCGCCGGGCACGGCGAGGTAGCCGCGATAGCGCAGACCAAATGTTTCGGCGCGCGCGTCCTCCGGCAAACCGATCTCGCGCACCGTTTCGCTGCGCAGCGGTTTTCGCGACAACAATTGTTCGGTACGTGTGACCGCGACTTCGTAGTAATCGCGCTCAAGTCCCGGCCGCAGCCCTTTGCGATCGGTGCGCGATGCCGGCTGGAGCTGCGCAAGCGCGTAACGCGCGCGGCTGATCGGCCCCAGGCGGCCCCCGGGCAATTCCAGCCGCGCCGTTACCTCGGTGCCGTCTGGTTCGAGCGTGAGCGCGATCGGCCCGTCATACACGGGCGACGCGCTCGTCGGTGCACTGCCATCCAGGCTGTAGCGCACGCGCGCGCCGGACAACGGCGAGGTCAGACGCACTGTCGCCTGTGGCTGCAGCGAAATCGCATCGCCTTCGAGCCCGATCACATCGGGCACGCGGTAATTCACGCGCAACGTATCCAACAGCTGCAGCTGCGGTTCCAGACGACGATTGAAATCCTCCCAGCCGCGCCCTTCGCGCGGCGACCACAGCACTTCGCTCAACGCCAGCGCGCGCGGCCACAGCATGTACTCCACCGCTTCGCTGCTGCGCATGCGTTCGGTCCAGACATTGCCCTGGGCCCCGATCACGTGCGCCGCTTGCGCCGGTGTCAGCTTGTCCGGCACCGGTTCGAACGCGTAGACCTGCCGCAGCGGCAGATTGCCGGAGCACACCGGCTCGTCCTTCGACAGCGACTGGCAGTAATCGAAATAGACATGGGAAGTCGGCGACATGATCACGTCATGGCCGCGCCGCGCCGCGACGATGCCGCCATCCATGCCGCGCCACGACATCACGGTGGCACTGGGCAAGGGATTGCCGTCGAGGATCTCGTCCCAGCCGATCACCTTGCGACCGTGCTCGTGCAGGTACTTCTCCACGCGTCGCATGAACCAGCCTTGCAGCGCATGCTCATCCTTCAGTTTTTCGCGACGGATGATGTCCTGCGCGAGCGGACTCTGCTGCCAGCGCACGATCGGCGCTTCGTCGCCGCCGAGATGGAGATAAGGCGAGGGGAAGATGTCCATCACCTCGTCCAGCACGTTTTCGATGAAGGTGAAAGTCGCCTCGCTCGGGCACAGCACGTTGTCGTCCACGCCCCAGGTGGTGCGCACTTCGAACGGGCCGGGCGTGCAGGCCAGTTCCGGATACGCGGCGAGCGCGGCGACGGTGTGGCCCGGCATCTCGATCTCGGGAATCACCTGGATGTGCAGTTGCCTGGCATACGCCACCAGCTCGCGCGCCTCGGCCTGCGTGTAGAAGCCGCCGTAGCGCCGCTCGTCGAACGTGTCCGGGCCGTCGCGATGCTGGAGTGAGGTGCGCGCGCGCCAGGCGCCGACTTCGGTGAGCCCGGGATAGCGCTTGATCTCCAGCCGCCAGCCTTGGTCCTCGGTCAGATGCCAGTGGAAGGTGTTGAACTTGTAGCGCGCCATCAGATCGAGCGTGCGCTTGAGGAAATCCAGCGGATACAGATGCCGTCCGACGTCGAGCATCAGGCCGCGATAGCCGAAGCGCGGCGCGTCCTCGATCGCGAGCGCGGGTACGCCGGCCTTCGCGCTGTTGGGAGGCGCGAGCTGCCGCAAGGTCTGCAGGCCATAGAACAGGCCGGCGGGCGTGGCCGACGTCAGCCGGATGCCATCCGTGTCCACGGTGAGGCGGTAGCCCTCACGATTGGCGCCGGGCGACGGCTGCAGGGCCAGGGTCAGGTCCGCCCGGTGGTCACCGCCACGCTGCAACTCCACTGGCACACCCCAGGCCTCGCGCAGGATCGTCATGGCCAGTTCGCCCAAAGCGCGGCCATCCGTGTCGTCGGCCGGGGCGGCCTGGATTGCCACGCGCGCCGAAGTGCCCGGTCGATAGCGTCCCTCCAGCACCTGCATGTGCGCGGGCACGGGCAGGAGGCGGGGAGCGGGCACTTCCCTGGCCCCGGCCAATGCCGGCAACGCGTTCAGGGAAACCAGGCAGACGGCAAACAGACCGGGGAGAAATCTCATGGGCACTCCGGATTCTTGGATTCACAATGAAATGAATGGCCAGGGGTGGACGCATCCGGTCCGCCAGCGTCTAATCGCTGTCGTGCAGCGGTTCCCAGCGATGCTTCGACGGATCGATCATGAACCCCGGCAAAGGTTCAATGGTCCAACCATTACCATACTATGCCCGTCCAAAGCATCCAGAACCGCCGTCTTTATCAACAAATCGCCGATCAGCTGCGGGTCCTGATCAACCGCGGCGAGTATCCGCCGGGCAGCTATCTGCCGGCCGAGCGCGAGCTGTCGCAGCAATTCGGCGTGAGCCGGACCTCGCTGCGCGAGGCCCTGATCGCCCTGGAAGTGATCGGCATGGTCCGGGTCCGCGTCGGGGATGGGGTCATGGTGATCGGGCCGGAACCGCCGGTGACCGCCGATGCGGCCGTTCCCGGCCAGAAGTCCGGCGGCCGGGTCCTGGACCGCGCGATGCGCAGCCAACCCTGGGTGCCGGATCCGGAACTGGGCATCGAAACCGATCTGGATGCGGAAATCCCGCCGTTCTCCCTGCTGCAGGCCCGGCGGCTGGTGGAACCTGAAACCGCGGCCCTGGCGGCCGAGAACGCCACCGATGCGGAAATCGACGGCATCGAGGAGGCTTACCGGCGCAACATCGAAGACAACCGCGTCGGCTCGGTCACTCATCCGGGCGACCGCCTGCTGCACATCCGCATCGCCGACGCCAGCGGTAATCCCGCCTATGCCCTGCTGATCCGGCATCTGCTGGGGCACAAGTACGGCGCCATGTTCCAGCGGGTCCAGGAGTTGTATTCCAGCGAGGACATGCCGCATCGCTCCGAGCACGAGCATGCCGCCATCGTCACCGCCATCCGCCGCCGCGACCCCATCGCGGCTCGTCTGGCCATGCAGCGGCATCTGGACTCGGTGCTCCGGATCTTCTCCGGCAGCGAGCGCTGACCCCCTAGTCCGAACACCCGGACCGACGCCGGTCGGCGGAAGCCTGCTCGTCGTTTATCTGAATACATTCATTTTTAGAGCCAGCCGGGCATCCCTGCGCCTGGACAGGATGCTGCGCCGCAACTTGCATATATTCATATATGAGATAACGTTCGTATATAAAATTTCGCCAGCTGCCTTGTGAGTGCATCCCCATCGCCGTCGACCCTCGGGCCTCCGCGAGCACATGTCGCGTCGACCGGGGCCGTCGGCCCTTCGTCCGGCGCATGCTCACGCCCGGCGACGGCGATTCGTGAAGGAGTGTGAGTGCCGGACGATCCCACGACAGATCAGATTGAGAAGAATCTGATCCAGATGACGCGACCCGTCGGCGTGGCCGCCGCGTCGGTGTCCGCGCTCGGCTTCGGCGCGGCGCCGATCGGCAATCTGTACGAGGCAGTGGACGAGGACCGGGCCTTGTCGGCCATCCGCGAAGCTCATGCCGCCGGCGTGCGTTACTTCGACACCGCGCCGTACTACGGCTATGGCCTCAGCGAAAGCCGGCTGGGGCGTGGCTTGCACGGCCTGCCGCGCGATGCGTTGACGATTTCCACGAAGGTCGGCCGCCGCGTCCACGACGATGCGGCCGCAGTGGGACGAGACGATGGCTTCGCCGTCGACGGCCGCCGCGCGGAATTCGACTACAGCCGCGACGGCGTGCTGCGTTCGATCGAATCCAGCCTGCGTCGTCTCGAAACGGATTACATCGACATCCTGCTGCTGCACGACATCGGCCGGCTCACGCATGGCGAACGTCACGAAGCAATCCTGCGTCAGGCGCTGCAGGAAGCGCTGCCGGCGATGGCCGAGCTGAAGGCGTCGGGCGTGTGCCGCGCGATCGGCATCGGCGTCAACGAGCAGGACATCGCGTTGGAGCTGATGCCCTTGTTCCCGCTGGACTGCGTGATGCTCGCGGGACGCTACACCCTGCTGGAACAGCGCGATGGCCTTGCCGCGTTGCAGGAGGCACAACGACGCGGCGTCTCGATCCTGGTGGCGGGCCCGTACAGCTCGGGATTGATGAGCGATGCCCGCGCGCCCGGCAACACTTACAACTACGCGCCGGTCGACGCGCAGACACTGCAGCGCGCCCAACAGATTTACGCCATCTGCGCAGCACATGACGTCGACGTCGGCGCGGCCGCGCTGCAATTCCCCCTGGCCCATCCCGCGGTGGCGACTGTTGTCGCGGGCATGCGCTCCCCCACGGAATCGCAAAGCGCCGCACAACGCATGCGGGCTGTGCTTCCCACGGCGCTGTGGCAGGACCTGCGCACGGCCGGGTTGCTGGAACCGGAAGCGCCGACGCCATGAACATCGTCGATGCGCATCTGCATTTCTGGCAACTCACGCGTGGCGACTACGGCTGGCTGACACCCGCGCTCGGCGCCTTGTACCGCGACTTCGTTCCGGCCGACATCCGCGAAACGCTCGATGCCTCCGGTGTGGATGCTATCGTCGCCGTGCAGGCCGCACCGACCGAAGCGGAAACCCGCTTCCTGCTTGATCTGGCGCGCCGGCATCCGCACATCGCCGGCGTGGTGGGATGGACGGATTTCGAGGCGGCCGATGTCGCCTCCCGCATCACCGATCTGCGCGCCGCCGGCAATGGTGTGCTGAAAGGCTTCCGGCCGATGGTGCAGGACATCGCCGACACGCACTGGTTGATGCGCCCCGAACTGGACACGGCATTTGATGCGTTGATCGCCCACGATCTGACATTCGACGCGCTGGTGAAGCCCGAGCACCTTCCCGCTCTGGAATTCCGTCTACAGCGGCATCCCGCGTTGCGAACCGTGCTCGACCACGCCGGCAAGCCCGCGATCGGCCAGCATGGATCCGATGCATGGGCCGATGCGATCACGCGTTTGGCGAAGCAGCCGCAACTGGTCTGCAAACTTTCGGGCCTGCTGACCGAGGTCGACGAAAACGCACCACGCTCGTCCGTGGAGCCTGTCGTCGCCCACGTCTTCGCCTGCTTCGGACCCGAACGCGTCCTGTGGGGCAGCGACTGGCCGGTGCTGACTCAACGCGCCAGCTATGCCGAGTGGCTGGCATTTGCTCAGGAATTGGTAGCGCGTCATGCCCCGGGCCATGAGCAAGCGGTGTTCTCGCAAACCGCGCGGCGCTTCTATCGCCTCGACGCCGATTCCCTTCTTCCGGATTCCATGAGGAATGCGACATGAAAACACGCACCGACCATGCGGAGGCCGCAGGATGAGCGCGCGCCTGAGTGGAAAGCGCTGCCTGATCACCGCGGCGGGCGCGGGCATCGGCCGCGAGAGCGCGCTCGCCTGCGCGCGCGAGGGCGCGCAGGTGCTGGCGACCGACATCGACGCGGCCGCGCTGGCGTCGCTCGCGGCGGAGAACACCGCCGAGAACCTGGCGATCGAAGTACGCACCTTGAACGTGACCGATCCGGCCACGATCACTGCACTCATCGCGGACGAGCCCGGCTTCGATGTCCTGTTCAACTGCGCCGGCTACGTGCATCAAGGCAGCATTCTCGATTGCGACGAAGAGGCGTGGAAGCGCTCCTTCAACATCAACGTCGATGCCATGTACCACCTGTGCAAGGCCGTGCTTCCCGGCATGCTGGCACGCGGCAGCGGCAGCATCATCAACATGTCCTCGGTGGCGTCCAGCATCAAGGGCGCGCCGAACCGCTTCGTCTACGGCGTCACCAAGGCCGCCGTGATCGGTCTGACCAAATCCATCGCCGCTGATTTCGTCGCCAAGGGCATTCGCTGCAACGCCATCTGCCCCGGCACCGTCGACACGCCCTCGCTCGCCGGACGCATCGCCGCGCTCGGCGGCGATCAGGATGCGGTCCGCAAGGGTTTCGTCGATCGCCAGCCGATGGGGCGCCTGGGGGATCCGCGCGAGATCGCGGCGCTGGTGGTCTACCTCGCCTCCGACGAATCCTCCTTCACCACCGGCCAGACCCACGTCATCGATGGAGGCTGGTCGATATGAAACCGCGTCACCGGAAAGGATCGCGATGAAACTGCTGCGCTATGGAACGCCGGGCCGCGAGAAGCCCGGATTGCTGGATCAGGACGGACGCGTGCGCGACCTCAGCGCGATCGTCGACGACATCGCCGGCGAACATCTCACCCGTGCCGGACTGGATGTGCTGCGCGGAATCGATCCCGCCACGCTGCCAGTGGCCGAAGGTGCCGTGCGTTACGGCCCCGCGGTCGGCCGCGTGGGCAAGTTCGTCTGCGTCGGTTTGAACTACGCCGATCACGCCGCCGAATCCGGCATGGCCGTGCCGGACCAGCCGGTGCTGTTCATGAAAGCCACCTCGGCGATCGTCGGCCCGAACGACGACGTCGTCATTCCGCGCGGCTCGGTGAAGACCGATTGGGAAGTCGAGCTGGGCGTGGTGATCGGCGATGTCGCGCGCGACGTGCCGATGGACGCTGCGCTCGAACACGTCGCCGGCTATCTGGTGGTCAACGATCTGTCCGAGCGCGAATTCCAGCTCGAACACGGCGGCCAATGGGTGAAGGGCAAGAGCTGCGACACCTTCGGCCCGATCGGTCCGTGGCTGGTGACGCGCGATGAGGTGCCCGATCCGCAGACCTTGTCGCTGTGGCTGGAAGTCAACGGCCATCGCTATCAGAACGGCAACACCCGCACCATGATTTTCACCATCGCCCATCTGGTCAGCTATATCAGCCGCTACATGACGCTGATGCCGGGCGATGTGATCAGCACCGGCACGCCGCCCGGCGTGGGGCTGGGACTGAAACCACCGACCTATCTCAAGCCCGGCGATGTGATTGAACTTGGAATCGAAGGGCTGGGCCGGCAACGGCAGCAGGTGGTCGCGCACGACGCCGATGCGCATCGCGCGTCGCGCGATTCGTGAACGACGCGATCGCAACGAAACGACCTCAGGACGACAGGCCTTCGCCGCATGAGCATTGCATGAGCACGATCACCGCCCTCGACACCTACGACGTGCGCTTTCCGACATCACGCCAGCTGGACGGCTCGGACGCGATGAATCCGGATCCCGACTATTCGGCCGCCTATCTCGTCCTGCGAACCGATGCCAGTGACGGACTCGCCGGTTACGGCCTGGTCTTCACCATCGGCCGCGGCAACGACGTGCAGACCGCGGCCATAGCGGCGCTGTCGCACCTGGTCGTCGGCCGCAAGGTCGGCGAAGTGCTGGATGACCTCGGCGCTTTCGCGCGCAGCCTCACCGAGGATTCGCAACTGCGCTGGCTCGGCCCGGAAAAGGGCGTGATGCACATGGCGATCGGTGGCGTGATCAATGCCGCCTGGGACATGGCGGCCCGGCGTGCAGGCAAGCCGTTGTGGCGCTTCATCGCCGAGATGAGTCCTGAGCAATTGGTGTCGCAGGTGGATTTCCGCTATCTCAGCGATGCGCTGACGCCGGAAGAAGCGCTGGACATCCTGCATCGTGCCGAACCCGGCAAAAGCGCACGCATCGCCGAACTGGTGGAAAAAGGTTATCCCGCCTACACCACCTCGCCCGGCTGGCTCGGCTATTCCGACGAGAAGCTGGTGCGGCTGGCGAAGCAGGCCGTGACCGATGGATTCCGCACCATCAAGTTGAAGGTGGGAGCGAACGTTGCCGACGATGCACGTCGCTGCCGCCTCGCGCGCGAGGCGATCGGATCGGACGTGGCGCTCGCCGTCGACGCCAACCAGCGCTGGGATGTCCAGCCCGCGATCGACTGGATTCGCCAACTGGCGCCGTTCGACATCGCCTGGGTGGAGGAACCGACCAGTCCCGACGATGTGCTCGGACATGCCACGATCCGCCACGGCGTTAAGCCGGTGCCCGTTTCGACGGGCGAACACACGCAGAACCGCGTGGTGTTCAAGCAGTTGCTGCAGGCGCAGGCGGTCGATCTGATTCAGATCGATGCCGCGCGCGTGGGCGGCGTCAATGAAAATCTGGCAATCCTGTTGCTGGCGGCCAAATTCGGCGTGCGCGTGTTCCCGCATGCCGGCGGTGTGGGTCTGTGCGAACTGGTGCAGCATCTGGCAATGGCCGATTTCGTCGCCATCACCGGGACGATGGAGGATCGCGCGATCGAGTTCGTCGATCATCTGCACGAGCACTTCGTCGATCCGGTGCGCATTCGTCATGGGCGCTACCTCGCACCGACGCTGCCAGGTTTCTCCGCGGAGATGCATGCGCACTCAGTGCGCGAGCACCTATATCCCCACGGCTCCGTGTGGCGTGCGGAAGCGCAGGATGACGATGACGTCGCAGCGACACGGCTGCGCGTTAATCTCGATTAGACCTTCAGGAGCCGCCGCATGGGACGCCCTGTCACCGATCTTCGCGAAGCCGCGCGACGACGCCTTCCGCGCCTGCTGTTCGACTACATCGACGGCGGCGCCTATGCCGAGGTCACCATCCGCCGCAATGCCACGGACCTGGATGCGCTCGCGCTGCGGCAGCGCGTGATGGTCGATGTCTCCGCGTTGTCGACACACACGTCATTGTTCGGGCAGGCGCTGTCGATGCCCCTCGCGCTGGCGCCCGTCGGTTTCTCCGGCATGTACGCGCGCCGCGGCGAAGTACAGGCCGCGCGCGCGGCGCATGCGGCCGGCGTGCCGTTCTGCCTGTCCACGCTGAGCATCTGCGGCCTGGAGGAAGTGACCCGCAATGGCGGCGCGCCAGTGTGGTACCAGCTCTACATGGTGCGTGATCGCGGATTCTGCGCGGAGATGTTGCGACGCGCGCAGGCAGCGGCCAGTCCTGTCCTGCTGCTCACGGTCGATCTGCCGGTTGCCGGCGCGCGCTATCGCGACCTGCGTTCGGGCATGTCCGGACCCACCGGCTGGCGCGGACAGTGGATGCGCGCCTGGCAAGGGCTCACGCATCCGGCCTGGCTGTGGGATGTGCAGTTGCGCGGCGGGCCGCACGGATTCGGCAATCTGCCACCGGAAGTGGCGGCCGGCGGCGTGGGCGGATTCGCGGCGTGGATCAAGTCGAATCTAGACGCCAGCGTGACCTGGAAGGACGTGGCCTGGGTGCGCGAGCGCTGGAACGGGCCGATCGTGATCAAGGGCCTGCTCGATCGCGAGGACGCGCGCGCGGCGCTCGATGCCGGCGTGGACGGCATCGTGGTGTCGAACCATGGCGGGCGTCAGCTCGACGGCGTGCCTTCCAGCATCTCCGCGTTACCGGCGATCGCGGAGGAAGTCGCGGGCCGCATTCCGGTGTTGATGGACGGCGGCATTCGCTCCGGTCTGGACGTGCTGCGTGCGCTGGCGTCGGGCGCCGATGCCTGCCTGGTCGGCAAGGCCTGGGCCTATGCGCTGGGTGCCGGCGGCCAGGCGGGCGTGGCGGAAATGCTGGCCACGCTGCGTGCTGAGCTGGAAGTGGCGATGACGCTCACCGGTTGTACCGACGTGCGGCAGGCCGGTCGCGAATTGCTGGCGCGCTGAGTGCGCGATACGGAATCTGTCCGGGCCGGTTTCGGCTTCCAACAGTTTTAGCTCGACACTCTACACGCGTCGTCCCGGCGAAAGCTGGGATCCATGTTGCTTTTGCGCGGATTGCAGGAAAGATCAAAACGGATCCCGGCTTTCGCCGGGACGACGGACGTTAGTTGTCGCTTGAATCTAAAGCGCTCTAATCCTGATGCGTGCTAGTTTCCGATGTGGCCGCCACTGGCTGCGCGCTCCGCTTGAGCACCACGATGCGATCCGGCTGATCGGCACTCGCTGCCGGCAGCTTCACGATCAATCCTTCCGGCAAACGCTTCAACTCCAGCGCCTCGCCGCTGCCGAATGCACTGGCCGAGGCGACATCCTGCAGCGGCGGCAGCAACAAATAGTCATCCTGCCACTCCAGTACGTGCACATACACCGTGCCGTCCTTCGCTTCGGTCGTGACGCCCCACGGACGCGGTGGCACCGGACCTGCACGCGTGCCGTAGATCGAGGCGCCGTTGACCTGCATCCAGCGTCCCACCTGTTCCAGGCGTTCGACGAACTCCGGCTGCACCGTGCCTTCCGGCGTCGGGCCGATGTTGAGCAGGAAGTTCGATCCCGAGCCGGCTGCGCGCACGAGGAAGCGGATCAGTTCCTTCGAACTCTTGTAGCTGTGATCCTTGGCGTTGTAACCCCAGGCACCGTTGATGGTGTCGCAGGCTTCCAGCGGCAATTTGCTGATGTGCGCGGTATTGAAGCCTGCCGTATTCGCGCCGGGCAGATCCTTCTCGAACATCTGGAAGTCTTCGCCTGGATAGGGCGTCTTGTGGTGATTGCTGCCGACCAGCGCCGCCGGCTGCAGTCGATGGATGAGATCGTAGGTGCGGCCGAGCCGCCAGTTGGCGTCGGGCTTGTCCCACATGCCATCGAACCAGATGCCGCCGATCTCACCGTAATTCGTGAGCAGCTCGGTCAGTTGCGCATCCATGTAATCCAGATAGCGGTTGAAGTCGCCGCCCGCCTTCCGGCCTGTTGCGTGACCGGTTCTGCCCAGTGGCGAGAAATCCGGGTGATGCCAATCCAGCTGCGAGTAGTAGAAGAACAGCTTGATGCCCTGGCGATGCGCCTCGTCGGCCAACTCTTTAAGCGGATCGCGCTTGAATTTCGTGGCATCGGTGATGTTCCAGCGCGATTGCTTCGTCGGCCACATCGCGAAGCCGTCGTGATGCTTGCTGGTGATGGTGATGTACTTCATGCCGGCACGCTTGGCCAGGTCGACGATGGCCTTCGCGTCGAATTTTTCCGGATCGAATTTCGTGGCGAATTTCTCGTACTCGACGATCGGAATCTTTTCGTTCTCCATCACCCACTCGCCGCGCCCCGGCACGCTGTACACGCCCCAGTGGATGAACAGGCCGAAGCGCGCGTCTTCGAACCATTGCACCGCATCGGCCTGCGCGCGCATGCGGGCTTCGTTGTTGGCCGCCTGCGCAACGCCGGCGCAGGCCAGCATCAGCACGAACGCGAATCGGGACATCTTCCGAAGCAGATTCATCGTCATGATTCCTGCGGGATTGTTGCGGGTATGTCGCCCTACGACTCGGCTTGCGCATGCACCGCGGACGCGTGCTCTGCACGTGTCTGGGCCAGCGAGAAGATACGCTGCATCGCACGCCATTTCTCACCGGCCGGCGTGCCGGGAATCGGCTTCTGGAACCGCCACATCAGGTCTTCCCAGGTGCGCACGTGCGGGTTGGCCGCATCGGCGGCGGCCTTGGCGGCCGGGTCGTAGTTATCATCGACGTCCATGATCAGCACCAGGCGATCACCGACGCGGTGGATTTCCAGATCGCGAATTCCGGCCGACACGATCGACTCGACGATCTCCGGCCACACGTTCTCGGCCTGATGCCAGCGTTCGTACTCGGCGATCATGGCCGCGTCGTCGTGCAGATCCAGCGCGTAGCAAAGCCGCGGCATGCGTCTAACTCCGGGAAGGGGAGGTCCGTGCCACTGTGCTCGCGCCGGCACGGATCGCGAAGAAGAGGATGACAACGAAACACATCGCCGGCACCGAGAATGCCCAATGGATGCCCATGCGATCCGAGACGGCGCCCATGAGCGCGGTGAGGATCGCGCCACCGATGATCGCCATCACGATCAGCGACGAGCCCAGCTTGCGCTCGTCATCGTTCAAGCCATCCAGGCCCAGCGCGAAGATCGTCGGAAACATCACCGACATGAACAGACTGCTGGCGACCAGGCCATACAGCCCGATCGCGCCCGGCGCGGCGATGGACAGCACGCACAGCAGCAGATTGATGATCGCGAACGTGGCCAGCAATCGCGCCGGTGCGAAATAACGCAGCAGGAATGCGCCAAGAAAACGCCCGACCATGAACAGCACCAGCGACATCGTGAGATAACTGGCGGCGGCCTTCTCCGTCGTGCCCGGAACACCGTCCTGCACGTAGCGGATCAGATAGCTCCAGATGCCCACCTGCGCACCGACATAGAAGAACTGTGCCACCACCGCCAGCACGAAGCGCGGCCTTGCCAGGAGATGACGGAAATGTGCCGACCCGCTTCCCGCATCGGCGGCACCGCGCAGGGCCGCGGCGGGAAAACGCGTCAACGCGATCAACAACGCCCACAGCAGCACGATCGTGCCGATGACGAGATAGGGCGTCTGCACCGCGGCCGATTCGGCGGCGTAGAAGGCTTCGCGCCCCTGCGGTGTCATCGCGGCGATCTCGCCGGCGCTGTGTTCGATGCCGGAGAAGATGAAATGCTGTCCCACCAGCACGCCGGTGATCGATCCGAGCGGGTTGAAGGCCTGCGCGAGGTTCAGACGCCGCGCCGCGCCTTCCGCCGACCCCAGCACCGTCACCAGCGGATTGGCCGCGGTCTCCAGAAAGGCCAGGCCGCTGGCGATGACGAACAACGCGAGCAGGAAGAATTCATAGGTATGCACCGCCGCCGCCGGATAGAACAGATACGCGCCCACCGCGTACAACAGCAATCCGAGCAACACCGCCGCCTTGTAGCTGTAGCGGCGCATGAACATGCCGGCGGGAATCGCGAACAGGAAATAGCCGAGATAGAACGCGCTCTGCACCAGCCCGGCCTGGAAGTCCGACAGCTCGAACGCCTTCTTGAACTGCTTGATCAAGATGTCGTTCAAATTGTTCGCCATGCCCCAGAGGAAGAAGAGGCTGACGATCAGGGCCAGCGGGACCCAGACTGTCCGCGCCAGCGAACCGGGAGCGGCTGGACTTGTTTCGGTGCTGTCGTGCATGCCTCTGCCCCTCCCAAGGCATACGCGCTGCGACTCTCATCAATGGCATCGTCGAGCTTACGGCCACCGCCGAATCAATGCAAATATAAAAAATATATTCAAATATGAATATAAGTTCGGCTGGCGGGCGCCTGGACGCGCTTCCGACACGGTCGATGCCTGTACCCTTGCTGCAAACAACGCCGATCCCATGACCAAGCCCCCCTCCAAATACCGCGCCCCCGCCCTGGACAAGGGCCTGGACATCCTGGAACTGCTGGCCCGGGACGCCAGCCCCCGATCCATGGGGGAAATTTCCGAGGGCATCGGCCGCTCCCGCAGCGAGATCTTCCGCATGCTGCAGGTGCTGGAGGAACGCGGCTACCTGGCCAAGTCGGGCGACGGCTACGTGCTGACCAATCGCCTGTTCATGCTCGGCATGCAGCAGCCGCAGGTGCAGAACGTCACCGAAGTCGCCCTGCCGGTGATGCGGCGCCTGGCCGACGAGATCCGTCAGCCCTGTCATCTGGTCGCGCCGTCGGAGGACCAGATCGTCGTCATCGCCCAGATCGACGTCCCCAGCGACCTCGGCCTGGTGGTACGGCCCGGCCACCGGCGCCCGCTCACCCATTCCACTTCCGGCCTGGTGCTGTTCGCCTTCCAGCTCGAAGATGTGCGCGAGCGCTGGCTGAAGATGATCGACGCGAGCGATGTGCCCTACGACCGCGCCGCCTTCCTCGACGCGGCACGCAAGGCGCGCGAACAGGGTTACGCGATGCAGCCGAGCGAAGCGGTGGTCGGCGTCGTCGATCTGACCGCGCCGATCATGCAGCACCGGCACGCCACTTACACACTGACCGTGCCTTACATCGAACGCCGTCCCGAACAGGTGAGCGCGGAGAATGCGCTTCATGCCGTGCGCGCCGCCGCGGACGAAATCTCGCATGCGCTCATGTACAGCGCGCCTGCCAGTGCGGCCACTGCGAAGCGCAAATAGAAGCTGAGGCCAGCGGATGGTCGGGCTGACGGTCCCATTGCGTTCGCGGCGTCCTTGGCGGCCTCTTCATCGTTGTATGGGTTAGGATGATACCGACTCTGGCAAGGACAGCTGATGAGCCCTCGAGACCCCAACTTTTTTCAAAGCAGCCGCGTGTTGCTTCACGTCCGCGCGCCCGACAATTACAACCAGCCCATCAACATTCATCGAAGGATGGCGGCCGCGCCGCGAGCACACAGACGTTCGAATTGGAGAATTAGGAAGTGAGCCAGCAGACATTCGGCTGGATACAGTTCCCTGAAGGACCAGCGAGGTTTTCGGGCACGCGACGCTGCTGGGACGAGCAGGGCCGCAAGACTTTTGCTTTGGAAATACGCGGACACGAATACTTCGGCGAGATCAAAAGGTCATATCTGGATAACCAGAACGACTACAACATCGTCATTGACGCCTTCGGCTACGGGAGAGGAGAAGACGTCGGCATGCCGGGAACCGACGTGCGCGGAGTTTTCACGCACGAGGAAGAGATCAATGCCCGATCCCTAGTGCTCCAGCTCGTTCAAGCCGGGCTCGAGTTCGAAGATCCGCCTACCGTCCTGGACCAGACGGACACATCCCATTTCATGGGGAAGATAACGTTTCAGGACGGATGGTTGCTTGTCAGCTCAGATCGCATCGGAACAGCGTAATGACCGATTATCCCACCCAGATTGCTGCACCACTCACGGGTTGACGCTCCCGCGATCATGTCAAGGGCACGTGTTATCTAAATTGGAGAATTGCAAGTGAGTCAAACATTCGATTGGGTCCAGTTTCCCGAGGGACGCGCACGGTTCGCGGGCGGTTACCGCTGCTGGGACGAGGAAGGACGCGAGACATTCGTTTTGGAACTGCGCGGACACGAATACTTCGGCCAGATCGATAGCGCGTTTTTGGACAACCATAACGATTACAACATCGTGATCGATGCCTTCGGCTATGGACGAGGCGAAGACGTCGGCATGCCAGGAACCGAGGTGCGCGAAGTGTTCACGCCCGAAGAAGAAGCTATTGCCCAGACCTTGGTGATCCAACTCGTCCAGGCCGGCCTTGAATTCGAGGACCCACCCTTTCACCTGACTCAGACAGATACCTCCCACTTCATGGGGAAGATAACGTTTAAGGATGGGTGGATGCTCGTGAGTTCGGATCGCATTGGAGCAGCGCAATGACCGACTACTCCACTCAAATCGATCAAATCCGGCAGGCGAAATCCCTAGAGGAAATCCGCGAGATCGCGCGGCAGTTCTCGGCCAAGGCAACCGGTGAGGGCGGCATTCTCTATAGTCGCCAGGTCGGTGGCGTGAGTTCCCAGGCGATCGCCCTCGAGCTTGCGGAGAAGACTGGTCTTCCAATCATCAATAAGACACCGCGCGCGGAATTCCTTTCAGACAAGAATGTTGAACAGGCGATAAAAAAATCCGCAGAGAGGATTTTCCAGTCCGAGGGACAGACCGTTGAGGCCGCAAGAAAGCTTGCCCCGAGTTTTCTATATGGTGATTCCAAGGCCGTCGCCAATTCGCTCACCTCGCTGGATGGCTGCCTCTGGGGCGATGCTTCCCGCGAATTCGCCGCCTCTATGCGCGGCGACATCAAGCTGGTCGCTACCGCCGCCAACATGGAGCGAGTGTTCGGCCAGGTTGAACTGCCGACCATCCTGAACAACCCTGACGTCAAGACGCTTGGTGGGCAACACGTGGCGCAGCTGCGCGACATCGCGGCGAAGGACGGCACACAGGCGCTGCTAAATCCAGTCCAGTCGCAATTTGTTGAGGCCGCTCCGCGCGGCATTTACAAGGCACCCGGCACGTTCACTAACACGGAAGCTACCGTGACGCTGTCGCGGGAATTCGCCGGCGCCATGGGTGTCGACGCCAGCAAGTTCACTCCCGCCGCCAATCTGTCGTCATCCAGCACCGTGGTGCGCGCCGATATCGGCATGGCCGT
Organism: Luteimonas sp. GW821-FHT14E02; assembly: GCF_058803905.1. Classification (NCBI taxonomy): domain Bacteria; kingdom Pseudomonadati; phylum Pseudomonadota; class Gammaproteobacteria; order Lysobacterales; family Lysobacteraceae; genus Luteimonas; species Luteimonas sp. GW821-FHT14E02. Next base: position 534,932 of record NZ_JBXAPK010000001.1, on the reverse strand, counting down.
GCAAGTCGCGCAAGATGAAGCCGCCATCGCTGCGCGGACGGCGCCGAAGGTGCTTCCGGGTGCCTCAGGACTCGTTTCGCCCAAAGGCGCCGGTGCCGTGTCGGCCAGCGAATCGACGCTGGCCGCCGAAGCAGGCCGCGGTCTGCGCCCAGGCACGATCGCCAAGGGCGCGGGCGTGGTCGTTGCCGCCGCCGGAGTCACTTACGACGTCACGACCACGTACCGCGATGCCTCGCGCCTGTACGGACAAGGCAATGCCTTCGGCGCGGAATCAAAAATCGTCGGCACCGTTTCGCGCAATGTCGGTGTTTTCGGCGGCATGGCGCTGGGCACCGCCGCCGGCGCGCTGGCCACGTCCGAAACCGGACCGGGCGCGATCATCGGCGGCGCGATCGGCGGCATCGCCGGTGCGATCGGCGGCGACAAATTCGCGCAGTGGATCGATCAGCACCGCATCAACAACCAGTCCGACAAGCAGGGCAACACCTGGACCTTCGATCCCAAGCATCCGAATCAAGGCTGGACGCGGCGGGAACTCGACCTGGATGCCATGCGCTACAGCCAGGGCGTGCCGGTCTACAAACCGCAGGCGCTGCATGCGGATCCGGCGCTGGCCGATGAACTCAACTACAAGGCCTCCAATCGCGCCACCGAGCTGGCGTTGTCGGCGCCGCCCAAGGCCCGCGATCCGTACACGCTGCCCAGCGAACAGGACAAGCCAGGCTGGCATGCAAGCAACTGGACGCGAGACGCCCAGAACGGAACATGGAGCCGCGTACTGACCGATGCCGCGCCCTTGAGCGAATTCCAACTCATTCCCAAGATGGAACGCGAGCAGGCCACGCCCGCGCAAGCGGCCGAATTCGAGCGCCAGTCGCAAGCGATCACGGCCCGGAATGCAGCTCAAACTCCGGCCGCGATCGCGACGCATTATCAAGCCGCCTACGATCAGTACGGCTGGTCGCGTCACGGCAAGGTGCCCGAGGCGGTGACGGATGCGATCCGCCATCCCGGCCGCCTGATCGCCTCGGACGGCGACGCCTACGAGCGCGGCGCCGACGGGCAATGGACGAGTCGCGGGATGATTTGGGACAACAAGGCCGAAGGCGCGATCAAGCAGGAACTGGATGCGACATATCGCCAACAGCAGAAAACGCTCAATCCATCGCATGCTTCGGTGGAACCCCGCCCCGATGCGCCGGCCACGCAGCCGCGTAGCCCTGCTGATCCTGATCACCCGGATCACACGATGCTGGGACAGATCCGCACCGGCGTGCGCAAGATCGATGAAGGTCTTGGCAAACCCTACGACGAGATGAGCGAGCGCGTCAGCCGCAGCCTGCTCGCGGCTTGCAAGGACAATCGGGAGGCGTATCCCGATGCGGCCGACAAATCGCTGTCGAGCTACGCGCTGAATCGCGTCGATCACGTCATCATGGGCAAGAACGGCAATGTCTTCGCGGTCGAGGGACGGCCGGAGAGCGAATCCCATAAGCGCGCCTTCGTTTCCGCCGAGGAAGCAGTGCGCACGCCGGTCGAACAGTCGGATGCGAAATTGCTGGCCGCCAATCAGGTCCTCTCCCAGGAGCGGGAACTTGCGCAGCGACAGGATCTGACGCGAAACCAGGACGATCCTTCCAAGTCCGGACCGAAGATGTCGGCATAGCCATGAGCGAACGCTGGCCCATGACGCTCGTCTACATGCTGGCGCATGCACGCCGCGAGCCGTTCTACATCGATGTGACGACCAGCATCGGCGCCGCGCATTTGAAGTCGAGGGAGATCATCCACCAGCGCACGCTGGCGCGGCACGCCATCCGTGAAGCCGCGATCCTGGTCTGGTACGAGCAATGTGATTGCGAAGCGACGGCCCGCGCCCGGGCCGAGGAGATTCGCAAATGGCCGCATCGCTGGCAGCGGCGGCTGATCGACCAGATGAATCCGGATTGGCTGGACCTGGATGCGGTTTCCTTGGGATTTCCCGAACCGGTTCCGAGCATCCCGAACAAGGCGCCTTAACGATTCACGTTTTAAACAATCACGCTTTAAACAATCGTGTTTTAAGCAATTCGTGTTCTAGCCGTATCCAGCGGGATGACGGCCCTCTCAGTTTCAGGGTAGGGGGAACCGTCGAGATGACGTTTGAAGGTTTGGTGCAACGACGACTTGCGGCGCAGCCGCCGGATCCTTGCCCAACCGACAAAAAGACATAACCCCTTGAGGAGGCTAGTGAGATGCAGAGTTCTCTGTCCAAGTACGGCCACTCCCCGCGACGCATGATCCTGGCTCCACTCGCCACGGCGGTGGTGATGGCCGGCACCGCGTTCCAGGCACTCGCGGCAAGCGACACGGTCGATCCGGCGCTGAGGCAGGCCATGCAACGTGATCTCGGCCTGACGGCAAGCCAGGTATCGCAGTATCTGAAAGTCGAACGCCTCGCGGATCAGCAGCAGAAGGCGCTCGAGAAGCAGCAGGGCCGGAACTTCGCCGGCAGCTGGATCGAGCGTAAAACCGACGGCAGTTTCCAGCTGGTGGTGGGCACCACGTCGTTTAGTCAGCAGAAGGCGACCGCGGGTGTCGAAATCCGCCAGGCCAAGCACAGCCTCGCCTCGCTGAAGGCATCGAAGGCGCAGCTGGATGATCAATTCGCTCGCGGCACCAAGGTTCCCAAGGGCGTCTACGCCTGGTATGTCGATGTCCCCAGCAACACCGTGGTGGTGAGCGTGGGCGTGGGTGCCGAGAAAGCCGGTATCGACTTCGTCGCCCGCAGCGGCGCCGATGCCAGCGCCGTGCGTTTCGAGACCATGCAAGAGGCGCCGGAACTGCGGCTCGCGGTGCAGGGCGGCAGGGGATATCTGCGTGATCCCGGCGACGGCTATCTCTACGCCTGCTCCGTCGGCTTCCCAGTTACCCAGGGGACCACACTGGGCTTCGCGACCGCCGGCCATTGCGGCACCGCGGGCGAGATCGTCTACAACGAAGCCTCGCAGTGGGTGCTGGGCGTGAAGGTCGGTTCGTTCGCCGCTTCCAACTTCCCGGCGCCCGGCCAATCGGGTCCCGACTACGCCTGGGTCAAGGTGGACAGCACGCACACGCTGTCGCCGACGGTCTATGGCTATGGCAATGGCGATGTCACCGTGAAAGGCAGCACCGAAGCGGCGGTTGGCGCCACGTTGTGCCGTTCGGGCCGCACCTCCGGCTGGCACTGTGGCGCGATCGCGGCCAAGAACGTGACCGTGACCTACGTGAGCGGTGAAACCATTCAAAACCTGACCCGGACCACCGCCTGCTCGGAAGGTGGCGACTCGGGCGGTTCCTTCATCACCACCTCGACCGGCCAGGCCCAGGGCGTGCTGTCCGGCGGCAGCGGCAGCTGCAAGGGCAGGCAAGGCCGGGACGGCGGCGGCAACAGCTACTTCCAACCGATCAATCCGATCCTCAACGCCTACAACCTGACGCTGAAGACCGGCTGATCCCGGGTTCCCCTGTTCCATCCCCATCAGAACGCCCCTTTCGAGGGGCGTTCTTTTTTGCTGGCCCCCCATGACAACCCATTCCCGCGACGGGGCCGCCGCTGGGTGCCATGTCTTGCCAATAGACCGACCGGTCTATAGAGTTGGCGCATGCGCGACGACAATTTCCGCAACACCCGCGACCGCCTGGTCTCCGCCATGGCCGACGCCCTGCAGCGGCGGGGCTTCCACGGCGTGGGTGTGAACGACATCCTCACCGAGGCCCAGGCACCCAAGGGCGTGCTGTACCACCACTTTCCGGGCGGCAAGACAGAGTTGGCGGTCGCGGCCATCGTGAACGCCGTCGCCAGGATGCAGACAGGTTTCGCGCGCCTGGCCGAGACGCGGAATGGCCTGGTCGAAATCCTCGAAGCCTGGTTCGGCGCCGCGCAGAAGCAGCTGGAACAAAGCAGCTTCGAACGCGGATGCCCACTGGCCACGGTTTCCCTGGAATCGACTTCCGAGGATCTGATACTTCGCGAAGCGCTGACTTCGGCGTTCGGCGAAATCCGCGGGCAACTCGCGGCGCTGCTGACGGATGCCGGCATCGCCGCGCCGCGCGCGCAGCAGCTGTCGGCGCTGATCGTCTCCGCTTACGAAGGCGCGCTCATCCAGGCGCGCGTGTCGGGCAACGCGACGCCGATGCATGACACCACGACCATGCTGCTCGCGCTGGTGCGCTCGGAACTCGCCCTGAAGGAAGGTTCCACATGAGCGCCCCGCAAACCGCCGAACCGATGACGCTGACCACGACCGACGGTTATCGGCTCGCGGCACTTCGATACGACCCGCCACATGCTTCGCGTGGACATCTGATCGTCGCCGGCGCCACCGGCACGCCGCAGAGGTTTTATCGCCGCTTCGCCGAATATGCCGCCGCACAGGGTTTCACCGTGCTGACGTTCGATTACCGCGGCATCGGCCTGTCCAAACCCAGGACGCTCAAAGGCTTCCAGGCGTCCTACACCGATTGGGGCCGACTCGATCTGGCCGCCGCCGTCGATGCGATGAGCGATGGCAACACGCCGCTGTACATGGTCGGCCACTCTTTCGGCGGACACGCGTTCGGCCTGTTGCCCAATCACGCACGCGTGGAACGGTTCTACGTGTACGGCGTCGGCGCGGGCTGGCATGGCTGGATGCCGCGGCTCGAAGGATTGCGCGTGCGGTTTGCGTGGAAAGTGCTCCTGCCGCTGCTGACGCGATGGAAAGGCTACATGCCGTCGAAACTGCTGGGCATGGGCGAGAACCTGCCGATGGGCGTGTACCGGCAGTGGCGGCGCTGGTGCGAATTCCCGCATTACTTCTTCGACGATCCGGATGCGGCCGAACTGACGTACCAGTTCCCTCGCGTGCACACGCCCATCATCGCCGCCAACGCGCTCGACGACGCGTGGGCGCCACCACGCTCGCGCGATGCCTTCATGCAGGGCTATCGCAACGCACCGGTGGAAACGGTCGATCTCGATCCGCGCGACGGCCTGGGCACGATCGGGCATTTCGGCTATTTCCGTCCGCAGGCGCAATCGCTCTGGGACGAAACGCTGGCCTGGTTCCTGCGGTCCAATGCACGCGCTGCCTGACGAGGGCGCTCCATCAGCTCGGCATCACCGTCGCCTGTTCTGGTTGCTTGTCGCCAACATCGCGGCGAGCATCCTGCACTACGGCGACAACGTGCTGTTCTTCCACGAGTATCCGGAACCACCGTGGATCAATACGCGCATCATCGATGGCTTCTGGTGGTTGATGACGCCGCTGGCGGTGTTGGGTTATGCGCTATTGCGGCACGGGTCAGTGCATCTCGGCTGCGCGCTGCTGCATCTCTACGCGCTGGCCAGCCTGTTGGTGCTGGGACATTACCTCTACGCACCGTTTGCCCACATATCACTTCGCATTCACGCCTTCATTCTGCTCGACGCCGGGCTGGCAATCGTCCTGATCGGATGCGTCGCCGTCATCCAGATCCGGCACGCGTCCGCTTCAAGAATGCGATAGCGAAGTGGCGGCGAATTCCTGTTCCACCGGAAGCGAGGGAAGTGCGAACGGAATGCACGCCTCGGCCAGCGCGACTCCGACCAGGATCACGCCCGGGCTACCCAGATGCGCTTCGCCTGCCTTGTCGAGCAGTTGCCCCAGCGTCGTCAGCAACCGGCCTTCGTTGGGCAGGCTTGCCGATTGCACGATCGCGGCCGGGGTATTCGCCGGCAAGTGGCGCAACAATACCGTCGTCAGCGACTGCAGTCGCGTCATGCCCATGTAGATCACCAGCGTGGTTCCGGTGGCCGACAACGCGGCCCAATCCGGCTCGCCGTGATCCTGCGTGTGCGCCGTCACGAAGGTGACTCCGTGGCAATGATCGCGATGCGTCAGCGACATGCCGAGACTCGCCGCCGCCGCGAATCCAGCGCTGATGCCGTTGATGATCTCCACCTCGATGCCGGCCTGTCGCAGGAAGCTGATTTCTTCGCCGGCGCGACCGAACAGCAACGCGTCGCCGCCCTTCACCCGCACCACGCGAACGCCTTGCGAGGCATAGCGCCGCATCAGGCGACAGATGAACGCCTGTGGCGTCGAACGACAACCGCCGCGCTTGCCGACGCGGAGTATGCGCGCCTGTGGCGCCAGTTCCACGATGCCGGGATGCACCAGATCGTCCAGCAGCAGCACCTCGGCCGCCGCGAGGGCTTTGGCGGCCTTGAGCGTCAGCAGTTCCGGATCGCCCGGACCCGCCGACAGCAGAACGACCGGGCTTTTCGCGCGGAAAGAAGAACGAGCGTTGCGCATGGAAACTCCTTCGTCTCTTGTCATCGATCACCTCACGCGCGTTGCGGTTGCCGGCACAGCTGCGCCAGCTGCGGCAGACAGGAGCCGCAGACGGTTCCGCAGCCCAGACGTTGTTGAAGCTCCTGCACTCCGGCGCCCTGCGCGACCTGCGCACGAATCGCCGATTCACCGATCTGCATGCAGTTGCACACCAGGGCATCGCGCACCGCACTTTCGCCGGACTGCGCGAACACGGCCAGCCGCGAGCCGTGCCATGGGCGTCCGGAGAGAGCGCGTTCCAGCAACACCTCACCATTGAGAGGTTGCGTGTCGGTCAACAGCAGGCCGTCGAGATGGCTTTCGCTCGCACCACCGCGCCAGATCACGCGCTTGAGCAGGCCACGCTGCGCATCGCGGTATTCGACGGCGTCGGCGCCGGGCAGCAGCGCCATGGCCTGCGTCAATGCATCCAGCCAATCGGACGGAGGAGCTTCCGTGCACGCCGCGCGCAACGTCAGCCAGGCGATATCGTTTGCGGCACCGGGCTCCGTCGCGAAGCTGATCTCGGCGAAACCGCGCGCCTTCAGTAACGGTTGCACGGCCGCCTGCAAGGCCAGCACGTCACCGCGCCGCGCCGCCAGCAGATGCCAGCCGAATTCGGCTTTCTCCACGCGCACGGCGGCGTGCTTCAGTTCCGGTTGCTGCGAGCGCGCGTCCACCGCCGGCTGGGTGAGTTCGTTGATGCCGCCGCTGGACAGGAATTGTCCGCTCCAATGCATGGCGGCAAATACCGTGCCGGAACCGACTTCGTCGGAAAGCTGCAGCGGGAGCACCAACTGTCCGCGTTTTCCGATCACGCGGACCAGTTCGCCATTGACCAGTCCGCGCCGCGCGGCATCTTGCGGATGCATGCGCAGCTCCGGCCGCGCGCTGTGCGCGAACAGTCCCGGCACACGACCGGTGCGCGACATGCCATGCCACTGATCGCGCAGGCGGCCGGTGAGAAGACGCAATGGGTAATGCGCCGACGTGGCTTCCGCGACGGGCCGGTAGGGCGTCGCATGGAAGCGCGCGCGGCCATCGGCCGTCGCGAAGACGCCATCCGTGTAACGTCGCGCTTGTCCGTGATCGGCGTTTGCCGGGAACGGCCATTGCTGCGGGCCATCCGTATCCAATCGCGCGTAATCAAGCCCCCCGATGTCCAGATCACGATCGACGGTGAGGCGCCGGTGCTCGTCGAAGATCGCGGCCGGCGCGTCGAAGTCGAACAACGGCGCGACGCCCGGCGGCCCCAAACGCGCTTCCAGACGGCGCGCGACCTCATTGCCGATCCACCAATCGGGTTTCGCCTGCCCCGGCGCGGACACGGCCGCGCGCACGCGCGAGATGCGCCGCTCGGAGTTGGTGACGGTGCCTTCCTTCTCGCCCCAGGTGGTCGCCGGCAGCAGCACGTCCGCATAAGGCACCGTGTCGGTGTTGTGGAACGCTTCCTGCACGATCACCAGTTCGGCGCGTTGCAAGGCTTCACGCACGTGGCCGATGTCGGGCAGCGAATGCACGGGGTTGGTGCAGGCGATCCAGACGGCTTTGACCTTGCCACTGCGCAAGGCATCGAACAGGGCGACCGCGGGCAAACCGGGTTTCGGCGACAACGTGTGCGCAGGAAGTCCCCACAGGCGCTCTACCTCCGCACGATCCTCCGCGGATTCGATCTCGCGATGCGCGGCGAGCATCGTCGCCATGCCGCCCACCTCGCGTCCGCCCATCGCGTTGGGTTGTCCGGTCAGCGAGAACGGCCCCGCGCCGGGCTTGCCGATCTGTCCGGTCGCCAGATGCAGATGGATCAGGGCGAGGTTCTTGTCGGTGCCGTGCACAGACTGGTTCAGGCCCATGCAGTACAGCGACAGTGTCGCCGGACTGCGGCCGAACCATTCCGCGGCCTGGATCAGGTCGGCGACGTCGATGCCGCACAGTTCCGCCGCCATGCGCGGCGTGTAGTCGCGCAGCAGCGATTTGAGTTCGTCGAACCCCGAGGTATGGCGCGTGAGGAAATCGCGATCGATCAGGTCTTCCCAGATCAGGTGATGCAGCATGCCGTTGAATAGCGCCACATCGGTGCCCGGCTGGATCGCCAGATGCAGATCGGCCATGGCCGCCGTGTCTGTGCGGCGCGGATCGATCACGATCCAGCGGATATTCGAATCCTGCTTGCGCGCATCCTCAAGCCGGCGCAGCAGCACCGGATGCGCATACGCCATGTTGCTGCCGGCGAACAGCACGGTCTTCGCCAGTTCGAGATCCTCGTAGCAAGTCGGCGGGCCGTCCGCGCCGAGCGCGAGCTTGTAGCCGGCCACCGCGCTCGACATGCACAGGCGCGAATTGGTGTCGACGTTGTTGGTACCGAGCAACCCTTTGGCCAGCTTGTTGAAGACGTAGTAATCCTCGGTAAGCAATTGCCCGGAGAGATAGAAGGCCACCGCGTCCGGTCCGTGCTGATGGACGATGTCGGCCAGACGATCCGCGACCGTGTCCAGCGCCACCGCCCAATCGACACGGCGACGCGGCTCATGACGCAGCGCGCGCAACTCCGGCGCCAGCACGCGCCCCTGCATGCTTCGCGTGGTCTCCGCCAGCATGCGGCCTTTCGTGCACAGGCGGCCGTGGTTGGCGGGATGCTCCGGATCGCCCTCGACGCCGACGATGCGGCTGCCAGTTGTGTCGTGCTCGGCATCGATCAGCACACCGCAGCCCACACCGCAGTAGCAGCAAGTGGAGCGGGGCCGCGTGCGGCGTGTCGGCGACACGGAGCCGTCCATCAGCCGTCACCTTCGAGCGCGATCCAGACCTCGCCGTTCTCCACGCGCACATCGAAGCGGTGCGCACAGCCCACGTCCGGCGCGCAGGCTTCGCCGCTGGCGAGCGCGATGTTCCAGCCATGCAACGGGCAAGTCACCGTGTCGCCCGCGACGATGCCCTGCGACAGCGGCCCGCCCTTGTGCGGACAGCGATCGCGCAGCGCGAACACGCGATCGTTGGTGGTGCGGAACAGCGCGATGTCGTCGGCGCCCTCGCGCCGGAGTACGCGCGCGCCGAGCACCGGAACATCATCGAGTCCGCAGACATGCAACCAGGTGACGGGGCGTTCCATGATGGCGGCCATGGCTCAGCTCTCCGCTTCGACCAGCTGCGCCGGAATGCGCAGCGGCTCGTACTCGCGCGGACGACGCTCCTGCCGCACGCGCGCCTCCCACGGATCGGGCAGGCCTTCCAGCGCGTACAGCAAGCGCTCGTACAACGCCTTGCGATTGGCCGCATCGTCCACGACACGCTGGCGGATGTAATCCATGCCGACGCGATCGAGGTAATGCACAGTGCGGTCGAGGTAATAAGCCTCTTCGCGATACAGCTGCAGGAAGGCGCCGGTGGTTTCGCGCACTTCCTCGCCGGTCTTCACCTTCGTCAGGAACTTGGCGACCTCGGTCTTGATGCCGCCGTTGCCGCCGATATGGATTTCCCAACCCGAATCGACTGCGATGATGCCCACGTCCTTGATGCCGGATTCGGCGCAGTTGCGCGGACAACCGGAGACGGCGAGCTTTACCTTATGCGGGCTCCACATATTGGCGAGCATGGTTTCCAGCTCGATGCCCATCTGCGTGCTGTTCTGCGTGCCGAAGCGGCAAAACTCGCTGCCGACGCAGGTCTTCACCGTGCGGATCGACTTGCCGTAGGCATGTCCGGATTTCATGCCGAGATCGCGCCAGACATCGACCAGGTCCTCCTTCTTCACACCCAGCAGATCGATGCGCTGACCACCGGTGATCTTGACCATCGGCACCGCGTACTTGTCGGCGACATCGGCAATGCGGCGCAGCTCGTCGGAGTTGGTCACGCCCCCCTTGATCTGCGGCACCACCGAGAAAGTGCCGTCCTTCTGGATGTTGGCGTGCGCGCGTTCGTTGATGAAGCGCGACTGCGGATCGTCCACCGCCTCGCGCGGCCAGGTCGAGATCAGGTAATAGTTGATCGCGGGACGGCAGGTCGCGCAGCCGTTGGGCGTGCGCCATTCCATGAAGTCGTAAACCTGCCGGTGCGAGACGAGATGATGCTCGCGGATCGCCTTGCGTAAGTCCGCGTGCGTGTGCGAGGTGCATCCGCACACGGCCTTGGTCTTGGGCGTCTCCTGGAAATTCGATCCAAGGCAATTCATCAGGATCTGTTCCACCAGCCCGGTGCAGGAGCCGCAGGAACTCGAGGCTTTGGTCTGTTTTTTCACCTCGTCGATGGTGAACAGGCCTTGTTCGTTGATCGCCTTGACGATCACGCCCTTGCACACGCCGTTGCAGCCGCACACCTCGTCGGCATCGGCCATCGACGCGGCACGGTTCTGGCCGGCGGTGCCGGCATCGCCGATCGCCTTTTCGCCGAACATCAACCGGTCGCGCAGGCCTTCGATGCGACCGCCATCCTTCAGCAGCTTGAAGTACCAGCCGCCGTCGCCGGTGTCGCCGTAGAGGCAGGCGCCAACGAGTTTGTCCTCCTTGATCACCAGTTTCTTGTAGACGCCGCCGGCTGGATCGGACAACACGATCTCCTCGCTGCCGTCGCCCCCCATGAAGTCGCCGGCGGAGAACAGATCGATGCCGGTCACTTTGAGCTTGGTCGAGGACACCGAACCGCCATAGATGCCGATGCCGTAATGCGCAAGATGATTCGCGCAGACCTTGGCCTGCTCGAACAGCGGCGCGACCAGGCCGTAGGTGATGCCGCGATGGGTGGCGCATTCGCCGACGGCGTACACGCGCGGGTCGTAGGTCTGCAGCGAATCGTTGACCACGACGCCGCGGTTGCAATAGATGCCCGATGCCTGCGCCAGCTGCGCATTGGGACGGATGCCGATCGCCATCACGACCAGATCGGCGGGCGCCTCGCTGCCATCGGAGAACTTCACCGCACGCACTTCACCGTTCTCGTTGCCGAGCAGTTCGGTGGTCGAGGTGTTGAGGCGAAATTTCAGGCCGCGCTCGTGCAGCGACTTCTCCAGTAGCTGCCCAGCCGCGGGGTCGAGCTGGCGCTCCAGCAGCCAGCCGGCCAGATGCACCACGGTCACGTCCATGCCGCGCTGCTTCAAGCCGTTCGCCGCTTCCAGTCCAAGCAAACCGCCGCCGATCACCACGGCGTGTTTCTTCACCTTGGCCGTTTCGATCATGGCACGGGTGTCGTGGATGTTGCGGTAGCTGATGACGCCTTGCAGTTCCTTGCCGGGAATCGGCAGCACGATCGGCAGCGAGCCGGTGGCCAGCAGCAGGCGGTCGTACTCGGCCTCGGTGCCGTCGGTGGTGATGACGCGCCGGCGCACGCGGTCGATCCGCTCCACTTCCTTGCCCAGATGCAGCTCGATGCCGTTCTCCGCGTACCAGGCCGTCGGATTGAGCACGATGTCGTCGAAGTTCTGCTCGCCCGCCAGTACCGGCGAGAGCAGGATGCGGTTGTAGTTCGGATACGGCTCGGCACCGAACACGGTGATGTCGTACATGTCCGGCACCAGCTTCAGCAGCTCTTCCAGCGTGCGCATGCCCGCCATGCCGTTGCCGATCACCACAAGTCTTGGCTTCTTCATCGATGCGCCTCTCTCGAACTCAAACGCGCGCGGCGCTGAGCGCCGCCCATTGGTTGCGCCATTGCTGGCTCACGCCCGACAGCAATCCCCACGCGAGAAGCGCGCAACCGGCGAACGCCCACAGGCCGATCGCATAACTGCCGGTGTGCTGCTTGAGCACGCCGAGTCCGGCGGCGAGCAGGAATCCGCCGATGCCGCCGGCCATGCCGATCAGTCCCGTCATCAGGCCGATTTCGGGACCGAAGCGCTGCGGCACCAGTTGGAACACCGCGCCATTGCCCGCGCCCAGACACAACAACGTGACGACGAACAGCGCCACCGTCACCACTGCACCACCCACGCCGAAGCCCACGGCGGCGACGAGCGCGGCGACCGACAGATACACCGCGAGCAAGGTGCGCGTACCGCCGACGCGATCGGCGATCACGCCACCCAGCGGCCGCATCGCCGAACCGGCCAGCACGCAGGCGGCCGTCGCCCAGCCCGCGGCTTTCGGCCCGAAGCCGAACTGATCATGGAAATAACCCGGCAAAGCGCTGGCGAAACCGGAAAAGCCGCCGAAGGTGATCGCGTAGAAAAACATGAACCACCACGAATCGCGATTGCCCACCAACACCCGGCCGTAATCGCTCAGGCGTTTGCGCGCGACCGGCACGGGCGCGTCCTTGGCGCATACAGAGAACACGATCAGCACCAGCAACAGCGGGAGGCAAGCCAGGCCAAACACCGCTTCGTAACCGAATGCCGCCGCCAGCGCCGGCGCGAACAACGCAGCCAACACCGTGCCGGAATTGCCGGCGCCGGCGATGCCAAGCGCGGTGCCTTGATGCTCGGGCGGATACCAGCGCGAAGCCAGCGGCAGCGCCACCGAGAACGAAGCGCCAGCCACGCCCAGCAGCAAACCGAGCAGCAACACCTGCGCGAAGGAATGCACGCCGGCCCACCACGCCGTCAGCAGGGCGAGGATCACCACGCCCTGCGCGAGCAGCCCGGCGCGCTTGGCGCCGATGCGATCGGCCAGCATGCCCAGGAACAAGCGCAGCACCGCGCCGCACAGGATCGGCACGGCCACCATCAGCGCGCGTTGTTGCGTGTCCAGATGCAGCGCCTCGGCGATCTGCACCTGCAGAGGGCCGAGCAGGTACCACACCGCGAAACTCAGATCGAAATACAGGAAAGCCGCCAACAGCGTGGGCGTGTGTCCGGCTTGCCAGAAGGATTTGCTTGCACCAGCAGGGCTTCCAAGAGCGGTGTTCACGGCGCGATCTCCGAGGGGACCACCGCGCGATGCCGTGTGCCGGCAGACGTGGCGGAAGGGAGGAGGAAACGAAAAACGGCGCCCTCCGGTCCTGTTCGCACCGGAAAAGACGCCGTTGTCTTGGCGAGCCGGACCGCCGTTGGCCCGTTCGTCGGAGTCGCTCATCGCGGATGCGTGGATGCACCCGCCAAGTGTTCAAGCAATCATCGTGCCAAATGGACTTGACGATATCGCGCGAATGGATTCCTTCACGAATTCATGACGTTATGCGCAGCGCCGACGGATTGCCCGCCAAGGCGGTTGATCGCGAATTCCCAGGTTGCACCAAGCGAGAGCGGTCTCGCTCCATCTTGGTGCATAGCAGCATGCGCGCCTCGCTCGTCATCCCGGCGAAAGCCGGGATCCAGTTTTTATTGAGAGGACCATCCTCTCGTGCTCTGGACGAAAAGCTGGATCCCGGCTTTCGCCGGGATGACGAGCATGTGGAGCGTGTTCTCAGGGCGAATGATCGAACAGCAGATTGGCTCGGGTATCGCTCTGCGGGACCGCCACGCCGAGCCGCTGCGCCGCCTCGCGGTAAGTGTCGATGCGATGCACGTTGCCGATCAGTGTCGCATCGGCATCGTCCGCTGCCGGCGGCAGCCATCCCCAGCGACGGAACTGGCCGAGGAACCAGTGGCCATCCGACAACCAGGGGAAATTCGCCTGTCCGTCGGCATGGAAACGCAGTCGCGTGCCGTCATCGTCAACGCCGTCGTCGTCACCGCTTGCGTCTGCAGACAGCAAACAGGCTTCGATGTCCTGCACGGGCAAACCGATCACATCGGCCTCCGCCAGCCACTGCGCCGCTTCGCGTCGATGCGTCGCATCGGCATCGAGCCAGCGACAGGCTTCGAGCACGGCGGTGGTCAGCGCGACGGCCACGTCCGGTTGCAAGGCGGCGAATTCGCGGCGGCAGGCCAGCACTTTTTCCGGATGACCAGGCCAGATCCGGCCGCTGCGGATCACACGGCGGCCCGCGCCCATGACTTCGGCACGCGCCGACCAGGGCTCGCCCGCGCAGAAGCCATCCAGTTCACCGCTGGCGAGCGCGTCGGGCATCTGCGTCGGCGACAACGCCACCACGCTGATCTTGCGCATCGGGTCGATGCCTTGCGCCGCCAGCCAGTAGTACAGCCACATCGCATGCGTGCCCGTGGGGAAGGTCTGCGCGAACACCGGCGGCCGGCCCAGCGAAGCGAGCACATCGCGCAATGACGGGCCTTGTTCGAGCGCGCGCGCCAGCGCCGTCGAGAGCGTGATCGCCTGGCCGTTTTGATTGAGGGTGAGCAGGATCGCCAGATCGGCCTGCAGGCCGCCGATGCCGGTTTCCACGCCGTATACGAGGCCGGCCAGGGCGTGCGCGGCATCGAGTTCGCCCGAGAGCAACTTGTCGCGCACCGCCGCCCACGACGCCTGGCGATGCAGATGCAGTCGCAAGCCATGCTTGCGATCCAGCCCGAGGCGCACCGCCGCCACCAGCGGCGCGCAATCGATCAGGGGCATGTAGCCCAGGCGCAGATGCCGGTAAGTGCGCAGGGTGCGGGGGGTCGTCATGCGGCTCTTGTCCATCCGGTCCTCATCCCAGCAGGTCGGCCATCGCGATGATCTGGCGTGCGACATCCGCCAGCTTGGAGCCGTGCTTCATCGCCTGCTGGCGCAAGGCGGCGTAGGCGTCGGCTTCACTCATTCCGCGTTTTTCCATCAGCAATCCCTTCGCGCGATCAATGAGCTTGCGGTCGTGCAGCTGCTGCTGCACTTCGTCCAGCCGCTTGCGCATGTGCGATTGCTGCTCGAAGCGCGCCAGCGCCACCTGGATGATCGGCGCCAGGCGTGCCGCCGCCAGTCCGTCGACGACGTAGGCGGTGACGCCCGCGCCGACGGCGGCGCGGATCAATTGCTCGTCGCCATCGCCCGAGAACACCACGACCGGGCGCGGCGCGTGATGGTGCAACAACGCAAGCTGTTCCAGCGTGTCGCGCGAAGGGGAATCGACATCGACGATGACCACGTCCGGCTGCTGCGACTCCACCGCCTTGAGCAGTGCGCCGACCGCAACGACTTCCTCCAGCACTTCATGACCGGCAGCCAGCAGCGCGCCGCGCAGCTCGCCGATCGGCTTTTCGGTATCGTTGACCAGCAGGATGCGTGGCATACCGGTCGAAGCGTCCAGGGTGTGGAGTTGTTGACTCGTCGTCGGCCCCATGTTGCCATGCAGCAATTCCGGCTGCGAGCCCTCTTTCAGGAATTGGCATGCCGCTGTTTCCGTTGTTCGCCAATCTTTCCGGCCGCAACGTGCTGGTCGTGGGCGGTGGCGAGGTGGCCGTGCGCAAGATCGAGGCGCTGCTGCGCGCAGGCGCGCGGGTGCGCGTGCATGCGAAGGCGCTCGACGCCGTGCTGCAGGATTGGCTGGCGCAAGGCGGGCTAGCGCAAGGCACGCTGTCCCGGCTGGAAGGCGACTTCGATCCCGCCTGGCTGGACGAGACCTGGCTGCTGGTGGCCGCCACCGATGATCACGCCTTCAATGCACGCCTCGCCGAGGAGGCGAACCGGCGCGGGTTGTGGGCCAACATCGTCGATGACGCCGAACTCTCCAGCGTGCAGATTCCGGCCGTGGTCGACCGCGATCCGCTGCAGGTGGCGATTTCCTCCGGCGGCGCCGCGCCGATGCTCGCGCGTCGCCTCCGCGAGCGGCTGGAGACCGAACTGGATCATTCCCTCGGCGATTTCGCGTCGCTGTTCGCGCGGCATCGCGAGGCGATCCGCGGGCGATTTCCGGTGTTGCCGCAGCGCAGGCGCTGGTTCGACCGTGTCATCGACGGCCCCGTGCCGACCTTGTTGCGCGATGGACGACGCGAGGAGGCCGAGCGCGCTTTTCTGGATGCGCTCGAAAACGATCAGCAGCACGACGACGCGGGCGGCGTCGCCCTGGTCGGCACCGGCGATGGCGATCCCGGATCACTGACGCTGAAAGCATTGCGCGTGCTGAATCAGGCCGATGTGCTGGTCTGCGATCCAGCGCTCAATCCCGATGTGGTGGCTCTGGCGCGGCGCGATGCCGTCCGGCTCATCGCGCCATCGGAACGCGGCGAGGAAGTGGCTCTGCTGCGCCGTCATGCCGAGGCTGGGCGGCGCGTGGTCTATATGAAGCCGGGCGATGCATTCCGCATCGCCCCCGACGACAGCCTCTTCTTCGCATTGGAGGCGCACGGCATCGTTTGCGAAGTGGTTCCCGGCATTGCATGAAAAGGCGCGGGCCCGGCGAAGCCGTGCGCCCGCGCCATATCGATCCCTCTTCTACTTTTGCAGCAGCACGTAGAAGGTCGAGATGCCAATCGTGCCTGGCGCCGCGATATCCGGCTTACCGTCGCGATTGAAGTCGGCCACGACCGGCGTCTGCGGGAACAGGAGGATCTGGTGGTTGCCGCCCGGGTAGAAATTGCCGTGGCCGTCGCCGAGCGCGATCACGATCTTGCCGAAGACGTTCCGCCAGTCCTCGAAATCGAGGACATCCGAACACACCACGTCCTTGTGCCCGTCCAGGTTGATGTCTCCCAGCACCAGCGAGATCGGCGTGCCGCCGCAATCAAAGCGTGCACCATCCCCGACCCCTCTTCCGACAAACCGGCCGCTGCCATCGGTCAGGCGTGCATCTCCCGACAATCCGAAGAACGCGCGCGGCCAGTTGAACTCATTGGCGACCACCGCATCGTCGACGCCGTCTTCGTTGAAATCGCCACCCAGAATGCCGCCCGGCACGAAACTGGTGCTGAAATCGTCGACCTGCCTGAACGTACCGTCGCCATTGCCCAGCAGGCTGTAGCCGCGATTGCCCAGGAAGGCCTCGGAGACCAGCATGTCCAGAATGCCATCGTTGTTGAGATTCACCAGATCGAACCCCGACATGGTGAAGACCGGATACCAGATCAAAGGCGGCACGACGTAATGCTTCACCGTGGTGTAGAGGATGTTGCCGCCCCGGTCGAGCAGTGTCTTGAACGTGCCATCGCCGTTGCCCAGAAAAGTCTGGATCCCGAACGTGGCCTGCACCAGGACATCCAGCTTGCCATCGTTATTGACGTCGGCCAGGGAGCCATCCTGCTGTCCCGCGTGCGGAATCTGGATGAATTGATCCGACTTGGTGAAGCTGCCATCGCCCTTGCCGAGGAATACCGTGACGAGGAAGTGCGAGCTGGTCACCAGATCCGCATTCCCATCGCCATTCAGGTCAGCGGTCAACACGGTCCCCACCAGCGGGCCACCACCGAGTGGATCGAGAGGCTGGCCATGATCCCAAAGGGTTTCGATCGGATTGCTGCCGAAGGTCCCGTCGCCCTTGTTGAGCACGACGTAGACACGGCCGACCAGCGTGAACCAGTTGACGATCGCGATATCCGGATAGCCGTCGTTGTTGAAGTCGGCGCTCGCAGTGCCCGACTCGTGGAATCCCTCACCGACACCTGGCAACAGATAGATGGCGGGGTCTTTGAATTCCGGCACAGGCGGCGCGGCCATTGCCGGCAACGTCAGTACGGACAGCATCAGCGCAGAGGCGGCAAGCCTGGCGCCGCGTATCGCTTTACGGTGTAGATGACGAATCATGGTTCCTCCAAGATTTGTTTCGTGAGTGCGTACAACCGATCGCGACATGGCACGCCGCGCAGCTGCGCCGCAATGCCCGCCGCAGGCAAGCCGCGTCCGGCACCTGGCGCATCGTCAGGCGCAAGCTCGCTTCTTCAAGAACGCCCGTCTCGTGCGGACGCGTTTCCCGGATGGATTCCTTGACCGGAATCCATCCGTGCTCTGGTCAGGGGTAGATCACTTGGCTGTAACGTCGACCGCGCAGCTTGTCCTCGAACGTCCCCCCTGCCGCGCCGATGAACTGCAGCAAGGTGTCGCCACCGAACGCGGTCAGATCCTGAGTGATGAAACGCCCGTTGCAGAAGATGATGTTGCAATCCGGCAGACCGGCATCGCCGACACCCGTGAGGATGCCGAGCACGTTCCAGTCGAGGATATTCAGATAGACGAGGGCATCGTCGATTGAACTGCCTGCCGGATAGTTCGCAAAGATGCCGGGGTCGGGAATGCGCGGCGCATCGTCGACCGAGTCGACCAATCGGCGAACCAATTCCTTCATCTCCAGGCTTTCGACGGTGGACAAACCACCACCCGGCCCACCGTTGCGCACGATGACCAAGTGCCGGCTGGGGACGTTGATGATCAACTGGCCCAGCGCACCCATCGCACCGTAGGTGTCGCGCGGACTGCCCGGCAGCAGTTCGAATTCCGCACGCTTGGGTCGGCCGATGTGCGAGACCTTGTGCCAGTCGCCTTCGTTGGTCCAGAACAGGAAGCCATAGCCTGGATTGGGCACGGTTCCGTGGACTGCTTCTTCCAGATAGCTCTGGCTGATGAGCTGCTGCGAACCCCACTTTCCCTTGTACAACATCAGATGGCCGAGCTTGGCCTGATCGTTCGGACGCATCAGCAGGCCACCGGCCGCGATCGTCCCGCCGCTGCGATCACGCAGCCAGATCCAATGATTGCGCGGAATGCCGACACGCCCCATCAACTCACGCTGCACGAACGTCTGGTAGTCCATGCCCGTGGCCTTGCCGACGACATGCGCGAGCGTGGCCAGCACGCTCTGGCCATACATGTACTCGGTGCCCGGCAGATACCAGAACGGCTGGTCGAGTGTCGCCTGCACCGGATCGGTGGCGATAGCCGCGATCTCGTCCGCCACCACCAGTCGCAGGCCGGACAACTGCTGCAACAGCGTGCGTACCGTCAGCGCACCATGCGCGGCATCGGCTTGTGGAAGGTACTTGCCGATCGGATCATCCAGTTTCAGATAACCCATCGTCACCGCGCGACCGACAGCCAGCGACAAGACCCCCTTGGATGCGCTGGCCAGCGGGAACGGCGCGAACTCGCTCACCGGATCGACCACGCTCTGCCCCGCAAGACAGCCGTAGCGGTAAACGCGCACTGATGTGCTCAACAACTGCGTGCCGTATTGCAATGCAGCGCGCAAGCGTTCGGGATTGATGCCGAGCCTGGCGGGATCCACGAGCGGATAAAGCTGCTCCTGTTCCGGCTGGACGCACTTCGGCGCCGAAGCGGGAATCGGCTGCAAACCTGCCGCGGAGCCGGTCGCGGAAAACGCGATCAGCGTGCATGCGAGCAACGCGGCCGGAATCGATCGCAACCTTGATACAGCCATCATTGGTTCCCCCCAATCTTCTGTCTTGAGTCGTGGCGACGCGGGCCAAGCATTGATGCTTTTCCGGCGGACGGCCATTGTTGATAGAGTCATATCGATTGGCAGATAGGGCCAATCATTTGAACCGCTTCATACGCGCGCCAGTCGATGTTGCAGCGCGTCATCCAGGCAAATGTTCAACGAGTGCCCGCGGCAACGCGGATCAGTCGATACTCAAGCAGTCTCAGTCGCGCGGATCACGGACTCTTCTCATCGACCCAGCGTCGTCGCATCCGCGACGCGAACGTGTTCGACCCACGATCGCAGGACCGGTGCCAGTCCCGTGTAGCGACGCCCTTGCCATCCACTAGCGAGCACGTTGCCTTCGCGATCGACGAGCACGAGGTTCGGTGGCGCAACTCCGCCCAGAGCGCGTATCACCGGCAATGCCGGCAGACGGCGATAGTCGATCGCCGGCCATGGCATGGTCTGCGAGCGCATGTAGCGGCGCATCTCGCGCTCGGATTCGTCCAGGCTGACGTAGACGACTTCCGTGTCGGCGCCCGCCTGCTTGAGCGCCGCATGCACGCGCTTCAGTTCCGGGACGAATGCGTGACATGGGCCACACCAATCGGCGCCGAAATACAACGCGATGACATCCGGCTCGCGCTCCCAGCGATAGGCGACGAAGCGCTGGGCCTCAGGACGCACCAGCGCGCCTGCGATCGATTCGCGCAAATCACCGCCGGTTGCCGTCGCGATGGCTGCCGACAAGCTCCAAACGCAAACGAGCGCGACAAGCCAGCGGCGTGCCCATGCGCGCCGCCTATTCGGTGTCTCGACTTTAGAAGTCGTAACGCACACTTGCATAGACGGATCGCGCGAAGCGTGGACCGTAAACGTAATCGCTATCGCGATTGGCACCGACTTCGAGATCTTTCTGGCGCTGGTCGAACAGGTTCTTCATTCCGAAGGAAACGTCCACGCCCTTCTCATCGAAATGGAAGTGACGGGTCACCCCCGTATCCACCACCCAGAACTCCGGCGTGTGCCTGAGCGTGCCGGTATTGTTGTTCAGTGCATACATGCGGCCGGTGTACTTCAAGCCCACGTAGGCGTCCCACGCTTCGCTGGGCGTCCAGATCGCTTGCGCCAGGCCACTCCATTCCGGCGTCTTGAGGTAGTGGCGGCTCGCGATCACGGTATTGCCGCCGTCGCCGGTATCGTCGAACACCACTTGCGCCTTGTCGTATCGCGAGTGATACCAGGCGACGCCCGCGGTGATGCGCCAGGCGTCCAACGGCTGCCATCCGAGATTCGCTTCAATCCCGGCCACGCGCGAACCGGACGCGTTGCTGCGCATCTGGTACAACGCCCCATCGCGGGGATCACGCTGGATCTCGCTCAATACGAAGGCATCCTTGAGATCGGTGTACGACGCCGTGGCATCGAACGACCAGCGCGGCGAGGCGGGATCGGATCGCCAATCCACCCCGAGCATGGCGGTGACCGCTTTTTCCTCCGTCAGCCCATCCGCGTTGCGGATGCGCACGGGATCGGCACCCAACGTGTCCACGTGCAGGTCCTCACTGAACAATTCCGGCGCGCGGAAACCGGTGGAGATGCCGGCACGCCATTTGGTGCGTTCGCTGGCCTGGAATGCCAGCGCGATGCGCGGCGAGAACACTACGTCATCGAGCTCGGAACTCTTGTCCGCGCGCGCACCCAGCACCAGATCCAGCGCATCGCTGACCGCCCACTCATCCTGCAGGAAGGCGCCAAGATTGGAGAAACTGCCATCGGTGATCACGCGAAGCGTGTTGCCGTCGGCATCCAGGTTCTTATCCTTCACTTCTTCGCGCTTGTACTGCACACCGAATGCCAGTGCTTGCGCGCCGATGCGGTAATTGAACTGCGAATCGAAGTACTGCAAAGGATTCTTGGTATAGCCGTACTGGCGATAGGACACCGAAGCGGCGCTCCCCGGCACGTCAGGATCGAGCTGACGCGGATCGAAGCCGGGATCGGACGGGTCCGTCACCACATCGCCCAGCCCGCCATAGAAGCTGTCGCGGCGGATATCGGCGAACGAATAGCTGAGGCGGAAATCGAAATCGTCGTTGACGATCTGCTCCCACGTCAGCCCGCCGCGCTGATAACGCGTTTTCAGCGCCTCGGCGATGTTGGCCAGGTATTCGGGCTGATCGAACCGATTGCCGCCGCGACGATCTTCCCAGGTGTACTGATAGTCGGCGCGCAGGCGGGTGCTGTCGTTGGGGGCGTACCACATCTGGAAGCCGCCGATGCGCAGGTCCTTCTCGGTGATTTCGCTGTAGCCGTCGTCGTTGAAGTCGATAGCATCGTTTCTGGCGCCTTGCGCGACCACCGACAGACCGAAGCGGCCGCCGGCGCCGACGAAGTCGAAGCGTCCATCACCGAATCGGAGCGGCTCGCCCTTCTGCACTTCCACACCTCCCTGCACGAAGCCGCCGCTCTTCGTCGGTTGCTCGGCGATCAAGTTGATCACGCCGGCCACGGCGCCGGGACCATACAGCGACGAACCGCCGCCCTTGACGACTTCGATGCGATTCACGTAAGCCGCGGGGATCTGTTCCAGTCCGTAGATGCCGCCAAGCGTGGACAGCAGCGGCACACCGTCGAACAGCAACTGGTTGTAGGCACCGCCCAGTCCAAGCAATTGCACTTCGGAGGTGTTGCAGTTCTGGCAGTTGCTTTCCACGCGCATGCCGTTAATCAGCTCGGCAGCTTGCGAGAAGTTCACCGATCCGCGCAGCGCGATGTCCTGCTGTCGCAACACCTCGGTGCGGACGGGCACGTCGGAGAGCAGGCGCTCGGTGCGGGTCGCCGTGCTGACTTTCACCTCGACCACGTCGAGTTGCGTGAGACGGTCACCATCCGCCGCCCATGCGGAGGATGTCGCCGTCGCGGCGATGACCAAGGCAAGCGGCCGCAAAGCAGACGCTCGGAAGGAACGAGACATGGAGAGGCGCGCGATCACGGAATTCGTCATGTGCATCGGCTCGTCAGGACGCGGCATGCGCATGCGGACGGCGTTTCCAGTTCCAAAGGTGCGCGCTCGCCAGCATCAGGCTGCCCGCCACCGTGAGCGGGACCTCCAGCGACTCCGTCGACCAAGGCAGCGCGCCAAGCAACAGGCCGGTCAGGCCACCGACGGCCAGCACGATCAACCCGAGCGGCAAGGGCCGTTGACGATGCGCGCGCCACAGCGCGGTGCCGGTCAGCGGGAGCGCGAAAGCGACGAATGCCGCATGCACCCATTCCGCCTCGGCCCAGACGGCCAGCAAGGGCAGGAAGGCGGCCAGCACCGGCAGCGCCAGGCAATGCAGCAGGCACAGCCCGGATAGGCTGATCGCGGCGAAATCGAATAAACGGGCGGTTGTCGCGGGCTTTCTGCTCATGGCACGATTCTCTTTTATGATATGTTATAACATAACATATTAAGGAAATGCCGATGCTTGCCCCTGCCACGATCCCCTCCCCCGATCGTCTGCATGTGACCGTCCTGTCCGGCTTCCTGGGCGCGGGCAAGACCACCTTGCTCAATCGCATCCTGCACAACCGCGAAGGCCGCCGCGTCGCGGTCATCGTCAACGACATGAGCGAGATCAACATCGACGCGCAGTTGGTCCGCAACGGCGCCGCCGCGCTCAGCCGCACCGACGAGTCATTGGTGGAATTCAGCAACGGCTGCATCTGCTGCACCTTGCGCGAGGATCTGCTGCGTGAAGTGGCACGGCTCGCCGGCGAGCAGCGCTTCGATTACCTGCTGATCGAATCCACCGGCATCGGCGAACCGATGCCGGTGGCGGCCACCTTCTCGGTGCGCGACGAACAGGGTTTCTCTCTATCCGACGTGGCGCGGCTGGATACGATGGTCACGGTCGTCGACGGCGTGCGTTTCCTCGATGACTTCGGCTCCGCCGAACGCCTGGCCGATCGCGGCCTGGCGATCGACACGGAAGACCGGCGCGGCGTCGTGAACCTGCTGGCCGAGCAGGTCGAATTCGCCGACACGATCGTGATCAGCAAATGCGATCTGATCGACGGCGTCCGCCTGGAACGCACGCGCGCCGTGCTGCATGCCCTGAACCGCGATGCCCGCATCATCGAATCGCGCCAGGGCGACGTGCCACTGGCGGAGGTGCTGGACACCGGCCGCTTCGACTTCGCCCGGGCGCAGCTTGCGCCTGGCTGGATCAAGGAACTGCGCGGAGAGCACACGCCGGAGACAGAGGAATACGGTATCTCCAGCTTCGTCTATCGCGCGCGCCGCCCGTACCATCCGCAGCGCTTCGGCGATCTGCTGACGCGCGGCATCGCCGATGCGATCCGCTGCAAGGGATTCTTCTGGCTGGCTTCGCGCATGGACTGGGTCGGCGAGCTGTCCTGCGTCGGCGGTGCCACCGAGCATCAAGCGGCTGGCTTCTGGCATGGCGCGCGTTTTCGCGTCGATGCCGATCTGATCGACGAGTTGCCACTCATCTCCGTCATGCCGCCGCCGGTGCCGTACACGGCTCGCGGCTGGTCGGTGCTTCAAGCCGCTGCATGGAATTCACCGCTTCCCTTGCCGGAAGAAATTCAGGAGCCGCGCGAATATGCAGCGTTGCGCGAACTCTGGCATCCGCTCTGGGCGGATCGCCGTCAGGAACTGGCGGTGATCGGCGTGAACCTGGATGAAGCGCGTGCGCGCGCGGAACTGGATGCCTGCCTGCTCGACGATGCCGAGATGGCGCTTGGTCCCGCCGCCTGGCAGGCGTTGCCGGATCCGTTTCCCGCCTGGCGTCGTTGAATCACGACGCCAGCGTTTCATCCGCGACGCAGAATCCTTTCAGATGCGCCTCCAGCCAATGGAGGCGCATCCGGCATGTCACATCGGATTACGGCGAGAAGTACGACGAGATGCTCGACCACACGCCGTCAAGACGCGAGTAGGAATCCGGATCCTGCGGCGCCGAGCAGAAGGAATAGCCGCCGTACAGGCCGCCACGCAGCTGGTAGGCGCCGGAAGCATCAACGGTGAACAGGCCCGAACCCGAGGAGCCGCCCTCGGTCACACCCGCGTTCCAGACCACCTGGGTCAGCGGCGACTTGCCATCGAGCGTGGTCGAAAGACCCGTCACCGAGCCCAGCGAATATTTCTTCAGATCGCCGGCCGGGTGGTGGATGCCTTCGATCGCGGTTCCGGTGGATGCGATAGGACTGCTGTTCCAGCCGGCGTAGTAGGCCCCGCTGGGCGGTGCGTTTTTCAGCTCCAGCAGCGAAGTATCACGCGTGGTGTTGGCATGGCGCAGATAAGCGCCACCGGTGAGCGTGACCGCATTCGGGTTGGCGGTGTCGTTGTTGCAGGCGGTGGCGTCGAAGAACCAGTAGGTCTGCAGCGTATCGGCGACCCTCTGCGTGCTGATGCAATGCGCGGCGGTCCAGAACAGCGCCTTCTTCGGCGAGTTGCTGTTGTTGAGCAACGTGCCGGAACACAGATACGACTTGCCCTTGGTGGTGAACACCATGCGCGCCACCGCCTTGCTCGCGTCCAGGAAACCCGCGCTCGGATTCGTGCGGCAGACGATGTCCTGCTCGCAGGCGCCGCTCGCGCCGACGCCGCTCGCGCGGGCCAGATCGCGTGTGCTTGCGGCCGGATCGATGTCCAGATGCGACAGCTCGGGAACGCTCAGCGAGAAGCTGCTCGGCCGCTGGCCCTTGGGCAGCACGATCTCGACCGTCAACGTGTCACCGGCGACGACCGGCGACCAGCCCGACTCCGCGCCCGAGAACGCACCGCCGTTCTCGGCGAACACGCGACCGTCGTTGCCGGCGAAGCGCAGCATCACCGCCGAAGGATCACCACTCAACCTGCCCGTCGAGCGCAGCTGCAGCCCGGCGCGCAGCGCCACCGCGTTGGTCGAGGTCAGTGTGAAGCGGGCGCCGCGCGAACCATCCGCCAAGGTTTCCCAGTTCAGACCATTCAGATCGATGCGGCTGCGGCCGACGCCGCGGGCGAAGCCGATCTCCAGCGGCTGGCCGTGCTTGGCCTGCTCAAGACGACGCTTGGCCACCGCGGCGAAGGCCGCCTGTTCCGGCAACCCGAGGTCGACGGCACGCATGGCACCGGCCTTGCCGGTCGTGGCGAATTCGGCACCGCCCAACGCCTTGGCGAGGGGCGCCACAGTCACGGGGGCAGCGCCCATTTCCGCGGCGGAAACGATGGCCGTGAAACCCGACAAACCGGCCAGCAGCGCGAGAGAAAGCACGTTCTTGCGGATCATGAGTTGGGGATTCCTGAGTACGGTGGATGGCCGGCAGCCCCTCCGGCACGGATCGGCATTGAAGTCGCTCGGGGCCTACCGCTTAAACGCAGCGATTGCGCATTCCCCCACCTCTTGCCGTGGTGGGAACCGTCTTGCCGGCGGATTTGGTTGCAACGCCGAAAACCACCATTCGCATAGACGGAGGCAAGGCTGAGTGCCCCTGGTGCCCGTTCGAGGGGCGGAAAAGCGCTTCCGATGCGTCTTATGAAGTAACGGGGCTGTAGGCCTCACCGCGCACGCACGCCAGGGACAACCTTTCCCGCTCCGTGCCGATTAGTTGACTCGAGACAGGGTCTCGTTCGCGCTCGCGTATTTCTCCACGCGGGCTTTTTTTTGTTCGGAATTCGCCGCTTCGCACCGACCCGCCTCGATCGCGGCGCGCAAGGGGCGTATTCATTTTTCTTTTATTTCATAAATGTAATATATGCTTGTGTTGCTTATTGGAATGATCAGGCCATGAACCCGTTCTCCGCCACCGAGAAGCGCATCGACGTCACCCGCGGCAAGCACCCGGCGTTCCCGCGCGGGCCGGCGGTG
This sequence comes from Luteimonas sp. GW821-FHT14E02, assembly GCF_058803905.1. Classification (NCBI taxonomy): domain Bacteria; kingdom Pseudomonadati; phylum Pseudomonadota; class Gammaproteobacteria; order Lysobacterales; family Lysobacteraceae; genus Luteimonas; species Luteimonas sp. GW821-FHT14E02. The sequence goes on along the minus strand of NZ_JBXAPK010000001.1, from coordinate 508,648 downwards.
CTGGTGCGGCTGATCAAGCGCCTCCACAAGCACGTGCAGGACGATGCCAACGCGCTGCTCAAGCCGTTCGGCATCAATCATCCCGAATACAACATCCTGATGATGCTCTACGGCAGCACCGACAACGCGGTGACGCCGTCGGAGCTGGCCGAGGCCGCTGGCGAAAAATTCGCCAACATCACCCGCCTCACCGATCGCCTCTGCGACAAAGGGTTGCTGGCGCGTTCCGGCAATGCCGAGGACCGCCGCAAGGTGACGCTGTCGCTGACGGCGAAGGGCGACGCGCTGATCTCGCGCATGCTTCCCGGCATCTCGCGGCTGCTCAAGCGCCAGACCGCCCTGCTCGACGAGCGTGAACAGCAGCAGCTCGAGCTGCTGCTGAAGAAGATGCTCACGGGTTTCGCCGACTGAGCCGTCGCGCGTCATGTCCTCCTCTGCCGCTTCCGCGACTCCCGCAGCTCCAGAACGCGCCTTCCTGACGCGCGCTGCTTCTAATAAGCACGATTTCTTCCGCGAGGAAGGCGGCACCTGGCTGTTCGTGCTGCGCACGCTGCTCACCTACTGCCTCACCGGCTGGCTGGCGATGCGGCTGGAGCTGGAACAGCCCTCGACGGCGATGATGACCACGGTGATCGTCATGCACCGGCAAAGCGGCATGGTGCTGGCGAAGAGTTTCTATCGCGCGCTCGGCACCTTCGCGGGCGCCGGCGCGGCGCTGCTGATCGTCGGCCTGTTCCCGCAGCAACGCGAGCTGTTCCTGCCGGCACTGGCGCTCTGGCTCGGCGTCTGCGCGGGCGGGGCGACGCTGTACCGCAATTTCAAGTCGTATGCCTTCGTGCTGGCCGGCTACACCGCGGCGATCATCGCGTTGCCGGTGGTCTCGCATCCCACGGCGGTGTTCGATTCGGCGATGGCGCGCATCGCCGAAGTGCTGCTCGGGCTGCTGGTGAGCGGCGTAATGAGCGATGTGGTGTTTCCCAGCCGCATGCGCGACACGTTGCGGGCGACGGCGCGATCGCAGTTCTGGGGCTTTGTCGGCTTCGTGCGTGACAGCACGGGCGGCACGCTCGCGCGCGAAGCGATGGAGAAGGCGCATCTGCGCTTCGTGCGAGAGGCGACCACGCTGGAAGATTTGCGCAGTTCAGTGATCTTTGAAGACCCGGACACGCGCGCGCGCAGCAACCAGCTGCGCCTGTTCAATCAGCGCTTCATGGCGGCCTCGACCAGCTTCCAGTCGCTGCATCATCTGATGAACCGCCTGATCCGCAATGGCGGCGGCGACGTCGCCGATGCGCTGATCGTGCTGTATCGACCACTCGCCGAAGCACTGGCCGTGCCGGAAATCGGCGAGGCCGATTCGCACGCGCTGCTGCCGAAGCTGTCGGCATGCGTGGATGCGCTGCCGGCGCGCGGTGCGGCCTTGCGCGCGCGTTTCGCCGGCACCGCGCGCGGCGACGATTTCGACACCGGCGCGGAACTGGTGCGGCGCTTCGCGCACGAGCTGCATGCCTACGTCGAGGTCGCCGCCACCCTGCGCAATCCAAAGCCCTCCAGCGGTGCGGTGGAACGTGTGCGCTTCTCCCGCAGCAACGACTTGGCCGGCGCGGCGCTGGCGATGCTGCGCACGACGCTGGTGATGGGGGGGCTGAGCGCGTTCTGGATCCTCACCGCCTGGCCCTCCGGCGCCAGCGCGATGCTGCTGGCGAGCATCCTGTGCGCGCTGTTCGCCACCACGCCGGCACCGGCGGCGGTCAGTCTCAAGCTGCTGTGGGGGTTCGTGCTCGGCACCATGGCGGCGTATGCGGGCACGTTCTGGCTGCTGCCGCATCTGGATGGCTTCGCGCTGCTCGCCGCCTGCCTCGCGCCGCTGTTCCTGATCGGCGCCTACATGACGACGCGGCCGCAACTGGCGGTGCTCGGGCTCGGTTATCTGATGTGCCTGACAACCACTATCGGCCTGACCAATCTGATGCATTACGACCCGGCCGGCTTCGTCAACAACGCGATCGCGCAGCTGGCCAGCGTCGGCGCCACCGTGCTGGCGTTCCAACTGTTGCCGTCGGCCATCGGCAGCGCGTGGATGCGCCGGCGCCAGCTCGCCAGCCTGCGCGCGCAGGTGGCGCTGGCGGCGGAAGCGCCGCTGCCGGGGTTGCGTCATCGCTTCGAAAGCGTCAACCGCGACCTGCTGCAGCAGGTGGTCGCGGGCACCGTGCCGGGCAGCGAGACTTCGCGCGCACTGCTGGCCTGGGCGCTGGCGGTGCATGAAACCGGGCGCGCCCTGATCGAGCTGCGCCACGACGCGGCCATGCTCGATCTGCCGAAGGCGCTGGCGCGCGCGGTCGCGGATGCGCTCGACGCCGTGGCCCGGCTCTACGAAGCGCCCGATGCGGCGCGTTATCTGATCGCCCGCGATCGCGTGCTCGACGCGATCGCCGCCACGCACCATGCCCTGCCCGATGCGCCGGAGACGCGGCGCCTGCTGCATCACCTGCATCTGATCCGCATCAGCCTGGTGGATGCCGATTCCGTGCTCGCCGAGTACATGCCGTCCGTGTCGCCGGCGCCGCCCGCATTGCCGGCGAAGGAGGCCCGCCATGCCGTATGAGTTCTCGCTCGGAGGCGCGCTGCTGCCCGGCGTGCTGCTGTGGTTCACGCTGATGCTGGGCGTGCTGTGGGGGTTGGATGCGGTCGCCGGCCGCTACGGCCTGTATCGCTACGTCTGGCATCCGCCGTTGTTCCGGATCGCCCTCTTCATCTGTCTTTTCTGCGGCTTCGGCCTCCTGCTTTTCTAATTGCTACCCACACGCTGCCATGAACACCCGCTCGATCGCCCGGTTCTCCCTCACCGCCGTCGTCATCCTGGTCGCCGCGCTGCTTGCGCATGCGATGTGGCGGCATTACATGTACGCGCCATGGACGCGCAACGGCCGCGTGCGCGCCGACGTGGTGCGCATCGCGCCGGACGTGTCCGGACTGGTGGCGCGGGTCGCCGTGCGCGACAACCAGGTGGTGAAGAAGGGTGATCTGTTGTTCGAGATCGACCCGGCGCGCTACCTCAACGCGGTCGCGCAGGCGGAAGCCAATCTCTCGGCCGCCGAGGCCGCCGCGCGCGCCGCCGGCGCCAGCATCCACGCGGCCATCGCCGGCGCCGCCGAGCGCCGGGCCAATTACGAGATGTACCAGGCGCAATCGGCGCGGCGGCAGAAGATCATCGGCCAGATCATCTCGACCGAGGAGCGCGCCAATGCCGCCGCCGCGGCCAACGCCGCGCTGGCCGGCTGGAACCAGGCCCAGGCCAGCGGCAAGGAGGCCAGCGCCAGCCAGGAGAAGGCGATCGCCGCCATGCAGCAGGCGCGGGCAGCCCTGGCCGCCGCGCGGCTCGACCTCGCCCGCACCCAGGTGCGCGCGCCCGTGGACGGCTACGTCACCAATCTCGACGTGCGCCAGGGCGACTACGCCGGCGCCGGCGCGGCGCGGCTGGCGCTGATCGACCGGCATTCGTACTGGATTGCCGGGTATTTCGAGGAGACCAAGCTGTCGGCGCTGCGCATCGGCGATCCGGTCGACATCCGCCTGATGAGCGGCGGCCCGGCGCTGGCCGGGCGCATCGAGAGCATCGCCCGCGGCATCAGCGACCGCGACAATCCGACCGGCGCCGACCTGCTCGCCGACGTCAATCCCACCTACAACTGGGTGCGCCTGGCCCAGCGCGTGCCGGTGCGCATCCGCATCGACGACGCGCGCCTGCCGGACGGGATGGTGCTGGCCGCCGGCATGACCGCGACCGTGGTGGTGCACCCGCGCCGTGGCTGAGGCCGGCCCGCCTGCGACCCATGGCGCCGGTGGGGAAGGACTTTTTCCAGCGTTCCCTTATACTTGCGCGCTACTAGCTGCGGCCGGGGGCCGCGCGCCATAGGTGACTCGTGCGTAATTACGATCTCGACTTCCTCAAGCATTTCTCGATGGTGATCGGCTTTCTGGTGCTGGTCACGATCGGTCTGATCCTCTTCTCCCTGCACCTGCACGACACGATTCCCCCGGAAGTCTCGGCGACCACGACCAAGACCACCGAGTCGCGCATCGCCCCGGCCGGCGACATCTACGCCGGTGCCACAGGCGCCGCGGAACAGGCGGCGGCGGCCAAGGCGGCAGCCGCGGCCGCGGCCTCGCAGGTGGCCTACGGCGGCACCACCGACGGCTCGGTGATCTTCGGCAACCTCTGCACGGCCTGCCACACTTCCGGTGCCGGCAACGCGCCGACGCTGGACAAGTCGCACTGGACCGCCCGCATCGCGCAGGGCAAGGACACGCTCTACAAGCACGCCATCGAGGGCTTCACCGGCCCCAACGGCGGCATCATGCCGCCCAAGGGTGGCAATCCGGCGCTGACCGAAGAGCAGATGAAGGCGACGGTCGACTGGATGCTGACGCAGATCAAGTGACGTTTCATCTGGCGCTTGCCAGATGAAACCCCAAAGTTCGCTATGCAAACTTTGGGCCCCAGTCCCGCAATGCCATATCCCCGCCGCTATCGCGGCGCCCCCTTAACTTAAGGGGGCTCTCCTCCAGAACGTAGATCGGGCTACGCCCGATACAATGTCGCAATGGCATCACCTGCGTTCCCCCCCGAATCCGCCTCGCTCACGCTGCCCGGCCCCGCCGGCGCGCTTGAAGTCGCGGTCGACTGGCCGGACGCCGACGTGGCGCGGCTGCCACTGGTGGCGATCGTCTGCCATCCGCTGCCGACCGAAGGCGGCACCATGCACAACAAGGTGGTCACGATGGTCGCGCGCGCGCTGCGCGAGCTCGGTCTGATCACCGTGCGCTTCAACTTCCGCGGCACGGGCCATTCCGAGGGCAGTTTCGACCAGGGCCAGGGCGAGGCCGACGACCTGCGCGCCGTCGCCGCCTGGGTTCGCGAACAGCGTCCGGACGACGCGTTGTGGCTGGCCGGCTTCAGCTTCGGCGCCTACGTCGCGCTGCGCATGGCCAACGCACTGCAACCCGGCATGCTGATCACCATCGCGCCGCCGGCCGGACGCTGGGATTTCGCCGAGATCGCGCTGCCGACCATGCCCTGGCTGGTGGTGCAGGGCGAGGAAGACGAGATCGTCGATCCGCAGGCCGTCTACGACTGGCTGGCGCGCACCAAGGCGGATGCGGAGCTGGTGCGCATGCCCGACACCGGCCATTTCTTCCATCGCAAGCTGATCGACCTGCGCGGCGTGATCAAGAACAGCGTGCGCTCCCACCTGCCGGCCGCGGATGGCTGACGCGGGAAAGGCGGCGGCGCGGCCGTCCGAACGTTATCGCGCCGGCGTGGCGTACAGTGACTGGAGTGACGATCCGGCGCAGCACCCTGCGTTGCGGGAACTCGATCGCATCCACGAGGCACTGCTGCGCCCCGTGAAATCGCGCGGCGTGCTGCAGCGACTGTTCGGCGATGGTCCGCCCGCGCCGGAACCCGGCCTGTACCTGTGGGGGGGCGTCGGCCGCGGCAAGACCTTCCTGATCGACCTGTTCTACGACGGTCTGCCGATCCAGGAAAAGCGCCGCACCCATTTCCACCGCTTCATGCGCGAGGTGCACGCGCGCCTGCGCACGCACGCGGGCGAGCGCGACCCGCTGGCGCTGATCGCGCGCGAATGGCGCGAAAGCCTGCGCGTGCTGGTGCTCGACGAGTTCTTCGTCAACGACATCGGCGATGCGATGCTGCTCGGACGCCTGCTCGAGCGCCTGTTCGCCGAGGGCGTGGTGCTGGTCACCACCTCCAACAGCGCGCCGCGCGATCTGTACAAGGACGGCCTGCAGCGCGTGCGCTTCGAGCCCGCGATCGCGCTGATCGAACGCTACTGCCACGTCTCGGAGCTGATCAGCGACACCGACTACCGCCTGCGCGCGCTGACGCGCTCGCCGGTGTACCGCACGCCGCTGGATGCGCAATCCGACACCTGGCTGGAAACGCGCTGGCAAGAGCTCGGCGGCGATGAGGCTCATCGCGATGCCGGCATCACGCTCGACGGCCGCAGGATCGCGGTGCGCGCACGCTGCAAGGGCATGGCCTGGTTCGATTTCGAGGAACTGTGCGTGGGGCCGCGCGGCGCGGCGGACTACATCGAGATCGCGCGTGAGTTCCACACCGTGCTGTTGAGCAATGTTCCGCGCATGGACGAACCCATGGACAATCCCGCGCGACGCTTCATCACGCTGATCGACGAACTGTACGACCGCCACGTCAATCTGGTGTGCACCGCCGATGCCACGCCGATGGACTTGTATGCCGGCTCGCGCCTGGCGGGCGCGTTCGAGCGCACGTCCTCGCGCTTGATCGAAATGCAGTCCACCGAATATCTGACGCTGGAACACCGGCAGTAGATCGCAGTTCCGAACACGCGTGCCCTTATCGCACGCGCCCTCGTCAGACCCCGATCGAACGCAGGAACGCGGCGACCGCCTCGGTGTACGCCGACGGCTCGCCCAACTCGCGATTGATCGCCATGTGCGTCAGCGGCTGCGGCAGCACGTCGACTCGCGCTCCGACTTCTTCGGCGCGTTCGGCGAACCGCCGCGCACCGGCGCAGGCATCGTCGGCACGCCGCGTGGAGCAAATCGCGAACATGGGCAGCGACTGTCGCGACAACCGTGCATACGGCGAAGCGGCCGCCCATGCCGCCGGATCGGCGCCGAAAGCGCGGTCGTAGAGCGATGGATGACGGCGCCGCATCAACTGCTCGACATCGTAGGCGCCGCTGTCGATCAGCACCACGCCGCGTGGTGGCGATGCACCGGCCTCGCGCAACAGCTCGGGCGCGGCGGCGAGCAACGCGACCAGGTGCGCGCCCGCCGAATGCCCCATCAGCACGAAGCGTTCGCGATCCGCGCCCCAACCGGAAGCGGCGCGCTGCGCGGCGGCCACAGCATGCGCGACATCCTGCGCCTGCTGCAGCGGCGCGGCTTGCGGCTGCATGCGGTAGTTGACCGAGACCAGCACATACCCGCGCGCCACCCAGTAATCGGCCTTGGCGCCGACCACGCCGGGACCGCCCTTGTCGCCGAACCGCCAGCCGCCGCCGTGCACCATCACGATGATCGGCGCTTGCCGCGGCTTCGCGGGCAGATAAACGTCAAAGCGTTGGCGCGGATCGGCGCCGTAGGACACATCGCGCAAGACGCGCGCGCTTTCGGGCGGCGTCTGCACGGATTCCCGTTTCCGGGCATCCACGCTTCCCGCGATGCCGAAACCGAGCACCGCGACCAAACCCAATATCGTCCACTTCCTCATGGCGGCACCTGGCGTTTTCCATTCATCGATGACCGGTCAACGATTCTGCGCGTGCCGCGTTTACATCGATGCTGCCGGCGCGTCCCCCTCTCCCTCCCGTCGGCAGCATCCCCTCAGGCCAGGGATGGCCGCCTTTCTTTCCCCGACCGCTCTTTCCTCGATCGACCGCCGCCACCGGAGACCTCGTTCATGCGCCCCATTTCCCGCCTGTTTCTCGTTGTCGCACTCCTCGCCGCCACCGCTCCCGCGTTCGCCCAGTCCGGCGATCGGGCGGCGAAAATGCAGGAACGCCTGAAAGCCGCCGATACCAACGGCGACGGCCTGATCGACCGTTCCGAGGCCGAGGCCGGCCTGCCGCGCGTCGCCGAACACTTCGACAAGCTCGATGCCGACGGCGACGGCAAGCTCAGCCGCGACGAGTTGCGGAAGATGCGTGAGCAGATGCGTCAGCGTCGCGGAGGCTGACGCCGCAGATTCGGTCGGGCGAATATCACGCCATCTCGAAGCGGATCGTTCGCTTGTCCGGATCCGCTTCGACCAGCCGCGCGCGGATGTTCTCGCCCAGCGGCAGCGGTGCCGCGCCCGTGACGCGCGCCAGGATCGCGGGATCGCGCAGCATCAGATCGCCGTGTTTCGGATCGTCGCGATCGATTTCGATCACCGCCGCCTCGAACGTTTCGCCGACGCGCGGCGCCAGCGTCACCGCTTCGGCGAGATCGAGCACGGCGCGCTCGTAGCGTCCGGCGCGCTGCGCGGAGGCTTTCATCTTCACCGGCAATTCCGGCAACGCGTCCAGCGCCCATTGCGGCACCGGCTTGCCCGCGCACAAGGCCAGGCACACCTCTCCGGTGTAGCGATCGACCAGGCGCCGCAGCGGCGCGGTCACGTGCGCGTACTGCGCGGCGAGCGCGTAATGGTTCGATTGCGCCGGCACCGCGCCGTCGAAGGCAACGTAGGCGGCGCCGCGCAGCATCGTGGTGCAGGCCGTCATCATCGCGATGTGCAGCGGATCGGAAGGATCGAGTGTACGGATGAAGTCCGGATAGCTGCGCTGCTTCGGCCAGTCGATGCCGAGCGCGCGTGCGGTGCGATGCAGGCGCGCGATCACGTAGGGCTCGGGCTCCGGCAGCGTGCGCAGCAGGCCGACGCCGCCTTGCACCATCAGATGTGCGGCGGCCATGCCGGTGAGCAATGAAATCTGCTCGTTCCAATCCTCCACCGGATGGCGGGCGCGGAATTCCAGCGTCCAGCGGCCATCGTCCTCGATGCAGATCTCCTGTTCCGGCAGCGGCAGGCTGACGCCGCCACGGCGTTGCTCGCGCCGTTCGCGCAATTCGCCGATCTCGCGCAGCACCGACCACATCGGCGCGGCGCCACCGCCGTCGATCTCGCGCTGCACGCCGGCGTAGTCGTAGCGGGCGCGGCTCTTCACGCGCGCGCGGCGCACATCGACGGTGGTGCCCTCGCCTTCGGCGTCGAGTTCGATCGTCCACAACAGCGCCGGGCGCTCCTTGTCCGGCAGCAGCGAGGCGGCATCCTCCGACAGGACTTTCGGATGTAGCGGAATCTTGCCATCGGCGCCGTACAGCGTTTCGCCGCGCAGATTGGCTTCGACATCAATCGCATCGCCCGGCGTGACGAAGGCCGCGACGTCGGCGATCGCGTAGTGCACGCGATAACCGCTGCCGTTGCGTTCGACGTGCATCGCCTGATCGAGATCCATGGAACCCGGCGGATCAATGGTGATCAGCGGAATATCGGTGCGGTCTTCTTCCGGCAATCGCGGTTGCGCGGCGGCGGCTGTCGCCGCGCGTTCCACCTCGGGCGGGAACGCCGGGGTCAATCCCTGCGCTTTCTGGATGGCGGCAAGGCCTTGCGCCAGTGTCGGCTGCGGCGTGCGGAGGCTGAGGCGTCGCGTGGTCGGCACGGAATTCCCGTCGGCGGCGTGCGCGGGTGCACTGGCCGATTTTAGACAGAAGCTTCCTCGGGCGGAGTGCTCGAGGGCTGCGCTGGAATATCGAGCCGTCATCCCAGCGCAAGCCGGGACCCATTTTGATCTTGATTAGGAAACGTCAAAGCAAAGCGAAATGGGTTCCAGCATGCACTGGAATGACGATCTTTCAGCGCGCACTATCCCGAGGAAGACTTCCTGCCACCGCTAGGCACATTCGGCTACGAGCGCCGGCATTCGTTCGGCGAGCAGACGATCGACCAGCGCATCGACCGCTTCCTCGGCGGCGCCGATCGACGCCTGCAATCGCGCGTCGGCGAATTCGTCGTACTCGATCGCGATGGCGGCTTCCAACTCGATGCCGAGATAACGCAGCGGCGTCGCCACGCCGGCTTCCACGTGGTTGGCATGCGCGAGGCGTTCGCCCGCGCCGTAGCCGTAGTCGCCGCGCGATCCCAGCAAGACCAGGCGCTTGCCTTGTCCGGCCAGCAGCGGCCAGTACGGTTCGCCCGCGCGGCTGCGATCGAAGCCGAAGGTGCGGCCCACGCGCACGACGTTGTCGATCCAGGCCTTGAACTGCGCCGGCATGCCGAAGTTGTACATCGGCACACCGGCGACGATCAGGTCGGCCGCGATCAGTTCGTCGACGAGCGTGTCGCTGAGCGCGAGCGCTTCGCGCATCCAGGGTTCGCGCCGCTCCGGCGGCGTGAACGCGGCATGGATCCAGCGCCCGTCGACGGGCGGCGGTGGCTGCGTGCCGACATCGCGGTGGACGATGGCATCGGCCGGACGCCGTGCCCGCCAGCGCTGAACGAAGCGATGGCTCAGTCGGCGTGTGTGCGAGCCGTAGGCCTCCTGGTCGGAGCATCCGGGACGGGCGCTGCTGTCGAGATGCAGAATATTCATCTGTCTGTCGCCTTTGTTGATAGTTTCACCCATCATTCCGCTACAGACTGGCGGCGACAAACGACGATTCTTCACGCGATAGATGATTAAAATTCATTCATGCGCAAACTCCCGCCACTGACCGCCCTGCGCGCGTTCGAAGCCGCGGCGCGCCATGCCAGCTTCAAGCGCGCGGCCGAGGAACTCTCCCTCAGCGCCACCGCGATCAGCCATCAGGTGCGGCAGCTGGAGGAGCGCCTGGGGCTCGCACTGTTCGAACGCCGGACGCGGCAGGTGGTGCTGACGGAAGCCGGAAGGCGCCTGTTCCCGGTGCTGCGCGATGGCCTCGACGCAATCGCCGCCACCATCGAGTCGCTGACGGCCGCGCCCGCGCGCCCGCTGCTGACCCTCTCGACCACCAGCGCCTTCGCCGCGCGCTGGCTGGTGCCCAAGCTCGGCGCCTTCGCCGCGGCGCAGCCGGACATCGGCCTGCGCATCCACGCCTCGGACGAAAGCGTCGACCTGCGCCGCGAGCGCGTGGATCTCGCCGTGCGTTACGGCGGCGGCCGCTATCCGGGCCTGCGTTCGGAACCGTTGCTGCCGGGCCGTTTCGCACCGGTCTGCAGTCCGCACCTGGCGCTGCGCACGATCGCGGACCTGCCGAAACATCCGCTGATCCGCTACGCCTGGCATCTGCAGGAAGCCGATACGCCCGACTGGCCGCGCTGGCTGCGTGAAGCCGGCATCGCCGACGATGCCGTGCGCGGTGGTCCGCTGTTCTCCGACGAAACGCATGCCATCCAGGCCGCGATCGCCGGTCAGGGCGTCGTGCTCGCCAGCCTGCCGCTCGTGGCCGATGAGCTGGCGGCCGGTCACCTGATGGTGCCCTTCGGGCCGGTGCTGGAAGGCCACAGCTTCCATCTGGTGTGGGCGCCGGAATCGGAATCCTCGGAGGCGTTCACGCGCGTGCGTGATTGGCTTCGGAGCGAAGCGCAGGCCTTTCAGCCTGCCCAAGCTTCGTTGTAGATACGCGTGTGCGCATGTCGATTCCAGATAGCAGCACCAATGATCGTTTTCAGATGACCTAAAGTCCGGAAATCAGATTTGCTCAGGGGGAGCGCAAGTGTCCGACAATCCGTATCAGCCGCCGATGGCGCCGGTCATTCCCGCCACGCCCCCAACCACACCTGCCGCCCCCAACAGCGGGCCGAGCGGGTTGGGCGGCTGGCTGATCCTGGTGATGATCGGCATGATCCTGACGCCGATCAAAATTGGCATTCTCATTGCCACGACGCTGTTGCCGCTGCACCGCAACGGCACCTGGGAGATCCTGACCAGCCCCGGCACCGAGAACTATCATCCCCTCTGGGCTCCGTTGTTGATCTTCGAGATCGTGGGCAATATCGCCTTCATGCTCGCTTGCGTGGTCCTGCTGAGCCTGTTCTTTACGAAATCGGCACGCTTCCCACGAATGTTCATCATCTATTTCGTGGCCAATCTGATTTTTCTGATTGTCGATTATGTTCTGGGCGAACAGATTCCGGCGGTCGCCGCGGCGGGGCCTGCCGGCGCCGTCGAGATTGCTCGCACCATGATCGCCGCCCTCATTTGGGTGCCTTACATGCTGGTTTCGAAGCGGGTGAAGAACACTTTCGTCTGAGTCATAGCACACTGCATCGAATTTCCGCCCCAACATTTCGTGTTGACGTTAATTTTTAACCACGATATGTTGTGTCTGTCGGTTCCGACGGCATGCGCCGCCGGATGAAAAGGGAAGCCGGTCCAGGCTCGTGAGAGCCCATTCCGGCACTGCCCCGCAGCGGTAGGTGGAAACGAAGTCGTATTGGATGCGAGTCCCTCGCAAAAGCCCGCACACCTCACTACGTTGACGACGTAGTTCGATGTGCGGTCTGTCCAAAAAAGCACTGGGGCGGTGGTCCCGGGAAGCAACGACAAGTAGGAGGCCCGGGCGTACCGCCTGAGCCACGTCCACAAGTCCGAAGACCTGCCGACAGCCGCGCGATCTGCACGCCGCGCGGTGCCGGCCGCGGAATCTCCGGGGGGAGATGGCTGGTGACGCATTCGGCCGACGGTCTCCGTCGCGGCCGTTGCGACGCCGCTTTCCGACCCTGTAGCTCCCGCCCGCCGCCGCGACGCCTTGTCGTCGCGACAGCACCGGCTGGGCGAGGTCGCGCGCGGATGGTTTTCGCCATCTTCGTTGCGACGTCGCCGCTTCTGCCGTCCCGCGAGGGAGCGACGGCACGGTGCGTCACCACGGAGCCAGCACCATGACACAACAAGACACCGACACCGCGATCAAACCCCCGGCGGAAACGGCTGCGACCCACGAATCTTCCTTCCTGCTCACCGCACCACCCACGGCCACGGCCATGCAGGTGCGCAAGCGCAACGGCGGCAGCGAGCCGGTCGATCTGAACAAGATCGTGCGCGCCATCCAGCGCTGCTGCGACGACCTGCACGCGGTCGATCCCATGCGCGTGGCCACGCGCACCATCTCCGGACTCTACGACGGCGCCTCCACGCGCGAACTCGACGAACTGTCGATCCGCACCGCCGCCCTGCTCACCGCCGAGGAACCCGAATACAGCCGCTTGGCCGCGCGATTGCTTGCGAACGTGATCGCCAAGGAAGTGGCCGGGCAGGAGATCCACGCCTTCTCGCAATCGATCGCGCGCGGCCACGATCTCGGGCTCATCAACGATCGCCTGCTCGGCTTCGTGCAGCTGCACGCGCGCAAGCTCAACGACGCCATCGACGCGGCGTTCGATCTGCACTTCGATTATTTCGGCCTGAGAACGCTCTACGACCGCTACCTGCTGCGTCATCCGCAGTCGCGCAAGGTGATCGAGACGCCGCAGCAGTTCTTCCTGCGCATCGCTTGCGCACTGTCCGAGGACGTGCCGGAGGCGCTGGCGCTGTACCGCCGCATGGGCAATCTCGACTATTTGCCGAGTTCGCCGACGCTGTTCAACAGCGGCACCACGCATGAACAGCTGTCCTCGTGCTTCCTGCTCGATTCGCCGCAGGATTCGCTGGAGTCGATCTACGCGCGCTACGGCGACATCGCGCAGCTGTCGAAATTCAGCGGCGGCATCGGCGTGAGCTACACGCGCGTGCGCTCGCGCGGCTCGCTGATCAAGTCCACCAACGGCCATTCCAACGGCATCGTGCCGTGGTTGAAGACGCTGGACTCCTCGGTCGCCGCGGTGAACCAGGGCGGCAAGCGCAAGGGCGCGGCCTGCGTGTACCTGGAACCGTGGCACGCGGACGTGGCCGAATTCCTCGAACTGCGCGACAACACCGGCGACGAAGCACGGCGCACGCACAACCTCAATCTCGCCAACTGGATTCCCGATCTCTTCATGCGCCGCGTCGAGGCCGATGCCGACTGGTCGCTGTTCGATCCGCGCATCGTGCCGGAATTCACCGATCTGTACGGCGAGGCGTTCGAGCGCGCCTACGAACAGGCGGAAACGCAGGGCAAGGCGGTGAAGACGATCAAGGCGCGTGAACTTTACGCGCGCATGATGCGTTCGCTGGCGCAGACCGGCAACGGCTGGATGACGTTCAAGGACAAGTGCAACCGCGCGAGCAACCAGACCGCCAAGGCCGGCAACGTCATTCACCTGTCGAATCTGTGCACTGAAATCCTCGAGGTGACGTCGGCCGAGGAAACCGCGGTCTGCAATCTCGGCTCGATCAATCTCGCGCACCATTTTGACGAAGACGGAGTCTTCGACTTCGACAAGCTCGGCGAAACCGTGCGCCTGGCAGTGCGCCAGCTCGACCGCGTGATCGACCTGAACTTCTATCCCATCGAATCCGCGCGCCGCGGCAACCTGCGCTGGCGACCGGTGGGCCTCGGCTGCATGGGCCTGCAGGACGTGTTCTTCCGCCTGCGCCTGCCGTTCGACGGCGAGGCCGCACGCGCGCTGTCGGCCAGGATCGCCGAGACGATCTATTACCACGCGCTGGAAACCTCCTGCGAACTGGCCGAGGAACGCGGCCGCCATCCGTCCTTCGCCGACACGCGCGCGGCGGCTGGCGAATTGCAGTTCGACGCATGGAATGTCACGCCTGAGCACCAGGAGCGCTGGGACGCGCTGCGCGAGCGCATCAAGACGCACGGCCTGCGCAACTCGCTGCTGATCGCGATCGCGCCGACCGCCACCATCGCTTCCATCGCCGGTTGCTACGAATGCGTGGAACCGCAAGTCAGCAACCTGTTCAAGCGCGAGACGCTGTCGGGCGACTTCCTGCAGGTCAACCGTTACCTGGTCGAGGAGCTGAAGAAGCTCGGCCTGTGGACGCCGGACATCCGCGATGCTATCAAACAGGCCGAGGGCTCGATCCAGGGCCTGACGCAGATTCCCGAAGCGCTGCGCGCGGTCTACCGCACCGCGTGGGAGCTGCCGATGCGCTCGCTGATCGACATGGCGGCCGAGCGCGGCGCCTACATCGACCAGTCGGCCTCGCTCAACCTGTTCATGGAGAGCCCGAACATCGGCGCGCTGTCGTCGATGTACATGTACGCATGGAAGAAGGGCATCAAGACCACGTACTACCTGCGTTCGCGGCCGGCGACGAAGATCGCCAAGACCACCGTCGCCACTTACACGCCGGTCGCCGCGGTGGCGTGCTCGCTCGAGAACCCGGAAGCCTGCGAGGCCTGCCAATGAGCACACACAACCGCCAACTGCTGCTCGACCCTGGCTTTGAACTGACGTTGCGCCCGATGCGCTACCCGCAGTTCTACGAGATGTACCGCAACGCCATCCGCAACACCTGGACGGTGGAGGAAGTGGACTTCTCGCTGGACGTGAATGATCTGAAGCACAAGTTCGGCCCGGCCGAGCGGCATCTGATCGAACGGCTGGTGGCGTTCTTCGCCACCGGTGATTCGATCGTGTCCAACAATCTGGTGCTGAACCTGTACCAGCACATCAACGCGCCGGAAGCGCGCATGTACCTGTCTCGGCAGCTGTACGAGGAGGCGCTGCACGTGCAGTTCTACCTCACGCTGCTCGACACCTACCTGCCCGATCCGAACGAGCGCGCCAAGGCTTTCGCCGCGGTGGAAAACATCCCCTCGATCCGCAAGAAGGCCGAGTTCTGCTTCAAGTGGATCGACAGCATCCAGGACTTGCGCCGCGTCGAAACGCGCGAACAGCGCCGTCAGTTCCTGCTCAACATGGTCTGCTTCGCCGGCTGCATCGAGGGCCTGTTCTTCTTCGGCGCCTTCGCCTACGTGTACTACCTGCGTTCGCGCGGACTGCTGCACGGGTTGGCGTCCGGTACCAACTGGGTGTTCCGCGACGAGAGTTGCCACATGGCGTTCGCCTTCGAGGTGATCCGCACCGCGCGCGAGGAGGAGCCCGATCTGATCGACGACGATTTCCGCGCGCAAGTGGTGCAGATGATGCAGGAAGCGGTGGAGTGCGAGTTCGCCTTCGCGCAGGACACGCTCTCCGGCGGCGTCGCCGGGCTGTCGCCGAAGGACATGCGCGAGTACCTGGAATACTGCGCCGATCAGCGCATGGCCCAGCTCGGTATGCCGAAGCATTTCGGCGCGCGTAATCCTTTCCCCTTCATGGACCTGCAGGACGTGCAGGAGCTGACCAATTTCTTCGAACGGCGCGTCTCGGCCTATCAGGTGGGTGTGCAGGGTGAAGTCGGCTTCGACCACGCTTTCTAAGGACGTCATGACTCCCTTGCCCGATACCCAGCCGCGTGAAGCGCGGCTGCTGGAAATGGTGTTCCCCGATCACACCAACCACCTCGGCACGTTGTTCGGCGGCCAGGCCTTGGCCTGGATGGACAAGGCCGCCTTCATCGCCGCCTCGCGCTACGCGCGCCGCACCGTGGTGACGGCGCGCTCGGAGCAAGTGGATTTCAAACTGCCGATCCGCCAGGGCCAACTGGTGGAAACGGTGGCGCGCGTGATCGCCACCGGCAACAGTTCGATGCAGGTGGAAGTGGAATTGATCGCCGAGGATCTGCTCAGCGGCGAACGCGAGCTGTGCACGCGCGGCCGTTTCGTGATGATCGCGCTGGATGCGCGCGGCCGGCCGGCGCCGGTGCCGCGCCTGGTGGAATCGGACACGGATTGACGGCACGCCGCGTTGTCTCGCGGCGTGCCATTCCGTTCTCCCGCTTTGCGTATC
Organism: Luteimonas sp. GW821-FHT14E02; assembly: GCF_058803905.1. Lineage (NCBI taxonomy): Bacteria > Pseudomonadati > Pseudomonadota > Gammaproteobacteria > Lysobacterales > Lysobacteraceae > Luteimonas > Luteimonas sp. GW821-FHT14E02. The sequence continues at coordinate 492,345 of NZ_JBXAPK010000001.1, read as the reverse complement.
AGGTCGTGCGCAACGCGTGTGCGGCCGAGACCATCGCCGTGAGCGCCGCGCGCGTTTCCGGCCAACCTCGCGTCTTCAGTCCACAATCCGGGTTCACCCACAACTGTTCTGCTGGCAATACCGCGCCGGCCTTCTGCAGCAATGCGGTCATCTCCGTCGTATCCGGAACGCGCGGCGAGTGGATGTCGTAGACACCTGGACCGATACCGTTCGGATAGCGGAAGCGCACGAAGGCATCCAGCAACTCCATGCGCGAGCGTGAGGTCTCGATGGAGATCACGTCGGCATCCATCGCCGCCACCGCCTCCATGATGTCGTTGAATTCCGAGTAGCACATGTGGGTGTGGATTTGCGTCTGGTCGGCGACGCCGGCGGCGCTGATGCGGAAGCATTCCACGGCCCAGTCGAGATAGGCGCGCCATTGCGCGCGCCGCAACGGCAGGCCTTCGCGCAGCGCCGGCTCGTCGATCTGGATCACGCCGATACCGGCGGCTTCCAGATCGAGCACTTCATCGCGCAGGGCGAGAGCGATCTGACGGCATGTACTCGCACGCGGCTGGTCGTCGCGCACGAACGACCATTGCAGCACCGTCACCGGGCCGGTCAACATGCCTTTCATTGGTTTGTCGGTGAGTGATTGCGCGTAGCGCGACCAGCGCACTGTCATCGGCGCCGGGCGCCGCACATCGCCGTACAGGATCGGCGGCTTGACGCAACGTGAGCCGTAGCTCTGCACCCAACCATGCTTGGTGAAGGCAAAGCCGTCGAGCTGCTCGCCGAAATACTCGACCATATCGTTGCGCTCGAACTCGCCGTGCACCAGCACGTCCAGACCGATCTCTTCCTGGAAACGCACGCAGCGTTCGGTCTCGGCTTCGAGGAACGCGTCGTAGTCGGCATCCGACCATTTGCCGGATTTGTATTTCGCGCGCGCCTCGCGCACGGCTTGCGTCTGCGGGAACGAGCCGATGGTGGTGGTGGGGAACGACGGCAGGCCGAAGCGCCGCGCCTGCGCGCTGTGTCGCTGCGGGTACGGCGACTTGCGCTGCGTGGCGACATCGTCGAGCGCGGCCACGCGCGCGGCAACGTCCGGCCGATGCACCTTGGCCGAGCGGCGGCGCGTCTCATAGCGCTCGCGCGCGACTTCCAGCGTGGAGCGGGCCGAACGCAGGCCGTTCAGGGCATCGCCGAGCGTGCGCAATTCCTCGATCTTCTGTCGCGCGAACGCCAGCCATGCGTGGATGTCGAACGGCAGCGCGGTTTCCAGCGTCGCATCGATCGGCACGTGCAGCAGCGAACATGAGGGCGCGACCTGCAGGCGTCCGGCATCGACGCGCGCCTGCGCGTGCTCCGCCAATGCGAGCGCGCGATCGAGATCGGTGCGCCAGATGTTGCGGCCATCGACCAGGCCGAGCGAGAGCACATGACGCGGCGGCAACGCATCGAGCACAGCATCGAGCTGCTCCGGCGCGCGCACGAGATCGATGTGCAAACCTTCGACGGGCAATTCCACGGCGAGCGCGAGATTGTCCTCGAGCGCGCCGAAATAAGTGGCCAGCAGCAGTTTCGGCCGCGCGGTGATGGCCAGCGTGCCGTAGGCCTTGCGATACGCCGCGTGATCGTCGTCATCCAGATCCTGCACCAGACAGGGTTCGTCGATCTGCACCCACGCCGCGCCCGCATCGCGCAATCGGCCGAGCCATTGCGCGTAGACAGGCAGCAGGCGGTCGAGCAGGGCGAGTCGATCGCTGCCGTCGACCGTCTTCGACAGCAGCAGGAAGCTCACCGGACCAAGCAGCACCGGCCTGGCGTCGATGCCAAGCGCCCTGGCTTCCAGGAATTCGTTGACGGCCTTGTCGCCGCGCAAGCGAAAACTCTGCTGCGCATGCAGTTCCGGCACCAGGTAGTGATAGTTGGTATCGAACCACTTGGTCATCTCCAATGCGTGCAGGTCGATGCCGTCCTTCTGCAAGCCGCGCGCGAGGGCGAAATAGCCGGTCAGCGGATCGTCATCGGCGAGTGCGCGATAGCGATCGGGAATGGCGTCGAGCGCGAACGCGGTATCGAGCACGTGGTCGTACAGCGAGAAGTCGTTGCAGGGCACGAGGTCGGCGCCGGCTTCGTATTGCAGTTTCCAGTGTCGCTCGCGCAGTCCGCGCGCGGTGTCTTGCAGTTGTTGCGGCGTGGCTTCGCCGCGCCAGTACGCTTCCAGCGCGCGCTTGAGTTCGCGCTTCGCGCCGATGCGCGGGAAGCCCAGGTTGCTGACAGTGATCATGTTGCGTGTCCTCGATTCGTGGCGAATGGAGGAACGAAGGCGGTACGCGTCGAAGTACCCGCAGTTGCGCGAGCCCTCCACCACGCCGGCGACCTTCGCCCCCTCGGGCGAACCGGAACCGACGAGCGGGCGCAAGGACAGGCCCCGGCCGGAAAGCCGCGGCGCACGTCCCGGCGCTTCCCCTCGGAAGTCCCAGGTCAAGGCAGGGATTGCTCCCTGGCCGCGGCAGGTCTTCGGGCTCGTGGACATGGGGCGCGGAGGCCCCGCCTACTGTTCGCCGCTTCCCGGGCTGCAGACCCAGTGCCATTGGCGAAGATCGTTTCCACACACCGCTGCGGGGCAGCGCCGGAATTGGCCCCCTGGCGAAGGTGTTCGCTGCGGGGCCGCACCGGCTTCCCTTTTAATTCCATCGCTTGATCTTGATGAAGCGATGCAAACCGTCGGCAAGTGGCAAATTACGCCCGAGGTCGGGAAGCGTCAAGGTCGCGAGGGCTTACATGAGAAATCGTTCTATGCCGCGCGGTGAAGTTCACCGCACGCCGTACACCGCATCGCGGATCTGCGTCGGAAAAGCGCCGGACATGCCTTCCAGCGCGGTGTTGGTGAGCGCCACCACGCTCCATCCGTTGCTGCGATCGACGAACCAGGCATGGCCGTAGACCCCGCCCCATTGCAGCGTGCCCTTCGCCTGCGGCGTCTTGGCCAGCACGGGATCGTCCAGCACGGCGCCGCCGTAGCCGAAGCCCCAGCCCGGGCCCTGGGTTTGCGCGTCGGCGCCGACCTGATCGGTGGTCATGCGCCTGACGGTGTCAGCACTCAACAGCGGAGCACCATCGCCGCGGATCGTTTCCAGCAAGCGCAGCACGTCGTCGGCCGTGCCAACCATGCCGGCGCCGCCTGACGGATATGCTCCAGCATCGAACGCCCGCGTCGGAGCGAAGCGCAAGCGCTCGCCCATCCATGCCGGCAGCGTCATTTCAAAGCGGTCGGACATGCGTCGCGGCCGGGGTTGGCCGTCGGCATACGGCACCACGACGCGCGGGGAATCCTGCACGGAGAACGCGGTATCGCGCATCTGCAAGGGCGTCGTCACCAGTTGCGCCACCGCCTCGGGCAGCGTGCTGGCGTTGGCGCGGGCGATCACCGCGCCGAGCACGTCGATGGCGAGCGAATAGCCCCACTGATGACCGGGCGGATAGAGCAACGGCGCCTCGGCAAGACGGCGCAGGTTTTCCTCCAGCGTGATGCCGGCCTCATCGAGGCCATCGGAAACACCGAGCCGGTGATACGGCGAATCGGCCGGTTCCTCGAACCCGTAACTCAACCCGGCGGTGTGCGTGAGCAGCTGATGCACGGTGATGACCGGTGTGCTGCCGTCCGCCAGTTTCGGTTTGAAGTCGGGCAGCCAGCGCGTCACCGGATCATCCAGACGCAGCTTGCCTTGCTCCACCAGCCGCAGCGCCGCCACGGTGACGATCGGTTTGGTGATCGAGGAGAAGCGGAAGATCCCATCCTCCGGCATCGGCCGCGCCGCCTCGCGATCGGCGAAACCCGCGGCACGGCGATACACCACCTTGCCGTCCTTGGCCACGAGCACGACGGTGCCGACGATACGTTCCTCGCGCAGCGCGCTATCGATCACCGCATCCAGCCGGTGGGGCAGATCGTCTTGAACCGCCGGCTCGGCGGCAGCCGGGCCTGGCTGCGCGGCCACGGCGAGGGCGAGCAGGGGGGCGAACAACAGGGACATGACGGCATCTCCGGAAAGGACGCCGCCACTGTGACGCCCCGATCCCTGAGCAAAAAGCCTGCTAGCCTGCACCTATCATGAAGAAAAACTTGATGATCAAGCCCGAACCCCTAGCCGGCCTGTCGGTATTCCGCACCGTCGCGCGACTGGGTAGCTTCACCCGCGCCGCCGACCATCTCGGCGTCAGCGCCTCGGCGGTTTCGCAAAGCGTGCGGGGGCTGGAAGGGCGGCTGGGCGTGCGCCTGTTCAACCGCACCAGCCGGCGCGTGGCGCTGAGCGAGGCGGGGCGCGAATTCCTGGCCCAGATCGACCCCTCGCTGGACCGTATCGACATCGCCATGCAACGCCTGCGCGCCGATCAGGGCCAGCCGTCCGGCCTGCTGCGGATCAATCTGTCCCGCCTGGTGGCGGGGCTGTACATCAACCCGCGATTGCCGGAGTTCCTGGCGCGTTATCCGCAGATCCAGGTCGAACTGTTCACCGACGACACCCTCGCCGACGTGGTGGCCGGCGGCTTCGACGCCGGCATCCGCATCGGCCACAAACTGGCCCAGGACATGGTGGCGCGACCGATCAGCGGCCCCTTGCGCCGCGCCATCGTCGCCACCCCCGAGTATCTGCGCCGCCACGGCACGCCGCGCGCGCCGGCCGATCTGGCTGGCCACGACTGCATCCGCTTCCGCATGCCCGGCAGCGGCCGTCTCGAACCCTGGAGTTTCGTCGACGACGGCCGCGAACTGCAGATGGACGTGCAGGGCCGCCTGATCTACACCGACGACCGCATGGCGCGCGAGGCCGCGCGCGACGGGCTTGGCCTGGCGCAACTCTTCGTGGAAACGGTCAAGGCCGATCTGGCGGACGGACGCCTGGTCCGGGTGCTGGCCGAATACGCGCCCGCGCTCCCGGGTTTCTACATCTACTACCCGGCGCGCGAGCACATGCCGCCCAAGCTGCGGGCATTCGTGGATTTCCTCTGCGAGCCCATGGGGCGGACCGGAACGGGATAGCCCCTTCTTGATTTCGATATATCTTAGATATATCTTTTACCCAACTTCCGATATATCGAATCCCCATGCGCCTTCATTCCTGGTTCCACCGCCATCACGCTCACCATCACCCGCACTTCGACCACGACTTCGATCCGACCCTGCACGCCAGCCGCCGCGGCTTCTTCGACCGGTTTGGCGGAGACGACATCTTTTCCGACGACATGGGCCGCCGCCACGGCGGCCATCGCGGCGGCGGGCGCATGCTCGGCCACGGCGATCTCAAGCTCCTTCTGCTCGGCCTGATCGAGCAGCAGCCGCGCCATGGTTACGAACTGATCCGCATCATCGAAGAGATGTTCCACGGCCGTTACTCGCCCAGCCCCGGCGCGATCTACCCCACCCTGACCATGCTCGAGGAAATGGGCCACGCCCAGGCCGAAGCCGAAACCGGCGGCCGCAAGCTCTACTCGATCACCGACGCCGGCCGCGCCTATCTCAACGAAAACCGCGCCGCCGTCGACACCGTGATCGCCCGCACCGAACACCGCGCCCGCGAAGCCGCCAAGGAAGCCGCGCCGATGACCGTGCGACGCGCCATGCACGCGCTCAAGCACGCCCTGCTGTCGCGCCGCGCCGACTGGGACGATGCCGAAGCCCGCCGCATCGCCGCGATCCTCGAACGCGCCACCGCCGAGATCCTCTCCGGCGAGCGTCGTGACTGAAGCAGCGCCGTCACGCGCGGCGCCGCTCGATGCGTGGCTTGCCCGCTGCGCATCGCGCGGTTTGCGCTTGACCGCTCCGCGCAAGGCCGTGCTGTGCGCGTTGCACGAAACCAATGGTTGGCTCGATGCCGTTGCATTGTTCCAGCGCGCGCGGCGGCATTGCGCGAGGATTAGTCTGCCGACTGTCTATCGTTCGCTGCACGAACTGGAAACGTTGGGCTTGGTCGACGTGCATGCGCAAGGGCGCAATGCCCGCAGTTTGTGGTCGTTGCATGACGCCGCAAGCGCGGTGCGCGGCAATGCCGATGTTCTCGCGCTTGAACTGCTTGCCCGCCTCGCCGATAGGCTTGGTTACCGTTTGGACCCACTTCACGGCAAAAACCAATGAAAGGAACGGGAAGGTTCTTTGGCATCGCTAAAGTCTCTGCGGCGCTTCTGGTCCCCACACTATTCCCTTGGCACTCACCTCCAGCCCTGCAAGGCACCTGATCCGGGTCCAGGGAAGAGTTGCCGTTTCATACTCGATGATCTCGTACTCTCGGCCGCAAGTTTGCCAACTTTGACAGGGCGCCACGTTGGGAGGCTCGTTCCACGAAATCAACGATAGCTGATGCAGTTCGTCCCATGCTTCCGCCAAGACCGGGAATTCGCCAAACGACTCGGCATGAACCTGATCTTCAACCACGAAGATATTTGGCATGACACCTCATCCCTGATTTGAATTTGTTGCCTTGAAGCAGCATTCGGCTCGAATGCTAGACATCACCCAATGCCCGTTCCCATGCAGCCACCGGCCCCGGCCTCCGGCGAAACAAGGGATGGCAATCAGGATTGATCACTTTGCTCCAACATGAGTACACCTTCGGACTACGCGTCGCCAGCTTGTTCTGCAAATGCTTCCACTCATATTCGAGCTGTCCCTGGCTGACGCGAATAGGCGGGATCGACCGGACGGGACCGAGTTTCGAGCGATCAAAGGAATAGCCGCGTCTGGTCGCTTCGTCATGAACCGCGGCCAGATATGCATTGATCGCCAGCCGCGGCTGCGCGTGTGCCTTGAACCGCTCCAACTGCGGATGACGCGTATAGCCCCGCGTCTCGCCACGAAGCACGGCCTTGGCCAGTAGCGCTTCGCGCCACAAGGCCACCAATCCTTGAGGATCAAGATATTTCGGATGCAGGGACCATAGACGCATACAACAATGTCAACCCTTCTAATCTTCAGTACGCACTGTCACGGTGCTTTAAACGTGCAACAAAAACGTTGTGTGCTGAGAGCATCTATCGCCCCCAGATGGCGACGCGAAATCTAGCGGCGAAATTGCGACCGAAGCACTAAGGTTCTGGACTGAACCAGCGTATCTATGCCGCGACCTGCTCCCGAAGAAAATCGATGAACACCCGCAACTTCGTCGCCATATGCTCCCGCGCCGGGTAGTAGATGAAAAACCCGGGGAAGGGCTCCAGGTCATCATCGAGCACCCGCTGCAGCGTGCCATTGACTAGATCCGCCGCCGCCTCCGCCTCGAACTGCTGACTGAGCCCAAGCCCCGCACGCGCAGCCTCGCGCGCGAGGCCGCTGTCGTTGAAGATCAAACGCCCGTGGACCTCGACTTCGAAGTCGCGTCCGTCGCGGGTGAATTCGTAGGGCATCAGTCGTCCGCTGCTCAGGCGGTGGCGGATGCAGTCGTGGTGGACGAGGTCGGCCGGGGTGCGCGGCGGCGGGTGGCGGCGGAAGTAGGCGGGGGAGCCCACGACCACCTGGCGCTGCATCGGTCCGACGGGCAGGGCGATCATGTCCTTGGCCAGGCATTCGCCGAGGCGGATGCCGGCGTCGAAGCCGCCGGCCACCAGATCAGCCAGGCTCGGATCGACGAACAGTTCCACCTCCACTTCGGGATAGCGCGCGGCGAAGGCGGACAGTCGCGGGATCACCAGCTGCTGGGCGGCGATGCGGGAGAGGTTGATGCGCAGGCGGCCGGCGGGGCGGTCGCGGACGAGGTCGAGGTCGTCGAAGGCGGCTTCGATCAGCTGCAGGCCGGGCGAGACCTGTTGCAGGAAGCGGGCGCCATGTTCGGTCAGGCCGACGCGGCGGGTGGTGCGGTTGAGCAGGCGCACGCCCAGCTGGGATTCGAGCGTCCGCACGGTCTGCGACAGCGCGGAGGGCGAGACCGCCAGTTCGGCGGCGGCGCGGGTGAAGCTGGCGTGGTGCGCGACGCGGGCGAAGGCGACGACGGCGGGAAGCGGGGCGGCGGCCATTGTGAAGCCAGAGTTCAAAGAAGGTTCTGATATTGCCGGTTTATCCGTGCAGTCGCCAGCGCGACACTGGCGCTCCCTTCTTCAACCGGGTCCAGGCCATGCCGCTTCGCCCGCATTTCTCGATCACGGCCCTCCCCGTCGCGCTTGCCGGCATGCTCGCCGGCGCTTCCGCGTTCGCGCAGCCGCCGGCCGGGCCCGCACCGGAGCAGGACGGACGCCTGCGTTTCCAGTCGCTGGCGGCGCCCGCCGGTCCCTATGCCCACGCGGTGCGTCATGGCGACACGGTCTATCTGTCCGGGCTGACCGCCTTCGGCTCGGACGCCGCCCACGGCGACAGCGGCGCGCAGACCCGCGTGGTGCTGGCCCGTCTCCACGGCGTGCTGCGCGAACTTGGCACGGATTGGCCGGCCTTGTTGAAGGTGACCATCTTCCTCACCGACCTGAAGGACCTCGCCGCCGTCCGCGCGGCATTGATCGAGGCCTACGGCGCGACTCCGCCCGCCAGTTCGCTGGTGCAGGTGTCCGGGCTGTTCGATCCCGCGTTGAAAGTGGAAATCGAGGCGGTGATCGCCGCCCCTAAAACTTCGGATTCGCCGTGAAGCCATCCGTGGCGCAACTGCAATGACTGACGCAACGTCCCGCCCGGCCATCCCTGGCCGGGCGTTCGGAACCGCAGCCGATGCCGATGGGGCATCGGCTGAGCGCGGCTCCTCACCCCCCAAGGAGAAATCGAAATGAAAACCCGCAAGCTCGGCCGCAACGGCCCTGAAGTCTCCGCCCTCGGCCTCGGCTGCATGGGCATGAGTTTTGGTTACACCACCGACCAGGACGACACCGAATCGCTCGCCACGCTCGCGCGTGCGCTCGAACTCGGCGTCACGTTCTGGGATACCGCCGAGATCTACGGCCCGCATACCAACGAGCAGTTGCTCGGCGGTTTTCTGAAGGGGCGCCGCGATCAGGTGTTCCTGGCGACCAAGTTCGGCTTCGTCATCGAGCCGGGCATGCCGGACGTGCGCAGAGGCGGCGTCGACGGCAGCCCCGCCAACGTGCGCGCCGCCGTCGAGGGCAGCCTCCAGCGCCTGGGCACCGATCACATCGATCTGTACTACCAGCATCGCGTCGATCCGAACGTGCCGATCGAGGACACCGTCGGCGCCATGGCCGATCTCGTGAAAGCCGGCAAGGTGCGTTATCTCGGCTTGTCCGAAGCCAACGCCGAGACCATCCGCCGCGCCCACGCCGTGCATCCGATCACCGCGTTGCAGAGCGAGTACTCGTTGTGGACGCGCGATCCGGAAGAGAACGGCGTGCTCGCGGTCTGCCGCGAACTCGGCATCGGCTTCGTGCCGTATTCGCCGCTCGGCCGTGGTTTCCTCACCGGCGCGATCCAGTCGCCGGAGGATTTCGAGGCCGATGACTGGCGTCGTACCAATCCGCGCTTCCAGGGCGAGAATTTCGCCAGGAACCTGGCCTTGGTCGAGCAGATCAAATCGCTGGCCGCCGGCAAGGCCGTGACGCCCGGACAACTCGCGCTCGCGTGGGTGCTGGCGCAGGACGAGCACATCGTGCCGATCCCCGGCACCAAGCGCCGCAAGTATCTGGAAGAGAACGTCGGCGCCGTCGACGTCGCGCTCAGCGATGACGAGCTGACGCTCATCGAGGCCATCGTCCCGCCGAATGCCGCCGCCGGCGCGCGCTATGCCGCGGACGCGATGCAGCTGGTCGAGCACTGATCGTGCTTCGTGGGCGGTGGCGCGATCGATCGCGCTCGGATTAATCGCGCTCGGCGATATCCGTCACCGCCCGCGGCGTGTCGTCGCGATTCAACGTGTAGGCTTCGACACCGGAGCCTTCGGCACCGGTCACCTCGATCGAGGTGATCGTGGCGGGATCGCCGCCCAGCACGACGGAGACGGAATTCGATTTGCCGTTGGCATCGTCCAGCCGCAACGTTTCCGATTGGCCATTGTCGTAATGCACGGTGATCTCGGTGCCTTCATCGAAGGTGCCGTCATCCAGGCTCAAATACAATCGATCGTAAGGCTGGACCTGGTCCAGTTTGCTTCCACCATCGGACGCGGGCTCACGCCGCATTTCCGCGTTGGCCACACGCCAGGTCCACGGGTTGTCGCGCATCACCTCGTTGGTGGAGGGGCCAGGCTCGTTGGATTCATCGCGACCCGTGTTCGGGCCCACGCTCACCAGCACCGGCACGCCGGAATAGGCACGATTGTGGCGATCGCTAGGATCATCCCACTGCACGTTGTTGTGTTCGTTGTAGATCGAGATGCCCGGCAACCCATTCGGGCCGCGAGCGTCGTTCATGTCCTGCACGCCTAGATCATCATCGCGAAGCTCGACGCCGCCCGCGCCGTTCTTGCCTGAAAAATCGATCACCTCGCCGTTGGCGTCGATCGTGACTTCGTAGATGCGTTCGTCGTCGGTGGTGCGGCCCCAGCGATTGGTCAGCACGGTGGGATCACTGCCATCGCCGCCGTCCTCGTTGCTGTAGAGGATGCGGTAGGCGATCGTGGTGGTGCCATCGTCGTGATGGATGACCTGCGCGGTGGTCATCAGCGGCGTGTTGTTGGTGGCCTGCTCGTTGTCGGCCAGCGCCAGATTGGGCGCGTAGCGCGCGGCGAGGGCCTGGTCGCGCACGGCGGGGTCGCTGGAATCGATGTCGAGGTTCGTGGCTTCCAACTCCACGGATGCAGGATCGATGCTCGCTTCCGGCGCGCCCGTGCCGACCGCGCTGCTATCGCGCAATTCGATCGTATGCGGACCCGGGCCGAGCACCCCGAGATTGACGTCGGCGCCGTTCGGGTTTTCCGCAAATATGGTCGCGTCGGCGACGTATTCGCCGTCGACGTAGACCGAGACGATGCCGGCGCGCGGACCCGTTTCGTTGCTCCAGCTCGCGCCTTCCGGCGGCGTTGCGTCGATGTGCAACACGGTCGGATCCTGATCGGAGCCGGTGACCTGCTGCGTCGCCAGCGACGGCAGTGACGAAGGCTGGTCGCGCACCATGTAGCTGGTCAGGTCCTTCAGACTGATCAGTCCATCCTGATCGCCGCCTTCGCCTGCGGTGTCGAGGCCCTCGCGCAGGTCCGGTGTCTCCAGCAAATGATTGGCGGCATCCACCAGTTCCTGATCGTCGCTGTTCTCAACGACCGCCTGCAGATCCTCGCGGCTGACCTTGTCATCGGCATCGTCCTGCTTGGCGGCGGTGTCGAACTCGCTGAAACGACGATTGAAAACGGCCAGCGCGTCATCGTCGGTCATGTTGCGCGGCTGTACGCGGCCCGGACCGGTGGCGTATGCGGACGTGGCGGGCTCGGCCCGGACTCGATCGACGGACATGGCGGCGCTCCTGGATCGCTGTCGTCACCGTACCTTAGTCCTTGGCACCGCTCATGACAGCTAGGAGTTTCCCTAGTCGGCGATTGGCGGACCGATCCTGTCGGCTCGCGGGCTACTATCCGGTTTTCCCTCCCGCGGAGTCTCGCTGATGCCGTCGTCGTCCTCTCGTCTCCTCCCGCCGCTCTTGGCAGGCACGCTCCTGGCGGGCTCGCTGCTCACCGGCGCCGCCGCCGCGCAGGACGCGCCGCTCGCGCAGCGCCCGGAAGTGATCGCGGCCGCCGCCAAGCTGCGCCAACAGGTGATCGACTGGCGTCGCGATTTCCACCAGCACCCGGAGCTGTCGAACCGCGAGGAACGCACGTCGGCGAAAGTCGCCGAGCATCTGCGCGCGCTCGGCCTGCAGCCGCAGACCGGCATTGCCCATCACGGCGTGGTCGCCATCATCAAGGGCGGCAAGCCCGGGCCGAAGATCGCGCTGCGCGCCGACATGGATGCGCTGCCGGTGACCGAACAGACCGGCCTGCCGTTCGCCTCGAAGGTCACCACGAATTTCCGCGGCGAACCGGTCGGCGTGATGCACGCCTGCGGCCACGACGCGCATACCGGCATCCTGCTCGGCGTCGCCGATGCGCTGATGGCGATGCGTGAGCAACTGCCGGGTGAAGTGATGCTGATCTTCCAGCCGTCGGAGGAAGGCGCGCCGGCCGACGAGGAAGGCGGCGCGTCACTGATGCTGAAGGAAGGCTTGTTCAAGACCTTCAAGCCCGAGGCGGTGTTCGGCCTGCACGTGTTCTCTTCGGTGCAGGCGGGCAAGATCGCCGTGCGCGGCGGTCCGCTGATGGCGGCTTCGGATCGCTTCAGCATCAAGGTGCATGGTCGTCAGACGCACGGTTCGGCGCCGTGGAAAGGCGTCGACCCGATCGTCGCCAGCGCCGATCTGATCTCCACCGCGCAGACCATCGTCAGCCGCCGCACCGACATCTCGAACCTGCCGGCGGTGGTGACCTTCGGCGCGATCAAGGGCGGCATCCGCTACAACATCATCCCCGACGACGTGGAGATGATCGGCACCATCCGCACCTTCGATGAAGGCATGCGCAAGAAGATTTTCGACGACCTGAAGAACGTCTCCGAACACGTCGCCGCCGCGCATGGCGCTAGCGCCGAGGCACACGTTCCCGACCAGCCCGGCAATCCGGTCACCGTCAACGATCCGGCGCTGACCGCGAAGATGCTGCCCAGCCTGCAGGCCGTGGTGGGACGCGAGAATGTCTACGAACCGCCGCTGCAGATGGGCGCGGAGGATTTTTCCTTCTACGCCAAGGAAGTGCCCGGACTGTTCATCTTCGTCGGCTCGACGACGGCGGGCATCGATCCCGCCACCGCGCCGAACAATCATTCGCCGAAGTTCCTGCTCGACGAGTCGTCGCTGGATGTCGGGCTGCGCGCGCTGTTGCAGGTGACGCTCGATTACCTGCACGCGCCGCCTGCGCAATAAACGCCCGTTCAATTCTTTGCCCTGTTCGTCATCCCGGCGAAAGCCGGGATCCAGCCTTTGTTTTCTTATTCCAGGCAGACGTTCAAGAGAAGGAAAAACCGGATCCCGGCTTTCGCCGGGATGACGAGACCTGGGGATTTCCTCAAGGCAAGTCGCGGCCGGAGTTCGGATCGATCGCGTAGGAAAAGGTTTCGGCGAGGAATCCGGGTTGCGCACGCACGCGCTCGATCCAAGCGCGCACATGCGTGAACGGCGCCAGCGACAATCCTTCGGCCTCGTCACTGCGGCTGACGTAGGCGAACAGCGCGATGTCGGCGACCGTGTATATGTCGCCGACGATGAAGGCGCCTTGCGCGAGATGCGCATCGAGCATGCCGAGCGCCTTGTGCCCGGCATTGCGCTTCATCTCCACCAGCACCGGTGCGCGACGCGCCAGCTTGCCGGTCAGCGTCCAGTGCCGCAGCGCGCCGATCTGGCTTTCCACACGCTCCTGCTCGAACGACATCCATTGCAGCACCTTCGCGCGGGCGAAGCTGTCGTCGGGGAGATACGGCGTGCCCTCGGCGAGGTGGAACAGGATCGGATTGGATTCGGACAGCGCGCGGCCGTCCTCGAACACCACCGCCGGCACCGTGCCGGTCGGGCTGATGCGACGGTAGGCCTCGGTCTGCCCCTCGCCCTCGAAGATGCTGACCATGACGCTGCGGTACGGGCGTTGCAGGTGATGCAGCAACTGGCGGATCTTCCAGGCGTTCTGCGAAGGCAGGTAGTCGTAGAGCGTGAGCATGGCGATGGCGTTCCGGTGAGATGAATGCAGTGTCGGGCGGCGACCATGGTGGCGATATCCGGTTCTTGCGCCGCCGCGTAGAATTCAGGCATGTCCTCGCAACTCCCGCTCGGTCGCGAAGTCGCCTATCCGCGCCACTACGACCCGTCGCTGCTGTTCCCGATCCCGCGCACGCAAGGCCGCGACGCCATTGGCGTGCCCGGCGATGCCTTGCCCTTCGTGGGACAGGATCGCTGGCATGCCTACGAATTGAGCTGGCTCGACGCGCGCGGCAAGCCCGTCGTCGCCACCGCCACGCTCACCGTGCCGGCGACGTCACCCTGCCTGATCGAATCGAAATCGCTGAAGCTCTATCTCAACTCGTTCAACGCCGAACGCTTCGACGACGCCGAGCAGGTGCGCGCACGCATCGTCCAGGATCTGTCGCAGGCGGCGGACGCTCCGGTCGAGGTCGCCTTCGGCCTGCCCGCCATCGATGGGGAGGCTGATGCCGACTCCGGCCCGCAATCGCTCGACGCGCTCGAGGTCGAGTGCAGTGCCTACGACGAACCGCAACCGTCGTTCCTGGCCACCGAAGCCGGCGACGAAGTCGAGGAGTGCCTGCACTCGGCCCTGCTGAAGTCCAACTGCCCGGTCACCGGCCAGCCCGACTGGGCCGGCGTGACCATTACCTATCGCGGCCCGCGCATCGATCGCGCCGGCCTGTTGCGCTACCTGGTCTCCTTCCGCGACCACGCCGAATTCCACGAACAATGCGTCGAACGCATCTTCGTCGACGTGCTGGCGCGGTGCCGTCCGCGCACACTCTCGGTGGAAGCGCGCTACACCCGCCGCGGCGGACTCGACATCAATCCCTGGCGTGGGACGCCGGGGCTGTCCCCTCCCACGCCGGGGCGCGATCTTCGCCAATGAATTCAGCGCCAATAAACGCTGCGCTAACAACGCGACGGGCTTCACGGCTGAAATATGATTTTTTAACAACGTTCGTGGGACGCTGCGCGCCGTCAACGCGGCATAGGAGCCCCTGATGAGCAACGCCCCCAATCCCAACGATCCGAAAGAGCCGGATTTCTCCAACGTGAAAAGCGGCTCCAGCAGTACTGCCCAGGAACAAGAGAACGTCGATTTCTCCAACGTGCAGAGCGGTTCGAGCAGCACTGCGGAAAGCACCGGCGAGCAGACCTACACCGTGCAGAAGGGCGACACGTTGTCGCACATCGCCAAGCAGTTCTACGGCAAGTCGGGCGCATGGCATCAGATTTTCGAAGCCAATCGCGACCAGCTCGACAATCCCGACCTGATCAAGCCCGGCCAGGTGCTGAAGATTCCGCCGAAGGCCGACTGAGTTCGTTTCGAGCGATTTTCCTGCAACCCGGGACGTGCCCGGTTCCGACCATCTCATGACTATCCACGGAGACATTCCATGACACGCAAGACGCTCAATCTCGCCATTGCCGCCGCGCTGTTCGGCACGCTGGCGCTGGTCGGCTGCAAGAAGAAGGAAGAGCCGGCCGCGACCCCGCCCGCCGCCACCGAACCGGCCGCCCCCGCGGCGCCCGCCCCGGCTCCGGAACCCGCTCCGGCCCCGGCCGCCACCGCCTCGGTGGCTTCGGTCGACCTCGGCAATGCCATTGGCCCCGACAAGAAGGTCACCACTCCGTCCACGACTTTCGGCAAGAAGGACACCATCTACGCCGCGGTCTCCACGACCACGAGCGACCCGGCCGCCTCGGTTCCGGGCAAGCTCACCGCCAAGTGGACCTTCGGCGAAGGCGACAAGGCGAAGGTGGTCAACGAGGAAAGCCAAGACCTGACCTTTGCCGGTACCAACGTCAGCGAATTCCACATCACCAAGCCCGACGGCTGGCCGACCGGCAAGTACAAGCTGGAAGTCTCGCTCGACGGCAACGTCGTGCAGACCAAGGATTTCGAAGTCAAGTAATCCGGTTGATCCGATCTGACGGACTCGTTCCGTCACGAGGGCGCGGCGCGAGCCGCGCCCTTTTTGCGTTATGCGGTCCCTCCGCAAGAGCCCGGCGGCCACACCCCGGGCTGACGGCACGGCTCGATGGCCGGACTTTCCTCAGCGCGGGTGGCACCGTCCACGGCATCCGAAACACTGTTTCATCCCTGCGCTTTGCCCGCGCCCGCGCAAACCGCGACAATAACGGTTCCTGACCGACCCGCTTCCCCGTCCCTCCCCGCTCGCGTCCACACGTCGCGTGCGTTTCTTCGGAGATTCCGATGACAGATTTCACCCCGACAGTTCCTGCCGGCGGCAGCAAGATCACCAAGAGCCCGCAAGGTCTCAACGTTCCCGACCATCCGATCATCCCCTTCATCGAAGGCGACGGCACCGGCCCCGACATCTGGCGCGCCAGCGTGCGCGTGCTCGACGCCGCGGTCGCCAAAGCCTACGGCGGCAAGCGCAAGCTGGAGTGGATGGAAGTGCTGGCCGGCGAGAAGGCCTACAACGCCACCGGCAACTGGCTGCCCGACGCCAGCGTCGACGCCTGCCGCGACTATCTCGTCAGCATCAAGGGTCCGCTGACCACGCCGGTCGGCGGCGGCATCCGCTCGCTCAACGTCGCGCTGCGCCAGATGCTCGACCTGTACGTCTGCCTGCGGCCGGTGCGCTGGTTCGAGGGCGTGCCCTCGCCGGTGAAGAAGCCCGGCGATGTCGAGATGACCATCTTCCGCGAGAACACCGAGGACATCTACGCCGGCATCGAGTTCGAGCCCGGCAGCGCCGACGCACAGAAGGTGCTCGACTTCCTCGCCAAGGAATTCCCGCGGCCCTTCGACAAGATCCGCTTCGGCACGCAGGAGAAGATCGACGCGTGGCAGGACGCACTGGCCACCGTTGGCGCGCCCAGGCGTGACCTGCCTGTGCAGGTCGGCATCGGCATCAAGCCGGTGTCCTTCCTCGGCACCACGCGCCTCGTGCACGCGGCGATCCAGTACGCGATCGACACCAACCAGAAGTCGGTCACCCTGGTGCACAAGGGCAACATCATGAAGTTCACCGAGGGCGCGTTCCGCGACTTCGGCTACCAGATCGCGCGCGAGGCTTTCGGTGCGGTCGAACTCGACGGCGGCCCCTGGCACGTGATCCCGGAAGGCAAGCCGGGCGCGGGCATCGTCATCAAGGACGCCATCGCCGACGCCTTCCTGCAGCAGATCCTGCTGCGCCCGAAGGAATACGACGTGGTGGCCACGCTCAACTTGAACGGCGATTACCTCTCCGATGCCCTCGCCGCGCAGGTCGGCGGCATCGGCATCGCGCCGGGCGCCAACATCAACTACGTCACCGGCCATGCCGTGTTCGAGGCGACCCACGGCACCGCGCCGAAGTACGCCGACCAGGACAAGGTCAACCCGGGTTCGGTGATCCTCTCCGGCGAGATGATGCTGCGCTACATGGGCTGGACCGAAGCGGCCGATGCGATCATCGCCGGCATGGACAAGGCGATCGCCAGCAAGCGCGTCACCTATGACTTCGCTCGCTTGATGGAAGGTGCGACCGAAGTGAAGTGCAGCGAGTTTGCTGACGAGATCATCAAGCACTTGTGATCCCGCGACAGATGCAAGGAAAAAGGCCCGGCATCGCCGGGCTTTTTTTCTGTTTCGCGCACCAGGAAAGTGCCTAGTCGCCCCCTCCATCGCCTCCAGGCGCGTCGTACCCACCCAGGCTCTCGCTTCGCGGAAAGTTCAACTGCGTGCCATCGGCACCGGAACTATCGACGAACGCTTCCCGATCAAAAGACGGTTGCGCACGATCTATCGTGGATCGGAAGACAAGACAAAACACGGCACCGAGAACCGGAACCAGCCAGATCAGGACAAGCTGCGCAATCCGCTGCGATCCCGATAGCAACGGATCCCGCATCGCGCTTGCGGAAGCGGCGATGTCAACCATCAGCAGCAGTACGGCGAGGACCATCAGGGTCCAATGCATGATGTCCTCCTCGCATCCGGACGAAGGTGTGAACGACCACATTCTATCTTTCCGGCTACGTGCTTCCACTAGCGAAGCCGCGATCGGTCGTTAGGCGGAGCGGACGATTGCCATTGTTGCCCTGCGTACCACCGGCAACACCAGCAGCACGGTCGGGAATGCGATCACCCATGACATGCCCCAGGCGCCAAGCCAGACGCCCCAAAAATCCGGCGACGGCCCGATGCCGCGCAAGGTACTGATCATGGACACGATGCCTGACATGAAAGCGGACAAGAGAAACGGCATCACCACCGACGCGTAGCGCGCAGGCAATTTGGGAATGCCGAAGAAATGGGTTTGCGATTTTGAAGCGTTCATCAATAGATCTCCTGGGATCCGGTCAAGCAAGGCGCCAATGCTCCCGAACCACGGGAGCCGCCCCGGCATTGCCGGAGTGGTGGCGCGTTGGTTGACGTGAACGCTTACGGCAACTTCGTCAGTCGCCTGAAAATGGTAATGGAGTGGTTCGGATCGAACAAGAGCGCTCTCAATCGCCGCGCTGGCGGCAGCTGCCCTACCTGATCAGGTTCATGAGTCGATGTTTTCCTTTTCACACAGCTTGCGCGCAGCTTCGAGTTCCTCGGGCAAATATTTGTCCGGAATCTTCACGTAGCGCAGCTGCTCCTTCATCGCGAGCCTCTGCAGTTCGTCCATGCTCTCTTTCGTCTGCTGCCAGACCTTCGGCTGCATGTCGTATCCCTGGCTTTCGACAACTTCCAGTTCGCCATGCGATTTCGTCGTCACGGCCACCACGAAGAAGCCGACCTGGGTTTTGCTGTATTCGCGAAAAATCACGCAACCCTTGGGTTTGGAAAACAGCCCCCATGCAACAGGTTCCTGAGCCGTCTTGGGCCGGGATTGCGGAGTTTTCACCGTCACGCAAGCCGTCAGTCCCAGACAGACGAGAGTAGCCGCGGCCGCTTTGGCGATCGTTGTCGTTTTCAAGAAAACCCCCTTCCAGTCATTCAAATCGGTCAAACCGAAATCGGCTCGACGATGCTCCGGCTTCGGACACCCCCTTCCAGGCACGGTGAATCCACCCGGATTACCAACTAAGGTGATTGTTCGCCCCTTATGCCAAATCGGTGTTGTCTCGCGGCAACACCAGTCAATTTATCCATTATTTTCCTCTAGCAACACCACCGGCTCCGGTTTCACCCGCACCGCCCACACCACACCGCCAATTAGCAAGGCGATGCCGAGCAAGGTCAGCGGCGCCGGCATCTCGCCTCGCAACAGGAAGGCATAAGCCAGCGCAGCCAGGGTTTCAAAGACGATCAACTGCCCGACCAATGCAGTCGGCAGTCTTTGGCTCGCCTCATTCCAGCACAACGTGCCGAGCCACGAAGCAAACAGGCCGATGGCGATCATCAGGCCGATGAAGAAGCCCGGCCGTGGGCCGAACGGCATGGGGAAGTCCTTGCCGGAAAAGCCGAACCACGCCCACACCAGCAGATAGCCGAGCAACGCCAGCGGCAAGATGGCGACGCCCTGCGCCGTCGCCCACGCGCGCGGCTTGCGGCCGGGATGGTGACGCAGCCAGTCCGCATTGCGCAGCGGATACCAAGTCCAGCAGGCGACGGCGACGATCGCCAGCAGCGCGCCGATCGCGTAACGCATCGGATCGGCGGTGGGATCGTCGCGCAGCGCCTGCAATTCCGACTGGTTGACGCAGGCGATGCCGAGCGCGATCAGCACGAGCGACGGCGCCAGCCGTCGCCATGGCAGCCGCCCGTCGCGACGATGGTTGCGCAGGTTGGCGCTGATCGCGATCACCACCGGCAAGGTGCCGATGATCATGGTCGGCAGCGGTCCGCCGGCGCGCTGGATCGCGCTGGCGAGGCAGACGTAATAGAGCAGGTTGCCGATCAGCGACAACTTCACCGCTTCGAGCCAATCGGCGCCGCGCAGTTTCTTCAGTTCGGCGCGATCCAGCCACGCCAGCGGCAGCGCGATCAGGCCGAAGGCGAGATAGCGGCCGACCGAGAGCAGCATCGGCGAATACTCGGGCAGCAGCAGCGGGGCGACGAACACCAGCCCCCACATCAAACCGGCGGCCAATGCGTACAGCGTGCCCAACCACATGTCGGAACCCCGAAAAACGAAACCGGCAATGTATCCGAAACGGGCATCGAACCGCGCCGTCAACGCGGTGAGGCACTGTCGCGCCGCCTTCACTTCATGACGAAGTGGCGACCTCGTAATGCTGCACGCGTTCCTCCCGCGTCAGCAGATATTGCGCATCCTTCGGATAGTAGCGGGCGAGAGTGAGGTCGGCGCCGGCGAAGGCCTCGATGGCCTGCAGCGATTTCCAATACGAGACGATCAGGAAGTGCGTGATCCGGTCTTCGCGGCGACGCAGGATCTGCACGTCCAGATTGCCCGGCGTGGCGCGATAGTCGGCCACGCCGCTGGCAAGCAGATAGGTCAGGTATTCGTCGGCCACTTCGTTGAGCGTGGTGCCGTGCCACAGGCGTGCGATCATGCGGGGACTCCGGTGGTGACGCATCGCCCCGCTTTCATTGCCTGCCGGCCTGGGGCGAGGCCGGCAGGGTCACCACATCAGCGGAACGGCGACAGCGCGGTGGTCGAGCAGAGGGCGACGAGCGCGCCGCGCTTCAAGGACAGGCAGGATTCGAAGGATTTGGTGGCCGTCGGCGTATCGCCTTTCCGGCGTGCGGACGTGTCTGCCTTGGCGTCCTCGCCCGCGAGAGACACCGCCAGTCGCGGGTCCTGGATGTGGCCTTGCTGGAACAACAGCCCGGTAAACAGGTTCATGGTCCACCTCGCTTGTTGAGTGAAATAGAAGATACGCTCACCATAGGGCCGTCAAAAGCGACAAATTCGCAACCGTTACTTGAGTTAAAATCACATCATGAGCCGTCCCCCGCTCCATGCCCTGCAGGGCTTCCTCGCCGCGGCGCGCTTCGGCAACCTGTCCCGGGCCGCCGAGTCGATGCACGTCACGGTCAGCGCCCTCAGCCACCAGATGCGGGCGCTGGAGGAGCGGCTGGGCTACAAGCTGCTGACGCGCAACGCGCGCGGGGTGTCGCTCACCACCGAGGGACAGCGCCTGCTCGAACGCATCGCGCCGCACCTGGATGCGATCGCCCAGGCCGTGCAGCCCTTCGCCGCGCGGCGCGATGACATCCTCACGGTCAGCGCCACGCCGTCGATGTCCTCCAACTGGCTGGTGCCGCGGCTGACCTCGTTCCTGGCGACGCACCCGAAGATCGAAATCAACCTGCTCTCCAGCGAAGCGGTCGTCGATTTCGTCAGCAACGACAGCATCGACGCGGCACTGCGCATCGGCCTCGGGCAATGGCCCGGCGTGACCGCCGAGCACCTGTTCGACGAGTGGCTGGTGCCGATGGCAAGCCCGGCGCTGGTGGAGCGGATGGGCGGCGGCATCGATGTTCGGCCGCTGGAGGAATGGCCGCTGCTCGGCGATCCGGACGGGCAGTGGAACCGCTGGTTCGCACAGACCGAGGGCACGCCGCCGACGCGCTTCGTCGCCGTGTTCGACGATTCCGAATCGCACCATCGCGCCGCGCTCGACGGCGTCGGCGTGGCGCTCGGACGGCTGACGCGCGCGCGGTTGCTGCTCGAATCCGGCCAGCTGGTGCGGCTGTCGTCACAGCGGCTGAAGACGCGCTACGCGCACTATCTGGTGTATCCGCCGCGTTCGGCCGAGCATCGCGGCTTCCTGGCCTTTCGCGACTGGCTGCGCGCGCAGGCGAGCGAGCACGTGCGGCAGACGGAATAAATTTCCGCGCGCGGGGTTGCGCGAAAGGCGGCAATGCGACATACGATGCCGCATGGACGACATCGCCGCCGCCTCCATCGCCACCCTGATCCGCGACGCGTTCGAGGATTACCACGCCCGCTTCGCCGACATCACCCGGCGCGCCAAGCTGCGCTTCGAAACCATGGACTGGGCCGGCGCGCGCATCGACGCGGTGGAGCGCATCGAGCTGTACGACGAATGCATCGCCGAATGCGCGCTGCGCCTGCAGGCGGCGCTGCTCGGCCGCGCCCACGACCACGGGCTGTGGTCGGCGGTGCGCGACGCCTACGCCCACTTCATCGCCGAGTTGATCGACCGCGAGCTGTACAAGACCTTCTACAACACGCTCACCCGGCGCTTCTTCAAGACCCGCGGCGTCGATCCGTCGATCGAGTTCATCGCCATGGACATCGAGCCCACCGACGCGATCACGCATCCGGTGGCGCGGCACAGCTATGCGGTGTCCGGGCGCGTGGAGAACATGTTCGAGCGCGTGCTGGCCGATTACCGCTTCGACATTCCCTACGCCGACCGCACCGGCTGCGCGCGGCGGCTGGCGAAGCGGCTCGAACTCGATCTGGAGCACTGGGGCGAGCATCCGGTGCGCTCGATCGATCTGCTCGACACGGTGTTCTACCGCGAGCGCCGCGCCTATCTGATCGGCCGCGTGCTCGGCGAGCACCGCTTCTCGCCCTGCGTGATCGCGCTGGTCAACGATGCCGGCAAGCTGCGCGCGGAAGCGGTGCTGACCCACCGCGCCGACGTCGCGCATCTCTTCAGCTACGCGCGCAGCTATTTCCACGCCGACCTGTCCACGGTCGGCGACGCGGTGGTGTTCCTGCGCACGATCCTGCCGCTGAAACCCATCGACGAGCTGTACACCGTGCTCGGCCGCGCCAAGCAGGGCAAGACCGAACGCTTCCGCACCTTCTTCAGCCACTTCAACCATCACACCGACGAGCCGCTGACGCAGGCCGAAGGCATCCGCGGCATGGTGATGGCGGTGTTCACGCTGCCGAGTTATCCGCTGGTGTTCAAGGTGATCCGCGATCGCTTCGCCGAACCGAAGACCATGTCGCGACAGGACGTGGAGAACAAGTACGCGCAGGTCTTCCATCTAGATCGCGTCGGCCGCCTGCTCGACTCGCAGCCCTATCGACACCTGCGCTTCCCGCGCGCGCGCTTCGCGCCCGAGCTGCTGCAGGAGCTGCTGACCTCCTGCGCCGCCAACATCGTCGAGGACGGCGACGACATCATCGTGCGCCTGTGCTACGTGCAGCGTCGCCTGCGCCCGCTGAACCTGTACCTGCGCGAGCATGCCGCCGAGGACGCGACGCGCGTGGCGCTCGACTACGGCCAGGCGATCAAGGACATGGCGCGCAACAACATCTTCCCGGGCGACATGCTGCTGAAGAACTTCGGCGTGAGCCGCCACGGCCGGGTCGTGTTCTACGACTACGACGAACTGTGCCTGATCACAGACTGCCAGTTCCGCGACTGGCCGGAACCGACCTGCTACGAGGAAGAGATCGCCGACGAACCCTGGTTCCACGTCGGACCGCACGACATCTTCCCGGAACGCTTCCCGCACTTCCTCGGCCTACTGCCGACGATGGCGCAGGCCTTCCGCGAAACGCATGGCGAACTGTTCGACCCGAGCTGGTGGCGCGAGCTGCAGGGGCGGTTGCGGCGTGGGGACTATCCGGATACGCCGCCGTATTCCGAGGCGGTGCGGTTGGTGTAAGGAAGTCTCACGGAACACCCAGCCTGCCGCGTTTGATCGCGTTTCCAGCTCATACATTCCCCCTCGTCGTCCCAGCGAAAGCTGGGATCCATGTTGGTTTTTCGCCGTTTGAAGAGAAGATCAAAATGGATCCCAGCTTTCGCTGGGACGACGAGAGTGTCACGATCTGAGTTGAAAACTGTCTAGCTGACCCGCACCACACGCTTGCCGAAGTTGTCGCCCTTCAGCAGACCGATCAACCCCTGCGGTGCGTTCTCCAGTCCCTCGACGACATCCTCGCGATACTTGATCACGCCATCGCGCAGCCACGCGCCCATCTCGCGCAGGAACTGCGGATACAGCGCGATGAAATCGCGCTGGATGAAGCCGCGCATGGTGAGCCGGCGCTTGAGAATCAGTCGAGTCAGCAAGCTCATCCGATCCTGTCCCAGCGGCAGATCGGTGTCGTTGTAGTGCGCGATCAGGCCGCAGACCGGCACGCGGGCGAAATCGTTGAGCAGCGGCAGCACCGCGTCGAAGACCGGGCCGCCGACGTTCTCGAAATACACGTCGATGCCGTCGGGACAGGCGGCCTGCAGCTGTGCGGCGAATTCCGGATCGCGGTGATCGAGCGCGACATCGAAACCGAGTTCGTCGCGCAGGTAATCGCGCTTGGCGGCCCCGCCGGCGATGCCGACGACGCGCGCGCCGCGCAATTTCGCGATCTGGCCGACGGTGGCGCCCACCGGCCCCACCGCCGCGGCCACGACCAGCGTTTCGCCCGCTTTCGGTTTGCCGATCTCGTGCAGGCCGGCGTAAGCGGTGAAGCCGGGCATGCCGTACACGCCGAGCGCGGTGCTGGGCGATGCGCCGGCCAGATCCGGCAGATTCAGCTTGCGCGTCAGCGTCGCGCCCTCGGCCAGGGCATAGGTTTGCCAGCCTGCGTCGGCGGTGACGAGATCACCCGGCACGAGCCCCGGATGCAGCGACTCCACCACCTCGGACACGGTGCGACCGACCATCACCTGGTCGATCTCCACCGGCGGCGCATACGACTTGGCATCGCTCATGCGCCCGCGCATGTAGGGATCGAGCGAGAGGAAGCGCGTGCGCAGCAGCACCTGGCCCGCGTGCGGCGTCGGCGCCGGCGCGCGTTCGAGACGGAAGTTCTCCGGCGTCGGCTCACCGTGCGGGCGCGAGGCCAGCACGATGCGGGTATTGAGATGCTCGTCGAGGTGTTCGCCCATGTCAGTCCCGCGCCACGTCCGGATTTGTCACGAGCATGGGGACATTCGAAGCGTGTCCGAAGGCGGCGAACGGAAAAACTGCGTTCCGTCGCTGCAACGCAAAACGCGATTGCCATGAGAATGTGGCACGCTGCCGACCCCGTCCCCCATCGGAGTTCGTCATGCCCGTTCGCGAATCCCTGCTCGCTGTCGCACTCGCGCTGAGCGCCTCGGCTCATGCCGCTGATCCTCCCGTCGCGACCAAGGCGGTCGACACCGCCGGGGAAACCGCGCAGGCAGCGACCAAGGCCGCGAAGGAAGCCATGGAAACCGCCGGGAAAATGGCGTCCGAACAGGCCGCCGCCTCCGACGCGTTGAAGACCACCATCGCCGGTTCGTGGCGCGATCCCAAGAACGCGGCCCGTGACAAATATCGCCATCCGTTCGAGACCTTGCGCTTCTTCGATCTGCGCCCCGGCGATACCGTCATCGAGATCACGCCCGGCGGCGGCTGGTATTCGGAAATCCTCGCGCCCTATCTGCGCGAGCACGGGCAATACGTCGCCGCCGTGGTCGACCCGACCAGGATCGAGCGGGGCCGCGAGTATCAGCAGAAGGCGAAAACGAACCTGGAAGCGAAGTTCAGCGCCTCGCCCGCGCAGTTCGATCGCGCCGGCGTGCTCGCCTACGACCCAAACCGTCCCGTGTTCGGCCCCGCGGGTTCCGCCGACCTCGTGCTGACGTTCCGCAACGTGCACAACTGGCGCAGCGCCGGGCAGGCGGAAGGCATGTTCAAGGGCTTCTTCGATGTCCTCAAATCGGGCGGCGTGCTCGGCGTGGTGGAACATCGCGCCAAGAAAGACGTGCCGGCGGACGACAAGACCGGTTATGTCGGCCAGGCGCAGGTGATCGCCCTCGCCGAGGCGGCGGGTTTCCGTCTCGACGAGCAGAGCGAGATCAACGCCAATCCGAAGGACACCAAGGATTATCCGAACGGCGTCTGGACGCTGCCGCCCAGCAACGACCACGACGCGAAGGACGATGCGAAGTATCAGGCGATCGGCGAAAGCGATCGCATGACGCTGCGGTTCGTGAAGCCGTAAGGCCGGCACTCGGAAGCGACCTAGCCCGAGCGCCGCTGCGCGCGGCACATTTGCGCAAATGGGAATCCAACGCCCGCCTTGCTGGTGCTACAAAAGCAACAGCAAGGCGCCTGGATTGCCTGCGCGGAAATGAAGGCGTCCCGCCGCGCATCCCGAACGCCACCCTCCCGCTCATGCTCATCATCTTCAACAAGCCCTACGGCGTGCTGTGCCAGTTCACCGACCGCAGCACACCGCCGCGGCGCACGCTGGCCGAATTCGGATTGCCCGCCGGCGTCTATGCCGCCGGTCGCCTGGATTTCGACAGCGAAGGCCTGCTGCTGCTCACCGACGAAGGCCCGCTCGTGCACAGGATCAGCGATCCGCGCCACCAGCTCCGCAAGACCTATCTGGTGCAGGTGGAGGGCACGCCGCAGGCTTCGCAGCTGGAAGCGTTGCGCAACGGTGTCGTGCTCAACGACGGCCCGACCCGGCCGGCGCAGGCACGTCTGCTGGCTACCCCGCCCACGCTCTGGCCGCGCGATCCGCCGGTGCGCTTCCGCAAGACGGTGCCGGACGCCTGGCTCGAAATCGGGATCACGGAAGGCCGCAACCGCCAGGTCCGCCGCATGACCGCCGCCGTCGGCCTGCCGACCCTGCGCCTGGTCCGCGCCGCGATCGGCCCCTGGAGCCTGGAAGGGCTGGCGCCCGGAGCGTGGCATGAGACGGATGCCCGCTTTTCCTGAATCCGTCAGCGACACTTCCGGCCCCTATTGGCAGGCCATCAGGGGATTCTGCTAACGTGTGGAAATACCTGTTCAGGTCTGGGGCGTGCACGCGATATCCGCCAATCTTGGGACGGCGACCCCGGTGACGATGCCGGGTCGGATTCTTGTCGTCGACGATCAGCCGGCGAACCTGCGCATCGTCAGCACGCTGCTGGCACGTCATGGCTATGAAGTCATCGTCGCCGACAGCGGCGGCGAAGCGCTCGCGATCGCCACGGCGCAGGCACCCGATCTGCTGCTGCTCGACATGATGATGCCGGGCATGGACGGATTCGCGCTGCTGATGGAAATCAAGCAGCGCGCGGAACTGCTGCGCCTGCCGGTGGTGTTCCTCACCGCCGCGCACGATCGCGATCTGCTGCTGCGCGCCTTCGATGCCGGCGCCGTCGATTACGTCACCAAGCCTTTCATGCCGGAAGAACTGCTCGCGCGCGTGGATGCGCACGTCGGCCTGAAGCTGGCGCGTGATCGCCTCGAACGCGTCGCGCGCGAACGCCAGGAGCTGGTCAACCTGGTCGCGCACGATCTCAAGAATCCGCTCACCAGCGTGCTGTTCGCCAGCGACATCCTGCTCAGCGACGGCACGCGCCCGGAGCGCATTCCGCGCTACCTGCAGATGATCCACGACAGCGCGATGGATGCGCTGGGCTACATCAAGCGTTATCTGGAAACGCAGGCCGACCACGCCGCGCGCGCCCGCGAAGCGAAGGTGAGCGCCGCGCTGCCGGAAATCCTGGCGTGGCTGCACGGCCGCTACGGCTTGCAGCTGGAAAGCCGCGGCCTGCAGCTGCGCGTGAATCCCTTGCCCGAATGCCAGCCGGTGGCGATCGATGCGCTGGTGCTGCGGCAGGTCACGGAAAACCTGATCAGCAACGCGATGAAGTACGCGCCCGGCAGCGACATCGAGATCGGCGTGCGCGCCTGCTCGCCGGGTTTCTGGCAACTGGTGGTGGAGGATCGCGGTCCCGGCATCTCGTCGACGCGCCAGCGCGAACTGTTCAAACCGTTCGTGCGGCTGACCGATCGCGATCCCGGCCTGTCCAGCGGGCTGGGCCTGTCGTTGGCGAAACAGATCGTCGTCAATGCCGGCGGTCAACTCTGGTATGAGGATCGCGAGGGCGGCGGCGCGCGGTTCGTGATCGAACTGCCCGAAGCGCACTGAGCGGATTCGCTGTCGCGAAAAATTCCGCGGAACGACAGCCGTAGGGAAACACCTACAAGCGCAACCGTCGATTTCCGATACCGCCGATCATGGCCGCGGGCGCAATCTGGCGTCGCCAGCAACGCACGTCCGCCCACTCATTTCTTGGTCAAGCGATGTCCGGTGATACGCGCGCGCCCCGCAAGGATTGCGGGGCTGCTGGCACCAAAATCCTCGCCGGCGTGCCGTCTTCGCAGGACGGCACACGCTGATCACGCGCCGCTCTGATCGGTCTCGTCGCCTTGCGAACTCTTGCGCACGGTCCGCGCGCGCGCCGCCGCCTTCCTGGCCTCGATGCGCGTCGCCTTGCCTTCGATCGGCTGGTTCAACGCCTGCTTCTTCTGATGCCGGCGCACGAGGTAGTAGAGCAGGCCGGCTCCGGCGGCGGCGGCCACGAACACCGCGGGATTGCGGCGCACGAAGGTGCCGGCGACGCGGCTGCCGGCCTTCACGGCGCCGAGCGCGGCGCCGGTCTCGACCCACTTCATGGCACGGTCCGGAACGCTCTTCTTGAGGCTGTCGCCGACGTTGCCCGCGACTTCAAACACGCGACCGGTCAGGGATTCGAACTTGCTCATGGACTCATCTCCGTTGCTCCAAGCAACCGCCAGTGTGGCAGGAAGTTCGTTGCATTGGCGTTAGAGCGCGGGCTGAAAATGAACGCTGGCCCCATTCGGCCATGAACAAGCCTGCAGCCGGCGTGGCGGATCGTGCCGGAATGATCGTGCCGGCACGTCGCCCGCCGGCATGCCCACGGTCAGGCCAGGGAAGGCTCGCGCCTGCGCAAACCGATGCCGAGATGGTCGCGAATGTAGATTTCGACATAGCCGGGCAGCCACGGCGCGGCCGCCATGCGTTCGAACGGGACGAGCCGGTGCGGCTCGGGTGACGGTGTTTCCAACACCACGAGCCAGCGGTTCAAGGGCTGGTGCTCCTCTCCACCGACCGCATGCACGACATGGAAGATCGGCTGGCCAACGCCCGCGTGCAGGAGCGTGCCTTCGCGATCCGGGTAATCGGCGGCACCGATGAAGGTGACCTGTTGCGCGGCATGGTCGACATGGGTCTGCTCGAGGATCAGTTCGTAGGTCTCCGGTTCGAGCCAGAGCCGCTGCTGCGATTTGCGCACGTAGAGGTCGGCGCCGTCCGGTGCGCGGTCGTCGGCCCAGGCATCGGCACTGCCCGCCTTGACGACATACGGGATGAACAGATCCGGCCGCCGCGCCTTGCGTACCTCCATGTCCCAGAGCATGGCGCGCGTGAATGCGAGCGGGCGATCGAGGTCGTAGTGCTCCGCGAGCACGCGATTGACGTCGATCGCGGGAATTTCGAAGCGGGTGTGGCGCGGATCGTTCCAGGCGCGCTCGAATTCATGCACGTGATCGATCTTGGGGTAGGCAATCTTCATCGTCATCTCCGTCGTGGGGGAGGCGGCGCGACCATCGCGACCGTCACGCACACGAGTTGGAGCCCGCGACCACCATCGCCAAGTGGTCTCGGCCGCGCGGAACATTCCATTCCACGTCGCCGTGAATGCGGGCGCTCAGCTTCCGCGCGGCTTGGCACGATGCGTGGCCACGGCATTCCACGGATCATCGGGCCAGGGATGTTTGGGATAGCGCCCTTTCATCTCCTTGCGTACTTCGGGATAGGTGCGCTCCCAGAAGCTGCGCAAATCCTGCGTGACCTGCAGTGGCCGGCCCGCGGGCGAGAGCAGATGCAACGTGAGGGGCACGCGGCCGTCGGCGACGCGCGGCGTGTCGGCGAGGCCGAACAGTTCCTGCAGTTTCACCGCCAGCACCGGCGAAGCCGGCGTGCCGTCGTCGGCGATCGCGTATTCGATGCGCCGCTCCATGCCCGACGGCACGACGATGCGGGTGGGCGCCAGCGCGTCGATGCGCTGCAACGTGTTCCAGTCGAGCTGTGATTTCAGCGCCTGCGCGAACGCCTCGGTATCGAGGGCGTCGAAACGCGTCTTGCCCGCGAACGCCGGGCGCAGCCAGTCCTCGCGCGTGACGAACAATGCTTCGTCGGATAAATCAGGCAGCGCGAGTTCCGGCATCCACACGCGCAGGCTGCGCACGCGCGCACGCCACTGCGCGAGCGCTTCGCTCCATGGCAGCGCATCGAGGCCTAGGGTTTCGACGGCGTCGGCGAGTGCCTGCGCCGCCGCGTCGGGATCGACACGGCCGCCCGGACGGGTTTCTAGCACGATGCCGTCGAAGCGGCGCACGCGCTCGCTGATCAAAGCAAGGCGTTCGGAATCCCAGCGCGTTTCATCGCGATCACTGAAATGTCGCGGGAACCGCGCGCGCAGTTCGGCTTCGTCCACCGGCGCGCCGCGCAGCAGCAAGGCGTCCTTGGCTTCATAGCGGAGTTCGCTGGCGACCAGCCAAGGTTCGCCCAGCAAAACGCTGTCATCGAACAGGCGCGCCATGCGGCCGTTGGCGAGCTGATAACGGCGCAGGTCATCGGCATGCCGATAGGCGATGCGATCCGGGAACGCATGCGCGAGCAGATCACCGAGCACGTGCGCCTCGACTTCGGCCGGCGGCGCGCGTTCGATGCGCAAACGGCGGCGCCACTGTTTCGACGCGGCGTCGATCGCGGCCAGCGCGCCACGATTGCCATCGGCCGGCGTGCGGCCGGCGCGGAACGCGGCCAGCGCGCGCCAACGTTCGGCGACGGCATCGCTGCGCGTGCGTAGCGGGTCGCGCGCTTCCAGCAGCGCGGCGAGATCGCAAGCCAAGGCTGTTTTCGTCTCGCCTTCATCGGACAGCAGCATCGCGGCCAATCGCGGATGCGTGCCGAGCGCGAGCATACGACGGCCGCGCGCCGTGATCACATTGCCGGCATCGAGCGCGTCGAGCCGCTGCAGCAGATCCTGCGCGGCGCCGAGCGCGCCACGCGGCGGCGGATCGACGAAGCGCAGCGCGGTGCTGCCCCAGGCGGCGAGTTCGAGCGCAAGGCCGGCCAGTTCGACCTGCGCGATTTCCGGGCGGCGCTGCGGCTCTAAACGTTGCGAGGCCGGCCATAGGCGATACGCCCAGCCTTCGGCCACGCGTCCTGCGCGACCGGCGCGCTGATCCGCCGACGCCTGCGAAATCGCCACCGTGTCCAATCGCGAGAAGCCGCTGTTGGGATCGTAGCGAGGCTCGCGCGCGAGGCCGGCGTCGATCACCACGCGCACGCCCGGCAGGGTGACGCTGGATTCGGCGACGTTGGTGGCCAGGATCACGCGGCGGCGGCCGTGCGGGTCGGGCTGCAGGGCTTCGGACTGGCGCTCGATCGGGAGTTCGCCATGCAACGGAAGAACGGCGACGTTCTGCATCGATGTGGATGCCGACAGCGAAACCTCCACACGCGCGATCTCGCGTTGACCCGGCAGGAATACCAGCACATCACCGGGATGCTCGACCAATACCTGCTCCACCGTGCGTCGCGCCTGCGCTTCGAGCGCCTCCTCGCGCCGCGCCGGGAAGTGCGCGATCTGCACCGGAAAGCTGCGCCCCGCGCTCGACAATCGCGGTGCATCCAGAAATGCCGCGAGCCGCTCGCCATCGAGCGTGGCCGACATCACCACGATGCGCAGGTCCTCGCGCAATCCCGCCTGCACATCGAGCGCCAGCGCCAGGCCGAGATCACCGGCGAGATGACGCTCGTGGAATTCGTCGAACAACAAGGCACCGATGCCTTGCGGCCCGCTTCCACCAAGCCCGCCCCCGCCAAGCCCGCTCCCACCAAGTTCTGGATCGTCCTGCAGCATGCGGGTGAGGATGCCTTCGGTGACCACCTCGATGCGTGTGCGCTTCGAGACCTTGTTCTCGAAACGGATGCGATAGCCGACGGTTTCGCCAACCGTCTCGCCGAGCTGACGCGCCATGAATCCCGCCGCGGCGCGCGCGGCCACGCGGCGCGGCTCCAGCATCACGATCCTGCGTCCGCCCAGCCAATCCGCATCGAGCAGGGCCAGCGGCACCTGCGTGGTCTTGCCGGCGCCGGGCGGCGCTTCCAGCACCAGGCGCGGATGCGCGGCCAACGAGGCGCGGATGCGCGGCAACAGTTCGTTGATCGGGAAGGAATCGATCGGGAAAGAACGGATTTCGCTCACTGCGTCGGACGTTTGCTGCGGTCGCGGATGGCGAGTGTCACATAACTGGGCTAGATTGCCGGAGACATTCATTCGGGGATTCCTTCATGTCGCGTTCGTTCGCCGCTCTCGGCGCCCTCGCCTGCAGCCTGCTGCTGGCCGGCCCGACCGCCCACGCCGAAGTCTTCATCAACGAATTCCACTACGACGACGCCACTTCGAGTGGCGACGTCGGCGAGCGCATCGAAGTCGTCGCGACGGCCGGCGAAACGCTCAGCAACTACCGCATCTATCTCTACAACGGCAGCACGCCGTCCTCGGCGACCACATACGACAACGACCTGCTGCCGGCCGGCAGCACGGTCAGCTGCGGCGGCGGCGTGCGTATCGCTACGCTCAGCTATCCCACCAATGGCCTCCAGAACGGCGCCAACGACGCGATCGCGCTGGTCGACGGCAGCGGCAACGTGGTGCAGTTCCTGAGCTACGAAGGCCAGGTCACCGCCAGC
The DNA here is from genome assembly GCF_058803905.1 of Luteimonas sp. GW821-FHT14E02. Classification (NCBI taxonomy): domain Bacteria; kingdom Pseudomonadati; phylum Pseudomonadota; class Gammaproteobacteria; order Lysobacterales; family Lysobacteraceae; genus Luteimonas; species Luteimonas sp. GW821-FHT14E02. Next base: position 460,296 of record NZ_JBXAPK010000001.1, on the reverse strand, counting down.
AGCGGCCCGGCCTCGGGCATGAGCAGCGTCAATCTGCCGGTGTCCGAATCGGGTTCGACAGCGGCCGGCACCTCACTGCAACTCTCCGGCAGCGGCAGCACCTATTCGCAATTCTCCTGGCAAGGTTCGGCGACGCAGACCTTCGGTGCCTGCAACAACGGCCAGACCTTCACCACCACCACGCCGAACACACCACCGAGCGTGACCTCGACCACGCCCGCCAACGGCGCCAGCGACTTCCCGGCCGCGGGCGATCTGGCCGCGAACTTCAGCGAATCCGTCACTCTGACCAGCGGCGCGCTGACGCTGCAATGCGGCCAGTCCGGCACGGTCGCGCTGAGCCATCCGAGCAGCGGCACCGCGATCACCGCCTCCACCGGCACTGCGCTGCATGCGGGCGAGAGCTGCACCTTTACCGTGGTCGCTTCGAAGGTCAGCGATGCCGGCGGCGCGCATCCGGCGCAGAACACGGTGGTCAATTTCACCGTCGCCAGCGGCAGTGGCGGCGGCGACTACTACTCGCACGTCAACACCAGCAGCGCCAGCCAGCTGCGTTGCTCGCTGCACGAAACGATCAAGAACCACACCGCCTATCCCTACAGCGGCGGCACCACCAACACCTGGAGCATCCTCGAAATCGCCGACGAGGATCCGAACAATTCCGGCCGCATCCTCGATATCTACCGCAACCGCAGCTACGCCAAGGGCAGCGATCGCGCCGGCACCGGTTCGGGGCTGACCTACAACCGCGAGCACACCTGGCCGAATTCGCTCGGCTTCGGTAGCGCCACCGGCGACAAGGGCAATCCGAACGCGCCGTACACCGATACGCACATGCTGTATCTGAGCGATACCAACTACAACGCCGACCGTGGCAACAAGCCGTATACCGACTGCCCGTCGTCTTCCGGCTGCAGCGAGCGCACCACGGAAGTGAACAACGGTAGCGGCGGCTCCGGCCAATCGAACTGGTTCAAGGGACCGGACGGCAATAGCGGCTCGTTCCAGACCTGGAGCAAGCGCAAGGGCGATACGGCGCGCGCGGTGCTGTACATGGCGATCCGCTACGAAGGCGGCGCCGACGCCAACGGCCAGTCCGAACCGGATCTGGAACTGACCGACAACCGCAGCCAGATCGTCATCACCTCCAGCTCGCCGGCCTACATGGGCCTGCTCTCGACGCTGCTCGCCTGGCATCAGGCCGATCCGCCGGACGCGGCCGAGCGCGAGCGCAACGAGGTGATCTACAGCTTCCAGGGCAATCGCAATCCCTTCATCGATCATCCGGAGTGGGCGACCAATGCGTTGTTCACCTCCAGCAAGCCGGCGAGTTGCCAGCTGCTGCCGTAATCCGCGCACTGCCCAGCTTTCGAATATCCCCCCTCTCCCGCTTGTGGGGGAGGGGATGGGGTGAGGACAAGCGCCCGCCCAGTTAAAATCGCCGCATGCAACTCATCGACATCGGCGCCAACCTCACCCACGACAGTTTCGACCACGACCGCGATGCCGTCCTCACCCGCGCGCAGGCGGCGGGCGTCACGCAGATGGTGATCACCGGCGCCAGCCGCGAGCATTCGCCCAAGGCACTGGCCCTGGCGCAGGCGCATCCAGGCGTGCTGTTCGCCACCGCCGGCGTGCATCCGCACCACGCCACCGAATACACCGACGAATGCGATGCCGAGATGCGCGCCTTGCTCGCGCATCCGGAAGTCGTCGCCGTCGGCGAATGCGGGCTCGACTATTTCCGCGACTTCTCCCCGCGCCCGTCACAGCGCAAGGCCTTCGAGCGCCAGCTGCAGACCGCCGTCGACACCGGCAAACCGCTGTTCCTGCACCAGCGCGACGCCCACGCCGACTTCATGGCGATGATGAAGAACTTCGACGGCAAGCTCGGCCCGGCCGTCGTGCACTGCTTTACCGGCACGCGCGAGGAACTGTTCGACTACCTCGACCAGGACTGGCACATCGGCATCACCGGCTGGCTCTGCGACGAACGCCGCGGCCAGCATCTGCGCGAACTGGTGAAGCACATCCCCGCCAACCGCCTGATGATCGAGACCGACGCGCCGTACCTGTTACCGCGCACGATCAAGCCGGCGCCCGCGCATCGCCGCAACGAGCCGATGTACCTGGCGCACATCGTCGAGGAGCTGGCGCGCGATCGTGGCGAGGATGTCGCCGCCTCATCGGCTGCGACGACTGCGACGGCCAGTGCTTTCTTTGGTCTTCCCGGAGCGCCGTAACGCCTCGGGTTCCGCCGCTTCCTTCTGCTGCTCTTTCGCGGGTTCGGCCACCACGCGCGTCAGGCGCCTGTCCGCCTTGGCAACGTCGAAACGCGTCCACTGCCTTCGCGCCGCGGCGGCCTCGGGTTGATCGTACAAGCGCTCGCGACAGGCATCGGCCGGCATTTCCAGGAAACGCACGGAGAGACCTTCTCCCGTCAACGTCATCACGCCGACGCCATGACGTTCGCTTTGCGCATAGCGGATTCGATCATTGCCCGTCGCCAGTAGCGGATCGAGCTTGCCGACCAACCGCTTCCCCGCTTCGGCCGTGGCCGGATCGGCGGCGGCGCTGCCCGCCATGATGTCGCGCAACGTCTGTGACGACACTGCCGGCACGGTGAATTCGACGGTGCGTTCGCTGAGCTGTGTAGCGAAGCCGGCATGGATGTCGCCCGAGAGCACTACCGCGCCGCCGGCCTTGTCGAGTTCGCGCACCCACGCATCGCGCTCACGCCCGAAACCGTCCCACTGGTCGACGTTGAGGTAGAACTTGCGCTGCATCAGCGCCGGCGCCTGCAGTTCGGGATCGGAGAGGTCGAGGATCATGGACGTCATCGACACGGAACTGGCGAGCAGTGTCCACTGCGTCGATTTTCCGTTGGCCAGCTGCTCCCGCAGCCAGGTTTGCTGGGCTTCGCCCAATGCGCTCGTCGCGCGACCTTCGGCTTCACGCAACGCAAGCAGCAGGTCGTAGCTGTCCTTGACGACGAAGTAGCGGCTGCCGAGATGGTGGAACAGCTTGCTCTTGCCGAACATCAGCCATGGCAGGCCACGCGGATAATCACCCTCTTTCGGCGGAATGTCCGCGCGCATGAATCCGGGCACCGCCTGGTTGTAGCGTTCGAGCACACTGTTCACCACGGTCAGCGCCATCGGCGCGGCGATCAAGGCCTGCGCACGCGCCTTGGCTTCGCGCGGGGCGAGCCCTTCGCCGACATAGGCCTTGCTCAGGGCGCGGCGCAGCGGCTTGCGCAGTGATTTCCATTGTTCCTCGCGCAGATCGATGTACGGCAGCAGCTTCGGGGACATCTTGTCGAAATCCATCCCGAGCTTAGGCAGCAGCGTTCGCAACGCCTCCTGGTCGTAGGCGAGCGCACCGGGGAACGCATCTTCTGGAATCAGATGATCGGGCCGCTTGCTACGGTAATCGAGCAATACCAGACGCGCGTTGCGGCCGAACTCCAGCGTGCGCCACAGCTTGGTCGCCGGGAACAGACGCTGCGCATCGACCCCGAGCACATCCACATTCGACGTGCCGTCATTCTCGACCTCGCCAACCTCCACATCCACCGGCATGTATTCGAAATACGCCTGCTCGGCGTTGCGGCGGCGCTGGCGGTCCTCGTCGTTGACGCGTCCGTTGCTGTAGACGGCGTGATCCTGCCAGCAGTCGTCGCTGAATTCATGATCGTCCCAGATCGCCACCAGCGGCGCGCGTTCGAGCAATGTCTGCAACACCGAGTCGCCACGATATTCGCGATGCAGCTGGCGATAGTTGTCGAGGCTGCGTGCGGCGAAATACGGTTTGCCGCCCTTGCCGATCTGCAAGGCGCCCGCCTGATCGGTGAACGTGATGCTGCGTGTGGCGTCCTGCGTCTGGAAGCTCTCGTCACCGACGGATTCGTAGATGAAATCGCCCAGGTGCAGGACGAAGTCGAGATCTTCCTGCAGCAGCGGCAGCAAGGTGTTGTACCAGCGTCCGCCGAAATCCTGACAGCTGACGAAAGCGAAACGCAGCGGCGCATCGGTATCGGCCGCCGGCGCGGTGCGCGTGCGTCCGTGCGGCGAACTCACCCAACCCTGCTCGGTCTCGCGCAGGAAGCGATAGTGATAATCACGACCGGGCTGCAGGCCTTCCACGCGCACGCGCAGGCAGTGGTCGGCTTGCGCATGTGCGACCAGATCACGCTCGACACGCAACTGCGTGAAGCCGGCATCGTCGGCCACCTGCAGCCGCAGCGGAACGTTCTGGCCATTCGTATCCGGCGCACGCGTCCACAGCAGGACCCGATCCGGCCGCGGATCGCCGGAAGCCAGCGACTGCGGAAAATGCGCTCGCGAAATCGTCGGCGAAGCAGCGCCGATGGCCGAAGCCAGCGCGGACCCGGCGAAAGGCACCGCAGCAGCCGACACCACCAGCGCCTTGAGGAACCTGCGTCGCGAAATTTGCTTGAAGTCGTGTTCCCGATCGGCGGCCAATGCCTTCTCCCCATCATCCCCTGGGTCACCCCCGGGTTCGGGGGAGACGAAACTGCGGAGGTTATCCCGAACCGGTGACCTTGGCATGACGCCGGGATGGAGTCATGCTCCCGCAACAGGGGGCGGACATGCTGCACAGCTGTCTTGCCTATCGCAGCGGGCATCCCATGCCCAACCAGGGGATCCATCACAACATGCGTACCGACCAACGCCGTCCGGCCGTTTTCCGCCGTCGCCTGCTTTCCCGCGCCCTGCGCGCCGCCCTTCCCGCCCTCGCCCTTCCCGCCCTCGCGCTTCCTGGGCTCGCCCTGCCGGGCCTGGCCCTGGCCCAGGAATCCGCACCGGCGAATTCCGATCCCGTCCAGCTCGATAAGATGGTGGTCACCGCGCAGAAGCGCGAACAGCAGGTGGAAGAGGTGCCGATCGCCATCACCGCCTACTCGGGCGATTTCATGGACAAGCTCGGCATCACCAGCATGGGCCAGCTCGCGGACTACGTGCCCGGTCTGCAGGTGCAGGAGCAGAGTCCGAACAACCCCGGTTTCGTGATCCGCGGTATCACTTCCGACAGCGGTGATCCGAAGGAAGCGCCGCGCGTGTCGGTGTTCCAGGATGGCATTTCGATCAGCAGTTCGCGTGGATCGTCGGTCGAATTGTTCGACATGGATCGCGTGGAAGTGCTGCGCGGGCCGCAAGGCACGCTGTTCGGGCGCGCCGCCGAAGTCGGCGCCGTGCATCTGATCCAGAACAAGGCGCGCGACGAAGATTCCGGGATGCTCGAACTGGGCGTCGGCAGCGAGAATCAGCGTCTGATCAACGGTTACGTGAACACTTCGATCGCGCCGGATGCCCTGTTCGCGCGCATGGCGGTGTTCCACGAAAAGCGCGACGGCAGCGTCGACAATGCCGCCGGCGGCACCTTGAACGGCAAGGACACCACCGCCGCGCGTTTCAGCCTCGGTGCGCGCATCGGCGAGGCTAGCAAGCTGGATTTCATCCTCAACTATCAGGAAGACACGCCGCCTGGCACCGATTTCCGTAGCGGCACCATTCCGAATCGCCGCGGCAGTACCAGCCATTACGACACTGCGGAACTCAATCGCGGCGACGAGCTGGGGCTGCGCCGGAAAGTCTACGGTGCGACGGTACTTGGATCGTTCCCGCTCAACGACAACTGGACGTTGAATACCATCAGCGGCTGGCGCGAGTTCGATTCGCATGAGGAATTCGACGCTGATGGTTCGCAGGTGTATGCGCTCGAATTCGCCGAAATCGCCGAAGGCACGCAGTGGAGCCACGAGCTGCGCTTCAATTACGATAATGGCGGCAGCTTCGCTGGCTTCTTCGGCACCAGCTACTTCGAGGAGGAAGGGTCGCAGACCGTGCCGTTCCGGACTGATGAACGTAGTCTGGCGGCGCTGCTATCGCAAAATGCAGAGTTTCGTCAGCAGGTATCCGATCTCCTCGGGGGAGCTACGGTTCCAATCATTCCGCCGACTTTGCCCGATGGCAGCCCGAATCTAAATTACACCCTCCTCGGATTGGAAGGCCTTCTCAAGCCTTATCACGAAGAGTCCTTTGCGAATTATGCGTCGACCAAATCTTGGGATCTCTTTGTCGACGGCACCTGGCGCGTCAATGATCGCTTTGAGCTCAGCGCCGGCTTGCGAGGAACAAAGGAGCGGCTATACGGAGCATACGAAGGCTTCAAGGGCAACACTGCAAGTCTACTCAATGGACTCGGCGGCACAAAGATCGACGCAACTGGCGAAGACACGGGCTCGGCGATTCGTCCCCTAGCGGGAAACAATATTCTTAACTTGGCCACCAATGGTCGTATGCAGCATAGCGAGTCTTTCGATTCGTTAGTCGGCCGTATTGCCGCTCGCTATGTCTTCAACGACCACTTGAGCGGATACGCCACCATCTCCCGCGGACGACGTCCTAACGTAATCAGCGTCGAACCACGAGACAGCAACGGCGTTGTCGTTCAGAAAACCGATGTGCTTCCTGCAGAAATCGTTGAGAGCTATGAAATCGGCATCAAGGGAAATGCCTTGAATGGCCGTCTGGTCTACGATTTGGCCGGTTACTGGTACAACTACTCCAACTTCCAATCCTCACGCCCAAATCCACGTGGCGGCACACCGCTTTTCATTCCCACCAATGCGGGCAATGCCACGGCTAAAGGCATCGAAGCTTCGATGAGCGGCAGGCTGGCGGACGGACTCACTGTTTTCGGTAACTATGCTTGGACGCATGCTCGTTTTGATGACCGTGATGACAACGGTAATCCTCAAGAATTTGCCGGCAATCGCTTCCGCCTGACACCCGACCATTCCGCCGCGATCGGCCTGGATTGGCAGGTTCCGTTCGGCTCGGGCGACTATTTCTATCTGCGCCCGTCGTATACCTGGAAGTCGAAGATCTACTTCGAGGACGAAAACACGCCAGGACTGGAACAGAAAGCCTACGGCCTGCTCAATCTGCGCCTGGGCGTGCGCCTGAACAAGGATTGGGACATCGGCGTGTGGGCCACCAACCTCACCGACGAGGAATATCTGATCGACGCCGGCAACACCGGCCGTCAGTTCAGCACGCCAACATTCGTCCCCGGTCGATCACGCGAATATGGTGTTTCAATTAGCGTGAAGTTTTAGTCAAATAACAAATCTTTTTCAAAAATCAATTTTGAAGAATTATACTCATTTAAGAGAGCTATTCCCGCACAACGGCAACGGTAAATTGCACTGCAAGATTTAACTCTCTAACAGCAGCGATACTCTCCACATCAAGGTAAAATTCGCTCGTCCCCCCCCCATCCTCATCAGCATCTACCGCGATGAAAACATCTATGTAAGCCTCTTCAACATCAGACAGACCTCGCGATATAACCCTACTATTGCTTAATCTTGACGCAATATCTTTAAGCGTGGCCGATATATCTCCCTCTGCTTGAATAGACATAGCCCACATTCCTGTCTTCTCAACAACCTCCTTACCAGAGGATGTTAGCCATCTATCTCCTTTCTTATGATACTGACTCGGGGCAATGCCCAGCTGCCTTGTTAATTCTTCAGGATTTAGATTGTCTCCCTTGAGATACACTGAAATCCGACTTATGACATTCAAATTACTCATTTTGATTTCACTTCATCTAAGTTGCCGACAACTTCGCCAGCAGGGTTCACAACGTCACCTGTATCTGGATTGACTCCGTAGTTTTCTTTGCCTCGACCACCACCCTGCCCTTTCTCGCTTTGTTTAATGCCATGGAACCTACCGCGTCCTTCCTTAGCCCCAACTCCATTTCGACGCCCCCACTCTTCCGCTCCTTTATCGCCGGGCCAATAGCTTGGAGGTAAAGCACTGGACCTCATCCCACATGGCCCGCCCCCTGGCATTTCACATGGAGATGCGCCCAACTCTGTAGGCCATACTAGTAATAATGGCAACAACACCCTACTCGCAATCAATTCAGGCCAGGGAACAGGAAGGGGAACTGGTCGCAGAGGCGTCATAGGTCGGGGAGCGGGGCGTGGAGCAGTTACTGGAACAGGCGGTAATGTTGTTGTCGGGGGCAATGCAACAGACCCAGCAGTCGCTGTAACTATTACTGGCGCTAGTTCTATAGGAAGATCTTCCTCTGCCGTTTCTCGCCCATCTGGATCCGTAAATCTATAAGGATTATTATTGGCATACCAATACCGATTAAAGTTGGTTCCTGTTACCGAGTCTGCCGTGACTGGATCAACCGAGAGGAACCGTCCGATATTGGGATCGTAGTACCGCTGCTGCATGTAGTTCAGCCCAGTGCTCGCATCCAGCGTATGCCCGGTATAGCCCGGCCCATCCTCCAGCGGCCGATTCAGCACCTGCCCGAACGGCTCGTATTCGCTCCTCTCGAGGATGGCGCGATTCTGATCCGTCTCCGCCACCGGACTGCCCAGCGCATCGGTGTGCTGGTATTTCGTCGTGGTGGTGCTGGTCGTGGTGTTCAGCTCTCTGAGCGCGACAAGACTGCCGCCGAGATAGATCGACTCCACCCGCTTGTTGTTACGGTAGTCGTAGCTGGTCAGCAGCTGCCCCGACTGGCTGTACATCTGATAGCTGCACGCTGCGGACGTGCAGCTGAGCACGCGCCGGCCCTGGCCGTCGTAGGCGTACCACTCCTTGCCCGGCACCTTGCGCAGTCGGTTGCCGTAGTCGAACTCGAAAGCCTGGCCGTTCTTGTTCGCCAGGTTGCCCTGCACGTCGTAACCCAGGCCGATCACCGTGCTGCCGGCGCAGCCTTCGCCATTAAAGTTGTTCTTGACGTTCGCCAGCCGCCAGTTGGCGTCGTAGCAGTACGCCAGGAGCCGTGCCTTGGTACCACCGATGACCACGCCGGTCAGGTTGTCGAGGCCGTCGTAGCTGTACAGGGCCACATGGTTCGCGGCATCGGTGCCGTACATCGGCGAGTCGACCTTGGTCAGCCGGTCCAGCTCGTCGTAGGTCATCGTGCGATTGCCGCGGTTGCCCGACAGGCCATCGCTGATCGCCGCCACGTTGCCGTTCTGGTCGTAGTCGTAGCTGTCGTCCAGGAACTTGCTGGTGCCGTAGTCGTCCAGGCTGCGGTCAGGCAGGTGGCGCAAGTTCTGCGTCAGCGTGTGCTTGATGCCGTTGCCGTAGGTGAACTGGGCAATCGCGCCGTTGGGGTAGTAGCTCACGCCGGTGGCGTAGGTGCCCGCCTGCGTCGGCTGGCCCAGGGCGTTGGGGGCGTAGTCGATCGACAGGCCGCTCGGGTAGGTCTGGATCTTCAGGGATCCGTTGGCGTCATAGCCGTAGCCGGCGCCCCACACCGAGGTGCCGCCCAGGTGGTTCAGGCTCTCGCCGGTCAACAGACGCCGCCGGTTGTAGGCATAGCTGGTGAGTGTCGGGTTGGCGACGTTCGGGTTCGTCACCGCGATCGAGGCCGGCAGGCCATCCGGGAAGTACGTCCAGGTCTGGTTGCCCTTGGTATCTGGGAAGTTCAGTGTCTTCAGGCGATTGCGCGCGTCGTACGTGCGCGTGACCTTGCGCGCGGCGATGCTGGCATCCGTGTCCTGGCAGCTGGTAGTGCTGGTGAGGTTGAGACCCGCCGCGCTCCAGTCCAGGTTGCCGGCGCCGTCGTAGTGCATCACTGTCGCCCCGGTCTCCGGTTCGATGGTTTTGCACAGCTCCTGCGCGGCGTTGTAGACGTAGCTGCGCGTCTGCGATAGCGGCGGTGGCACCAGGAACACGCCCGAGTTGTTGATCGTCAGGTTCGAGCCGCCGGTCTGGGAGATGCCGTGGACGTAGATCTTCTTGTTCGAGTGCTGGGTACGGATCGCATCGCTGATCGGGATCGAGAAGCGGTACGCGGTGCCGGAGGTCCCGCAACGAGTCGCGACCGCCGCTTCGCTGGCATTGCTGGCGGTGGTGATGGCGATGCCCGTGCCGGTGCCGGCTGGACCGCCGACATACACGTGCACGTCGATCGAGGCGATCACGCCGGTATCGCAGGCCCAGCCGTTGATCCGGTACTGGGTGCCCGACAGCACCACGCCGTCGATGTTGCCGATCACCTGGGCCCAGGCCGGCGCGCCTGTCAGCAACAAAGCCAGCAGCAGGAAGAAGCGCTTCATGGACAATCCTTGAAAGAAGGCACGGGGCCGCTGGCTCGCGTCCGAGGGACTCAAGGTCTGATGAGAGTCGTGCATGGCGGCGCCCCTTATTGATCCGGACCGGAGCGCGTGACCTGCAGCGGTTTGCCGTAGGCATCGCGCGGGATCGTGGTGCGCACGCCCTTGGGCTGATCGATCGCCACTGGCAGCTCGGTCGTGGGCTGGTCCCAGGCCATGTAGGTGGTGGTGGTCTTCTGGCCGCGCGGGTTGGTGACCCGGGTCTGGAAGCCGCTCAGGTACTCGGTGGTCGTGGTCAGCACGCCGAGTTCGGAGTCCTGCTTGACCGTGGTCGGACGATCCAGCGCGTCGTAGCTGGTCGTGGTGCCCTTGAGCGTCGTGTCGGTGTAGTTGGCCTGTCCGTTGGTGTTCATCGGATAGGACTGGAACACCAGCCGGCCCTGCGTGTCGTAGCGCTTGACGACCTCCGACATCGTGCCGGCGGTATTGCCCAGATCCACGCTCTGCTCGACCACCGGGCGCCACAGCGCATCGAAGATGGCTACCTTCCGGCCCTGGCCGGTGAGAGTCGTCTGCCGCCAATGGCCGGCGGGCATGCCGTAGGCCGCCGGATAGCCGTCATCGAAGGTGATCGAGGTCGAAGCCCAGGCCGAGGTGTCGCAGACGCCGGACTGGGTCTCCGAGGGGTAGGTGATCAGATTGATCCGGCCCATGGCGTCGTAGCCGTAGCAGGTCTTGGCGCCGGTCTCGTCGGTGACCGACTGGATCCAGCCGTTGTCGTCGACCACGGCCGACTCGGTGGCGCCGCTCGGGCTCTCGGGGGTGACCGGGTGCTTGATCGACTGCGGGGTGCCGCGCTTCCAGCTCGACAGGGTCGTGACGTTGTTGTTGCCGTCCTTCACCGTCGCCACCGTGCCGTCGGGGTTGTAGGTCAGGGTCTGCTTGAGCTTGCCGAAGGCGTAGCTGCGCAGCGGCAGCGCGGTCGTGGCGTCGTAGTCGGTCTGGGACATGACGTCGCCATCGCAGACGCTGCTGGCCGGCACCGAGGCCGTGCACGTCACCGATTTGACCTGGCCCAGCACCCACTTGGACAGGTTGTCCGAATAGGCTGTCGCCTCGGTGCGGCTGTAGCCCAACGAACTCGACTTGGTCACACTCAAGGGGCGGGCTAAAGAGTCGAAAGTCCCAACACTATGATTAAATGTAATGCCGTCCTGCTGAAACGAAGAAATTTGCACAGGGCGGCGTTTAAAGAATAATGGGTTTCCGTACATATCAGGAAGCCCGCTTCCTTTCGGGATATCACCATAGTTGTCTGGAAATGGATGTCCATTTAGCGTTTGAATATAAGAGATATTGCCTGATAAGTAGGCAACGCCATCCTTTTCTATAGTTTTTGACAGCAGTCTGCCTTGATTATTGCGATAATCGTTTCCAAAATTATATTTTTCAGCAACTCCGTTCGGCAGCGATACTTTTGTTATTGTATGGTCATCGCACGCCGCGCCTTGATTACACTGAAAGTCAAAAGACCAACTAGAGTCATATTCATAACTCCAAATCATTGCTGGAAGTCCAAGACCAGTTACTCGTTTTGTTTTTAATGATGCAACTCCATACACAGTTGGAACTCCAGTTACAACTGGAGTGGATCCAGCGGCTAACTCGCAACGACCAGGGGCATTGTTAACACCATGAAACATTGGACGAAAATCAAACTCCCCTTTTACGCCGGATGGATGCGTCATGACCTCCTTAAATAGGGGGAGGAATGCTGGATCAACTTCTTGATCTTCTCGGGGCTGACCCAAATTGCGTATACCTGCCTCACACTTTCCTTTCCAGTCATAACCATACCCGAAAAGCGTCAAGCCACTGCCACCTCCCCACTGACTAGCGTCCAGCTGCTTAGGATAAAAAATCCATTTTGAATTATCTGGAAGAGTAACAGAGCGCAAATATGGAAGTGCCGTGTTGTTTTCTCCAGTACGGTCATTGTCGTAAAGCCATGCTCTAGATCCTGATGTTATCTTTGATATTAATCCATCACTATATGTAACATCTATTCTAGCCCCGTCGCTGGAGACTATATTTTTTAACATAGCAGGATTAGATGTATCATAAGAATAAGTAATCGTGTTGCCGAAACGATCTGAAACTTTAGTGGCAAAAATATAATAATAGGACAATGGCCACGCCAGCTCTGGGGAACCTCCCAATATTGCGTTTGGGCGAAAATCTGGCGCATCAATTTCCACGATCCAATCGAAATAATAAACAACGCCATTAGGGAGCAACGCAGTGAACCCCTCCCCAGGGCCATTTTTAAGCGTGGCTATACAGCCTATTCTCCACTCAGACTTAGTCGACCCAAAATAGACTTTCCCATCCGAAGGTGTAGGCTGACCGGAGTTTTTTTGCAGAACAATCTCGCTACCACTGGCAGGAATATAAATTTCAACTCCATGCCAATAATTATGCGCATTTAGCTTGTATGGATAATAATTTGCTCCAACGGAAGGCAGATTTTCTTTTGGCGCATACTTTCCCGCGCTGCATCGCCTTGTTCCTGCCCCATCAACATTCCATCCATCCCTAGTGTCATATGTGCCCACCATATATGGCACATTAATCCCCCAATCCAAGAAGCCTGGCGGTGCAGGGACCGCCCTTGAGTATGGGCTTATGGTTTTCTTTATCCTTCCAAATATAAGATCGAGGCCATAGTTTGTTTTTATTACGGCATCATTTTGAATGAATGTCACGACTCCATCTTGGAGATTTATTTTTTCCCCGAACAAATCATTGTCCAATGATACAAAATTCCTAGATTTTTCAACCTCTTCATCATAAGAAAGGTGTGAACTAAAAGCCTGTGCGCTTACAAGGCTCGGCTTAATCACACTAAATATAATTAACGCAAATAAACTCGCATGAGTTTTCCATGGAGTTTTATTTCGAAGAGAATTTTTCATAATCATCGATCTCTTTGTTCTTGCTTTTCTGTTCATAAATGTACGAGTACTCCAACCGCTTCCAGTTGGACGTGTTTTTATGAGTAATCTAAGAAGTTGTTTTATCGCGGGTGAAGAATCCTAGGATCTTCTTACCGAACGCCACAATCACCAGCACCAGCGGGATCAGCAGCTTCTTCAGGCTTAGCAGCAGCACGCCAATCTTGGCGAGCAGGCCGGTTTTCGCGGCCAGGCCACCGCCGATCAGCGCCGCGATGCCGTAAGCGGCGACCTTGTCGGTGGACGCATCGTAATCGGCGTAGCGCGCGCCCTGATCGAACTCGGTCATCGGCAACAGCTGCTGCATGCCCGCCTGCACCGTCGGCAACTGGGACATCCCGCCCACCGCGTTGAGGCTGAGATAGCCGCGGCGCCCAAGCACACGGATGTCGTAGTTGAGCGTGTGCTGCTCGGAGCCCGCGAAATTCAGTTCCTTGGCCCAGATCAGCTTCTTGTTGGCGCTGTCGTAGCGCGGCGGCTCCGCCCAGCCGACGAGGTCGACGGTTTCGTAGCCGGCCTTCTTGCGCTCGGCGTTCTCTTCCTCCGTGCCTGCCTTCATGTCTTTCAGCAGTTCGTCGTAGTCGGTCTTGGCGGCGTCCTCGTCGGAGACGTAGCCGTCGTCGGAGTACGTCACCACCACCGCCCACGAGTCGTCGCTGGCGAGCGGTTGCGCGGTCGGCACCACCAGGCCGAGCACGGTATCGTCAGGCGGATTGCCCCACAGCTCTTCCAGCACCTTGCGGGCGTCGGCCTTGTCGAGATAGCGGAAGGCCGAGTCGAGTTTGAAATGCGCTTCGGCTTCCGGCACGGCGATCTCGCCGCTGCGGAATTGCAACCCATCGACGAAAGCTTTCAGCTTGGCTTCGCCATCGTCTTGGGCGAACGCGGTTGAAGTCACGGCCAGCAGGATGCCGACCGATAGCCATTTTGCGAACATGAGTGTGCCCCTTTCCTTGTGGACGTCCCCACGTCCTGTGATCAGTTTGCAACCGTGACGGGGTTCGCGCAAGCGCTTCGGCGTCAGGGTTTCGCCGGTTCTTCGCGCCGGGATTCGTAGCTCTGCAAGTGGATCCAGGCGGCGCCAAGCAGCGGTGCGTCGAGGCCGGCCGCGCGAGCGCGGTGCAGCATGTCGCCGACGATGTGTGCGGCTTCCACCGGTTGCCCGGATTCGAGATCGCGCAGCATCGAGGCGGTGAGCGGTGAGCCTGCCTGGGTCAGGGTGTCGCGGGCGGCAACCACGGTCTGTGCTGGCACCGGCTGCCCGGCGGCTTCAGCCACGGCGAGGCATTCGCGATGGAGGGCGTCCATGAATGCGGTGCCGCCCTCGCTGGCGACGATGCGGCCGACACTGGCACGCATCAGGCAGGTGCCGGCGGCGAGCGTGGCGAGGAAGCTGAACTTGTTCCACAACTCCTGCGCGATGCGCGGGCTGTGCAGGTGGTCGATTCCCGCCTGCGCGCACAGCGCGTCGAGCGCTTGCAGCTGCGAGGTCCCCACGCCCGGCGTGCGTTCGCCGAACGTGATCGAGGCCAGCCTGGCCAGATGCAAGACCTCGCCTCCCGGACCTTTCATCGCACTGATGACGCACAGCCCACCAAGTACGCGATCCGCGCCGAAGCAGGCATCGAGCGCGTCGTAATGGCGCAGGCCGTTGAGGATCGGCAGCACGGCCGTGTCCGGGCCGATGGCGGGCGCGATGGCCTCGATCGAGCTGTCGAGGTCGTAGGCCTTGCAGCTCAGCAGCACCAGATCGAACGGTCGGCGTGCCGCCAGCGACGGCAGTTCGTCCGCCGTTGTGTAAGCGACGCGGATGTCGGCATCGCCGAGCGGGCTGCGGATGCGCAGGCCATCGCGTTGCAATTGCGCCGCGCGCGCCGGCCGCACCAGGAAGGTCACGTCGGCGCCGGATTGCGCGAGACGTCCGCCGAAATAACCGCCGGTACCGCCCGCACCGAGGACGAGGATGCGCAATCCCGACATCACATCAGCTGCGCAGGCCGACGCCGCGCTTGAGCAGCCACAAGCCGAGCGCGGTCAGCGCGACGACGAAGCCCAGCATCAACGCATACGCCACCCACAGCGGCACGTCGGACACACCGAGCAGGCCGTAACGGAACGCGTTGACCATGTAGAAGATCGGATTGGCGTGGGTGAGCGTCTCGGCCCAGCCCGGCAGCAGCTTCACCGAATAGAACACGCCGCCGAGATACGTGAGCGGGGTGAGGATGAAGATCGGCACGATCGCCACGTCGTCGAATTTCTTCGCGTACACGGCGTTGACGAAGCCGGCCAGCGAGAAGATCGTCGCGCCCAACACCACCGTGCTCAGCGTCACCAGCGGATGCGGCAGGCGCACGTGGGTGAAGAACATGGCGATGCACAGCACGATCACGCCCACCATCAGACCGCGCAGCACCGCGCCGGTAACGTAGCCGCCGAGGATCACCCAGCTCGGCATCGGGCTGACCAGCAGTTCCTCGACGTGGCGTCCGAACTTGGCCCCGAAGAAACTGGAGGAGATGTTGCCGTAGCTGTTCTGGATCACGCTCATCATCACCAGGCCCGGGACGATGAAATCCATGTAGCGGATGCCGTCCATGGTGCCGACGCGCGAGCCGATCAGGCCGCCGAAGATGAGGAAGTACAGCGTCATCGTGATCGCCGGCGGCACCAGGGTCTGGCCCCAGATGCGCAGGATGCGTACCACTTCGCGGCGCACGATGGTGACGAAGGCCACCCAGTTGCGGCGGGCGACACTGGTCTGCGCGGCGGTTGCGGGCAGGGTTTGCGTACTCATGCGGCCTTCCCCTGCTGCTGCGCGGCGCCGTTCTGTCCGGTCAGGCGCACGAACAATTCTTCCAGGCGATTGGACTTGGTGCGCATCGAACGCACGCGGATACCGGCCTCGTTCAACGCCGCGAACACACGGTTGAGGTCCATCGCGCGCGGCATGTCGAGATCGAGCGTGTGGTCGTCGGTGGCGAGCAGCGTGGCGCCTTCGATGTGCGGCAGCGTCGGCGGCAGCATGCCGTCGATGTCGAACAGGAAGCCTTCGACGTCGAGCTTGGCGAGCAGCGCGCGCATCGGCCCCTGCTCGACGATCACGCCGCGATCGATGATCGCCAGATGCCGGCACAGGTTCTCGGCTTCTTCCAGATAGTGCGTGGTGAGGATGATGGTGGTGCCGGCGGCGTTGATCTCGCGCAGCGTGCTCCACATGCCGCGGCGGATCTCGATATCGACGCCGGCGGTGGGTTCGTCGAGGATCAGCAGCCTCGGCCGCGTCATCATGGCGCGGGCGATCATCAGGCGCCGCTTCATGCCGCCCGAGAGTGTGCGCGCCATGGTGCGGGCCTTGTCCCACAGCTGCGCACGCTTGAGCTCCTCCTCCGCGCGCACGATCGCCTCCGCGCGCGGGATGCCGTAGAACCCGGCGTAGTTGACCAGGATGTCGAAGGGCTTCTCGAACATGTTGAAGTTCAGCTCCTGCGGCACCAGTCCGATCAGGCGCATCGCGGCATCGCGCTGCGCGTGCAGGTCGACGCCGAACAGGCTGACATCGCCGGAAGTCTTGTTCACCAGCGAGGAGACGATGCCGATCAGGGTGCTCTTGCCGGCGCCGTTGGGGCCGAGCAGGGCGAAGAAGTCTCCGGGCTGCACGTCCAGCGACACGCCTTTCAGGGCCTGTACGCCGGTGTCGTAGGTCTTGCGCAGATCGCGGATGGCCAGCGCGGGCGCGCCGGGCACGGGTTGCGGGGATGGGGTCATGCTGGGTTCGTTGGCGTCTGCGGGGTGGGTCGCGTCGGGCTGTGCGTGCAATCGGAGCGTGTGCAATTCGGGCGTCGTGCGGGACGAGGCCCGCCGCGCCGGCGGCTTGGAGAGCGTGGAGGCCTGGGCCGGCGGAACGGTGTAATGCCACGATCGCAGCGGCGGAGCCGTTATTATAGGCGCCCTACGGGCCACGGCCCGGTAACGAACCGTTCCAGGGCTTTGAGCACATCTCAAGCCAGCCGAGCGATTTCCTCCGTACTGACAGGTCCTAGGTGCCCGTTCACTTCCCGCTGAAACTCGTCGGCCGCCGCATGCTGGCGCCGACCGTCGCCCACCTCTCCTTCGTCCGCGACGACGGGCAGCCGCTGGATTTCGTGCCCGGCCAGTTCGTGCAGGTGCATTTCAGCTATGCCGACGGCACCGGCACCAAGCGCAGCTACTCGCTGGCGACGATCCATGATCACGCCCTCGGCCCGGGCGACATCGTCGAGATCGCGGTGAGCTACGTCTCCGGCGGCGCCGCCACGGCGCTGTTCGAAGGCCTGCGGGATGGCGACCAGCTGCAGGCCAGCGGCCCCTACGGCCGGTTCTGCCTGCAGCCGGCCGACGCCAACCGGCGTTACCTGCTGATTGCCACCGGCACCGGCGTCACGCCCTATCGCGCGATGCTGCCGCTGCTGGAGCGGCAGATGGCCGAACGCGGCATCGAAGCCGTGCTGCTGCAAGGCGCGCGCACGCCGCAGGAATTGCTGTACGGCGATGAGTTCCGTGCCTTCGCCGCGCGCCATCCCGGTTTCCGCTACGTGCCGTGCCTGTCGCGCGAATTGCCCGAACCCGGCTCGCCGCATGCGCACCCCGACGTGCGCCATGGCTATGTGCAGCAGTTCCTCGACGAATTCGCCCCGCGCGCCGAGGGTGACATCGCTTATCTGTGCGGCAATCCGGATATGGTCGACGCCTGTTTCGAGGCGTTGAAGGGGCATGGGTTGCCGGTGCCGCAGATTCGGCGGGAGAAGTACGTCAGTAGCAAGTGAGCGTGGATGCCGGATGGATGCCTTGTCGCAGACCGCGTTGTTTTCGCCTGCGGACTTGCCTCGCAGCGCGCAGGGTTCCGTTCGATAGAAACGGATATGCCAGACAACCCCCTCAAGGTCCCATTCTCATGGGCCGAGAAATATCAGCCTAAGCCCCAGCTTTTGCAGTAAAAACCCTGATTGACGGCTAATCGCGGGGATGCCCAGAATCCGGGCCATATCCCTCTTGGGGGTCTAATTTTAGTTAGGTGCGCGCATGGGGATTGACGTTCTTTGGAGAGACGAGCGCGGACAGATCCTGGCTGCCGTCGAGGACCCGGAGATGCTGCTCAGCAGGCTTAGCAACCTGTTCTTTAGGCAAACAGGTAGCACCTGCCTTCGCTTCATAGATCCCGCGGGAGACGCTTGCTTCAACCAGCATCAGATTCCTGTCCTGCTCAGTGAGTTGCGCCACATCCTCCCGTCGGTATCTCATATGCGGACAGCCGAGCACCTCCAAAAGGTAGTTCGGCTCATTGAGGACTCGGGCCAAGCACACACCTACGTGTGGTTTATGGGCGACTAGCCGCGCACCTAGCAATTCATCCAAGCCGAAGCCGCTTCGCGGGGCGACTCAATTCAGGCGTTGAGCTGTATGGCCACAGATTTCGCATACGCGGCATTCTTTTTCCCGGTGCTAATTTGCATTGGCACCCTTATCGTCCTGGCCATAGGAGCACCCGCCGATAGGCAAGCCTTTGTTGGCCTAGGGCGCGTGCGCCTGGCGCGCGGTTATCTTGGGGCGCTGTTCGCAACTTTCATTTGCACCGCCATAGCAGCAACGCAACTAGGTTTTAACAAAGTCTCTCTTGGCCATATTACGTCTGGGGAGCTTCGCCACTTGCTTCCCGGTTATATGCTTTACTTCTTCGTATTGGCGGTCCCTTTCGTTCTAGTCGCTCTTACCGTCATTGGACTACCTGCACTGGCCGTGCTGCGCAAGCTCAACGCCATGACAACAGTTTGGATTGCTTGCGTTGCACTTGCCTTTTCTCTTGTTATTGGCACATGGACTTTGCTCAGTCCATATAACCTGTGGTGTTCCAGCCACTTGATTAAATGCGGGGTAGAGTCTGTCCTTTCAACGGCTATGTTCGCCACTCCTGTTGCAATCGGATTTGCGCTTTCCGCTAAGATTCCGTTTAGGCACCACGCAGATGCAGCCTAACAATTCGCTGAAGCGAAGCCGCTTCGCGGGTCGACTTAATTCAGATGTAAGACGCCATGACTCACCATCTCGCATCGTGCAGCTGCGGAAAACTCACCCTCAGCGCCCAAGGGGATCCCGTCCGCATCTCGATCTGCCATTGCCTCGCATGCCAAAAGCGCACCGGCAGCGTGTTCGGCGCCCAAGCCAGATTCCCCGCCGACGCAGTGACTATCCGGGGTGAGAGCACGGAGTATGTCCGGGTCGGCGACGAAGGCAGCGTGGCCCGGTTCCACTTTTGCCCGACGTGCGGTGCAACGGTCTTCTATCAGTTGGGTGCGATGCCGAACATCGTGGCAGTTCCCGTCGGTGTTTTCACCGACCCAAATTTTCCACCGCCCCGGATATCGGTTTATGAGGAGCGCATGCATCGCTGGGTGGGTCTTCCTCAAGACATCGAGCACATCGATTGAGTTGCCCAGCGGTCGTCGCCATCAACCGGCTTGCAGCTTGGCGGCATTGATCGCCCATTGAGCGGCGAAAGCACGCTGGTATGCAGGCCGCGCTTCGCCTCGGGCGACATAGGCGGCCAGGCTCGGAAATTCGTCCAGGATGCCCGACGGTCTCAGCCTGAGCAGCACCGACACCATCATCAGATCACCCGCGCTGAACCCGCCGTCGAGCCAGTCGGCGCCACCCAGACGGGCCGAAAGCTGGACCAGCCGATGGCGAATGCGTTCTTCGACCAGGGGCAGACGTTCCTTGGCCCAGGGCTTGTCGCCTTCCTGGAACTTGACGATGACGAGGTCGAGGATCGGTGGTTCCACGGTATTGAGCGCGGCGAACATCCAAGTGATGGCGCGCGCCCGCGCATTGGCGTCGTCCGGCAACAGGCCCGGGTGGTTTTGGGCGAGATGAAAGACGATCGCGCCCGTTTCGAACAGGACGAGATCGCCTTCCTCGTAGGTGGGAATCTGGCCGAAGGGATGCAGGCGCAGGTGCGCGGGTTCCTTCATCGCGCGGAACGAAACGAGGCGGACCTCGTAGGGTTGTCCGACTTCTTCCAGCGCCCAGCGCACGCGCGTATCGCGCGCCAGTCCCTTGCCGCCGTCGGGCGAGCGTTCAAAGGCGGTAATGGTGATGGTCATCGCGACGTGCTCCTGGTGAAAGCCGGTTGCGGGAGATCGGCTCAGACGGCCTGATTGCCCGCTTTCACCATGACGACGAACGGCCGGATGCGAATTCGACACATGCCGGAAAATCTTCGTATGAACGCGTGTCTTCCGGCGCGCGGGCTCGCGTTCGGCCCGAAGCGAACGTTCGCAATTGGCCGTCAGGCGCCGCCGCGCGCGGCCACCACCGGGGCCAGCGTTTCCAGCCAGCGCATCGCATGGCGCAGGCAGGCTGTCGTGCGCATGCGGCGTAGCTGAGCGGCGACGCCGGCCGTCACCGTCCACGCATCGCGACGCACGAATCCGAGCACGATGCGCCAATCCTCGCTGGCCGGCCGCACGCAGGCCTGCGGCGACAGCGCATCGCGCAGGCTGCCGCCGTAGCAGGTCGCGAGCGCGTCGTCGAAAGCCTCCGCCAGCAGCGCGCCGAGACGTTCGCGCGATTCCTCGATGCCGAGCACCGCCGTCGGATCACCACGCCCGGCCGGCATGTCGGTGGCGAGCACGGCCGTCGCGCGTGACCACGACACCGCACGCCGCTCAAGCTCGCTGTCCAGCAATGCCGCGACCAGCAGCGGGTGATAGCGCTGGAAGAAACGTGGCGCCGCGCCATGCGGCGCGGGCAGGTCTTCCCACGCCGAAAGATGTCCGTGCTGGTCCGCGCAGGCGCGCAGCACCGCATTCGCGGTTCGAATCGCGGCAGTGGCGGGCATGTCGGTGAACAGCGCGCACAACAGCAGTTCGGCCAGCAGATCGAGATCGCGCCGCCACAGGCACCACCACAGTCCGGTTTCCAGTGTGTCGTGGATGTCCGCCGCGGCATAGTCGCGCGGCAATGGATTTTGACCGAAGTCGGTGAGGTAGAAGATGGCGTGCGTCAGTGCGTAGCCGTCGTCGACCGTCAGCAGCGGCAGAAATGGGGAACGCGCCAACCAATGCAGCGGCTGCGGCCCCGGTTCGCCACCCGACAAGCCTTCGCCAAAGGCGACTTCCAGTGCCTGATAAGGACTGCGCTCGCAATGCGCACCCAACCCTGAGGCGTGGACGGCGGAAGCGGCGATGCGGAATCCCGGTATGTCGTATCCGAGCGCGGCCAGGAATCCATCGCCGAGCGCGAGCATCGGCAATCGCGACGGCTGCCACAGCATCCCTTCGAAGACGGCATCACCGCGCAGGCGCGTCTCGGCCCACTCCAACAGCGGCTCGGCCTGCGAGCGCACGCGCGCCCACGCCGGGGCATTGCGCGCCACGCCCCAGCACAGCAGGGCGATCTCGCACGCGGCCTTGTCGGCGGCGCGCTCTCCCGGCGCGCATTCGCGCAACGAGGGAAGGTTCGCATGCAGATACGAAAACACCGCATCGACGCAGAACGTGCCGCGCAGCTTCGCCGTGCCTGGCATGGACAGGACGGACCGCGTTGGCCCGTCCTGCATCGCGACGTTCGATCGCATGCTCAACCTTGCCGCTGTGCGCCGATTTCGTTGCGGACCAGTTCCTTCAGCGCGGCGCGGTCGAATTCTTCAAAGCGGCGCGGTCCTGGCCAGCGCCGGATGATCCAGCCGTTGCCGCACCAGAAGTCCCACGGATCCAGTCCGGACAGCGCCCCACCCTTGACCATCGAGGCGAGGGTGACGTCGAGATTGAGCAGCTTGCCCTCGACGAGGTTCTGCACGTTGTGTTCGAGATCATTGTTCCTGGGCATGTGCCTACTCCTTGCGATAAAGGTCCGCTCTCGATCGAGGCGATCGCGCGGGGAAGAGAGCCGTCCCTGGCAATCGCGGCCGGCAGGGGAATGCCGTGCGCGATGTCCGAAGCCTTGGGTTCAAATGTTCTGGGTCCGCTATGCGCCCTCATATCTATAAAACGGATTCGCTGGCGGGGAACTGACATGTCCGTGTCGGGTTTTTTTCGCGCCCGCGCGGCTCCGCCCTGCCTTTGGTCACGTTTCCGCAACGGCGCCGGCATGTCATCCTGAATCGACCGTCCCGCATCATGTCCGCCATCATGTCCCGCAAAGCCAGAGTCGTCCTCGTCGCGCTGTGCCTGCTCGCCTGGTTCGGGTACCGCTACGCGAGCGAACAGGCCGCGCCCGCGAACAAGGCCGACTCCGCCCGCGCAACGGCCGCGCCGGTGCCGACACGCATGTTCGGCCGCATCGCCTTCCAGCCGTGCACGCTGCCCTCGCCCACGGGCGCGCCGAGCGTGGAAGCGCAATGCGGCAAGTTCGAGGTCGCCGAGAATCCCGCGCTGCCGAAGGGCCGCAGGATCGCGCTCAACATCGCCTGGATTCCGGCGGTCGACGACAATCGCGACATCACCGATCCGGTGTTCATGCTCGCCGGCGGCCCCGGGCAGTCGGCGACGCGGAGCTACGCGATGGTGGCGCGGGCGTTCCGCGAAGTGGGCAAGCGTCGCGGCGTGATCCTGGTCGATCAGCGAGGCACGGGCGCGTCCAATTCGCTTGCCTGTGATGCGGCCGAGGATCCGGTCAACGATGATATCGAAGCGGGTGGTTCCGCTCGCGCGGCGGCTCTGTACTGCCGAGATGTTCTGTCGAAGCGCGCGGACCTCCGCTTCTACACCACCAGCGATGCGATCCGCGATCTGGACGCGGTGCGGGCGGCGCTGAGCGTCGACAAGATCAACCTGCTCGGCATCTCCTACGGCACGCGCGTGGCGCAGCAGTACGCGCGCCGCTATCCGCAACACACGCGCACGCTGGTGCTCGATTCGGTGGCGCCGAACACGATCTACCTCGGCAACGATTTCGCGCGCAACCTCGAATCCGCGCTCGATCTGCAATTCAGCCAGTGCAGCAAGCGACCGGACTGCGCGAAGCCGCTCGGCAATCCGCGCGAACGCCTGAACACCTTGATGACGAGGTTGCGGACGCAGCCGCCGCAGGTCACCTATCGCGACGCCAACACTGGCGAGAGCAAGCAGGAAACGCTCACGCGCGCGCACGTCGCCGCGCTCGCGCGCATGTACGCATACGCGCCCGACGCGGCCGCGGTGCTGCCGCTGCTGCTCAACGAAGGCGCGCAAGGCCGCTACGACGGCCTGATGGCGTTGTCGAAGATGCTGGGCGACGATCTTTCCGATCAGATGGCCATGGGCATGCAGTGGTCAGTGATCTGCGCCGAGGATGCCGACGGCCTGCGCAGCGATCCGGCGATGGCCGACTCCCTGCTCGGCAATGAGCTGATTTCGACGCTGCTCGCGCAATGCGAAGTCTGGCCGAAGGGACAGCGGCCGGCCGATTTCCACACACCGCTGCGCAGCGACGTGCCGGCGTTACTGCTCTCCGGCGAACTCGATCCGGTGACACCGCCAACCTATGCCGAAGCCGTCGCGAAGACGCTGCCGAACGCGCGAACGCTGGTGCTGCGCGGCCAGGGCCACAACGTGATCGGCGCCGGCTGCATGCCCAAGCTGCTGGCGCTGTTCTTCGACAGCGCCGATGCGAAATCCCTGGACACGAACTGCCTGTCGACCCTGTCGTACACGCCGCCGTTCACCACATTCAACGGATGGACGCCATGATCATCGCGGAACACCTGCGCAAGACCTTCAAGAGCAAGGCCGGTCCCGTGATCGCGGTCGACGATGTCGGCTTCGAGGCGCGCGATGGCGAAATCACCGGCCTGCTCGGCCCCAACGGCGCCGGCAAGACCACGACACTGCGCATGCTCTACACGCTGATGTCGCCGGAGCACGGGCGCGTGACGGTCGACGGTGGCGACGTCGCCCTCGATCCCGCTGCGGCGCGGCGCGCGCTCGGCGTGCTGCCGGATGCGCGTGGCGTGTACAAGCGCCTGACCGCGCGCGAGAACATCCGCTACTTCGGCGAACTGCACGGAATGGATCGCGCCCAGATCGATGCACGCACGCGCGTACTGGCCGAAGCGCTGCAGATGGAGGATTTCCTCGATCGGCAGACCGAAGGCTTCAGCCAGGGCCAACGCACCAAGACCGCGATCGCGCGCGCGCTGGTGCACGATCCGCGCAACGTCATTCTCGATGAACCGACCAACGGCCTCGACGTGATGACCACGCGCGGCCTGCGCAACTTCCTGCGGCAGCTGCGCGAGGAAGGCCGTTGCGTGATCTTCTCCAGCCACATCATGCAGGAGGTGGCGGCGCTGTGTGATCGCATCGTGGTGATCGCGCACGGGCGCGTCGTCGCGCAAGGCACGCCGGACGAACTGCGCGCGCAGACGGCGGAAGCCAATCTGGAAGATGCGTTCGTGAAACTGATCGGCTCAGACGAAGGGATGCTCGCATGAAGTCCTTGCTGATCGTCTGTCTGAAAGAGCTGCGCGAACTGGTGCGCGACCGCCGCACCTTGTTCCTGCTGCTGGTGATGGGCCCGCTGCTGGTCCCTGGCCTGATCATCGGCATCGGCACGCTGGCGCAGAACCGCGCCAAGAGCCAGACCGAGAAACCGCTCGCCATCGCCATGGTCGGCGCGGAACAGGCGCCGAACCTGATCGCCTTCCTCGCCAGCCAGGGCATCTCCCGCAAACCGATCGCCGGCGATGCCGACGCGGCGATCCGCAATCAGGAAGAAGACGTCTACCTGCGCATCGGCGAGGGCTATGCCAACGACTGGCGCGCCGGAAAGCCGGCGCTGGTGGAGATCGTGCACGACAGCACGCGCAACGATGCCGCGATTCCGGTCTCGCGCGTGGAAGCGGCGCTGGCGCTTTACAACGGCAAGGTCGCGGCGTTGCGGCTGGTCGCGCGCGGCATCAGCCCGAGCGTGGCCGCGCCGCTGGCCGTCTCGCACAAGGACCTGTCGACACCGGAAGCGCGGCGCAGCATGGCGCTGGTGTTCCTGCCCTACCTGCTGATCCTGAGCGCCTTCATCGGCGGCTCGCACCTGATCATCGACGCCACCGCCGGCGAGCGCGAGCGCCAATCGCTGGAACCACTGCTGGCCACGCCGGCTTCGCGCAGCGCCATCGTCAGCGGCAAGATGGCCGCGGCGTGCATCGTCGGTTTGATCAGCCTGTCGCTGACGCTGCTCGCGTTGAAGGCCGGCACGTTGCTCGCGCCCGGCGTCGGCCGCGTGATGGACGTGAGCGGACCGGCGATCGCGAAGATGCTGCTGATCCTGGTGCCGATGCTGCTGATCGGCAGTTCGCTGCTCACCTACATTTCGGCCGGCTCGAAATCGGTGAAGGAAGCGCAGGGCCACATGCCGATCCTGATGCTGCTGCCGATGGTGCCGACGATCCTGCTGATGGTGAATCCGGTGCGCACGGAGCTGTGGCAGTACGTGGTGCCGTTCCTGGCGCAGAACCAGATCCTGTTGAAGGTGATCCGAAGCGAAACCATCATGCCGCAGGAGTGGACGGTGTATTTCGCCGCGGGTCTGGGACTCGCTGCCGTGCTGTGGTTCGCGGCGACGCGGCGGTATCAGCAGGAGCGGCTGGCGATTTCGGGTTGATAGCGAACCCCGAAGAAGTCGAAGCGTTCTCGGATCGGTTCGACATTCTTCGTCATTCCCGCCTTCGCGGAAATGAAGAGCAAAAAACGAGAGCCGCGCATTTCTGCGCGGCTCTCGATCTTCAAACTCTTTCGAATTTTTACTTGCTGGCGCTGAATCCAATCTTGCGCCGCGTCGTCACCGCCGTCGGCACCGGCTCGAAACGCCAGCGCCTCACCGCCGCGACCGCTTCGCGATCGAACACGCGTGGTGGATTCGCGCGCACGACGCGGGCGCCGGTGACCGTCCCGTCGGTGCCGACCGTGAACTCGACTTCCACCTCACCCGACTGCCCCGCGCGCAGGGCATCCATCGGATAGCGCGGCTGGGGCGTGCTGACCGGTCGCAGTGTCGGCGCGGCGGCGGGTTCGGCTTCCGCCTTCGGCGCCGCAGCGGTGGCGGTCTGCTGCTCGCGCTGCGCGGCGGCCTGGCGCTCGGCTTCCCTTTGCGCCGCGGCCTTGCTTTCGGCTTCACGCTGCGCGGCGGCCTGACGTTCGGTCTCCTGCTGCGCGGCCAGTTGCTGTGCCGCCTGCTGCTGTTGCGCCGCCTGTTGTTGCTGGCGTTCCTTTTCGAGCTGCGCGGTGCGTGCCTGCTCCTGTTCGGCGGTCAGCTTTTCTTCCTCGCCGCGCTTGGTCACCGCTTCCTGCGCGGACGTGATGCTCGCCTTCAGGCGTGCCAGCGCGGGATGGCTCGGATCGGCCTTTTCGAGCAGGCTGTACAGGCGCTGCGCCTCGGTGAAATCCTCGCGATCACGGCTCTGCTCGGTGGCGATGACGGCCATCGGCAGCAGGTCGGTCAACGCGCTGGATGCACCGGGATCGCCGGGCGCCTTGTCGCGCAGCGCCAGGTAGTACTCCATGGCGTTGTCGCCGGCGGGCGCGTACAGGCGGCTTTCCTGATAGGCCTTGGCAGCCTTGTCGCGCAGCGTATCGGCGTTCAGCGCCGCCACTTCCTGTGACACGGCTGGTGCCGGCGCGGCGGACGATGCGGCACCGGAAGGCGTCGCAGTGCTTGCGGCATCTTCCTTCTTGCCGCAGGCGACGAGCGCAAGCATGAGGACGGCACCCGCCGTCATCCGCGCGCAGACCGTCCGATGTCGTCGCGTTCGTGGAACCATTCGTGGAGCAGGCATTTCTGTTATCCCCCTGGCGTGCCTTTGTGGCACCTCCTAAGGACGCGATAGTAGCGCGTGTTTGTCAACCAGGTCCGGTTAGAACCGTGACGCGATCGCGCCAACGCGCGATTTAACGTGATCGCTTAACACACACGGCGCCGATACCCTCGATACGCCGCCGCATGTCACTTGCCGATGCAAAAAGTGGAGAAGATGTGGCCGAGCAGATCGTCCGGGACGACCCGGCCAGTGATCTCGCCCAGCGCATCGTGGGCGGCGCGCAGCGACTCGGCGGCCAGGTCTAGGGTTTCCCCGGCCAGGGCCGTGCGCGCCATCTCCAGTTCGTCTCCGGCCCGGCGCAGCGCCTCCACCTGGCGCGCACGCGCCGTGAACGCGCCCTCGGCGTTTTCCGAGCCGCCCTGCGCCCAGATCGCGCGCAAGCGCGCATGCAGCCGGTCCAGGCCGATGCCGGTGCGCGCCGAAACGCGGAGGACGTCCTGCGTGTCCGCCGTGGCCTCCTTCCCTTCCGCCCCCGGCAACAGGTCCGCCTTGTTGTGCAGCCATAGCTGCAACGGCACGCCGGCGATCGCCGCCGCGACCGCGGCGCGGTCGGCCTCGGGTTGTCGCGCATCCAGCACCGCGATCGCCAGGTCCGCGCGTTCGAGCTCGGCGTGCGCCCGGCGCACGCCCTCGCGCTCGATCGTGTCCTCGGTTTCGCGCAGGCCGGCGGTATCGACCAGGGTCAGCTCGACGCCGTCGATGCGGATGGTTTCACGCAACAGATCGCGGGTGGTGCCGGCGATGTCGGTGACGATCGCGCGTTCGCTTCCGGCCAACGCGTTCAGCAGCGAACTCTTGCCCGCGTTGGGCGGGCCGACGATCACCGCATGCAGTCCGTCGCGCAGCTTCTGCCCGCGTTCGGCGTCGGTGAGCAGCGACGCGAGTGACGTGATCGCATGATCAAGCCCCGTGCGCAGCTGCGTGCCGCCGAGCGTGTCGAGCGGCTCGTCGGCGAAATCGATCGCGGCCTCGGTGTGGATGCGCAACCGCAGCAATTCGGCGGCGATGGCGTCGACGCGGCTCGAGAAGACACCGTCGAGCGCGCGACGGGCCGCACGTGCGGCGCGCATGTCGCTGGCGGCGATCAGATCGGCCACGGCCTCGGCCTGGGCGAGATCGAGTTTGCCGTTGAGGAACGCGCGTTCGCTGAACTCGCCGGGGCGCGCGTCGCGGGCGCCCAGGGCCAGGCAGCGGTGCACCAGTTGCTGCAAAACCGCCGGGCTGCCGTGTGCCTGCAGTTCGACCACGTCCTCGCCGGTGTAACTGGCGGGGGCCTGGAATAGCAGGACGATGCCGTCGTCGATGGTGGTGCCGTCCTTGTCGACGAAGCGGGCGTATTGGGCTTGTCGTGGTGTCAGTTGTTTCCCGGAGACCACTTCTCCGATCTCGCGCGCGCACGGGCCGGAGAGGCGCACGATGCCGACGCCGCCGGCGCCTGGGGCGGTGGCGATGGCGGCGATGGTGTCGGTTGTGGCTGGCATTGGCTTATGTTCGCAGAATCGGGAGCAAGAGCGTTCAGAAGCAAAGGCGTTTCGTCCGCTGCGCGGCCGAGTTCATTTCTTTTGATAAGCGTCAAAAGAAACGAACCAAAGAAAAGCGCTTTTCTCGACACAGCAATCCCATGGCGGATTGAGCCCCAGGATTTTCCGACTCGCCATCCATGGCTCGGTCGGAAAACGGCGGGCATCCATGCCCGCCGCCCTTCGGGTCTAGAGGCAATCATGGCTCGCAAGGTTTAGCAGCCAAGAGCAAAAGCTGCTCGGCTTTGCCTCGCCTTTCGCTTCTAAAAATGCTTGAGCGCCCCCACCAGCCGGAGACCCGGAGGGCGGCGCACAGGGATGTGCGCCGTTTTTCGACCGAGCCAGGATGGCGAGTCGAAAAATCCCGATAGCAATGAAACTCTGGGGCTGCTTCGTCGGGGAAAGCGTTTTTCTTTGGTTCGTTTCTTTTGACGCTTATCAAAAGAAATGAACTCGGCCGCGTAGCGGACGAAACGCTGTTGCTCTTCACAAGCAACAGCGAAAGCAAAAATGGATCCCAGCTTTCGCTGGGACGACGATCAAGCGAGAAGCTGGATGACCAGCCATTCGGCTGTTGAAAACCCGGCTTTCGCCGGAATGACGAGCAGCGGCAGAAGCAACAGCAAAAATGGGTTCCGCCTCGGGGGGCGAAACCCGGCCAGCCCCAGATTTGATCCAAGGCTGAGATGACAAGCATCAAACCAGGAAGTCAGGACTTCTCAGCCACTACCACCTTCCCACCCGGCGGATCCGAATACTTCTTCAGCATCAACCACTGCTGCAACAACCCAAGCCCACCGTTGGCCACCTGATACAACACCAGACCCGCCGGCAGGAACGCCAGGATCACGCCGAAAATTAGCGGCATCATCTGCATCATCTTCTGCTGCATCGGATCCATGCCGACCGCGGGCGTGAGCTTCTGCGTCGTCCACATGATCGCCATGTTGAGGATCGGCAGGATGAAGAACGGATCGCGCGCGGTCAGGTCCTGGATCCACAGCGTCCACGGCGCCTGGCGCAGTTCCACCGATTCCATCAGCACCCAGTACAGCGCCATGAAGATGATCATCTGCGGCAAGATCGGCAAGCAGCCGCCCACCGGATTGATCTTCTCCTTCTTGTACAGCTCCATCAGCGCCAGCTGGAATTTCTGCTTGTCGTCGCCGTAGCGTTCCTTCAGCTGCGCCACGCGCGGCTGGAACTTGCGCATCTTCGCCGCCGACTTGTACTGCGCGGCCGAGAGCGGGAACAGCAGCAGCTTCAGCAGCAGCACCATGCCGATGATGGTCCAGCCCCAGTTGCCGAACAGGCCGTGCAGCTTGTCCAGCACCCAGAACAGGCCCTCGCCCAGCATCGCGAAGAAGGAGTACTGGCTGTAGTCGACCGCGCGATCGAGCTTGGGCACATCCTGCGCCTGGATCTGCTTGACCAGTTTCGGTCCCACCCACAGACGCGCGCTGGTCGCGTCCTTCGCGCCGGGCGCGACGGTGAACGCGGGACCGGTGGCGGCGATGCTGTCCACACGGCCGGTGTGCGCGAGCGAGAACAACGCCGCCTGATCGCGCTGCGGAATCCACACGCTCAGGAAATGGTGCTGGAGCATGGCGATCCAGCCGCCGGTCACGGTGACGTTCACCGGGCCGTCTTCGGCGAAATCCTTGAACTTGCGCCGCTGGTATTTTTGATCCGCGTCCAGCCACGTCGCGCCGAGGAAGCTGTAGGACGCCGGATCGGTCATGCTGCTTTTGATTTCCGGCGGAATGCGCGCCAGCTGCCGATAGACATAGCCTGCCCACGGCTTGCCGCCGGCGTTGGCGACTTCATCGCGCACTTCGATCGCATAGCTGCCGCGTTTGATCGTCCAGATGCGGCGGATGGTCACGCCGTCCGGTCCGTTCCACACGAACGGCACCGAGATTTCACCCTGCCCGGTCGCAAGCGCGACATTGGTGTTGGCGGGATTCTCGGCGACGAAACCACTGACGTGATTCGGCGCGCTCGCGCCGTTCTGTCCCGTCCAGCCGCTTTGCGCGACGTAGTAATGCGCGGCGTTCTCGTCGAGCAGTTTGACCGGCGGGCTGCCCTTCTCGCGCGTCTGCGGGTACTGCAGCAGTTCCGCGTCGAACACGTTGCCGCCGTCCAGCACCAGGCGCAGCACGTCGGTGGTGACGGTCACGCGGGTGGCGGAAGCGTTCGCGGCAGGCGTCGGCGCAGCGGCGCTCGGCGTGGCGGGGGCGCTGGATGCGGCGCTCGGCACCGTGGGTGCGTTCTGCCCTGGAATCAGCGTGGGAATCGCGGCGCTCGGCGCCGATTGCTCGGTCGCGGCCGGGGCGGGCGGCGCGTTGCGTTCCTTGTTCCATTCCAGCCACAGGAAGGCGGCCACCGTCAGCCAGGCGAAGAGCAGGATCGTACGAGTCGGATTCATCGGGCAGGCGTGCTTGGGCCGTCGGAAGCAGAAGCATCCGACGCAGGACGGGAAGGGGAGTCGACGGACGGGGCGGGGCGAATTGTGCCGCCCCCCGGCGATACGGGCAATGCGCCGGCGCGTTGTAACAGTTGCAGGAAGGCCTCACGCAGCACGGCGTTGTCGCTTTTTGCGGCCGGAGGACGGGCCACGATCACGTAACTGCCCGCCGGCAGTTGCGCGCGCAGCTGGCGAAAGGTTTCGCGCAGCACGCGCTTGATGCGGTTGCGGCCGACGGCATTGGGATCGACTTTGCGCGAAACCGCCAGGCCCAGTCGCGCAGGTTCGCCATCGGCACACAGGTGCAGCGCGAACAGAGGCGAGGCCGTGCGGCGGCCTTGCTGGAAGATGCGGTCGAAATCGGCGCGTGCACGGACCCGCGCCCGGGGCGGGAGACCGGCGGTCATTGCGGCGACATTGTCGGGAGCCGGCGCGTCCGGACCTGTGGAAGGCCGGCGACCAGCACAAGGCCTGCCGTCAGGCGGTCAGGCGCTTGCGACCCTTGGCGCGGCGGCGGGCCAGCACTTTGCGGCCGTCGGCGGTCTTCATGCGGGCACGGAAGCCGTGGTCGCGCTTGCGCTTGAGGTTGCTGGGTTGGTAGGTGCGCTTGGTGGCCATGGCTGAATGCCAAATTCTGAAAGCAAGACCGACTACTTTAGCGATGCCTGGGCCCGATGGTCAAGTCAGGTCTGTATCGGCCAGGCGGTACCGCGTCGCCCTGGCTCAGCGTGCCAGCGGCACCCGACTTCAGATTTGTGATAACTATGTGATTTTACTCACAATATTATTGTGAACTTCACTGCAATTTCATCGCGGTTCCCTCAGTTTGAGCCAGCGCTCACTCATAGCGCCGCTCCGGACAAGCCAGCTTGCCCGTCAGCCATCCGAAACGAAACGGGGAACCCTTATGCGCTTCAAACAACTCGCCTTAGCCTTGGCGGGGTTGGGACTATCGGTCGGTGCCATGGCCGCCGCGTCCCAATTCCTGGACCCTCCACGCTCTACCCGCGCCGGCTCCATGCCGGTCACGCCCGCCAGCCTGGTCTCGGCGGCAAGAGGCGCGTCGTCGGCACGCGCCACGACCACCGCCACGACGTCGCTCTCGACGACCACCGACAGCGTGCTCGCGGACGAGACTCCCACCGAACCGCTTCCGCCAGGCACCGGCGGCGTCTCCGCCTTGAACAAGGCACTCCAGCTCATCATCACGTCCCTGATCAACATTCCGGTCATTCCGGATGTGATCATCGCGCTGATCCGCGCACGCGAAGAAACAGTTCCCAACGCGCGCCAGACGGCCGCGGTGACGACGCGCGATCAGCCGGTGCCGATCCGGCTGCGCGCCCTCGGCCCGGGCGGTGACTTCCTCGCCGACGAAACCGATCCGCTGTATCAGTACAAGGTCATCGAACAGCCCAAGCACGGCACGCTGTCCGGAACGCCGCCACATCTGGTGTACACGCCGGATCCCGGCTTCACCGGTTTCGATCGCCTGAAATTCCAGGTCGGCTATCCGTTGCAATTGCTGCCGCTGCCGAAAGTCGCGCAGATCGACATCAAGGTCAACGGCTCGTACAACACCTTCGAAAGCGGCCAGGTACGCCCGCTCGCGCTGAATTCCGACAAGACGCGGTTGTATGCGGTCAACACGCCCGACAACCGTCTGGAAATCTTCGACGTCACGCAGACCGTGCCGCGCCTGCTCGACAGCGTGCCGGTCGGTCTGGAGCCGGTCGCCGTCTCGCTGCGCAACGATGGCGAGGCCTGGGTGGTGAACACGTTGTCCGACAGCGTCAGCGTCGTCGATCTGGCCGCGCCGAAGCCGGCCGTGAAGCGCACGCTGCAGGTCGGCGACGAACCGCAGGACATCGTCTTCGCCGGTCCCAGCAAGCAGCGCGCTTTCGTCACCACCGCGCACCGCGGTCAGAACTCGCCGTCGGATCCGGCGCTACTGACGCCGGGTGTCGGTCGCGCCGACGTGTGGGTGTTCGACGCACCGAGCGTCGATCAGGCGCAGGGCGATGTCGCGCCGCTGAAGGTGCTCCCGCTGTTCGGCATGCCCGCGCGCGGTCTGGCGGTGAGCCCGGATGGCGGTACGGTGTACGCGGCGATCTTCAAGTCCGGCAACCAGACCACCGTCGTCGGCTCCACCAACCTGATCTTCGGGCCGAACAGCACCAAGTACGGCAAGAAGGGACTCAGCACCGACGCCAGCGGTCTTGGCGGCAGCAACCTGGAAATCCTGGGCGCCAAGAAAGCCCCCAACACCGGCGTGATCGTGCAATACAAGAACGGTCACTGGGTCGACAGCTACGGCACCAATTGGGACGCCTTCGTGCCCTACTCGCTGCCGGACAAGGACGTGTTCGCAATCGACGCGAACGCCGCCTCGCCGGTGATCAAGCAGGAAATCCCGCACGTGGGCACCTCGCTGTTCAACATCGCCGTCAATCCGGTTTCGGGCGCGCTGTACGTGTCCAACTACGATGCGAGAAATCTCGAACGCTTCGAAGGCGACGATCGCACCGACGGCAAGCTCTCGGTCAACGGCCGCTTCATCCGCAACCAGATCACCGTGATCAAGAACGGGCAGGTGCTGCCGCGCAACCTCAACAAGCACCTGGTGGATGCGCAGACGCTCGGTTCACCCGGCGACAGCCAGCGCAGCCTGGCGATGCCGCTGCAGATGCAGGTCAGCGACAACGGCCAGACGTTGTACCTGGCGGCCTACGGTTCCTCGAAGATCGGCGTGTTCAACGTCGACCAGCTGGAGAACGACAGCTTCGTGCCGTCGGAAAGCGCGCACATCAACGTCAGCGGCGGCGGTCCCGCCGGCCTGGTGCTGGACGAAGCGCGTGGCCGCATGTACGTGCTCACGCGTTTCAACAACAGCATCGCGGTGGTGAACACCGCATCGCGCGCTGAAACCGCATCCGTGCCGATGTACAACCCGGAACCGGATTTCGTGGTCAAGGGTCGTCCGTTCCTCTACGACGCGCGCTTCGCCTCGGCCAAGGGCGACGTGTCCTGCGGCACCTGCCATCTGTTCGGCGACATGGACGGACTGGCCTGGGATCTGGGCAATCCGAGGGATACGTGGAAGCCGAATCCTCGCAAGTATTCCGATCCGCTTTCGCTGTTCCTGGCCACGCGCGCCAATCATCCACTGAAGGGACCGATGACCACGCAGAGCTTCCGCGGCCTGGAATTCCAGGGCCCGCAGCATTGGCGCGGCGATCGCACCGGCGCCACGCGCGTGAACGGTGAACAGCTCGAGAAGGCCGCGTTCAAGGAGTTCCGCGTCGCCT
Source organism: Luteimonas sp. GW821-FHT14E02 (assembly GCF_058803905.1). Taxonomy (NCBI): domain Bacteria; kingdom Pseudomonadati; phylum Pseudomonadota; class Gammaproteobacteria; order Lysobacterales; family Lysobacteraceae; genus Luteimonas; species Luteimonas sp. GW821-FHT14E02. The sequence continues at coordinate 426,033 of NZ_JBXAPK010000001.1, read as the reverse complement.
TCACCGGATTGCTCGCGCGCGCGCAACAGCCGACGGAAGACCAGTTGAATCAGTTCACCGACTTCATCATGCAGCTGCGCTATCCGCCGAACCCGATCCGCAACCTGGACAACAGCCTCACGCCCAACCAGGCCGCCGGCAAGGAAGTGTTCTACAACCAGCTCACTTCGGGCTTCCCGACCTTCCGCGACGACATCGGCATCATGAATGGCTCGATGCTCACCTGCAACGAATGCCATTCGGTGCAGCCGGACTCGCAGCGCTTCGGTGGATCGACCCTGATGTCCTTCGAAAGCACGCCCATCTCGCAGGACTTCAAGATCCCGCATTTCCGCAACCTGTATCAGAAGGTCGGCAAGTTCGGCTTCAACATCCGCGGTTTCGCCAGTACGTTCATGGGCGATCAGGTGTCCGGCTTCGGCTTCCTCAACGATGGCACCGTCGACACGGTGGACACCTTCCTGAGGTTCGGAACCCGGGAAGCTGGATTCGATAGCCGCGTGTTCGTGTTCCGCTCCCAGGACGACATTCCCAAGGTGGCCGATTTCCTGTACGTCACCGACACCGGTCTCGCACCGATCGTCGGCCAGCAGGTCACATTGGGTGCAGGCAATGCGGGCGCGGTCTCGCGTCTGGATCTGCTTGAGCAGCGCGCCTTGGCGCACACGCGCACGGGTGGGCCGCTGACGCCGGAATGCGATCTTGTCGCCAGCGCGAAGATCAATGGACAGTCCTATGGCCTGCTGTTGCAGGACGATGGCAAGTTCGTGACCGACAGTGCCGTCTATCCGTCGATTTCGGACGCCGATCTGCGCGGCCTGCTCGTGCAGGAGGGCAACAGCGCCACCTTCACCTGCGCACCGCCGGGTTCGGGCCGTCGCATCGCGCTGGACCGCGACGAGGATGGCATTTTCAATGGCGCCGACACGGTGGCCAGCGGCCGCGCCGTGACCACCATTCAGCCGTACAACAACGAAAACGAGACCGACAAGATGGAAGACTCGTTCCAGAGCAACTACCTCCTCGAGATCGTGGAGAAGGCACTGCTGCGCTGGCCGGACTTCACGCTCCGATAAGGCACGGGCACCCGGCCTGGGCCGGGTGCTTGTTTCACATCACCACGGACCTCTCTCCCCGGACGGGGAGAGAGGTTTTTTTATGGCCACACATGACTTTCCGCGCAGCAATGGCACGATCGCAGATGCGCCGCCCCGGGCCCGGTGATAGTCTGCTCCGCTCCGTCGCGGTTCGGGCATGCCGGCACCCGGCGCCTGTTTCCCTTATCTGGTTTCAATGAGTCTCACTTCCCACCCCGACGCCTGGCCGCGCTGCCTGGAACGCCTGGAAGCCGAATTCCCGGCCGAGGACGTACACACCTGGCTGAAGCCGCTGCAGGCGACCTGGCGCGACGACGCCACCGTGCTGTACGCGCCCAACGCCTTCGTTCGCGACGAGGTGCGCACGCGCTATCTGGCGCGCATCCGCGAGTTGCTCGACCATTTCGCCGGCTCGCCGGAGGTGTCGCTGGAAATCGGTTCGCTGCCGCGCGCGACGACCGTGCAGGCCACACACGTCGCGCCGGCCTTTGCGACGCCTGTGCGCGGGTTTCCCGGCGGCGAGTCCTTCTCCGGCAATCTCGACGAGCATTACAGCTTCGACAACTTCGTCGAAGGCCGCAGCAACCAGCTCGGCCGCGCCGCCGCCTGGCAGGCCGCGCAGAAGCCTGGTGATCGCGCCCACAACCCGTTGCTGCTGTACGGCGGCACGGGCCTGGGCAAGACGCATCTGATGTTCGCCGCCGGCAACGAGATGCGCCGCATCAATCCGGGCGCGCGCGTGCTGTATCTGCGTTCGGAGCAGTTCTACAGCGCGTTTTTCCGTGCATTGCAGGAAAAATCCGCCGATCAGTTCAAGCGCCAGTTCCAGCAGATCGATGCGCTGCTGATCGACGACATTCAATTCTTCGCCGGCAAGGACCGCACGCAGGAAGAGTTCTTCCACACCTTCAATTCGCTCTTCGACGGCAAGCAGCAGATCATCATGACCTGCGATCGCTATCCGCGCGAAGTCGACGGCCTGGAGCCGCGCCTGAAGTCGCGCCTGGCCTGGGGTTTGTCGGTGGCGATCGATCCGCCGGATTTCGAAACGCGCGCGCAGATCGTGCTGTCGAAGTCGCGCGAGCGCGGCGCGCAGATTCCCGAGGACGTCGCGTTCCTGCTCGCCAAGAAGATGCGCAGCAACGTGCGCGATCTGGAAGGCGCGCTCAACACGCTGGCCGCGCGCGCCAACTTCACCGGACGCGCGATCACCGCGGAATTCGCCCAGGAAACCCTGCGCGATCTGCTCCGCGCGCAGCAGCAGGCGATCGGCATCGCCAATATCCAGAAGGTCGTGGCAGACTACTACGGGTTGCAGATCAAGGATTTGCTGTCGAAGCGCCGGACCCGTTCGCTGGCCCGCCCCCGCCAGGTGGCGATGGCGCTGGCGAAGGAGCTGACCGAGCACAGCCTGCCCGAGATCGGCGACGCCTTCGCCGGCCGCGACCACACCACCGTCCTGCACGCCTGCCGCCAGATCCGGACCCTGCTCGAGACCGACGGCAAGCTGCGCGAGGACTGGGACAAACTCATCCGCAAGCTCAGCGAGTGAGCAGATGAAGTTATCCCGGAAGGCAGTGGACGCAACCGGGAGAACCTGTGGATAACTGACCGGCCGAGGACGACGCCAAAAGTTGTCCACAGCTTGTCCGGAAGCCAGCGGTGCGTTATCAACGGACCTGGCTTCGAAAAATAGCGTTCAGAATCAAAAAGTTATCGGTGTTACCAACGCATTTCGGCGACACCAGCACCACCTGCTTTTGTATTTATCCAATTCCTTAGAGCATGGCCATAGGGGACCTGAGCAACATGCGTTTCAGTCTGCAGCGCGAAGTGTTTTTGAAACCCCTGGGCCAAGTGGTCAACGTCGTCGAACGGCGTCAGACCCTACCTGTGCTCGCCAATCTGCTGGTGCAGGTGAAGGGCGGACAGCTGTCGCTGACCGGTACGGATCTGGAAGTCGAGATGGTCGCGCGCAGCGCGGTCGAGGACGCCAAGGATGGAGAGACCACGATCCCGGCGCGCAAGCTCTTCGACATCGTCCGTGCCCTGCCCGACGGCAGCAAGGTGACGGTGTCGCAGACCGGCGACAAGATCACGGTGCAGGCCGGCCGCAGCCGCTTCACCTTGGCCAGCCTGCCGGCGAACGATTTCCCGTCAGTCGATGAAGTCGAGGCGACCGAACGTGTGTCCGTCGCCGAAGCCGCGTTGAAGGAACTGATCGAACGCACCGCGTTCGCGATGGCGCAGCAGGACGTGCGCTACTACCTCAACGGCCTGCTGTTTGATCTCGGTGACAAGCGTCTGCGTTGCGTGGCTACGGACGGTCATCGTCTGGCGCTGTGCGAGTCGGCTCTCGACGTGGCGGTGCAGGCCAAGCGCCAGATCATCGTGCCGCGCAAGGGCGTGCAGGAACTGCAGCGCCTGCTCGAAGGTGGCGATCGCGCGCTCGAGCTGGAGATGGGCCGCAGCCACATCCGGGTGAAGCGCGACGATGTCACCTTCACCAGCAAGCTGATCGACGGCCGTTTCCCTGATTACGAGGCCGTGATTCCGATCGGTGCCGATCGCGAGGTGCGGATCGAGCGCGAGGTGCTGCGCGCTGCCCTGCAGCGCGTGGCGATCCTGTCGAACGAGAAATACCGCGGCGTGCGCCTGGAAGTCTCGCCGGGGCTGCTGAAGATCAACGCGCACAACCCCGAGCAGGAAGAGGCGCAGGAAGAAGTCGAGGCCGAGACCAAGGTGGATGGACTGGCGGTCGGCTTCAACGTCAACTACCTGCAGGACGCCCTCACCGCCCTGCGCGACGAGCACGTGGTGCTGATGCTGCGCGATGCCAACTCCTCCGCCCTGGTGCGGGAAGCGAGCAGCGAGAAGTGCCGCCACGTCGTGATGCCGCTCCGGCTGTAATGCAGGTCCCTCTGCAAGAGCCCGGCCACCTCGCCCCGCTGACGGTGGGGCTACGATGGCCGGACTTTCCAATCAAGCGGTTCCACGTGGAACATCGCCGCCCGGTACCTGCCGGGCGGTGTCGTTTTAGGCGTTCCGCATGCGCCTGACCCGCCTCGACATCCGAGACCTGCGCCGCTTCGACACGGTCACGTTGGCCCCGGTACCCGGCCTCAACCTGATCACCGGCGACAACGGCGCCGGCAAGACCAGCGTACTGGAAGCCATCCATCTGCTCGCCTACGGCCGCAGCTTCCGCGGGCGCGTCCGCGATGGCCTGATCCGCAGCGGCGCCCCGGCCGTGGAAGTCTTCGCCGAGTGGTGGGAGAACGCCGGCGCACGCGTCCGCAAGGTTGGCCTGCGCCATAGCGGGCAGGCCTGGGAGGGCCGGCTGGACGGCGCCTCCGTCGGTCAGTTGGGCGAACTGTGCGCTGCGCTGGCGGCGGTGACCTTCGAGCCGGGCAGCCACGCCCTGGTCAGCGGGGGCGGCGAACCGCGCCGGCGTTATCTGGATTGGGGCTTGTTCCACGTGGAACCTGCCTTCCTGCCGCACTGGCGCCGCTATGCCCGCGCTTTGAAGCAGCGCAACAGCCTGCTCAAGCAGCGCGGCACGGCGGGGCGACGCGTCGGCGACGCCCAGCTGGAAGCTTGGGACCATGAGATGGCAGAGGCCGGAGAGCCTTTGACCCGGCTGCGCCAGCGCTATCTGGAGCAGCTGCAGGACGCCCTGCAACCCGCCTCCACCGAGCTTGCCCCGGAACTCGGACTTGCGACGCTGGACTTCCAGCCCGGCTGGCGCCGCGAGGATATGCCCCTGGCCGACGCCCTGCTCCTGGCCCGCGACCGCGATCTCGCCGCCGGCTACACCTCGGTCGGCCCGCACCGCGCCGACTGGCGCGTCCGCCATGCCGCCCTGCCGAACGGAGAGACCCTCTCCCGTGGTCAGGCCAAGCTCACCGCTCTGGCCTGCACCCTGGCCCAGGCGGAGCACTACGTGGCCCAGCGCGGCGAATGGCCGGTGGTGCTGCTCGACGATCTGGCCTCGGAACTGGATCAGGCCCATCAGGGCCGCGTCCTGCAGCGCCTGGCCGCGGGGGCCGCCCAGGTGATCGTCACCGGGACCGAGATCCCGGCCTCCCTGGCCCGGCTGGGGCTGGAAACGGCGAGGTTCCACGTGGAACAAGGCGCCATAAGCCCGTAGGGCGGGCCTTGGCCCGCCATCGCCATGATCTGTTCGTGGCGGCTTTCGATGGAGCGTCGGGTTTTTGAGGTGGCCATTTTTGAGATGGTCATGGCGGGCCAAGGCCCGCCCTACAAGTTGCCGCGAAACATTTCCTTCAAGCACCCGCGTGTCACGGGAAACGCAAGAGAACCCGCGCCAACCCGCCTCCACGCTGACTGCGACCGCGCCGGCACGGCGGCTTCGCCGCCTTCCGGATGCTATAATTTCGCCACAAATCCCTATAGCTAATGTGTCTCGGCGCCGGCTCCCAACGCCGCCGCCGCGGGAGCCTTGAGCCGCATGACCGAAACAACCGACGACGCCCTCCCCACCGGAGCTGGCGCCGGCCCAAACCAGAACAAGAACGCCCCGAACGACTACGACTCCAGCCGGATCACCGTGCTGCGCGGCCTGGACGCCGTGCGCAAGCGCCCCGGCATGTACATCGGTGACGTCCACGACGGCACCGGCCTGCACCACATGGTGTTCGAGGTGGTCGACAACGCCATCGACGAAGCCCTCGCCGGCCATGCCGACGACGTCGTGGTCACCATCCACGAGGATGGCTCGGTCAGCGTGTTCGACAACGGCCGCGGCATCCCGGTCGACATCCACAAGGAAGAAGGCGTCTCGGCGGCGCAGGTCATCATGACCCAGCTGCACGCCGGCGGTAAGTTTGACGACAACAGCTACAAGGTTTCCGGCGGCCTGCACGGCGTCGGCGTGTCGGTGGTCAACGCGCTGTCCTCCAGGCTCAGCCTGGACATCTGGCGCGACGGCCACCACCACCACCAGGAATACGCCATGGGCGAGCCCCTGGCGCCGCTGGCCGTGGTCGGACCGCAGGACGGCAAGCGCGGCACGCTGGTGCGCTTCTGGCCCTCGGCCGAGACCTTCACCGACATCGAATTCCACTACGACATCCTCGCCAAGCGCCTGCGCGAGCTGTCCTTCCTCAACTCGGGCGTGAAGATCACGCTGACCGACGAACGCGGCGGGCACACGCTCGAGGAAGGCGTGCGTCGCGACGTGTTCCAGTACGCCGGCGGCATCGCCAGCTTCGTCGAGCATCTGGCGCAGCTGAAGAATCCGCTGCATCCGAACGTGATCTCGGTGACCGGCGAACAGAGCGGCATCACTGTCGACGTCGCCCTGCAGTGGACCGACGCCTACCAGGAAACGATGTTCTGCTTCACCAACAACATCCCGCAGAAGGACGGCGGCACGCACCTGATTGGTTTCCGTGCCGCGCTTACGCGCACGCTGACCAACTACATCGAGCAGAACGGCATCGCCAAGCAGGCCAAGGTCACGCTGTCGGGCGACGACATGCGCGAAGGCCTGATCGCCGTGCTGTCGGTGAAGGTGCCGGACCCGAGCTTCTCCTCGCAGACCAAGGAAAAGCTCGTCTCATCGGAAGTGAGACCGGTTGTTGAGAGCACGTTCGGTGCACGTTTGGAGGAGTTCCTGCAAGAACACCCCCTCGAAGCCCGTGCCATCACCGCCAAGATCGTGGAGGCCGCCCGCGCCCGCGAGGCCGCGCGCAAGGCGCGCGACCTGACCCGCCGCAAGGGCGCGCTCGATATCGCCGGCCTGCCCGGCAAGCTCGCCGACTGCCAGGAAAAGGACCCGGCGCTCTCGGAACTGTTCATCGTCGAGGGTGACTCGGCGGGCGGCTCGGCCAAGCAAGGCCGCAACCGCAAGACGCAGGCGATCCTGCCGCTAAAGGGCAAGATCCTCAACGTCGAACGCGCGCGCTTCGATCGCATGCTCGGCAGCGCCGAAGTCGGCACGCTGATCACCGCGCTCGGCACCGGCATCGGCAAGGACGAGTACAACCCGGACAAGCTGCGTTATCACCGCATCATCCTGATGACCGACGCCGACGTCGACGGCTCGCACATCCGCACGCTGCTGCTGACGTTCTTCTACCGGCAGATGCCGGAGCTGATCGAGCGCGGCCACATCTACATCGGCCTGCCGCCGCTGTACAAGATCAAGCAGGGCAAGAACGAGCTGTATCTGAAAGATGATGCGGCGCTCGATGCGTATCTCGCCAACAGCGCGGTCGAGGCGGCCTCGCTGATTCCCGCCACCGGCGAGCCGGCGATCGAAGGCTCGGCGCTGGAGAAACTGCTGCTCGCCTATGCGGGTGCGCGCGAGACCATCGCACGCAACGCGCATCGCTACGATCCGAGCGTGCTCGAAGCGCTGATCGACTTCACGCCGCTCGATGCCCAGCATCTGGTCGCGAACACCGACGAACGTCATGAGCTCGACGCGCTGGAAGCCCGCATCAATCGCAGCGGGCTCGGCAAGCCGCGCTATTCGCTGCAGTTGCAGCTGGCCAACGAATCCAGAGCAGCCGCGCTGCTGATCACGCGCCGTCACATGGGCGAGGAGCTGGTGCAGGTGCTGCCGCTGTCGGTATTCGAAAGCGGCGAACTGCGTCCGCTGCGCGATGCTGCATCGCTGCTGCACGGCCTGATCCGCGAGGGCGCGCAGATCGTGCGCGGCAATCGCGCGCAGCCGGTGGCGAGCTTCGCGCAAGCGCAGGCCTGGCTGCTGGAAGAAGCGAAGAAGGGCCGCCAAATCCAGCGCTTCAAGGGCCTGGGCGAGATGAATCCCGAGCAGCTGTGGGATACCACGGTGAATCCGGAAACGCGTCGCCTGCTGCAGGTGAAGATCGAGGACGCGGTGGCCGCGGATCAGATCTTCTCCACGCTGATGGGCGATGTGGTGGAACCGCGCCGCGAGTTCATCGAAGATAACGCCTTGAAGGTGGCAAACCTGGATGTCTGATCTGGACGTCTGAAACAGAACGCCTCACGGGCGTCCCGATGGACGTCCCAGGCGAAGCAAGGGGACGCGCATGGAAGCTTACGATCCGAACACGCAGACGATCCCGGCATTGCCGCCGCAACGGGTGGCATCGCCGGTGTGGGCGTTCGCGCTCGATGCCGTGATCGCCGTGGCGATCATGCTCGCGGTGAGCATCGCCTACAGCATGCTGTGGGGCGTCTGGCTCGGATTCGAACAGAGTCGCCGCGGCGTGCCCTTCGATCCGGCGGTGATCCAGCAAGGGCCGGGCACGCTGTCGCTCCTGTTGATGACCTTGCTGGGAATGTCCGCCGCGGCGTTCACGGTTTATTTCTGGCGTCGCCGCGCCAGCGTGCAGGAGCGCGCGCTGTCCTGGCAGGCGGCGCGCAAGCCATCGACCTGGGGCTGGGTGCTGCTGACGCTCGTGGTCGTCATGTGCGCGAGCATGGGGACGACCTCGCTCGCCACATGGATCGATTCCAAGTTCGCGCCGAGCAACCTGGAGATCATGCAGGACATCCAGCAGCGCATGCCCTGGCTGCTGTGGGCGTTCGCTGTCGTGCTGGCGCCGCTGTATGAGGAAGTGCTGTTCCGACGCGTGCTGTTCGGGCGGCTGTGGGCGGCCGGTCGCCCCGTGCTGGGCGCGTTGCTCAGTTCGGTGCTGTTCGCGCTGGCGCACGAATTTCCGGGCATGGGCAACAACTCGCCCGCCGCCGCGGCGCTGCTGTGGGGGTACTACGTCCTCATGGGCCTCGCCCTGGCCTGGATCTACCGCCGCACGGGCACGCTGTGGGCGCCGATCGGGGTGCATGCGCTCAACAATCTCGCCGCCTGCATCATGATCGTCCTGGGCATTGGTTGATCGGGGATTAATCCTCGCAGGGCTAAAACGTCCCCGTCATCTCGACCGGGGAGCCCTGATGAAAATGTTGATGAAACCGCTGCCGCTGTTGCTCGGCCTGGCGATCGCCGCGACCGTCGCCGCCTGCGCCACCACCAAATCGCCCACCGGCCGCACCCAGTACGTCGGGGCCGTCTCCAAGGACCGGCTCAACCAGATGGGCCTGCAGGCCTTCTCCGAGCAGAAGTCCAAGGTGCCGCAGAGCAAGGACAGCAAGCAGATCGCCTACGTGCGCTGCGTGGTCAATGCGCTGACGAAGGAACTGCCGCCGCAGTGGCGGACCACCGGCTGGGAAACCGCCGTGTTCGTCAACAAGGATCCCAACGCCTTCGCCCTCCCGGGCGGCAAGGTCGGCGTCTACACCGGCATCTTCAGCGTGGCCAGGAACCAGGACCAGCTGGCGGCCGTGATCGGCCATGAAATCGGCCACGTCATCTCCAACCATCACGATGAGCGCATCACCCGCCAGATGAGCGCGCAGACGGGCCTGGGCATCGTCGGCGCCGTGCTGGGCGCGCGCTACGGCGAGGGCGCGGCGAATGCCACCAACCAGTTCGGTGGCATGGCCGCGCAGGGCCTGTTCCTGCTGCCGAATTCGCGCACCCAGGAGAGCGAGGCCGACGTCGTCGGCCAGCAGCTGATGGCCAAGGCCGGCTTCGATCCGCGCCAGGCCGTGAACCTGTGGCAGAACATGATCGCCGCCGGCGGCAGCCGCCCGCCGCAGTGGCTGTCGACCCACCCGGACCCGCAGGCGCGCATCAGCGAGCTGCAGGGGCGTGCCGCCGGCCTGGTGCCGACCTACGAGCAGGCGAGAGCCTCCGGGCACAACCCGAAATGTGGGTGAGGGGCTGCGTGCTGGCGGACGCCTTCAAGGTCGAAGGACGTCCTCAACGCTCTGAGGTGCTGTCGCCCTGAACGCCCGGCCATGGATTTGGAGCCGCGCCGTCAGCGCGGCGACAGGCCGGACGATCCGAAGTCTGAAATGTAGCGACATGGACGGCAGCGCAACACGAACCGATGAGGCCTCGTCACCGAATCGAAAGACAACCACATTTTCTGCTTTCGGAATCCCCGCTCCAGGTAATCCAGAGCCAAAAACCAGCCTTTTCCCGCCTAACCCACACCCTGAAATCCGCATTACCGACTGCCCCCTCAGCATCCGTTCACGAATGTCAACCCATGACAATGCAATGACATTTTTTGTCATTGCGGGGACAGATGAAGCTCACGTTAAATTCACATAGCGCTTGTCGCGCTCGATTCTGTTAGGGTTCGCACCCCCGGCCTCGCGACGGGTTCCAACTCCGCCCCCTTTCGTCTTGGTGATTTATGTCCAACAAGGCACGCAAGCATGCGCTGAGCGCAGCCATCGTCTCGGTGCTGCTCCTGTTCGCCACCTCGGAATCGCTCGCCCAGTCCGGCTCGGATGACGGCAACAGCCGGCGCGGCAGAAGCTCGCAGAAATCGGGCAAGGCCGAGGTGCTGTACCCGGACGCGGCGCGCAAGGCACCCGAGGGCAAGGCCGGCAAGCTGGCGTCGAAGATGCAGAAGATGCTGGACCTGTACAACGACGACAAGCAGCCCGAAGCGCGCACCGCCGCCGATGCCATCATCGCCGACGAGAAAGCCAACGCCTACGAGAAGGCCTTCGCCAACCAGATCGCCGCGCAGGCCGCCTACGGCCAGGACGACACCGCCGCCGCCAAGAAGTACCTGCAGCAGGCCATCGACCTCAACGCGCTCGACAACAACGGCCACTACCAGTCGATGTACATGCTGGCGCAACTGCAGATGCAGGACGACCAGTACGCCGAAGCGCTGGCCACGCTGGACAAGTTCCTGACCGAAACCAAGGCGCAGAAGCCCGAGTACCTGGTGGTGAAGGGCAATATCCTCTATCGCCTGGAGAAGTTCCCGGAAGCGATCGCCGCGCTGAAACAGGGCATCGACTCCGCCGGCGCCGACGCCAAGCCGGACTGGCAGCAGGTGCTGATGGCCGCCTACTTCGACAGCGACCAGCCGGCCGAGGCCGCCAAGGTCGCCGAGGGCCTGCTCGCCAAGAATCCGAACGACGTGAAGCTGCAGAACAACATGGCCGCCATCTACATGCAGGCCGGCCAGAACGACAAGGCGATCGCGCTGATGGAGAAGATGCGCGCCGCCGGTCAGCTCACCGACGAAAAGCAGTACCGCAATCTCTACGCCACCTACCTCAACACCGAGAACAAGGAAAAGGAAGCGATCGCGGTGATCGAGGACGGCTTCCAGAAGGGCATCCTCAAGCAGACCGACTACCAGCCGAATCTCGCGCTGGCGCAGGCCTACTACTTCTCCGATCAGATCCCGCAGGCGATCGAGGCCTACAAGAAGGCCGCGCCGCTGTCGCCGGATGGCGAAACCTACCTGAACCTGGCACGCATCCTGTGGCAGGAGAACAAGATTGGCGACGCCAAGCAGGCCGCGCAGAAGGCATTAGACAAAGGTCTCAAGAAGCCTGAAGACGCCAAGAAAATCCTTGCGCTGAAGGGGGGCTGATGTCAGCGCGCACGCCGCAGCGGTTGGTATCGCTGCCATCGATTGGTATAAGCTTAGAGGTTCCCGTGGCTGTGATTAGGCTGCGGTTCAACAACACCCGGTGCGCTGCGGCGTCCGGCCACATTCGAGCCTGCTGCGCATGACGGAACAGTTGCCAAAACACTCCGAGTACGGTCATTCCAAGTACGACGACCGCGACGAAGACGGTCTCAACTGGCCGCGCATCGCGGGCATCACCCTGGCCATTGCCGTGCACGTCGGCGCGCTGTTGCTGTTGATGGCGCCGGTGGCGCCTCCCGGCGGCCCGAAGGACGAGGAAGAGACCACCCGCGTGGTGATCATCGAACCGCCGCCGCCGCCGCCCCCACCGCCGCCGCCGCCGCCGGAACCGCCCAAGCCGCAGGAAATCAAGCAGCTGGCGCCACCGCAGCCCACGCCGCTGCCGCCGCCGCCGGAAGAGCCGCCGATCATCGTCGACACCCCGTCGCCGATGGATACCCCGGCCCCGCCGCCGGCCCCGCCGTCGCCGCCCGCCCCGGTGGCCGACATCGGCGCCAGCGTCGATATCTCGTCGAAGAACATGAACCCGCCGAAGTACCCGCCTGCGGCCGTCCGCGCCGGCATCGAGGGCACGGTGATCCTGATCATCGACGTCGACGCCAACGGCAACGTCACCAACGTGTCGGTCGAGAAGTCCAGCCGCAACCGCGATCTCGATCGCGCCGCGATGGAAGCCGCGCGCAAGTGGCGCTTCAACCCGTCCGTCGTCAACGGCGCGAAGGCCGCTGGCCGAGTGCGCGTCCCGGTCGACTTCAACCTCGGTTGATGCCGGCTTCGCCACGAATCCTTTCGCAACATCGTTCCACCGCTCCACTTAAATCCAAACCACAACATCCACAAAGGTAAGCGTCATGCTGCAGGAATCCACCACCGCGCCCGCCGCCGCCCCCACGGGAGGCGACGCCGCCGCTGCTCTGTCCCAGATGGGTGTCGACCATCTGATTACCGAGATGACCACCAACCCTGGGCAGCACGTCGTCCAGTGGGTGGTGACCATCACTCTGGTTCTGATGTCGGTGATGTCGATCTACTGGATCGTCGTCAACTTCCTCAAGAACGCCAACCTGCGTCGCCGCGGTGACAACGTCACCACCACGTTCTGGGAAACCACGAACGCGCAGGACGCGATCCGCCACATGGAAGATCAGCCCAAGAGCGAGCCGTTCTCCAAGATCGCCCTCGACGCTGCCCAGGCCGCCGCGCACCATCAGCGTCATGAAGGTTCGCGTCTGGTCGAGTCGCTCAACCGCTCCGAGTTCGTTGACCGCGCCCTGCGTCAGGCCGTGACCCGCGAATCGATGAAGCTCGAGAACGGCCTCACCGTGCTCGCCACCGTCGGTTCGACCGCGCCGTTCGTCGGTCTGCTCGGTACGGTGTGGGGCATCTACGGCGCGCTGATCCGCTTGGGCGCCGGTGGTCAGGCTTCGATCGACGCGGTGGCCGGCCCGGTGGGCGAGGCGCTGATCATGACCGCGGTCGGCCTGTTCGTGGCGATCCCGGCGGTGCTCGGCTACAACTTCTTCGTGCGCCTGAACCGCATCACCAACAACAAGTTCGACACCTTCGCGCACGACCTACACGACTTCTTCGCCACCGGCGCTCGCGTCGGCGAAGTGCCGGTCAAGCGTTGATCTTGTTGAATCGATCTCCCTGAATCCTGACGGAGCCCGACCATGGCCTTCAGTACCGGCGACGATAGCGGCGCACCGATGTCCGAGATCAACGTCACGCCCCTCGTGGACGTGATGTTGGTGCTGCTGATCATCTTCATGATCACGGCACCCCTGATGTCGCACAAGATCAAGGTGGAGTTGCCCAAGGCGAATCTCGACAAGATTCCCGATTCAACGCCGAAGACGCAGCCGATCACCATCACGGTGACCGATGATGGCAACCTGTATTGGAACGACCAGCTCGTCAACCGCGACACGATGGAAAGTCGTTTCTCGGTCGAAGCGCAGAAGACTCCGCAGCCGGAAATCCGTGTTCGTGGCGATTCCACCACCAAGTTCCGCTTCATCAATGAAGTGATGAACACAGCGCAAGGCCAAGGCATGCGCAAGGTCGGTTTCGTCGCCACGAAGGATCAGGGTAACTGAGGATTTAAGACCATGGCATTCAGTTCCGGCTCTACCGGCGGCCCGATGGCCAACATCAACGTCACGCCCCTCGTGGACGTGATGCTGGTGCTGCTGATCATCTTCATGATGACGGCGCCGATGCTGTCGTATCCGATCGATATCGATCTGCCGCAGCGCTCGCTCAATCCACCACCGACCACGGTCGAACCGCCGCCGCCGATCCGTCTGCGCGTCGATGCTTCCGGCCAAGTGTTCTGGAACGACAGCCCGACACCGCTCTCGGCTCTGCGCAACATGATGGAGACCGAGGTGCAGCGTGACGTCAACAACCAGCCCACGCTGGAAATCGACGTCAACGAAGATGCCGATTACGGCATCCTCGCCAAGGTGCTGGCCAGCGCCAAGAACGCACAGATGATCAAGATCGGTTTCGTCAAGAAGTAAAACCCAAGGCCGGCGCACCGCAGCGCGCCGGCCGGACGCTTACCAAACCTTTCAGCGCCGCCCAATGGGCGGCGCTTTTTTATGCGTGGCACAGACGGCCCATCGCTTCGTCATCCCGGCGAAAGCCGGGATCCAGCCTTCCGGTCAGCACATGATTTGCAGCCCCGGCAGAAAAGCTGGATCCCGGCTTTCGCCGGGATGACGAGTGTCTGGCTCATCCGAGAGGAGGGACCCGCTTGCAGACGCCGCGCGGCTGGGTGTAGCGTGAAGCCGTGCCCATTCCGGAAGCGAGGTGCGTCATGGCGTTCTCGAACGGTTCCGCGCAGCGCAGCATGGCCACGATCAACATCACGCCTCTGGTGGACGTGATGCTGGTGCTGCTGGTGATTTTCATGATCGCCGCGCCGATCGCGACGAAGGTGATTCCGATGACGCTGCCACAAACAACGCCGATCGACCCGGTTCAGCCGCAGCCGCCGATCGAGCCGATCAACTTGCGCGTCGAGGCTTCAGGCGACGTGCTCTGGAATGGCAGCCTCACTCCGCTTTCCGCCCTGCAGAACATGATGCAGGGCGAAGTCATGCGCGATCCGCGCAATGCACCGAAGCTGGAAATCGACGCCAGCGGCGATGCCGACTATGCGGTCGTGGCGAAGGTGCTGGCGGCGGCTGAGAACGCTGGCCTGGAGCAAGTCCGCTTCGTTCGGAACTGATTCGTCCGAAACTGACGAATCACACTGAAACGATGGCGAGGTAACGCTTCACCGTCGTCTCCAGACCGTCATACAACGCCTCCCCGATCAGGGCGTGCCCGATGGACACTTCGCTGACCTCCGGCACGCCGGCCAGGAACATGGCGAGGTTGGCTTGGTTGAGATCGTGCCCCGCGTTCACGCCGAGCCCCGCCGCCAGCGCGGCGCGCGCGGTCTCGGCATAGGCGGGCAGGGCGTCCAGACCGGTGCCGGCGGCGAAAGCGTCGGCGTAGGGACCGGTGTACAGCTCGATGCGATCGGCGCCGATCGCGGCGGCGCGCGCCACGTCGGCACCCGTGTCGGCGAACACGCTGACGCGGCAATCCAACGCCTTCAACCCCGCGATCAGCGGCTGCAGCGCCCCGGCATCGCGGGCGAAATCAAAACCGTGATCGGAGGTCAGCTGCGCATCGCTGTCCGGCACCAGTGTCGCCTGCGCCGGCCGCGCTTGCGCGCACAGGGCGTGGAAGCCTGGATAGCCGGCCCGCGCCGGCGCGAACGGATTGCCTTCGATATTCAGTTCGACGCCGTACTCGCGCGTGAGCGCGGCCAGCGCCAGCACGTCATACGCGCGCACGTGGCGCGCGTCGGGACGCGGATGCACGGTGATGCCATGCGCGCCGGCATCCAGGCAGACGCGCGCAGCGCGCAGGATGTCGGGCTCGCGCCCGCCGCGCGAGTTGCGCAGCACGGCGATCTTGTTGAGATTGACGCTGAGAACGGTCATCGCGTGTGCGTCGTCACAGGGGAATCCCGCACAGGCATGCGCCGCTTCGCGCATGCGCTCCACGTGAAGTCACGGTTGCGGTGAATCGTGCTGCGAATGGGAGGGCACGCCGGTGCTTTGGCTGCGCGCCTCGGCCTGCTCGCGCAGACGACGCAGCGCCTGCGGATCGAGCATAACCTCCACATCGCGGCTCTGGTTGCCGATGCGCTGCGCGAGCAGGCCCAGCACCCAGGCGATCAGGAGACCGAGCGCGGCCAACAGGCAGAGGATCACCACGACCATCGAGGTGGTCTTCAGGGCGATCACGAAAGCGACGATGGCCAGCAGCAGGTAAAGCCAGATCATCTGCGCCTCACGGGAAGGGAAGGGACCAGGTAGCCAAGTGTAAATGGCGATGCCGCACACTTGCGAGTCGAGGCCGCATTCGCGCGGCCGAGGCGGCATGAGCTGGGTGCCCGGTCACGAAAGGACGGGAGCCCGCGTCCCGGAACCTGGTGGCGATCACAACAGCGGCGAAAACAACCGCGCCACCGCCTCGGGCAGGCGCACGCCGAACAAGGATTGCGAGCGATCCTGGCGCACGCGCGGCGCGTGGGGGAACTCGCCTTCGATCAGGTGCGCCAGCTGCGCCGCGATGCCGGCGTCGTGGAACAGCATCGACACCTCGAAGTTCAGGCGGAAGCTGCGATTGTCGAAATTCGCGGTGCCGATCATGGCGACATCGTCGTCGACCAGCAGCGCTTTCGTATGCAACATGCGCGGACCGTATTCGTAGACCTTCACGCCCGCGGCCATCAGCTCGTCGTAGTAGGAGCGCGCGGCCAGCGTCACCAGCCGGCTGTCGCTGCGCTGCGGCACCAGCAGGCGCACATCCAGCCCGCCGAGCGCCGCCGAGGTCAGCGCCATCAGGGCCGCCTCGCCGGGCACGAAGTAGGGCGTGACCAGCCAGACGCGCCGAACGGCGGCATGGATCGCGCCCACGTGCAGGCGATGGATCGCCTCCCACGACGAATCCGGCCCCGAGGGCAGCACCTGCGCCGGGATCGGCCCCGGCCGCCGCTCGGGCAGATTGCGCGCCAGCTCCGCCACGATCTCGCGCGATTGCGTGGCGTACATCCAGTCCTCGACGAACACCAGCTGCAGCAAGTGCGCCGCATCGCCGTCGA
Organism: Luteimonas sp. GW821-FHT14E02; assembly: GCF_058803905.1. Taxonomy (NCBI): domain Bacteria; kingdom Pseudomonadati; phylum Pseudomonadota; class Gammaproteobacteria; order Lysobacterales; family Lysobacteraceae; genus Luteimonas; species Luteimonas sp. GW821-FHT14E02. Next base: position 409,279 of record NZ_JBXAPK010000001.1, on the reverse strand, counting down.
TGCGCAGGTGCAGATCGCGGTAGGCGTCCGCGCGCAGCGCCTCGTTTTCCTCGTCGGTGATGTTGATGCCGCCGGTGTACGCGATGCGACCGTCGATCACCACGATCTTGCGGTGCGTGCGCATGTTCACCCAGGTGCGCGTCCAGATGCGGCCGAAGCGCGCCGGGTGAAACCAGCAGAATTCGCCGCCGGCGCGGATCAACTCCTCGAAGAAGCGCGCATTGGCCTTCGATCCCACCGCATCGAGCAGCACGCGCACCTTCACGCCGGCGCGGGCACGTTCCACCAGCGCATCGCGGATCGCCGTGCCGGTGCGGTCGGGTAGATAGATGTAGTACTCCAGATGGATGTGCTCGCGCGCATTGCGGATGTCGGCCAGCAGCGCGTCGTAGGTGGCCGCCCCGTCGATCAGCAGGCGCACGTCCCGCGCCGACGAGGGCGGCAGTCCGGTGGTGCGCTGGCCGAGCCGGGCCAGTTCCGCGTTCTCGCCGCTGTCCTCGTCAAGCCTCCGCTCCTGCAGCGTGAGCCGGTTGCGGCCGCGCCGCAGGCGATGACGGGTGATCTTCTGCGGCCCGAACACCTGATAGATGACGAAGCCGACGTAGGGCAGGGCGGCCAGGCTGAGCAGCCAGCCCAGCGTCGCCGCCGGCTCGCGCTTCTGCAGCACGATCCAGCCGCACAGGCCGACCAGATAGATCACCCACACCAGGGTCACGTACATGCCCAGGTGCGGGATCGAGATGAATGCGTGCCACGCGTCCTGGAGCCACTCGATCATCGGTCAGTACCCTCAACGCGCTGACGGCGCGTTTCGATGTCGCGTCGGCTGCGACGGATGGGGCGTAGGCTAATGCCATGCGCGACAACGGCAAAGTGGCGGTCGGGAAATTCGGTGCGATCAAGGGTCGCGGCGCGGCCTCCTATGTCACCGGGCGCTACGAAAAGCGCGTGGCGCGCGCCGAGGACGACGGCTGGGGGTCGGCCTACGACTTCTCCGACGCGGCGGGCGAGGACGGTGAACAGCCACCGCACCCGGCGACCAGCGTCACCGAGGAGCGCGCGCGCAGCATCATCAGCCGCAACGATTCGCCCGACATCGGCTTCGGCCAGTCGGTGAACCCCTACCGCGGCTGCGAACACGGTTGCGTGTACTGCTTCGCGCGGCCCTCGCATGCCTATCTGGATCTGTCGCCCGGCCTGGATTTCGAAACCAGGCTCTACGCCAAGACCAACGCCGCCGAACGCCTGCGCGAGGAACTCGCCAAGCCCTCGTATCGCTGCTCGCCGATCGCGCTGGGCATCAACACCGATGCCTATCAGCCGATCGAGCGTCAATACCGCGTCACGCGTTCGGTGCTGGAAGTGCTGGCCGAGTGCAAGCATCCGGTCAGCCTGATCACCAAGAGCGCGCTCATCCAGCGCGATCTCGATCTGCTGGCGCCGATGGCTGAGCAACGCCTGGTCACCGTCTACGTCTCGGTGACCACGCTCGACAACAAGCTGTCCTCGAAACTCGAACCGCGCGCGGCGGCGCCGCACACACGGCTGAAGACGATCCGCGCCTTGCACGAAGCCGGTGTGCCGGTCGGCACGATGGTCGCGCCGGTGATCCCGATGATCACCGACAAGCATCTCGAAGCGATCCTGGAAGCCGCCTTTGATGCCGGCGCGCGCGCGGCCGGTTACGTGCTGCTGCGGCTGCCGCACGAGTTGAAGGAAGTCTGGCGCGAATGGCTGCAGCTCCACTATCCCGAACGCGCCCAGCACGTCATGAGCCTGATCCAGCAAATGCGCGGCGGCAAGGATTACGACTCCGCGTTCGGCACGCGCATGCGCGGCGAAGGCCCCTTCGCCGAACTGCTCGCCATGCGCTTCGCCAAGGCGCATCGCCGCCTCGGCTTCGGGCGTTTGCCGCCGCTGGATGGCAGCCGGTTCGTGGCGCCGCGTAAGCCGTCGCCGCAAGGCGAGCTGTTCTGACAGGAGCGCCGCCAATCCTAATGGCGGGACAATGAAACCCATGCGCCGTAATTGACGCTGTTGCGATGCCGCGCGCAGAATTCACATCTTCATTCATCCCACCCGACCACGGACATGACGCGGAATCCGCTACTGATCCTGCTGAATCACCAGCGCGCAAGCGCGGGTCGGGTGTGCCTGCCTTTCGTGACCGGACGCGACGGATCGAACTGATCCTTCCGCCCGACACGCGAAACGAACAAGCACCCGACCGGGTGCTTTTTTATTGCCTGTTTTTCGTCGCGATCGCTGCATCGAGCGTTAGCGGACGTACTGAATACCCAACCACACCGCATCAAACCCAAGGAGAACGTGCCATGCACCCACTCGCCGAGACCGAACCCTAGCCGCCCGTCCCGTTGCCAACAGGGGCGTGCGGCTCCGCATGTTGGCGACTGAAGAAACGAACTCATGAACACCCGCACACTGCTTTCCCGCTGGCGCAACATTGGCGTCATTGCCCACATCGACGCCGGCAAAACCACACTCACCGAACGCCTGTTATGGGCTTCCGGCGCCATCCATCGCATCGGCGAAGTGCACGACGGCGAGGCCACCACCGACTTCTCGGATATCGAACGTCGGCGCGGCATCACCATCGGCGCCGCGGCCGTGCGTCTGGACTGGACGCCACCAGGCGACCAGCCGCATCGCCTGACGCTCATCGATACGCCGGGCCACATCGATTTCGCGATCGAAGTGGAACGCTCCTTGCGCGTGCTCGACGGCGCGGTCGCAGTCTTCTCGGCCGTCGACGGCGTGCAGCCGCAGTCCGAAACCGTCTGGCACCAGGCGGAACGGCATGGCGTGCCGCGCATCGCCTTCGTCAACAAGATGGATCGACCGGGCGCCGATTTCGAACGCGTGCTGATGCAGCTGCGCGAAAAGCTCGACGCGCAACCGTGGCCGTTGGGCGTGCCGCTGGGCAGCGACGGCGCGTTCGATGGCTGGGTCGATCTCGTTCACCGCACGATCGTGCGCTGGAACGAGGCTGGCGAGACCGAACGCAGCAACTGGTCGACCGCTGACGCGGCAAGTTACGACGGCGCGCGGCAACGGCTGATCGAAGCGGTGGCCGCACACGACGACTTGCTTGCCGAGGCATACATCAACGAGCAGCCGATCGACGACGCGATGCTGCGCGCGGCCCTGCGCCGCGGCGTACTGGCAGGCCTTGGCGTGCCGGTGCTCGCGGGTTCGGCCATCCGCAACAAGGGCATCGATACGTTGCTCGACGCGGTCGTGCACTACCTGCCTTCGCCGCTGGATCGTCCCTCGATCCGGGCCGAGCGAAACGGCGAGGAGACGCGGCTCGCCGCCGATCCCGATGGTCCGCTCGCGGCGCTGGTGTTCAAGATCGCGCATCAGGCGCACGGTCCCGTGACGTATGTGCGCGTGTACTCGGGCACGCTTCGCGTGGGCGACACGGTGTGGCGTTCGCGGCAGGAAAATGCGCGTCGCATCGGGCGCCTGGCGATCGTGCAGGCCGACCGCACGCAGGACGTGACGCAGGCCATGGCGGGCGAGATCGTGGCGATCCTCGGCTGGAAGGATGCGCTCAGCGGAGAAACGCTGAGTGCTTCGACCATGCCGATCACGCTCGAAACCATACAGGCGCAACCCGCGGTGCTGTCATGGCGACTGTCGGCGCAGAAGGCGACCGACCTGATCAAGCTGGGCCAGGGATTGGCCGCGCTGGCGCAGGAAGATCCGTCGTTCCGCGTCGAGACCGACGCCGACACCGGCGAAACGCTGGCCTGGGGCATGGGCGAACTGCATCTGGAGGTGATGGTGGAACGCTTGCGCAACGAGTGGAACGTCGAAGTGCGCACCGGCACGCCCCGCGTGGCCTATCAGGAAACGCCACGCGCCGCGGTGCATGGCGTCGAGGGCAAGGTCGTCAAGCGCAACGGAGGCGTGGGCCAGTTCGCGCGCGTGGTGTTCGACATCGCGCCGCGTGAGGATGGTTTGGTCACTTTCGAAGACCACACCGTCGGCGGCGTGGTGCCGAAAGCGTTCGTGGCGGCGACCGAGAAAGGCGTGCGCGCGGCGTTGGCGGAAGGGCCGCGAGGCTATCCCGTCGTCGGCATCACGGTGCGCCTGATGGACGGTGAAACCCATGCGGTGGATTCGTCCGACCTGGCGTTCCAGCGCGCGGCGATGGAGGCAATGAAGACGGCACTCGCGCGGGTCGGCACCACGTTGCTGGAACCGGTGATGACCGTGGCCATCGACACGCCCGCGACACATCTGGGCGATGTCGTCGGCGACGTGCAGCGTCGCAACGGCCGCGTGGCGGCGATCGAGGACAAGGGCGCCCGAGCCGACATCCTCGCGCATGCGCCGCTGGCGGCGCTCGCCGGCTACACCACGGCGCTGCGCTCGCTCACGCAGGGGCGCGCGCAGGCCAGCGTGGTCTTCCACGGCTACGAGGAAGCCCGTGGTCAATGAGTGATGCAACGTGGAGGCGCCGGGGGAAACTGAGTTGACCCCGGCGCCTCTTTTTTGTTCTGGATGAACGGCTTGATGAGGGACGACCTCCGCCCATTCACGAACCTTACGCCCTGTCCACGGCCTTCTTGCTAAGTTGTCGGCCGGACAGGCAAGGTCATGGAATGTCGAACGTGGACAGCAGCAACGGGGGGGCGGATGACGGGCGGTTTCGTCTGGCGATGGCATCGGCGGGCATCGGCATGGCGATCGCCGATCTCAACGGCCTCTGGCTCGAGGTGAATCCCGCCCTCGAACGCATGCTCGGCTACAGCGCCGAGGAACTGATCGGCAAGCCGGTCTATCAGTTCAGCCATCCCGACGAGATCGTGACGGTGAAGAAATCCATCACCGACCTGGCCAGCGGCGCGCGCGAGACGGTCGATGCCCGCAGGCGCTACATCCGCCGCGACGGGCAGATGGTCTGGGTGCATCTCAACGTCGCGATGATGCATGACACGCGCGGCAAGCAGGTGTATTGCATCCTGCAGTTGCGCGACATCACCGCGCAGCACGAAGCCGAGCAGGCATTGCGCGAACTCAACGAGACGCTGGAGCGCCGCGTGGCCGAGCGCACCGCGGAAGTGGAAGCCATCAACCGGCAGCAGGAATTGTTCGCATACGGCGTGTCGCACGATCTGCGCGCGCCGTTGCGGGCGGTGGAAAGTTTCGCCGGTCTGCTCGCGAAACATCGCGGCGCCAAGCTCGACGACACCGCGCGCGATTACCTCGATCGCATCCGCAAAGCGACCACGCAGATGGCGACGCTGATCGACGGACTGCTCGAACTGTCCCGCGCCTCGCGCGCCGAACTCAAGCTGCAACCGGTCGACATGAGCCTGCTGGCCGACTGGGTGGCGATCGAGCTGGCCGAGGCCGAGCCGCAACGCGCGAACAAGATCGAGGTGGAGCCGGGCCTGGTGGCGTTCGGCGACGAACGCCAGCTCAAGGTGTTGCTGGGACAATTGCTGCACAACGCCTGGAAATTCTCGCGTGATCGCGATCGCGTCGAGATCTCGGTCAGTGGCCGGTGCGAAGGCGACCACATCGTCATCGACGTGCGCGACCGCGGCATCGGTTTCGACATGCGCTATGCGAACAAGCTGTTCGAACCGTTCCAGCGCCTGCATGGCCCGGAGCAGGCCGGTGGCAACGGCATCGGCCTCGCGGTCGCGCACCGCATTGTCGAGCGCCATCGCGGACGGCTGTGGGCAGAGTCGGAAATCGAAGTGGGCAGTACGTTCCATCTCGAACTGCCGGCGGTGGCGGAAGCCCCGGGACCTCGGAATCCTGGCTAGAAAATCCGTCAACGTGCCGCAGACGCGACGACGTTTAGGCTCTATTCTCCAGTGGCCCTGAAGCCTGGGCCTGGGAGCCATCAGCCACGAAGCGGGAAGGCATGTCGCAGAAAGAAATTTTGCTGGTCGAAGACAATCCGGACGACATCGAACTGACGAAGATCGCCTTTGCCGAGGCCAGGATCGTCAATCCTCTCACCGTGGTCGGCGATGGCGCCGAGGCGCTCGATTACCTGTTCGCGCGCGGCAAGCATGCCGGCCGCAATCTTGGCGAGTTGCCGACCATGATCCTGCTCGATCTGAATCTGCCCAAGGTCGACGGCCGCGAAGTGCTGGAAGCGATTCGTGCCGACGAGCGCACCCGGCATCTGCCCGTGGTGGTGCTGACCACCAGCGCCGAGCCTTTCGATGTCGAGGCCTGTTATGCGCTCGGCGTGAACAGCTATATCCGCAAGCCGGTGGATTTCGAGCAGTTTGTCGGAGCGGTGAAGCAGGTGGGGTTGTATTGGCTGGTGTTGAACCAGCCGCCGCGTCCACTTGTGTGAGCGCTGAAATGCTCTAAGCGCCCGCGTTCTCGCCGTACAGCGCCTGCGCGCGCTGAAACAGGATCCAGCTGGTGGCGATGAACTTGTCGCCGCGCTGCGGACGATTGCCGCGATGGGTGTGCGTGAACGCGGTCGGCGCGATCAGCAGGGTGCCGGTCGTGGGCTGGATCTTGCGTTGCTGGAACAGGAATTCGGTTTCGCCTTCCTCGAATTCCTCGTTGAGATAGAGCGTCCACAGCAGATGCCGATGCAGGGTCTCGACGCTGGCATCGCGCGGATACAGTTCGCAGTGCCAGTACGGATAGCCGCCGGACCCCGCTGTGTACCACTGCAGGTTGATCGTGCCGGGGCGCAGGCAGGTGCGCGCCAGTTCGCCCAGGCGCCGATCGTCCATCGCCGAAAGATCCTCGGCGGTGAGGCGTTTCGGTGTTCCGTCTTCGCCGGGCTGTTGCAGCATCAGCGGCGCGATCAGCGCCTGCGGATAGCGGCGCAGGTAGGCGAGCAGGCCGTCGTAGACGGCGACGTTGAGCGCCTGTTCCACGTCGGCCCAGTCCTGGCGGCCGGTCAGTGACAGATCGCGGCTGCGCTTGAGTTCGGGATGTACGCCACCGCCGACGCGGCCCGGTGCCAGCGCATCGCTGGCGCGCAGGCGTTCGACGATTGCCGCGCAGGTTTCGCGCGGCAATGCTTCATCGAAGACTTCGATGAAGTCGTGCGTCGTGGTCATGCGGCCGCGGCGTCGTGTTCGCGGTGATAGCGCATGGCGGCTTCCACCTCGCCCTTGGAACCGAGAAACACGGGCACGCGCTGGTGCAGCTGTGTCGGCGGGATGTCGAGCATGCGTCCACGGCCGTCGCTGGCGGCGCCGCCGGCCTGTTCGACCAGCAGGCTCATTGGATTGGCTTCGTACATCAGGCGCAGCTTGCCGGGCTTGCCTGGGTCCTTGCGATCCCAGGGATAGATGAAGATGCCGCCGCGCGTGAGGATGCGATGCACATCGGCCACCATCGAGGCGATCCAGCGCATGTTGAAATCCTTGCCGCGCGGCCCTTCCTTGCCCGCCAGCAGATCGCCGACGTAGCGCTGCATCGGCGCTTCCCAGTGGCGTTGATTGGACATGTTGACGGCGAATTCCTTGGTCTCTTCCGGAATGCGCATGTTGGCTTGCGTCATCACGAACGAACCCTGTTCGCGATCCAGGGTGAACGCATGCGTGCCGTTGCCGATGGTGAGGACGAGCATCGTGCTCGGCCCATAAATGCAGTAGCCGGCCGCGACCTGCGCGGTGCCCGGCTGCAGGAAATGTTCGTCTTCAGGCTGCGCGATATCGTCCGGACAGCGCAGTACCGAGAAGATGGTGCCGACGCTGACGTTGACGTCGATGTTGCTGCTGCCATCGAGCGGATCGAACAGCAGCAGATAGTTGCCGCGCGGATACATGTCCGGGATCGGCTGGCTGTGGTCCATTTCCTCCGACGCGCAGGCGGCGAGATGGCCGCCCCAGGCATTGGCTTCCAGCAGGATTTCGTTGCTCAGCACGTCGAGCTTCTTCTGCGCCTCGCCCTGCACGTTGCCAGTGCCGGCATCACCCAGCACGCCGCCGAGCGCGCCCTTGCCCACGGCGACGGAAATGCTCTTGCAGGCGCGCGCGACCACTTCGATCAGCAATCGCAGGTCCGGCTTGATGCGGTCGCTGCGCTGTTCTTCGATCAGGTAGCGGGTCAGGGAGATCTCGGACATGGGCTCGCTGGCAGAGGACAGGGGCCGTCATTATGGAATGAGACGCGATGACAAACGAATCGCGACATGGGGAAACCCCGGCGTTTTGTTCACGGCACACGCCCGCCATCGGGGTTTCGCGCCCGCGAAATCGATTTCAGATCACCCGCAGCGTGATCGCCTTCAGCACCGCCCGCGTGCGGTCGCGCGTGCCCAGCTTGTCGAGGATGGCCGAGACGTAGTTCTTCACCGTGCCTTCGGCGAGAAACAGGGTGCGCGCAATTTCCTTGTTGGAATAGCCGCCGGCAAGCAGGCGCAGGATCGCGACCTCGCGCTCGTTGAACGTGTCCGACGGCGGTGCCTCGTCGTGGAACCGGTAGCGCGCACGCACCGGATCGGTGCTGACCGGTTGCAGCAGCGAATCGCCGCCGGCTACGCGCACGATGGCATCGCGCAGATCCTCCGGCGCGGCATCCTTGAGCAGGAAGCCCTGCGCGCCGGCTTCGCGTGCGCGCAGCAGCAGTTCGCTGTCGTCGAAGGTGGTCAGCAGCAGCACCGGTGTGGCATCGCCGCGTTCGCGCAATGCACGCAGCAGAGCGATGCCGTCGAGGCCGGGCATGCGCACATCGCTCAGCACCACGTCGACCGGCGATGCAGTGAGCTTGTCGAGCAAGGCGTGCCCGTCCTCGGCTTCGACGGCGACGACGATGCCGAGGTTCTGCAGCAATGCGCGCAGACCGGCGCGCACCAGCGCCTGGTCGTCGGCCAAGGCGACGCGCAGCGGGGCCGTCACAACCAAACTCCCGCGATACGCAGCCCGGCGCTCACAACGGAAGACTCGCGTGAAGCCGAAGCGCACCCGATGCACCGGGTGCGATCGTCAGCGTTCCGCCCGCGGCCGCGACACGCTCGCGCATGCCGGACAGGCCGTTGCCTTCGCGCAGTTCGCCGCGCAGGCGGCCGTCGTCCTCGATGGTGATCAGCAAGTTGTCGTCCTCGCATTGCAGTTGCACGCCCAGGGTGTCGGCGTGAGCGTGTCGCGCGGAATTGGTGAGCGCTTCCTGCACCAGGCGCAGCACCGTTTCGGCGACGGCGGGATCGCGCACCTGCACATCGTCGTCGATGCGCAGATGCAGGCGTGGTTTCGGCATCGGCGCGGCCAGGGCGCGCAGCGCGATGGCGAGATCGAGGCCGTGCGTGTCGCGCAGCGCCGACACCACGCTGCGGATGTCCTCGAGCAGTTCGCCGGAGAGTTGTTCGGCGATGCGGATTTCACCGCGCTGTCCGAGTACCGGATCGGACTGCAACGCGCGCAGGTTCAGGCGCATCGCGGTGAGCTTGTGGCCGGCCACATCATGCAGTTCGCGCGCTACGCGCAGGCGCTCGGCATCGCGCGCGCTGTCGGCGAGCAGGGCGCGGGTGGCGAGCAGGTCGGCGTTGACCAGGGCGAGCTGGTCGCGCGTGCGCTCGGCGCGCTTGGCGTAATAGGCGATCAGTGCGGCGAAGGCCTGAAACCCGAGAAACACGGTGACCACGACCGGTGCGCTCTCCACGCGCCCGCGCCGCAGGATCAGGTACAGGATCAGGTTCAGCGCGACCACGATCACAACCGTCGTGCGCGGCGAATAGGTCAGCGCGAGCTGCGACACCAGGATCACCAGAAGCGCCGGCGCCACGCCGCCACGGGGCGCGATCCAGATCACCGTCAGCGCGCACAGCGCCTGAAAGGCGAACCAGACGGCCGTGCGCAGCGAAACGGAATGCTCGATCAGATTGGTCAGCAGACTGGTGATGAGGAAACCCGTCATCGCCGCCCAGATCAGCGGACCGTGCGCGCTGTCGTAGGGAAGCGCCAGCCACACCGCGGCCCAGGTCAGCAGCACCGGCAGGTTGAAGGGGGTCAGCAGCGCGCGCAGGAAATTCCTCACCCGGCCATGCTGCGAGTTGGCGGCGGCGCTGGCAATGCGTGGCGCACAGAAAGTGACTTCCGGCAGGGCGAGGCATCCGTCAGTCAGCGATGCGGCGCCAGGGGCGGCGGTCGGAGATCACGCAATGAGCGGAAAGTGACTTCTGGCAGGTCATCCCGATGACTGCGGGCACTGCTCCTGCGGCCGGCTTCGGCGGAGCCTGATCACCAGGACACAGCCGAAGGATTCCCGCCATGACCGCCTACCGCCTCCTCGTCATCGTGCACGGCATGATGGGCTTGGTCGCCCTGATCAGCTTCTGGAGCGCGGGCTTCCTGCGCAAGGGCGGGCCCTGGCATCGCCGCGTCGGCCGCGTGTATCTCCTGGCGATGGTCGGCATCCTGGTCACGGCCGTGCCGATCACCGCGAAGTTCTTCCTCGACGGCCGCACCGTCAGCGGCGTCTTCCTCGGTTTCCTGGCGGTGATCACGGCCGCCGGCGTGTGGAGCCAGTGGCGCGCCATCCTCGACAAGCACGACGTCGTCCGCTACACCGGGCCGGTCTACGTGGGACTGGGCGTGCTGTCGCTGGTCAGCGGCGTGGCCGTGCTGATCTTCGGCCTGAAAACGGGCACGACCCTGCTGACCGGTTTCTCGCTCGTCGGCATCTTGGCCGGCGTCGCTTCGGTGTATAAGCGCCTGCATCGCGAACGGCTGGCCGCGCGTCCGCGCTGGTGGATGATCGAGCACTACACCGCGATGCTCGGCAACGGCATCGCCACCCACATCGCTTTCCTGTCGATCGGATTGCCGCGTTTGATGCCGGCGCTCAAGGGCGACACCTTGCAACTGCTCGCCTGGTTCGGACCGGTGGTGGTGGCGGGGATCGCGAAATGGTGGCTGGATCGCCGCTGGAAGACGAAGCTCAGGCTCGCGCCGGTGACGCAGGGCTGACAGCGAAGCCCCGCATTGCCGACGCAGGTGGCGCCCACTAATCGGACATCAGACGTCGCCGTCCGTCGCCCAGCCCTCGCCGGTGCCGCGGTTGAGCACCACATCTCCCGGCAGCACCTCGCCGGCCGGAATCGAAGGCTGCTGCGCCAATCGCGCGTAGATCGGCGTGAAGTCCGGCTCCGTCGCGCGGATCAGCTGCTCGAAGCTGTCGATGACGAAGTAGGTCTTCTGATACGTGTCGATGCGGTAGCGCGTGCGCATGATGCGCTCCAGATCGAAGCCGATGCGGTTGGACGCGTTGCTTTCCAGGCAGTAGATCGACTCGCCCTTCGACGAGACGATGCCGCTGCCGTAGATGCGCAGGCCATCCGGCTGCTGGATCAATCCGAACTCCACCGTGTACCAGTACAGCCGCGTGAGGTTCTGCAACGCCTCCGGCCCGATCCCGTGCGCCTTCACGCCGCCCTTGCCGTAGGCCTGCATGTACTCGGCGAACACCGGGTTCATCAGCAGCGGCACGTGGCCGAACAGATCGTGGAACAGGTCGGGTTCCTCGATGTAGTCGATCTGCTCGGGCTTGCGGATCCACCACGTCACCGGGAAGCGGCGGTTGGCGAGATGGTCGAAGAAGTCCAGTTCCGGCAGCAGGCCCTCCACGCCGATCAGCGTCCAGCCGGTGGCCTCGCCGAGCACGCGGTTGATCTCGTCGAACTTCGGGATGTGATCGGGCGTCATGCCCATCGCGTCCTGCGCGATCAGGAATTCATCGCTGGCGCGGCCGACCAGCAGCTCGCGCTGGCGTGCGTACAGCTGTGCCCAGGTGGCGTGGTCGTCGGCACTGTAGTCGTCCCAGGGCTGCTCGATGATCCCGGTGGCGTAGACCGGCACCTTGCCCTTGTCGGTATGCAGGTTTTCGACGCGGCGTGGCTGGGCGGACATGGGGGATTCCTGGGATTTCCGAATATCGACTTTAACCGCGGATCGGCGCAATGGGCTTGCGTAGTTGCATGAAATCCCGGAATAGGCGCACGATTATTGCGTATAATTGGATTCAGGCGCTTGAAAATGTCCAGCATCGCCCTCGACCGTACCGACCTCCAGCTCCTGGCCGAACTGCAACGCGACGGCCGCCTGACCAATACCGAGCTGGCCGAACGCGTCCACCTCTCGCCCTCGGCCTGCCTGCGCCGCGTGCAGCGACTGGAGCGCGAGGGCGTGATCGCCGGCTACCACGCCGAACTCGACCCTGAACGCCTGGGCCTCGGCCTGCGGGCCTTCGTGCGCGTGCGCCTGGGGCGCCACGATGCCGCCGCGGTGGCCGCCTTCGCCGAATTCGTCACCGGCTGGGACGAAGTGGTGTCCTGCCACGCGCTCACCGGCGACATGGACTACCTGCTGCAGGTGGTGGTGCGTGATCTGGAACACTTCTCGCGCTTCCTGCTCGACAACGTCCTCGCGCTGGCCGGTGGCGCCGACGTCAATTCGAGTTTCGTGCTGCGCACGGTGAAGGCGCCGCGCGGGTTGCCGTTGCCGCGGGGGTGAGCGCGCCCCTCTCCTGCGTGCGGGAGAGGGAAATGCGAGCGCAGCGAGCGAGGGTGAGGGTTCGGCTCTTCGTGAAAAGCCACCCTCACCCCACCCCCTCTCCCGCACGCGGGAGAGGGGCTATCGGGCTGCGGAGCTGAAATGAAAGCGGGTTAGCGATTGGTCTTCACAAACTTCCCGCCGAAGAAATCCCCATCGTTCCAGCGCGGCGGTTGCGCCGCATCGCCCACCAATCGACCCAGGCGTGCGCTGACGCGCGCGAGACGTTCGGCGTCCCCGTACTGGATCGGCTGCGCGGCATCGTCGCAGGGCCGGTGATAGCAGTTGCGCAGGTAATAGCGCAGCGCGATCTTGGGATTGCGCGCCTTGTCCGCATCGGCTGGCGTCACGCCACCGACCAGATAAAGCGCGGGAATGCCGGCGCGCACGAAGGCATACTGGTCGCTGCGGATGAAGGCGGTTTCTTCCGGAAAGGGATCGGGCGACACCACGACACCGATGTCCTTCGCGGCGGCGGCGAGGTCGTCGCGCAGTGAGGAATGCTCGGCGCCGATGCCGGAAACGTCGGTGCTCGGCGCCATCAGCACCGGCATGTCGAGGTTGAGGTTGGCGACGAACGAACTGCCCGCGGGCGGATGCGTGGCGAGCCATTCCGCACCCAGCAGTCCTTTCTCCTCGCCGACCACCGCGGCAAACACCATCGAGCGTTTCGGCGCGGGCCTGGCGGCGACGAGCTGGCGCGCGCTTTCGAGCATGATCGCCACGCCCAGCGCGTTGTCGATCGCGCCGTTGTAGATATTGTCTTGAAGCCGGCGATCGTTCTCCACCGGCGCGCCGACGCCGAGATGATCGAGGTGCGCGCTGTAGACCACGGACTCCGCGGAGCGCGAGGCATCGCTGCCCGGCAGTCTTGCCAGCACGTTGCGGGACTCGATCGGCTCCACGCGCGTGCGTTGCGCAAGCACGAGCGTGCCGGGCAGGGCGAAGCCCTTCAGTGCATCCTTCCTGGCGTCATCGAACAGTTCCGCCGCCATGCGCGGCTGATCCGCGAACACCAGATCGGCGGCGCCGGCGCTGACATTCATCACCGCGCGCAGCTGCGGAAAGACGCCGATCGCCTTGCCGGATTCGTCACGAAGCCGCATCGAGGGCCGATCCCAGCCGTCCGCATCGTGCGACCAGGGCGAGTGCGCTTCGTTTTCCGGCGTATTGATGACGACGGCGCCGACCGCGCCGCGTTCGGCGATCACGCGCAGCTTTTCGGACAGCGCCGAATGGAAGGCGCGCTGATCGTCGTTGAAACGCGCCGGTGCGCCGTTGAACAGCACGGCGATCTTGCCGCGCAGATCGACGCCGGCGAAGTCGTCATGCTCAAGCGCAGGTGCGTGCACACCCTGGCCGATGAAGATCGCCGGCGCTTCGACCTGCGCCTGCGGCGCATCGAAATCGGCTCGGGGCAGATACTGGTCGCGAAAGCGCAGTGCGATCGTGCGGCCGTTGCGATGCACTTCGAAACGCGCGCCTTCGGCGAGACGGGTCGCTTTCAGCAGCGGCACGCGCTGGAAGAACGTGTTCGCATCGCCGGCGGGCTTCAGGCCGATGTCGGCGAAGCGCCTGGCGACATAGTCCGCGGCCTTGTCATAGCCGGGGGTGCCGGTTTCGCGACCTTGCATCGCATCGTCGGCGAGTGCGCGCACGTCGGTCTCGATGCGCAATGCCGCCGGGTTCGATGCCCAAGGGGAGGGGGCCTTCGCTGCATCGGCAGTGGGCGCGGGAGATTCGCGTTTGCACGCCGAGAGCAGGAGCAGTGAAACGACAGAGACGGCCAGTACGCGATGCAGCCGCGCGCGCAGGGGTCGATATCGGAACGCACGAGTGGAAACAGTACGGAACATCGTCATGGAGCAATCGTCGTCATGAAGTCGCGGATCGCCGCGGCAAAATCGCGGGTATTTTCGTAGTACGGCAGATGCCCGGAATCCAGCTGCACCACCCGCTGGTGCGGGAATCGGAAAGTCTTGTAGTGATCCGGGCCGACGGCATGGTCGCGACGGCCGCTGAGGATCAGGACAGGGCTCCGGATGCTCGCGGTCATCTGCGTGTAGTCCCGGTAGTACTCGGGCAGATCCTTCGGACGTGTCACGACGGCCATGCCGTAATCGATGGTGCGGGGATAGCTTTCATCCAGCTCGCTCATCGTGCGGACGGTTGTCTTGTCGTCGCTGAGGAAGCGGTAGCCGTTGCCGCTTTCCTGCAACGCGGCGCGCGCCCGCTCGTGCGCAGTGGCGAGGGCATCGCCGGAGACGTCATCGGCGACGTCGAGCGCAGGGGTCTTGAGCAAGCTGCTGACGAAGTGGATCTGCATCCGCCGTTGTTCGTCGCCCATGAAATGCAGGGAAGTGTTCGCCATCACCAGTGCCGAAACGTGTTCGGGGTAGCGCTGCGCGTATGCCACCGCGAGGATGCCGCCGAACGAGTGCGCGATCAGGCACGGCTTGTCGACACCCAGCTGCCGGCGCACGTCCTCCATGTCCTGTACGACGCGGTCGAGGTGGTAGTCGGTGGCGTTGCTGGATTTTCCTGATCCGCGCTGGTCCAGGTAGACCATGGTCAGGAAGGCCTCCAGGGAATCGCCGCCCATCCGCTCGAACGAGAGCGAACCTTGCCCGGGACCACCATGCACGAACAGGCAGACCGGACCCTGTCCGGCCACCTTCACGTACAACTCGGTGCCATCGGACACCTTGATCCGGCGCTCGCCGGCCGGTAGCGAGCGGTTTGGGGCTTCCGGCTTGGCACCGGTTGCGGTCGGTGCCGGCGCGTTGCAGGCCACAAGCAGCAGGCACAGCAGGGCGATGGGAATGCAAGGTCGCATGGTGATGGTTCGGAAAGAGCCCGTCACGATGGTGGCGCCAGGATGGGGCAATCGCCAAGGCCATCGGTCACGGATGACGTGGCTGCCGTCGATGAGATGCTCCGCGTGCCGTTCAGCGGGCCGGAGATTCCGGCAGGTACTGCGCCGCTATCTTCAGCGCGAGACGGTAAGGCTCCGGATCATTGCGATTGGTCAGCAGGATCACCGTCAGATGCCGTTGCGGCCAGCGCACGATGACATTGCGGAAGCCGATGGTTTCACCGGAATGCCACAACACTTCGCCGTGGATGCGCCATCCGTAGCCATAGCCGTCGACATCGGGTTCGTCGGTCTTGGTATGCGAGGCGAAGGCGAGCTTGCGGGACGCCGCGCTCAGCAGGCGATCGTCATACAACGCCGCATCCCACTTCGCCAGATCGTCGATCGACGAATACACGCCGCCGTCGCCGAGCACGGCGCTGGTCGAACTCTGGTCGGTGCGTTGCCAGGCGCCGTCGATGTGGCTGTAGCCGTAGGCGCGGTTGGTCACCGTCGAGATACCTGGCTCGAAGGCAACGGTGTTGGTCATGCCGAGCGGCTGGAAGATGCGCTCGCGCAGGAAGCTGGCGAAGCCATGCCCCAAAGAGCCGCGTCCGGATGCCTTGCCAACGATCAGTGCGAGCAGGGCGTAGCCGCTGTTGCTGTAGCGGTAACTCGTGCCAGGTGCGAAGTAGAGCTTGTGCTGAGTTTCCAGCAGATGCAGCACGTCGATGTCATGGACCTGCTCGCGCGCATCCGGCGCCATCACGTCTTCGTAGTCGATCAGTCCCGACGTGTGGGTGAGCAGATGGCGCAGCGTGATCGGATCGGCCACGGCGGGCAGCGACGGCAGCCACCGACGCACCGGATCGTCGAGACCGAGCTTGCCGTCCTCGGCCAGCAGCAGGATTGCCGCCGCAGTGAACTGCTTGGTCACCGAGGCGAGGCGAAAATTGGTCTGCGGCGTGACCGCGGCACGGGCTTCCAGATCGGCGAGGCCGTAACCGCGACGTACCAGCGGCGTGCCGTCGCGCAGCACCAGCAAGGCGGCGCCAGGACCGTCGTCGTGGGCGTAGTCGCGCATCAGGAGGTCGGTCGATGATTCCATCGAGGCAGGAGAGGACGGACCGACGCTCGCGCAACCGCCAATCGCGGCGCCGAGGAGCAGGGACAAGGCGGTCGGGCGCATGGCCGGATTGTACCCGGCGGCGGTTTTCGTGGCCCCGTCAAAAAGCAAAGGCCACTCGGAGGTGGCCTTTGTGAAACCGGCATGTCGCCGAAGCGATCAGAACCAGCGATTAGAACTAAGTGATTAGAAGCGGTACTCGGCGCTGAGCGTCCAGGTCGTCACCTTGACGTCGAAATCCGTACCGAACAGCTCGGGCTTCACCTTGGTGTAGTCGTAGTTCAGACCCAGGCCGAAGTTCGGCGAGAAGTCGTAGCCGAGGCCGACACCGACATAGGGACGCAGGTCGGTGTCGTCGTCGTTGCCGAGGAACGTGTCGACCTCGACCTTGGCGTTGACGATGCCCGCGCGGCCACCGAGATAGAAGCCGAGGTCGTCGTTGCCGAAATTCTTCTTGGCGGTGACGCCGACGCCAAAGCCGTTGACCTTGGTGTCGATGCCGTCGGATTCGTCGTCACCATACTGCGTGTAGAACCCCTCGACGGCCCAGTTCGGGCTGAAGTAGTAGCCACCGCGAATGCTGAAGGAGCTGTCGTCGCCGTCGGCATCGCCGCCGAACTTGCTGTTGCCCGCCTCGACGCGGACGAAGCCGAAGCCGGGTTCGTTGGCCGACACGGTCAGGGGCAGAGCGGTGGCCGCGAGCGTGAGGGCCAACACCAGAATCTTTTTCATCCTAAATCCTCAAAGAAAAGAGGCCCGTCATTGGGCGGGCGCGAGAATAACGAAAAATTAATGCCTGTCAATGTGAAGAATTGCACAGGCGGAGCGCCGGTTCGACCGCGGCGCGCGCTACGCGATCGCCCACGCCGGTGATTCGCACGGCGTGGGCGGTTGCGGTAGCGGTTGGATCAGAAGCGGTATTCCAATCCCAGCGACAAGGTCTGCAGCTTGACCTTGGTTTCCTCGCCATCGAACTTTGGCTTGCCCTGCGCATAGTCGTAGCTCAGCCCGAGGCCGAAGTTCGGATTGAAATCGTAGCCGATGCCGACGCCGGCATAGGCATTGTTCCAGCTGTCGTCAACGCTGTCGCTAAGGTCGAGGAACCGCAGCTTGGCCTTGGTTTTGGCATGGATCACGCCGGCGCGGCCGCTGACGTAAAAGCCCAGATCGTCTTGGCCAAAATTCTTCTTGGCGAAGATGCCTGCACCGATGGCAGCGGTATCGACCGTGAATTTGCCGGTTTCCTCGCCGCCATCCTCGAAGACGATGTCGTCGTTCTCGTAGCCGCCGAAGTCGCTGTAGAAGAATTCGAAGCCGAAGTTCGGTGTGTAGTAGTAGCCGCCGCGCAGGCTGAAGGATGTGTCGTTGTCGTCGTCCTTCAAACTGGAATCGCTCAAGTTGAGATCGTGCTTGGTGTCACCGGCCTCGGCGCGGATGAACCAGCTTCCGGGACGATTGGCCATGGCGGACAGCGGCAGCATGGCGGCGCCCAGCGCGGCTGCCAGCACCAGAATCTTTTTCATCCTGAATCCTCAAATAGATAAATGCCCATCATTGGGCATCGCCAGAATAACGAAACTTTAATGACAGTCAATCATCCCGGCCGTCATTCGACCGGATAAACCCCGTCCTCGAATGTTTCCGGGTGGTAGCCCTTGCTGCCGATCAACTGCGCCAGCGGGCTGCGCGGGTCCTCGCCCGCGCGCAGGCGCGCGAGCACGTGGGCGAAGTCGTAGCGCGGTCGCCAGCCCAGTTCCTCGCGGGCCAGGGCGTTGACGTAGACGCGATCGATGCTGGGGAACATGCGCCAGCCGCGATGCGCGTACTCCTCGGCATACTCGGGCACGTAGCGCGCGAGCACCGACGGCGCGTCGGTGCGCAGCTGTGCAAGGTCGTCCCGGCCGAACGGGGTGGTCGCGCTGATAATGTAGCGCCCGAACCCGATCGCGGCCGCCCGTTCGATCGCCAGCAGGTGCGCGTCGACCACGTCCTGCACGTCGACGCGGCGATAGAGGAATTCGTTGGCCTTGATGTTGCCGTCGGCGAAGGCGTCGCGCAGCGCGCGGCTGTCGTCCGGTTCGGGGAAGAAGCGCGAGGTGCGCAGGATCAGGCAGGGCAGCTTGCGGTTGCGGTGGAACAGCCGGCACAGGTCCTCGGCGGCGGTCTTGGTGGCGCCGTAGATGTTCTTGGCGACGGGCGTCACGTCTTCCGTGATCCAGGCGGCGGGCGCACCGGCGGGCGGGACGAGCGCGTCGCCGAACGTGCTGGTGGTGCTGGTGAAGACGAAGGCGCCGACGCCCTGATTCGCTGCGGCTTCCAGCAGGTTCAAGGTGCCGGTGATGTTGGTGTCGACGAAGTCCTGGCGCGCATGCGTGGCCACGTGCGGCTTGTGCAATGTGGCGGCGTGCAGTACCACGTCGACGCCCTGCATGCAGTCCTCGACGAAAGCGGGATCGACGATCGAACCGACGCGGTCGGTGTGGTCGGAAGCGGCGATGTCGATGCCGATCGTGTCGCGATTCTGCTCGCGCAGCGTGCGCATCAACCCTTCGCCGAGATGGCCGGCGCTGCCGGTGACGAGGATTCGCATGTGGAATCTGCCGGGAAGAAAGAAGCGCAGATTCTAGAAAAGATTCAAGGGTGGCCGTTATGGGCGCGTGCAAGGATTCGCCAAGAGCGTCAAACAAAATGGCAAGGCCTTTCGGCACGCTCTTCGCCCGTCATTCCGGCTTTCGCCAGAATGACGGGCTTATGGTCGGGCGCCTTAGGTATCGCCGCCGGAGCGATCCTCGCGCGGAGGGAAACGCAGCACGACCCCTCGCGGCTCTTGCTGGCGCTGCCACAACACCGGCACCTCCTGCGGGCGTTCCGGCTCGAACTGGTCGCGATCGGTGCGCGCGGCCTCCTCGGCCAGTTCTTCCTCGATTTCCCAGCTGTACTTGTGTCGCGGCGCCTGCGGATCGCGCTGGCGGAACAGGAAGGCCGACACCGCGCCGGCCAGCGCCCCGCCCAGATGCGATTGCCACGATACGCCCGGCTCGCGTGGCAGGATCGTCAGCAGCATGCCGCCGTAGAGCAGGAACGCGATCATCGCCGCGGCGATGGCGGGACGGTCGCGGCGCAGCAGGCCGAGGAAGAACACCAGGAACATCAGCCCGTGCGTGAGCCCGCTGGCGCCCAGATGGTGCGAGCCGGCGGCACCGAGCAGCCACGCGCCCAGGCCCGAGCCCAGCCAGATCAGCGGGATCGCGCGCAGCGTCGCGCGCGGGTAGACGCTGCCGGCAAGCGTGCCCAGCAGCAGCAGCGACACCGCATTGGCGCCCAGGTGTTCGAGCGAGCCGTGCAGGAGCGGCGCGGTCAGCAGGCCCAGCAGTCCCGAGACGGACTGCGGCACCACGGTCAACGGTTCCCAGTCGAAGGCGGTCTGTGCCGCGAACATCGCCGCGAGCAGCAGCACGAAGGCCAGGCTGAGATTGAGCGCCCGCAGCAGCCGGGCGCGATCGGCCTTGCGCTGGGCCGGGGTGTCGGGCGGAGCTTCCGGCATCTCGAGGTGCATGAGCGAGCAATGGCGGCGGAATCGGCCGGATGCAAGACCGCGTTTCCGGGTCCTTTTTGGGAGAAAGCATCCCAGGATCGCGGAATGGGTGGAGAAGTTCTACGCCACCACGCCATTTCGACCGCTTCGATCTCGTTGAAAACGGGGATCAAGGGCTCGTCTCGCTAAAATAGCAGGATGACCGACGCCCTCCCCAACATCCGCCTCAAGAACGCCTGGAAATCCAACCACCCCTGGATCTTCCAGAAACTGGTCGACAAGCCCGCCGTCCGGCCCAAGCCCGGCAGCATCGTCGATGTGGTCGGCGTCGATGGCGTGTGGATCGGCCGCGGCTTCTACAACGGCCATTCGCGCATCGCGCTGCGCATCCTGGAAACCGATCCCGATGCGGTCATGGATGCCGCCTGGTTCACCGCGAAGATCGGTGAAGCGGTGCGCCTGCGCCGCGAAGTGCTGAAACTCGACGAAGTCTCCGACGCCTGGCGCGTGGTGCACAGCGAGGGCGATGGCCTGTCCGGCCTCGTGGTCGATCGTTACGGCGATCTGCTCGTGGTCGAGTTCTTCAGCGCCGGCATGTTCCGCCATCGCGAGTGGATCTACGACGCGCTGCGCCAGCACTTCCCCGGCGCACGCTTCCACAGCTTCGCCGACGAGCATGTGCAGAAGCAGGAAAGCTTCGACTTCCGTGGCAGCGAACCGGCGTCACCATCCGTCATCACCGAATACGGCGTGAAATTCCGCGCCGATCCCGCCGGCGCGCACAAGACCGGCTTCTTCGCCGACCAGCGCGACAACCGGCAATGGCTGTCGCAGCAGGTCGCGGGCAAGCGCGTGCTTGATCTGTGCTGCAACACCGGCGGCTTCGGCGTGTACGCGGCGGTGCGCGGTGCCAGCGAAGTGGTCGGCATCGATATCGACGAGGACGTGCTCGAGATCGCCCGCGGCAACGCCAAGCTCAACATGCCGTTTGAGAGCGGCGCGCGCGTGCGATTCGTGCAGGCCGACATCTTCCCGTGGCTGCGCGATGCCGCCAACAACGGCGAGCGCTTCGATGTGGTGATCCTCGATCCGGCCAAGATGACGCGCGATCGCGAACAGGTGATCACCGCGCTGAAGAAATATCTCGACATGAACAAGCTCGCGCTCGGCGTGGTGAAGCCGGGCGGCCTGTTTGCGACCTTCTCCTGCACGGGCCTGGTGAGCGAGGAGCAATTTCTCGACATGCTGCGCCGCGCCGCGTTCTACGCCGGCCGCACGGTGCAGGTGCTGAAGGTGGCCGGCGCCGGTGCCGACCATCCGTTCCTCGCGCATGTGCCGGAATCGCGCTACCTCAAGGCGGTGTTCTGCCGCGTGCTCGATTAGCGCGGTCTGGAGGCGGACGGCTCAGGGCGCATTGGCCTGCATCGTCTCCAACTGCTTCTGACACGTCGCGAGATCGGTGAACACCATGTATTCGATGTCGTCGTTGACCTCGCAGAGGTAGCTCGGCACCGTGCCGGTGAACCCGCCTTCGGCGGAATGCTTGCAACGCTGGAAGCGCGCGCGCAGCTTCGGGCCGATCTTGGTACAGCGCGCGGATTCGGGATGCAGCCAGTCGAAGCCGTAGTTCCCGGCGGACAGCGCGACAGGCTCGACGGCGAGGGAAGACGAAGCGCTAAAGATCGTGGCGAACGCTGCCGCCAGGGCGAAAACGCGAAGACGCATGAGTCGGGTCCTTCCGATGGAGATGATCCAGCATGGACGAGCAGTCGAAGGCATTCAAGCCCGCGCGCGCATGCGAACCCATCGTCGATGGAAGAATTTGCGATACCGGCGTGATTGCCGCGTGAGCGAGGAATGACATGTCGCTTCGCGATCTGCTCCTTCATTTGCAACGTTCGCCATTCATTGAGTTCGAACTAATACTTTCCGGCTAATCTAGGGTTTTCCCCAGTTCCCATGATCGGGGCCGCGGGTCCATGTTGGTTTCGCAGCGAATGCGATGCCCCTTCATCGACCGGCGCGATTTTTCAGATGTGGCGCGCGTGTTGGAGCCGATGAGACGCATCGCTTCCTCCGGAAGACGGCCTTTGCGAAAACCTTTCGCAAGGCTCCGGTCGATCTCAACGATGCGAGGCTCTTCTCATGGCAGTCGGTCCCATTACCCAGAGAAACACGACTACTCAAGACCCAGGCGAAAATGGCGATGAGGTGTCTACCGGCAGGGCCGATCTCGAGAAGCTGGCGGACAAGCTGCATGATGTCGGCGAAAAATCCGCGAAGAAGGACGATTACAACAGGCGCCTGGAATCGCTCGCGAGCGAGTTCCTGCCCACGCTGAGTAAGGAAGACCAGGGGCGCTTCATCGGTGTCGTCATGGAGAAGGACAAGGGCGCGCTCGGCTCCTGGCTGCAGGGCGATCGCTTGAGCAAGCTGGTCGACGATGGACGCATCAGCGCCGACGATCGGCAGCGCGTCCTGGACGGCGTGACACGCGGCTACAACGACGACCACATTCCGAAGGAAAAGGCGTCGGAATTCATCGACACCGACAACGCCAAGCCCGGAGGCGACGACAACGGTGGTTCCAAGGCGCCGCCGGAAGATGCCGAGGCGCCCAAGGACGTGCTGGACGGCGGCTTCAAGGAAGTCGGCGACAAGGACTCCATCGATTACGACAACATCGAAAACGTCTCGTATCCCGGCGAATACGAGGACGGATGGCTTCGCCTCGAGATGAAGGACGGCGGCAAGTACGCGGTGAATGCCGCCAATTCGCCGGAGGTCTACGACCTGGCGGAGCGCAAGTACCTTGATCTTGGCCAGGGAACGATCGATGGCATGCGCGAGAAGGTCAAGCTCGACAAGGTGGCCGACACCGATGTGTTCTCGCTGGAGACCAGCGAGGAGGTGGACGGTCACAAGCTCAAGGTCGGCGACGCGGCGCTGAAGCTGATGATCGACGAAATCAAGGGCAAGGACGATCTCTACGAGGACAGTCCGCAGGCGCAATTCCTGCGCATGGTTGAGGCGCGCAGCGCGGTGACCAACGGCAAGTTCATCCATCCGGTCTACGAAAACCGCCACATCAATGTTGGCGGCCGCACCAAGACCGAAACGGAAAACCTGATGAAGCTGGAATCGGCCGACATGCAGGAGATGTTCGACGAGGGCGCCATCAACCGGAAGCTCGACGCGCTGATGGGCGACGAGCAGGTCTCCGCGCTGTACCAGAAGAGCCTGAAGGCGGCGATCGAGAAGGTGCCGGAAAGCGATCGCACGGGTATGGCGGACAAGCTCGCAAAGGTCGTCGAAAGTCCGGATTACGTGATCGCGGCCAACAACCTGCCCGAAAACGACAAGCCGCGCGCGAAGGCGGACATCGAGGATGCGGTCTCGCAACTGGCCCTGCTCGATCCGGATCGCGCCAGGACCGCCGGCCAGACGTTCGCCGTCCATGCGCTGGCGAGCGATATCGATACGAAGCTCGCGCATCCGGAAGCGATCGCGCCGGAGGCGGAGGTCGATGGCGTCGACGCGGGGCTGGCGGCGATCAAGAACGGCATGGACAAGGCGAAGCTGCCCTTCGATCTGGCCGATGGCATCGACGAGTTCCTCGAAAAGGGCGGCGACGAGGCCAAGCAGGATTTCGCGAAGGTCGCCGCCGGCTTGCGTCAGGAAGGCTATGCGCAGGAGGACATTGACAAAGTGTTCTCCGATGTCGACTTCGCCAGCGACAAGAAGGATTCGATCCGCGGCCTGGTCGACGATCTCTCCTCCAACGGCCTGCTGCCGGCGGTGAGCGGCGCCATCGGCATCACTTCGACCGTGCGCAGTCTGGTCAACGACGGCTTCGGCGAGACGCCGGAAGAAAAACTCGCCGTCGCCGGCGGCATCATCGGCATGGTCGGATCCCTGGAGGGCGCGGGCAAGCTGCTGGGCAATCTTGCCAAGGGGATGGACGGTTCGGCGCTGGATTTGCTGGGCGTGGCCAAGGGCATCCAGTCCAACATCGGTGTGGAAACCAGGCACGGCAACCAGGCGGTGTCCGCGATTGGCGAGAACGTCGCCGGCACGGACATTCCCGCCGCCGAGGTGCCGAATTCGGACAAGGTGCTCAAGGGGCTGGAAGGCGCGGCCGGCGACACGGGAGGCATGGATCCCGCGCGCCTGTCGAAATCGACGCTGAAGGTGTTGTCGGATTATTCGGGCAAGGCCGGAGGCATGTTGAGTGTGGTCACGGGCGGCATGAATGCGGCCGCTGCCTTCTCAGGAGACAGTTCACCGGCCGAAAAGGCCGAGGCGGTGCTGGGCGTGATGTCCGGGACGCTCGAGGTGGCGCCCGATGTCCTGAAGGCGGGAAGCAGGTTCGTGTCCGCGGTCGGCGGCAACGCGGCCGGTGCCGTGGCCGAGCGTGTGGCGGGCGCCCTCACCCGCGGCCTGGGCCCGATCGGCGTGGCGCTGACCGTGGTGTCCGAATTGGTGTCGGTATTCGTCAACGACGCCAAGGACAAGAAGGAAGCGAAGGAACAGTACGAATGGTTCTCCAAGCTGGGCGAGGATGGCGTCACCAAGGGCGACTGGAATCTCAAGTACGACTACGCGGTGACTACGCTCAACAGCTTTGGCAATGCGCGCGACTACATCGATAACCTGCGCGATCTGCGCGATGCCGACTGGGGCGGGCGCCAGGCGCCGAAGGACCGGAGCATCTTCGATTTCCATCGCGAGGAATTCGCCGACTTCAAGACCAAATGGGAAAAGGATCGCGGCGCGGATACGTACGTGGAATTCCTCGACCCGGACAAGCGCAAGGCGGATTTCAAACGAGAGAAGGACCACATGGACGAGGTCAAGGAGTACATGGACTCGCATCCGACCTACTTCCCGGGCTACAACGACTGGGTATTGGAGCTTTGAATCACCGGCGTCAGGTGATGACCAGTTTTCCGGTCCACATCACACCTGACGGCGGCCATGGGTCGCCGTTGCGGACGTTCCGGCCAGCCTTGATCTGCGATTCATGGCGCGACCTGGGCGACCGATTGCGAATCAGAACGCGTCACTGACGTACTGCCCTGATAGATCGAGAGATCGGATCGAAGGGGCATTTCACGTGCGGCGCCATCATCCTGGCGGGCCGTGGAGCGGAAACCGCTTCCCACGCCATTTGCGGTCCCGTTCGCAGCCCTTGGGACGGCCGCGACTACACTATCCGCATGCCCGCCATCGAACTCCTGCTGTTCCTGCTCGTCCTCGGCATCGTGGCCGTGATCGCGCTGCTGCTCGTCTTGCTGCTGCGCAAGCCCGAGCGCGTGCTGGAAGCGGCCTTGCGCGAGGAGCAGCGCAGTGGCCGCAGCGAATTGCGCGAGCAGCTCGACAGTCTGTCGGCAGCGCAGGAGCAGCGCATCGAGGGATTCGGCGCGCGCCTGACCGATCTGAGCACGCGCACGGATCAGCGTCTGGACGTGCTGCGCGAGGCCTTGACCGAGGACGCGCGCAAGGCGCGCACAGAAGGCGCGGAACTGCAGCAGCGCTTCGCCGACGTCCTCGGCCAGCGCCTGAACGAGCTGACTCAGCGCAACGAGCAGCGCATCGGCGAGATGCGCACGACGCTCGAACAGAAGCTGCGAGAACTGCAGACCGACAACGCCGCCAAGCTTGAGCAGATGCGCGAGACGGTCGACGAGAAATTGCAGACGACGCTGGAAACGCGCCTGGGCGCCTCGTTCAAGCTCGTTTCCGAGCGGCTCGAACAGGTGCAGCGCGGTCTGGGCGAGATGCAGCAGCTGGCGACCGGTGTCGGCGATCTCAAGCGCGTGCTGAGCAACGTCAAGACGCGCGGCATCTTCGGCGAGGTGCAATTGGCGGCACTGCTGGAGCAGGTGCTGACCATCGAGCAGTACGAAACCAACTGCGCCACCGTGCCGGGCAGCAACGAGCGCGTCGAGTTCGCGGTGAAGCTGCCGGGGCCGCGCGATGATGCGCCGGTGTTGTTGCCGATCGACGCCAAGTTTCCGCGCGAGGATTACGAGCGTCTGCTCGATGCGCAGGAGCGCGGAGATCTCGAAGCGGTCGCCGTGGCTTCAGCCGCGCTGGAGCGGCAGGTGCGGGTGGAGGCCAAGCGCATCCGCGACAAATATCTGGCACCGCCGCATACGACCGATTTCGCGTTGCTGTTCCTGCCCATCGAAGGGTTGTATGCGGAAACGCTGCGGCGCCCGGGCCTGTTCGATTCGTTGCAGCGGGATTATCGCGTCACGCTGGTCGGACCGACCACGCTGCTGGCGCTGCTCAACAGCCTGCAGATGGGGTTCCGCACGCTGGCGATCGAGAAGCGCTCCGGCGAGATCCGGCAGCTGCTCGGTGCGGTGAAGGCGGAGTTCGGGAAATTCGCCGGCGTGCTGGAGAAGGCGCGCGATCAGCTCGACACGGTGCGCAACAGCATCGACAAGGCCGGTGTGCGCACGCGGGCGATCGAGAAGCAGCTCAAGGGTGTGGAGACGCTGCCGGCCGCGGAGGCGCAGAGGATGCTGGGGGGTGATTCGGAGTCCGAGTAGCGGAGCTTTTTCGCTCGTCATTCCCGCCTGTGCGGGAATGACGAGCCAAGGCTGAAGCCTTCCGAACAGCCCGGCGTCAGATCAGGGGACCGACGTGCCCGGCACGATCGGCATCACATCCACCGGTACGGTGGGATTGTCCTGATCGTCCTGCAGGTAGTCCGGCAGCGCTTCGTCCTGCTGCTTCTTGCGGTTGCTATCGTTGAAGATCTGGTAATTGCGGCGTTGCAGCCAGGCATCGCGCACCAGCGAGTAGTCGTCGGCCGCGCCTTCGCGGATCTCGTCGACCGCGAACAGCTTGGTGCGCACGTCCACCAGCTGCAGGCCCTGCAGGAAGATGCGCGCCTTGTCGTTCTCCACCTGCCGCAGCGGCGAGAGCGGCGCGTCGCCGACCAGGCCGAAGGTGTCGCGCACGGTGCGCGGACCGAACAACGGCAGTTCGACGTAGCGCGAACGCTGCCAGCCCCACACGCCGAGCGTCTGGCCGAAGTCCTCGCTCTTGTTCGGAACCTTGCCGCGCGAGGCGGGATCGAAGATGCCGCCGATGCCGATGGTGGAGTTGATCAGGAAGCGGCCGAGCGAATCCCAGGCCTGCTTCGGCTTGCCCTGCAGTAGCGCATTGAACGCGCTGACCGGCTGGCCGAGGTTGTTGAAGAAGTTGCTCACGCCAAGACGCACCGGGCGCGGCACGACCTTCACGTAGGCCTTGGCGAGCGGCTTGGCGACGCCGCGGTCGACGGCGTTGTTGAAGCGGTGCACCTTGCGGTTCCACTTCTCCCACGGGTCGAAGCTTTGCGGCTGTTCGGCCGGTGCGGGCAGGGTGGAATCGGCGACGGGGTCGTAAGGGGCCTGCTGCTGCGAGCCGTAGATCGCGGCGCTGTCCTGTTCCGCTTGTGTGGGCGCGCCGGTGGCGGGCGCGCTCGCGTCCTGTGCGGTGGCGGGCGTGGTGTCCGCCGTGGGGGGGGCCGCGCTGTCCGGGGCGACGGGTGGGTTCGCGGACGGCTGCGTCGTCGAGGCCTCGGCCGGCGCTGTCTGCGCGGGCGCCGTGGCCGCGGTCTCGCTCTGGACCGGGGTCGACGTCTGCGCGTTGTCGCGCACGCCGCCCTGTCCCGCGCAGGCGCTCGCCAGCAGGGTCGCCGCCAGCAGGGCCGCCGCCAGGATCGGCGATGGGCCGCCAACGCGGCGAAGGGATGAGATGGGGGTCATGGGAGGCACTCCGTCGCGAACATCATGGGGGAGAAACCGATCAAGCCGCCGCGAAGGCCAGGTTCGGGGTCAGTCGATAAGCAGCGCGCAGTTCGGCCAGGCCGGCGGGTTCGCCGTCGATCGTGACCTCGCCGCCGGCGCGCGCGGCCAGTTCCGCCAGCAACGCCAGGCCGGCGCTGTCCAGGCGTTCCACCGCGCGCAGGTCGAGCCGGCGCACGCCGGCCGGCGCCCCGATCTGTTTCCACAATGCGGTGACGCCGCTGCGCAGCAGCGCGCCGCTGAAAATCAGCGCGTCGCCTTCGCGGCGGACCTGGGAAGCGGTGGCGGCGGAGGCCATGGCGGGCTGCTTATTTCTTATTGCGATCGACGGGCGCGGCCTGCAGCTGGCCGCTGCGCAGCTCGGCCGCCACCTGCGGGATCGACTTGCGCTGCAGCTCGCCGTCGAACTGCTGGCGGAAGGTCTGCACGAACGACACGCCTTCCACCATCACGTCGAACACCTTCCACTGCCCGCCGCTCTGGCGCAGCAGATAGTCGACCGGAATGGCGTCGCCGCCGCTGCGCAGCAGCTCGCTCGACACCTTCACGCCGAGCCCGCGCGGCAGCGGCGTCTCGTTTGTCACGCGCACGCGCAGCTGGGTGTTGAAGTCCAGCAGCGAGGAGCCGTAGCGCTGCATCAGGCCATCGGCGAGGGCATCGGCGAAGGTCTTGATGTCGGCGTCGGAGGCGCCGCGGCCATGGCGGCCCAGCACCTGTCGCGCCGCGTAGTCGCGATCGAAGATGTTGTTGAATTCGGTCATCACGAACTGGCGCAGGGCCGCACGGTTGCGCGTGAACTCGGCGCGGCGGCTTTCCAGCGTGGTCAGGATGCGCTGGCTGTTGTCGAGCACCAGCTTGCTGGGCGAACCCTGCTGCGTGCTGGCGGCAGGCGCGGCGGCTTTCGCGGCGGACTGCGCCAGCGCCAGGCCGGGCGCTGCGGCGAGCAGCGAGGCGGCGACGAGGAGGGACAGCACGTTACGTTTCATCATTGCGGTTTCGCCTCTTCATTGGGGGCGGGAGTAGAAGGAGTGCCGGCATCGCCGGCGGCGCCGGGCTTGTCGCCGCCGCCGCCGCTGAAGATGTACTTGCCGACCATCTGGATCAGGTCGACGGCTGGCGTGGTGAATGCGATCTCGTCGCCCGGTTTCAAGGCCTCCGGATCGCCGCCCGGCTGCAGGCCGACGTAGCTGTCGCCGAGCAGGCCGTTGCTGAGGATGCTGGCCGAGGTGTCGGCGGACAGATCGTTGTAGCGGCTGTCGATGGCCAGTGTGGCCACCGAATCCAGGCGCTTGGGATCCAGGCCGATGCTGTCGACCCGGCCGATGGTGACGCCACCGATCTTCACCGGCGCCATCGGCCGCAGCTGGCCGACGTTGGTGAAACGCGCCTTCAGCTCGTAGGTATCGCCGCTGAAGCCAAAGCGGCCGTTGGTGGAGGCGATCGCCAGCACCAGCAGCGAGCCCAGCGCCAACAGGAGGAAGGCGCCGACGGCGAATTCGAGACGGGGACCGCGGGTACTCATGGAGTCACCTGAACAATAGGGCAGACAGGACGAAATTGAACATCAGCACCAGCAACGATGCGTTCACCACAGCGCGCGTGGTGGCCACCGAGGTGCCCTCGATGGTCGGCTCGGCGTGGTAGCCGACGTAGCAGGCCACCATCGCGGCGACGCCGCCGAACACCGCCGACTTCTCGAACGCCACCAGGAAATCGTGGCGGAAGTCGACCGCATCCTTGAGCACCTGCCAGAACGTGCCGGCATCGATGCCGAGCACGTGCACAGCCTCGAAATAGCTGGCGGTGATGCCGAGGCTGCAGAAGAAGCCGGTGAGCAGCGGCACGGTGAGCACCGCCGCCCAGAAGCGCGGCGCAACCGCCTTGGCGACCGGATCGATCGCCATCAGGCCAAGCGCGGTAACTTGGTCCGTGGCGCGCATCAGGCCGAGTTCGGCGGCGATCGAGGAGCCGGCGCGGCCGACGAACAGCAGCGCGGTCAGCACCGGTGCCAGCTCGCGGTACAGGCCGAGGCCGACCAGCGCGCTGATCTGGCCGGCAGCGCCGTAGGTTTCCAGCGCGCGATAGCCGAGCAGGGTGACCGACAGGCCGACGAAGGCGCCGCCGACGGCGATGATCGGCAGGCTGCGCGCGCCGATCTTGTAGATCTCGCGGATCAGCTCGGCGAAGAAATCGGCGGTCGGTTTCGAGGCGCGCAGCACCGACAGCGAGAACAGCCCGGCGCGGCCGAGCGAACGGGTGGCGGCGACGAACGCCATTACGCGGCCTCCGTGCGGGATGCGCTGTCAAAGGCGATGGGCCCATCCGGCTCGCCGCGCAGGAACTGCAGCACCAGCGGGTCCTGCGTCGCCTCCAGCTCCGCCGGCGTGCCGGAGAAGACGATGCGGCCGTTGGCGATCACGATGGCGCGATCGGCCACCGGCAGCGTCTCGTGCACGTGGTGGGTGACGATGATGCTGGTCAGGCCGAGGCTGTCGTTCAAGCGCGAGATCAGGCTCATGATCACGCCGCTGGCGATCGGGTCCAGGCCGGTCAGCGGTTCGTCGTAGATCATCAGCGGCGGATCGAGCGACAGCGCGCGCGCCAGCGCCACGCGCCGCGCCATGCCGCCGGACAGCTCGCGCGGATACAGATCGGCGGCGGTGCGCAGGCCGACCGCGTGCAGCTTCATGTCCACCAGGCGCCGGATCACAGGCTTGGGCAGATCGGTGTGCGCGCGCAGTGGCAGCGCCACGTTCTCGGCCACCGTCAGGTCGGTGAGCAGGCCGTTGCCCTGCAGCAGCACGCCGATGCTCTTGCGCAGCTCGAGCAGGGCGCGCTGGCGCTGCGGGACGGGCTGGCCGAAGACTTCCACGCTGCCCGCGGCCGGGACCAGTTCACCGGTCAGCGCCGCCAGCAGCGTCGACTTGCCGCTGCCCGACGGCCCCAGCACCGCTGTCACGCTGCCGCGCGGCACGGCCAGATCGATGCCGGACAGCACTGTCCGCGCGCCACGGTCCAGGCGCACGCCGGACAGGCGCACGGCGATGTCTTGCTGCGATGGCGAAAGCTCGGCGGACATGGGGCGGCTGGGTATGAAGGGGGTTTTCGCCCGGGCATACGGGCGTAATCCCGCACAGCTTGGATAAACGCGGCTGAATAGGATTAAACCGGACAGTACAGGAATTATCCCCATTCCGCGCCGCACGTCACGCTGCCGGGCGCCCGGTTGTGACAGGGCGCCGGCATGGATTCACCGCAACCAGCCCTTGCGCTTGATGTAGACCAGCGGCAGCAGCGCGGCGAACAACGTGAGCACGATCGACATGGTGAAGCCGTGCTTCCAGGTCAGCTCCGGCATCACCGAGAAGTTCATGCCGTAGAAGGTCGCCACCAGCGTCGGCGGCAGGAACACCGCCGTGATGATGGTGAACACCTTTACGATCTGGTTCTGCTTGATGTTGAGCAGGCCGACCACCGAGTTCTGCAGATAGCGCACCTTGTCGTGCTCGAACATGGCGTGCTCCTTCACGCCGTTGACGTCGGCGATCAGTTCCTTCACCAGCGCCTGCAGATCCGGGTCCTTGCGGCCGTCCACCTCGCCGTTGAGGTAGCGCACCACGCGCGCCAGGCCGAGCTGGCTTTCCAGGCAGCGCGAGATCAGCTCCTCGCTGTCGTTGAGATCGAGCAGGGTCTCGGTGAGATCGCTCACGCCCAGTTCGCGTCCGGACGTGCCGGTGTCGCTGGACAGGTTGGCGATGGTGTCGGCCGTCTGCTCCAGCGCCTCGGCGATGCCTTCGATCACCTGGCTGGTGCCATCGTTGACGCCGGCCAGGATCATGCGCAGCAGCGACTTGGCATCCGTGGCTAGGCCGCTCTTGCGCGCGAGCCGTTGCAGGGCGCGGCTGAGTGGGGTGAATTCCGGCGTGTCGTGCAGTGTCACCAGCAGGCGGTCGCCCAGCACGAAGGTGACCTTGTGGAACTCCGGCTCGCGACGCTCGTTCATCGCCACGATCTCCGCGAACAGGTACACGTATTCCTCGTCCTCGTGGACGCTGGAGTGCTGCAGCTGCGGATCGACGTTGTAGTGCTCGCGCAGCAGATCCAGATCGCCCGGCTGCGTCTGGCCGATGTCGATCCACAGGAAGCCGCCGTGTTCGGGCAGCGGCGCCAGGCCGGCCTGCGACTTGATCTTGTCCTCGTGCAGGAAGATGGAACGGATCATGGGAATCTCCTGGTCGAAATTACGAAGTAACGAAATTTGGCGAAGCAAGGTCAGCGCGTGGCCAGCGGCGTGCGCAGGATCTGTCCGGTGGCGGCGTCGATTTCCACCTGCCAGGGTTTGCCGTCGCGGATGGCGGTGGCCTGGAAGCCGTCGCCGCCGGCATGGAGGCCGCGAATCTCCACGAAGCCGCCGCGCGCGAGCGCTTGCCGCGCCTGCGGCAGCGACATCGGTTCAATGATTGGCGCGGAAGCGCGTTTCCTCGCCGCGCTGAAATCGCCGTGCGCGGGCGAGGTCGACGATGTCTTCGTCGTTGCCTCGTCGGGCTGCATCTGGTGGATCGCCAGCAAGACCGCCGAGAGCAGGACATAGAGAATGATCACGGCGAGG
Source organism: Luteimonas sp. GW821-FHT14E02 (assembly GCF_058803905.1). Taxonomy (NCBI): domain Bacteria; kingdom Pseudomonadati; phylum Pseudomonadota; class Gammaproteobacteria; order Lysobacterales; family Lysobacteraceae; genus Luteimonas; species Luteimonas sp. GW821-FHT14E02. Next base: position 376,841 of record NZ_JBXAPK010000001.1, on the reverse strand, counting down.
ATCACTTCGTTCTCCAGCCGCGATTTCTGGATTTCGGGGCGTGCGCGCTTGAGGTTCATGGGCGTTCTCCGCAACGTGGGTGGGTCAGTGGGGAAGCAGGACGTTCAGGCCGAGCGTCAGCCAGGAGCCGTTCTCCGGCCCGGTCTGGCGGCCGAGCAGGAGGTCGAGCGTCGTGAGTTCGTTCAAGGCGTGGCGAACGCCGAATTGGCCGACCGCGGTGCCGCGATGGTCGCCGTAGGCGTCGGCGAGCAGCGTCCAGGCTTGCGCCAGTTCGAGTTCGAGCCCGACACCGCCGGTGACGACGCCAGGAATGCCTTCCGATTTGCTCCAGCCGAGATTGGCGTGCAGGACGGCGCTGCGTCGTGCGTCGACGGCGACGCTGAAGGGGACGTTGGCCGACCAGCCGGTCCAGCGATCGACGCCGGCATCCCAGTTCGCGCCGAGGGAAACACCCATGCCCCAGGCATGCGTGTCGAAATCGCGGAACAGATGCTTGGCGCCGAGCGTCCAGAGCGGCCCGGCATCGGGATGCGTGGATCGGCTGACGCCGAGCGCGAGTTCGGTGCCGGCGACATTGCAGGCGGGAACCGCGCTCAGCTCATGCCCGGGTGCATGCATGCGTACCCACGATTCCACCTGACAATGACCCGGCGGCGTGATGGCCGCATCGTCGACGTACAGGCTCGCGCCCGCCCATGCGCGGAACGCGCAGAGCGGCACGCAGATCGCCAGCATCGCGGCAAGCGGAAACTTGAAGGGCATCGGCGCTCTCCGGAACACGGAAATGCCGAAGGCCTCCCACTCGGGAGTTGCGTGGATTGCGTTGGGGATTGCGAGGTTAGGACGCGAGTGTCATTTCGCGTGCCACGGCCCCGTCCTGAGCGGACGGGACCGACCTTGGGTCAGCGGGTCCGTCGGCTCAGGAGCAGCAACGAGATCGACTATGACTGTCCAAGGTGGGCGGCCCTCTGGGCGGGTGGGAAACGAAGGCGCGCACTATAAGCGCGTGCGCCGGGAGGGGCAACCCGTGATTCGCAGGTTTTACGGGCAATTTATGAGCGGTTTCGCGAGAAGGCGGTCGGTGCAGGCCGTGCCAGAGGCTGCCCGCTCCGGCGCCGCATCAACGCTCGACGACGCATCGGAACTTCTCGCTTCGCGCGACCCGTCTCCGGCATCATGCCGCGATGCCCGAACAGCGCGGCCAACGCAGCGGCTTCCGCCTGATCCACTCCAACGCGCTCGACGTGCTGGCCGCGGTGTTGGCCGAGCGCCTGCGTGCGCCGCCCTCCGACGGCGACTGGCTGCGACCTGAAACGGTATTGGTGCCGCAGTATTCGATGCGGCGCTGGTTGCAGCAATTCCTGGCCGAGCGCATCGGCATCTGCGCCAACGTGCGCTTCCTCACGCCGGGCGAATTCGTCGACATGGCGCTGGACGCCAACCTCGGCGCCGCCGCGCCCGCCGATCGCCTGCGGCCGGAAGCGCTGCGCTGGCATCTGTTGCGCGAACTGCGCATGCGGCCGCCCGCCGATTACGCGCGCTTCGTCGCCAACGCCGACGGTGCCGGCGAACGCAAGGCGTGGTCACTGGCCTGCGCCCTGTCCGAGACGTTCGAGAAATACCAGGCCTGGCGCCGCGATCTGCTGCTGCGCTGGGAAGCCGGCGCCGAACCGGAGGACGCGCAGGCGCAGCTGTGGCGCCGCATCGCGCGCGGGCGTGCGCATCGTGCGCGCCGCATCGGCGATTACCTGCAACATTTCGGCGCCGAAAGCGTTGCCATGCCAGGGCAACTGCCGCCACGGCTGTTCGTCTTCGCCTGCCAGAACGTCTCGCCGGATGTGCTGCAAGTGATCGCGAGCCAGGCGCGCGCCGGCGAACAGGATTTCTTCCTGCACACGCCCAGCCGCGCCTACTGGGGGGATCTCGCGCGCTGGGCGCGCACGTATGTGCCGGCCGAGATCGACCCGCCTGTCGGAAACCATGAAGGCTTGTTCGACGATCTTTTCGGCTTCGATCACGACAACCTCGACCGCCGTAACCCCCTGCTGGCCGCGTGGGGGCAGGCCGAACGCGATTTCATCGCCGCGCTCGGTGGCGGCGAAGCGGTGCGGGCGCACTACGAAGCACAGGCGTTCGTCGAGCCGCCGCGCGCGACGTTGCTGGGACGTCTGCAGGCCGATGTCCTCGACAATCGCGCCCCGCTGATCGAGAGCACACTGGTCGAGAGCGCCGACCGCGCATGGCCGCGCGCGCGCGTCGATCGTTCCGACACCAGCCTGCAATTCCATGCCTGTCATACGCGTCTTCGCGAGGTGCAGGTTCTGCACGATCAGCTGCGCGCGCTGCTGGAAACGCCGGGCAGCGACGATGCGCCGCGCCTGGACCCGCGCGACATCGCCGTGCTCGCCCCCGACATCGACGCCTACGCCCCCCACATCGAAGCCGTGTTCGGTGGCGCGCTCGGCACGTCGCGCGAGATTCCCTACACCATCGCCGATACCAGCCCGCTGGCCGGCGAACCGCTGGCGGACGCATTCCTGCGCCTGCTCGATCTGCCGCTGCGGCCGCTGCGCCTGACCGAATTCCTCGATCTGCTCGCGGTGCCGGCGATCGCGCGCCGCTTCGATCTCGACGATGGCGCGCGCGCCAGCTTGCAAGCCTGGCTGGAAACGGCCGGCGCACGCTGGGGACTCGATGGTGCCGATCGCATGCGCGCTGGCGCCTTGAATGATGATGTCTACACCCTGCAATTCGCGCTCGACCGGCTCTTGCTCGGTTACGCCGCCGATGCGGAGGAAGACATCGCCGGCGTGGCGCCCTGGCCCGAACTCGAAGGACAGTCAACGCGGGCACTCGATGGCTGCCTGCGCTTCGTCGCGCTGCTGCGCGAAACGGCATCCGCGCTGACCGGCCCGCATGCGCCGGGCGAGTGGGCGATGCGGCTCGATCATCTGCTCGATGCCGCTTTCGGCGCCGAGCCCGACGACGCGGGCGACCGACGCACGCTGGAGCGCCTGCGCCAGGCCGTGGCCGCCTTCGCCGACGGCGCGTCCGATGCCGGTTTCGATGCGCCGGTCGAACATGCGCTGCTGCGCGATCAGTTGCTCGCTGACCTGCACGCGGCCGATGCGCGCGCGCCGTTTCTCTCCGGCGGTGTCTGCTTCGGCCGCATGGTGCCGATGCGGCTGATTCCCTTCCGCGTGATCTGCCTGCTTGGCCTCGACGACGGCGCGTTCCCCGCGCGTGAAACGCGTGATCCGCTCAATCGCATCCAGCAGGCGCTGGACACGCCGCAGCGCCGCATCGGCGATCCCTCGCGGCGCGACGCGGATCGTTATCTGTTCCTGCAGCTGTTCAATTCCGCCGGGCGCGTGCTCTATCTCAGCTGGGTGGGTTTCGATGCGCGCGATGGCAGCGTGCGCGAGCCCTCGATGCTGGTGTCAGAACTGCTCGACGTCGCCGCGCGCTATCACAGCGGCGATGCCGACGCGATTAAGCACGACTTGGTGGTGCGGCATGCCTTGCAGCCATTTTCTCCGGCGGCCTTCGGCGCGGCGCATGTCGATGAAGGCGAGGGTGATCCGCGACGCTTCAGTTTCGATGCGCGCTGGCGTGAGGCGATTCCTGAAAACGCGCTCATGCAGGAGGTGCCTGTCGAAACGCCGGTCTTCGCGATGGCGCTGCCGCCGCGTGCGCAGGCGGGAGAGGACAGTGAGATCGACGAAGTCGTCACGCTGGAACAACTGCGCCGGTCGCTGAGCAGACCGCAGGCGGTGTACTTGCGCGAAGGTCTCGGTCTTCGCCTGCCCGAAGACACGCCGCCGCTCGCCGAGCACGAACCGCTCGGCATGCCTGATGCGCTGCAGCGCCACGCCTTGCGTCAGAGCATCTTCGAGCGATGGCTGGAGACGGGGTCGGCGCCGGATCCGCGACAGTTGCACACGCACCTGCTCGCACGCGCGCAACTGGCGCCCGGTGCCGACGGTCTCGCCACGTTGGCGATGGTGATCGCCGAAGTGCGACCCTTCGCCGAGGCCGCGCTGTCGGTGGGATTCCAGGGTGAAGGCGATCCAATCAGCTTCGCGCAAACGGTGTTCGATTTCGGGAGCGCGATGCCACGCGCGCGCTTCGGCGGCGGATTGTGGGGCCGCTATCGGCAAGGATTCCTGCGCGTCGCGTTGAATCCAGGCGGATTGCATGGCGGCCATGTCCTGCGACATCGCCTTGATGCATTGGTCGCCGCCACATTGAACGAGCCTGTGCCGGTATTCGAGCTGTCCGTCGACGGCAAGGGTGGTTCGCCGCGCATCGAACAGATTCCAATGCCGGAACCCGAAGACGCGATGCGGGCATTGCAGTCACTGCTGGCGCTGCGCCGCCGCCTGTTGCGCGCGCCGCTGCCGTTCCTGCCCAAGAGCGGCTATGCGTTCTACCAAGCCGGTGATGAGGATGTCGGCCTGCGCGCCGCACGCGCGCAATGGCTGGGCAACGATTTCGGATTGCCGGGCGAGGCCGATGCGGCGACGCGGCTGGCCTTGCGCGGCTGCGATCCGTTCCTTGATGGCAATATCGAGATGCGCGGCCGCTTCGCCGATGCCTCGCGAGCGATCTTCACCGCGCTGATCGAAAGCGACAGCACCGGCGTGGAGGCACTGCCGTGAGCGGAGCCGCGATTCCGGGCGGCGACGTCGTCTTCGACACGAGCCTGGACGAACGCAGCCTGATCGAGGCCAGCGCCGGCACCGGCAAGACCTATGCACTGGCCGGACTGTTCGTGCGTGCCGTGATCGAGCGGCGCCTGCGCGTGCCGCAGATCCTTGCCGTCACGTACACCGTCGCCGCCACGCAGGAGCTGCACGCGCGCGTGCGCCAGCGGCTGGAACGCGCCGAAGCATTGGCGGCGAACTGGCAGGAAGAGGGCGGCACGGACGACGATGCGGAGACAGCCATGCTCCGCGGGCTGCTACGCAACGCATTGCACGATGGAAGCGGTGAAACCCTGATGTCGCTGCGCTGGCGCCTCGCGCGCGCGGCACGCGATCTTGATCTTGCCGCCATCTCGACCATCCATGGCTTCTGCCAGCGCGTGCTCGCCGAGCATGCGCTCGAGACCGCGCAACCCTTGCTCGCCGCCGAGATCGAAGCCCGCGACGCCGCGGCGCGCGCGCGGCTGGCAGTGGAGTTGTGGCGCGAATTCTCGCAGCAAGAGAGTGAGGCCGCGCTCTCGGACGATTTGTTCCTGCGCCGTCGCTTCGGTGATCTTGCCGGACTGGCCGATGCCATCGATACGCTGCTCGCGCCGGAACCGCTGCTGCCGCCGGCACTCGCGGCACTCCCGGCCGATCCACGGCCGGCGATCGCGGCAAGCTGGTGGGCGTTGCGCACGGCTTTCGACGCAGACGGCGAGGCCGTGCGCGAGATGCTGCAGCTTGCGATCACGGACAAGACGCTCAACAACAGCCAGTACAAGCCCGCGCACGTCGATGCGCTGTGGCGCTGGTTCCTGGCGCAGCCTCCCGACCTTCCACCTGCGCAGTTGCACGAGAAGCTGGCCAAGTACACGCCGCAGGCGCTGTCGGCCGGGACGAGCCAGAAAGGGCAGGGAAAGACGCCGCAATCCTCCTTGTTTGCAAGCATCGCGGCGTTCTGCGAGGCGCAGGCGACGTTCTCCGTCTGGCAGGAGGCTCGCGATCTGCAGCGTCTGCATGCGTTGCGCGAGGCGGCCCGTCGTCGCGATGCTGCTTACAAGACATCGTTCAATGTGCGCGATTACGACGATCTGATCAGCGCTGTACACGCCGCCGCCGTCGATCCGCGCATCGGCCCGCCGCTGGCGGCCGCGCTGCGTGCGCAGTTCCCGCTGGTGCTGGTGGATGAGTTCCAGGACACCGATGCGCGGCAGTGGGCAATCTTCGAGGCATTGTTCGGCAGCGGCGGCCTCGTGCTCGTCGGCGATCCCAAGCAGGCGATCTACCGGTTCCGCGGCGGCGACGTGCACACGTATCTGCAGGCGCGTGCGAGTGCCGAGAACACGCTGTCGCTGCAGCGCAACTTCCGTTCGCGCCCTGGTGTGCTCGCCGCCATCGAAGCCATGTTCGCGCAAGCGCCTGACGATGCGCTGGGCGAGGGCATCGCCTTCGAACCGGTGGCGCCCGGAGGCCGTGCGCGCGATGACGATCTCCGCTTCGACGACGCACCAGCGCCCGCACTCGCTTTCCACACCGTGCCGGCGCGTGAGGATGCGCGTGCGAAAGACTGGGCCAAGGAAGATTCGATCCGCATCGCCGCGGCGCTGTGCGCGGATGCGATCCGCGATCGGCTGCAGTTTGCCCGTGATGGCCGCTTGCTGCGCCGCGATGGCGCGTTGGGTTTGCGTCCGCTCGAACCACGCGATTGCGCCGTCCTGGTCCGCACGCACCGCGAAGCCGATGCCGTGCGCCGCGCCCTGGCACGCCGCGGCGTGCCGGCGGTGGCCAGCGGTCGCATCAGCCTGTTCGAAACCGAGGAAGCCGATGAACTGCTGACCCTGCTGCTGGCACTGCGCGAGAGCCGCGACGATCGCCGCCTGCGCGCGGCACTGGCAACGCGCCTGCTCGGGTGCACGGCAGTCGATATCGATGCGCTCGATCAGGATTCTCGTCTCCTGCGCGATTGGCAACAACGTTTCGAGGACTGGCGCACGCGCTGGGAACGACACGGGCCACAAGCCTTGATCGCGCAGGTCGTCGCCGAACATGCGGTGCGCCTGCTGGCCGAAGCCGATGGCGAACGCCGCGTCACCAATCTGCTGCAACTTGGCGAACTGCTGCAGGAAGCGGGTAGCCGCAAGCTCGGCACGCAGGGCCAGCTCGACTGGCTGCGTGGCGCCATCGCCACCGCCGAGCCGGACGACGAAGCGCAGCAACCGCGCCTGGAGTCGGATGCCGGCCGCGTTCACATCCTCACGTTGCACAAGAGCAAGGGACTCGAATATCCGCTGGTGTTCCTGCCCTTCGTCGGCATCGGCCGCGATCCGCAGCGCAATCTCAAGGTGGCCGTCTATCCGCATGAAGGCCAGCGCGTGCGGCAGTGGAAGACTGAGCAGGCCTATCCCGGCGCGCCGTCGTGGGATGAAGCCGTGCGGCGTCATGTCGAGGAGGATCGCGCCGAGGACATGCGCCTGCTGTACGTCGGCCTCACCCGCGCGCGCGATGCGCTGTGGCTGTGCGGCGGCGCGCTCGCCGAGCATGCCGGCACCGCGCTGCAGCGTCTGTTGCAGGGCGAGGCGCCATCGCCGGTGCTGCGCGAGTTGCTGGGCGGCGATCTGCTCCTGAGCGAAGGCTTGCCGGATATGTTGCTTCGACGTCTTTCGCCAACGCCCACCGAAGGCGCACCGCTGGCGCGCATCGCGACGCGCCGCCTGCAGCGAGACTGGTGGATCCACAGCTTCAGCCAGCTGCATCAGCAGAAATCGCAGGGCGCGCAGGCGTTGGCCGACGAGGCGCCCGCCGACGACGAGCGAGTCACGCAGCCTGGCACGGACCCGCGACTGGGTGGCACGCGTTTCGGCAATGCCTTGCATCATGCGCTGGAGCACGTCGATTTCTCCGCGTGGCGCGATCATGGCGACGAGGACATCCCTTTGTCGCAACGCGAGATCCTGCTCGAGGCCCTGCGCAGCCAGCGCTATCGCGATGACGATCTCGATCTCGGCCTGCAGGCGCTGGCGCCGCTGGTCGCGCGCACGCTCAACGTTCGATTGCCGGAGGGCGTCCGGCTCTGCGATCTCGCGCCGGAAGCCCGCGTGTCCGAACTGGAATTCCATTTCGGATTGCGCGGCGCCGCCACCCGCGATCTGTTGCGACTGCTGCAGACGCACGGCTTGCTGCAGGATCGTCACGACTTCGGCGCGTGGCCGCAGTTGTCGGGCCTGATGACCGGCAAGCTCGATCTGACCTATCGCGTCGGCGAGCGCGTCTACGTGCTCGACTACAAATCGAACCAGCTGCCGTCCTACGACCAGGCGACCCTGGCCGAGCGGATGCGGGCCAGCGAGTACGACCTGCAGGCCTTGCTGTACGCCGTCGCCTTGCAGCGCTGGCTGCGTCTGCGGCTGGGCACGGCCTACGACTTCGATCGCCACTTCGGCGGCGCGCGTTATGTCTTCTGCCGCGGGCTCGATGCGCGGCACGACTTCGACGACCAGATGCCTGCCAGAGGAGTATTCGTCCCCGAGTTGCCGCGGGCGCTCGTCGATGCAGCCGAGGCGCTGCTGGCGGGTGATCCATGAGCATGCCGTCATGAGCGTGCTGTCGCAACTGCGCAAACATGAGGCCGTGCGCGCGGTCGATCTCGCCCTGGCTGATACGCTGCAACGCCTGCGGCCCGAGACCGGCGAACTCGTGCTGGTGGCGGCCGTGCTGGCTTCGCTGGCCGTCGCGCATGGGCACGCCGCCTTCGATCCGGAGCATCCGCAGCTTCTGCTTGGCGAAGCCTCCGGCGATTGGCCGGAGGCCGCGACGTGGCGGGATGCGTTGCGCGCATCGGCGTGGGTCTCGCAGCCGACTGCCGGGGGGATCGCCGATCCTGCAAAACCTCTCGTGCTCGAACACGGATTGCTGTACCTGCGCCGCTATCGCGAGTATGAACGCCGTCTCGCCGCACGGTTGCTGCGGTTGGCGGCCGCGCCGGTCACGGCTTTCGATCGAGAAGCGATCGCGCCGTTGTTCGCCGCGTTGTTCCCGGATGCCAGTGAACAGGATGATCAGGCGCGGGCCGCGCTTCAGGCATTGCTGCGCCCGTTGCTGCTGATCACGGGTGGTCCCGGCACCGGCAAGACCGCGACCATCGCCCGCCTGCTCTTGCTGCTGCTGGCGCAAGCACGCGCGGATGATCGCGATGGCCTGCGCATCGCACTCGCCGCGCCGACGGGACGGGCCGCTGAGCGCATGGCCGAGAGTTTGCGGCAAATCTCCACCGGCCTGTGCGAGCTGCCCGGTGTCGATGCCGCGTTGTGCGATGCGTTGCCGAAGCAGGCCCACACGCTGCATCGCCTGCTCGGCACGATTCCCGACAGCCCGCGCTTCCGGCATGGGCCGGATCTGCCGTTGCCGTTTGATGTCGTCGTGGTCGATGAGGCCTCGATGGTCGATCTTCCGTTGATGTGCAAGCTCGTCGAGGCCGTGCGCGATGGCGCGCGGCTGATCCTGCTTGGCGATCGTGATCAGCTGCCTTCGGTGGAAGCGGGCGACGTGCTGGCCGCCATCGTCGATGCCTTGTTGCATCCGGATGGAGATGACGAGCGGGTGTCGCCTGCCATCGTGGCCAGCCTGCGTGGCAGCCGCGTGCATTTGCGCCGCAGCTATCGCCAGTCGCGCACGCTTGAACTCGCACCGCTGGCCGATGCCGTTCGCCGGGGCGATGCGGACACCGCCTGGCAACTGCTGCAGTCCGGCGCGCTCTCTGGCGTGCATTTCGAGCCTGGCCTGCTGGATCCCCTGCATGGCGCCACGCGCGAACGGTTGCTCGCCCCCTGGCGCGAGTTGCAGACCTGCACCGACCCCGCGACCGCGCTCCGGCTCGCTGGGCGGCAGCGTCTTCTCGCGGTGTTGCGGGAGGGGCCGCAGGGAGCGGCTGCCTTGAACGCGCGGATCGAGGAGGCGCTGGCCGGTAGTCACCGCGCGCCGTACTTCCACGGACGTCTGCTCCTGATCGCCGAGAACAGCGCGCGGCACGGGCTGTTCAACGGCGACATCGGCGTCTGTCTGCGCGATGGGGAAGGCGATGTGCTCGCCTGGTTCGCCGATGGCGCGGGCGGAGTGCGGCATTTCCATCCTTCGACCTTGCCCGCGCATGGCGGCGCGTTCGCGATGACCGTGCACAAGGCGCAAGGCTCCGAATTCGATACCGTTTGGCTACTGCTGCCGCGACGCGACGTGCGCCCGCTTTCGCGCGAGCTGCTCTACACCGCGCTCACGCGCGCCCGTGACGCCGTGCATCTGTGCGCTGGCGAGGCCGTCATTCGCGCCGCGCTCGGCCGTCGCGCGCAACGCATTTCCGGGTTGTCCGCGCGTTTGTGACTTGCGTGCCGAAACGGGCGGCCGAGCGTCGTCGAATAATGTTTTTCGCGCGAAGACATCCTTCACGAAGCTGATCGGATTCGGCGCCTTCGAGAGGCGTTATACCGGCGTACAGCCCCGCGCCCGCCGAGGGTTCTGGCTTCACATCGGACCGACGGTGGCATCGATAACCTCCATCGCCAAGCTAAAGGAGGCACAGGACCGGAATAGGGACGGGACGAAATGCCCATGAGCCATTACAAACGACATCACATCGACGCGCGCGACGTCACGAAACGTCCTCTCAGGGTGCATGCCGCCCCTGTGCCGTCTGTCTTGTCGGATCTGGAAGAGGCCCACTTCCGCAATCATTTCCGCGATGCGGCCTATTACTCCACGGGGCGCGACTGGAACGACTACGCGCCCGCGTATCGTTACGGCTATGCGGCGCGCGGCGCTTATCGCGGTCGGCGCTTCAGCGATGTCGAGCATTTGCTGGCCCGCGACTGGAATGGCCGCAGGGGCGCGTCGCGCCTGCTCTGGGCCGAGGCGCGCGGCGCCGTGCTGGATGCCTGGCACTATCTCGACGAGGAAGCGCTTCTGAGTGAGCATGCCTCGGGCCGCGACGGACGGCATTGAGAAGCGCCACAAGACATCGACTTCGTTCCGCCTGAAGAAGACGAGCCATCGTCGAATAGAAAATCGATTCGCGATCTTTCCGGGATCGAGGCTTCTCGCCGACTGGATGGGTCCTCTGTTTTTCTTCGCAAAGACCTGAATCCTCGCGAGTGCGTTCGATTTACCCGAATCACGGGACGAGGAGTACCATGACGGGCTTCGCACGAGCAGATGGTTGACGAACATGGCGAATTCCCACGACGAACGCAACGGCATCGACCGGGCGCAGGCCGAAGAGGCGGTGCGCACGCTGTTGCGCTGGGCCGGTGACGATCCGAAGCGGGAAGGATTGCTGGATACGCCCAAGCGCGTCGTGGACGCGTATGGAGATTGGTTCAGCGGATACGAGGACGATCCACGCGAGTATCTGGAGCGCACGTTCGAGGAAGTGGCCGGGTACGACGAAATGATCGTGCTGCGCGACATCTCCTTCGAGAGTCATTGTGAACACCACATGGCGCCGATCATCGGGCGGGCGCACGTGGGCTATCTGCCGGACGGCAAGGTGGTCGGCATCAGCAAGCTGGCGCGGGTGGTGGAGACGTATGCGCGGCGGTTCCAGGTGCAGGAGAAGATGACGGCGCAGATCGCGCAGAGCATCCAGGAAGTGCTGCATCCGCTCGGCGTCGGTGTGGTGGTGGAGGCCACGCACGAGTGCATGACCACGCGCGGCATCCACAAGCGCGGCGTGAGCATGGTGACGTCGAAGATGCTCGGTACCTTCCGCGAGGATGCGCGGACGCGTTCGGAATTCCTGCGCTTCCTGCGAGGCGGCCAGGAAGGCTGAGGCCGCGTGCCAGCGGACGCCCTCAAGGTCGAAGGGCGTCATCAACGCCCTGAGGCGTTGCGGCTCCGAACGCCCGGCCATGGATGACGAGCCATCCCGCTGTTGAAAGCGCCGTTGGCCAGAACCCGAAAAGCAAGTGCGAGGCGCAGTCCCTGAGACAGCGCCCGCGCTAAACTGGCGCTCTTTCGTCCTCCGCGAACTCGTCGTGACCACCTCCTTGCAAGCGCCGGGCGCGCGTCGCGCCGCAATCGTGTTCATCTTCATCACCGTCCTAATCGACATCCTGGCGTTCGGGTTGATCATTCCGGTGTTGCCGCAGCTGGTGAAGCAGTTCGCCGGCGGCAGCACGATCAGCGCGCTGCACTGGACCGGCGTGTTCGGCCTGATGTTTTCGTTGATCCAGTTCGTGAGCGCGCCGATCCAGGGCGCGCTTTCGGATCGCTTCGGGCGGCGTCCGGTGATCCTGCTGTCGTGCTTGGGACTGGGCGTCGATTTCATCTTCATGGCCGTGGCCAATTCACTCCCATGGCTGTTCGTGGGGCGGGTGGTCTCGGCCATCACCTCGGCCAGCTTCACCACCGCCAATGCCTATATCGCCGACGTCACTCCGCCGGAGAAGCGTGCGCAGGCGTTCGGGATGATCGGCGCGGCGTTTGGCCTGGGCTTCGTGGTCGGTCCGGCGATGGGCGGCTGGCTGGGACATTTCGATTTGCGCTGGCCGTTCTGGGGCGCGGCATTCCTGGCGCTGTGCAATTTCATCTACGGCTGGTTCGTGCTGCCGGAGTCGCTGGCACCGGAACACCGTTCGCCGAAGTTCGACTGGAAGCACGCCAATCCGTTCGGCTCGCTGCAACTGCTGCGCGGCTATCCGCAGATCTGGGGACTGGTGACGGTGGTGTTCCTGATCAATCTGGCGCACTACGTCTATCCGAGCGTGTTCGTGCTGTTCGCCGACTACCGTTTCCACTGGGGACCGGAGGCGGTCGGCAGCGTGATGGCGCTCGTGGGCATCTGCGGCGTGATCGTGCAGGCGGGATTGGTGAAGCACGCGGTGGCGGCGTGGGGAGAGCGGCGCGCGTTGCTGGTCGGGCTTTCCGCGGGCGTCATCGGCTTCACGATCTATGGATGGGCGCCCACCGGGTTGCTGTTCCTGATCGGCGTTCCGATCATGGCCTTCTGGGGCTTCGCCATGCCGGCGACGCAGGCGCTGGTCACGCGGCAGGTGGCACCGAACGTGCAAGGCCGCATCCAGGGGGCGCTGTCGAGCCTGGCCAGTCTGGCCGGTATCCTCGCGCCGATGTTCTATACGAGCATCTTCGCCTGGTTCATCGAGCCGGCAACGCCGGTGCACCTGCCGGGCGCGCCGTTCTGGACGGCGGCATTGCTGATGGTGCTGGCGATCGGAGTCGCCTGGCGATATGCGCGGTCAAAAACGGCCGCGGCGTCCGCCAGCGTGGATCCGGATCCAGCCTGAGCGGGGCCGCCGGTTTGGGTGCAGAATCGGCGGAACATTGATACGAGGGAACCGACATGCGCCTTGCACTTGTACTCGGTCTAGTCCTGACCATCGCCGGCTGCGGCACGATGCAATACGAAAACACCAGCGCGGCAGTGGATGCGAATCCGCTCTGCGTCAGTCAGCCGGATCGTCCCGGTGAACCGGTTGCGAGCAACTGCGAGCGCAAGGCAACAGGGAGCTGGTCGACGGAGCGGAAGAGCGAGCCGGTGGATCTGAGCGGCAAGAAAGAAGATTAAGCGCGGGATTCTTCTGAGCCGGAAAAGGATGTTTGCGACCAGATGGTCATGCAGTTTCGGCAGATCAACAACAAGCTGCGCCAGTCGTTCGAACACTGAGCATTGGACCGGAGTGCAGGCGCTGCCTTTCTCCTCCAGAAAAGAAAAACCCACCTCCCCGTGAGGAGGTGGGCCAAGAGCCGAAACCCTGGAGAGAGGTTTGGATCAGGTCTTCGGCGGTGACGACGGATCCGCCGGCGGGGTCTGCTGATCATCCTTCGGCGGTTCGGACGCCGGTGGCATGGAGCCGTCGGCCGGCGGAGTCGTGCTGTCCGCGGGCGGGGTGGTCGTATCCGCCGGTGGCGCGGTGCCATCGGCCGGAGGCGTCGTGGTGTCAGCGGGCGGCGCTGCGGAATCAGTGGCGGGCGCTGTCGAATCCGCCGGCGGAGTTGCTTCCGGTGTGGCCGATTCGGGCTTCGGGGAACAGGCCGACAGCGTCAGCGCAAGGGCGGCGGCCAGCGGCAACAGGATGCCTTTCATGCAATGTCTCCTCGTCATGGGTCGTTGCGACGGTCACGATTCTCCACATGCAGATGTAGCAGAAGCGTTAGTTTTCGCGAATGAAAACGTATGTTGTGCCGATCCGTGACGCAATCGGTTCATGCAAACGGGTTCGATGTACACAAGCGTTCAGGCTGTGCGACGCATCGCGACGCTCATTGAACCTCGGGCAACGATTCGGCCGACATCGGAATCACCGCCCAGAACGGAACATCCGCTTCGGCCCAGCCTGCGGTGGCATCGTTGAGAATTTCGAGCAGGATGGCGAACGCCTCGGGCTCCGCGCCGCGCCACGCGGCGATGTGATCGAGCACAAGCACGTAACCCTTGGCCGGCCACCACGACAGATCGCCGAGACAGTCTTCCAGCGCATCCCAGTTGGCGCCGAACCAGTCGGGAAAGCGCAATGCCTGGGCGAAGCGGTCGAGGATCTCGTCCTTGTCGGAGCAGCCGGCGCAGTCGATGACGGCGACGGCGAAATCGAGGCCGAGCGCGGCTTCCTCCAGCGCTTCGCGGTCGCGGATGTCGACGAAGTACGCGCCGCTTTGCGCGGGATCGGACAGCAGCGAGCCGAGTTCGAGCGTGCTCATCGCCGCGCGGCCTCCGGTTCGGCAACATCCGATGTGAAGCGGCGGAAGCTGCGGTAGTGATCGTCGGTGTAGAAGAATTCCTGCGGCGGATCGCCGCCGGTGACGATGCGTCGCGCGCCGCGATCGTCCGATCCGGGCGTGTCCACGGTGTATTCGCGGTAGTAGCCGCGCGGTTGCCGGGGCAGGCGGCCTTCGCGGTTCTGGAAGGTGCTGCCGTCCTGGCGGTGCGGGAAGGGACCGTCGTCGCGGATCAGTCGCAGGGTTTCGATCGCTTCTTCGGGCAGCCATGCCGGTGGCGATGCATTCGATGTGGATGGCGCGCGGCTTGTCTCCGTCGCGCCGGGCAGCGATTGCGTGGGCGTGCGTGCTTCCTCGTGGGTGGTCGCGGGCGCCTGCGCAGGTACGGGCGCGCGTTGCGACCATGCCCAGAGCGCGATCAGGGCCACCACCGCGATCAGCCAACCGTAACGGCGCATCGTTCCTCTCGCTTGTCGATCTCTCGCTTATCAGTTGCCGGGCAGCGCTGGATCAGCCGCAGGCGATCCTGACGATCTTGCCCTTCTCGTCCAGTTCGATGTTCAGGCGGCCGCTGCTGTAGTCCATCGTCACCGCGTCGCCGGGCTTGATCACGCGATCGCGCTTGGCGCCGGTGGCGCTGCGGATGGCGCCAAGCGTGGCATCGCTGGCGTCCTGTCCGACATAGGACTGCACGGCATTGGCGTTGCAATCGCCGGGCGCGTTGGCGTCATCGGGATTGGCGGGCGCGGCGGCCGCGGGTGGTGATGAAGCACTCGTGTCCGAAGCGCCGGCCTGATCGTGCGCGCAGGCGGACAGGGACATGGCCATCGACAAAGCGAGCAGCATGCGGAACGACATGAGGGTGTCCTCCAAAAGAGAGCGACAGCCTGCCGCGCCCGGTGTATCAAAAGCGTTAAAGACGATGCCTCGATCTCGCGAAGGTCATCGGACGGCGGCGCGCTTCGCTGCAGGCAGCGCGGCGCGGATCATGGCGTTGTAGCCGGTGGCGAGCACGCCGAAGCCGGTCTCGGTGGGATGGATTTCGTCGTACCAGAACGCGGGATCGTCGGCATCGCTCACCTGGCTGAAGTCGGCGAAGGTGAACAATGCAGGAAATTCGCGCTTGGCCGCCGCCAGCACGTGATCGCGGAAGCCCTGCACGAGCAGCAGATCGGCGAAACGCTTGGCTTCCGTCTTGTTGCCGAGCACCGGTTTCATCGGCGGCCACAGCCAAGGGCCGACGTTGCCGATCAGCGGCGCGGCGAGGCCGAGGTTCTTGATGCTGACCTTGCCCGGATCGCCGATGCGCTGCAGGCGCGCGTAGCCGTGGCCGACCACGCGGAAGGCGCCGCCCACGCCGCTGAGCGCCGAGAGCAGGATGCGGTAGCGTTCGAGGATGCCCTCGAACACGCCGGCCTCCAGCAGGCGATCGAAGGCCGCGTCGGCATCCATGCGGCCGGTGTTCGCGAACAGTTTCGCCAGCGGCACCATGCCGTCGTTGCCGCCGATGCTCACGCAGACGAGATCGAACTCGCGCGACTTCAGGCGTTCGGCGTAGTTCGCGCACAACGCCGGCGTACACATCTTGGACGCGGTCAGGCCCGGTCCGCCCAGGCGCAGCGAGATGCCGTCGATGCGGGAGAAGCTGTTCCAGTACAGATTCTTGTACAGCGGCGTGCTGAACCAGGAATCGCCCCAGTACGCGATCGCCGGGCGCGTGCGCAGGTAGTCGCGCCAGACGCGGCGGTTGCGGCTGCTGGGCGTGCCGGTGGCGGCGCGGACCTGATCCCAGTTGTCGTAGATGCGCTTGAGCTGCATGGCGACCTCCCGGCGAGGGAACGACGATGCGTTCGGGAGGTGACTATGTCATGTCGGTGGCGCGGGAAACGAGACTGGATGGCGGATCTGGCGGACAGAGCCGGCTGAGCTTCTCCCGCCGCGCGTCAGTCGCGCCGGTCGTCGTCCACTAGCGACAGCGGCGGCGCCACCATCTCCAGCGAGCGGCGCTCGGCCGCCACGCCCCAGATCGCCTGCACGAGTCCTGCGCCGATCATCAACGCCGCACCGATCAGGTAGCCGATGAAGACGTTGTCGCGGCTGGCGGTCTCGATCAGCTCGCCGAACAGCAACGGACCGCTGATGCCGCCAAGCCCGGTGCCGAAGGCGAAGAACACGGCGATCGCGAGCGCGCGGATTTCCAGCGGAAAGGTTTCGGCGACGGTGAGGTAGGCGGAACTGGCGGCGGCGGAGGCGAAGAAGAAGATCACCATCCAGGCGATGGTCTGCTGGGTGGCGTCGAGCACGTTCTGCTGGAACAGGTAGCCCGAGATCGTGAGCAGCACGCCCGACATGATGTAGGTGAAGGAGATCATGATGCGGCGGCCGTAGCGGTCAAACAATGGACCGAGCAAGAGTGGCCCGCAGAAGTTGCCGAGCGCGAACGGCAGGATGTACCAGCCGACACTGGCGGAAGGCACGCTGTAGAAATCGGTGAGGACCAGCGCGTAGGTGAAGAAGATCGCGTTGTAGAAGAATGCCTGCGAGGTGAGCAGGGCCATGCCCACCAGCGAACGCCGGCGGTGGCGCTGGAACAGCACCTGGATCACCTCGCGCAACGAGGTATGGTGACGGCTGCGCAGACGCAGGGATGTCCCCGGCTCGGTCGGCGCGAGGCGATGGCCTTCGCGCTCGAAGCGCGACTCGATGTCGGCGACGATCTCCGTGGCTTCCTTATGGTGGCCGTGGATCAGCAGCCAGCGCGGGCTTTCCGGAATCCACCAGCGCATCAGCAGGATCACCAGGCCCAGCACCGCGCCGATGCCGAAGCACAGGCGCCAGCCGAGTTCGCCGCCGACCAGGCCCGGATCGAGCAGCACAATGGCACCCACGCCGCCCACCGCAGCACCGACCCAGAACGTGCCGTTGATGGCGAGATCGACCCAGCCGCGATAGCGCGGCGGCGTGAATTCCTGGATCGTGGAGTTGATCGCCGAATATTCGCCGCCTATGCCGGCGCCGGTGAGGAAGCGGAACAGGAGGAAGCTCCACAGATTCCAGGAGAACGCTGTGGCGGCCGTGGCGGCGATATAGACGGCGAGGGTGACGAAAAAGAGTTTGCGCCGCCCTATGCGATCGGCGAGCCAGCCGAAGAACAGCGCCCCCAGCACGGCGCCGGCGATGTAGGCGCCGCCAGCGAGGCCGACGTCGGCGTTGTTCAGGCGCAGGACCGGGCTTTCCTTCAGCGCGCCCGCGACGGCGCCGGCCAGCGTCACCTCCAGGCCGTCAAGCAGCCAGGTGATCCCGAGCGCGAGCACCAGCAAGGTATGGAAACGGCCCCAGGGCAGACGGTCGAGGCGGGCAGTGAGATCGGTGTCGAAGACCTGCGGCTCGACAGTGGCGGTGGCGGTCATGAAGGAACGGCGTACCCGGGAACTGCGGAATCCCGCAGGGTAGCGTGCTCGCGCAAGGAGGGCATGCTGCCCTGCGCCATCGCATGCTCGATTCGTGACGTGCCGGGCATGTCATGGCGTTTCATGGCAGGACTGCGGCCAATGACTGGAATGGAGATTCCGCGATCCCCGGGGAAGGCCGCGGCGGCGCCATGGCGAATGGCAGGGGGTGAAATGGCATCGCTTGATTACGATGAGAAGTTCGCCGTTTTGCGCAGGGGTTTGGAATGTCGCGTCCGTTGTCCGATCGTCCGTCGTCGCTGCTTGCCGCCGCCATGCTGGCGCTCGGATTCGCCGCCATTCCCGCTGCAATTCCCCTCGCGCACGCGCAGCGCAACACGATGCCGGCGGAGACCGCGTACCCCGGCACCATCGCGCTGGAGGTGGACGCCACCGATCTGCAGCACCGCGTCTTCCGCGTCAGGCAGCGCATTCCGGTGCAGCCTGGCCCGCTGACGCTGCTGTATCCGCAATGGCTGCCCGGCAGGCACGCCGGCTACGGTTCGGTGGACAAGTACGCCGGCCTGACGATCACCGCCAACAGCCAGCGCCTGGCCTGGAAGCGCGATCCGCTCGACGTGTACGCCTTCAACGTGGACATCCCGCAGGGCGTGAGCGAGATCGAGATCGCCGCGCAGTACATCACGCCCACCGATCGCGAGCAGGGCCGCGTGGTGATGACGCCGGCGATGCTCAACCTGCAATGGAACATGGTGGCGCTGTATCCGGCCGGGCACGCGGCCAGCAGGATCACGATCGTGCCGACACTGAAAGTGCCCGCGGGCTGGCAGCCGTTCACCGCGCTCGATGTCGACACGCGCGCGGGCGATACCGTGCGCTACAAGCCGGTCGACTTCGACACCCTCGTCGATTCCCCGGTCTACGCCGGCAGGCACGCCAAGACGTTCGATCTTGATCCGGGCGCGAAGGTGCCGGTGCGCCTGAACGTGGTCGCCGACGATCCGCGCTATCTCGAAGCCAAGCCCGAGCACCTGGCACAGCACCGCAATCTCGTGCAGCAGGCCTACAAGCTGTTCGGCTCGCATCATTACGACCACTACGACTTCCTGTTCTCGCTCTCCGACCAGATGTCCGGCAACGGCCTGGAGCATCAGCGTTCCAGCGAGAACGGCATGGGCGTGGACTATTTCAAGGACTGGGACCCGAAGGTCGGCACCGACGATCTGCTGCCGCACGAGTTCACGCATTCGTGGAACGGCAAGTTCCGTCGTCCGACGGGCCTGCTCACGCCGAGCTTCAATGTGCCGATGCAGGATGACCTGCTCTGGGTCTACGAAGGGCAAACCCAGTACTGGGGCAACGTGCTCGCCTCGCGCGCGGGCCTGCGCACGCAGGCGCAGTCGCGCGACGAACTGGCACTGGTCGCCGCCACCTACGCCGACAATCGCCCCGGCCTGGACTGGCGCGACGTGCAGGACACCACCAACGATCCGATCATCGCGCAGCGCCGCCCCAAGCCGTATCGCGGCTGGCAGATGAGCGAGGACTACTACCAGGCCGGCCAGCTGATCTGGCTCGAGGTCGATGCGCGCCTGCGCGCGAAGAGCGACGGCAGGAAATCGCTGGATGATTTCGCGCGCGCCTTCTTCGGCGTCGACAACGGCAGCTGGACGGCGAAGCCATACGACTTCGAGGAAGTGGTCGCCACGTTGAAGAATGTGGTCGTGGACGACTGGGCGAGCTTCCTGCGCGCGCGCCTGGACGGTCATGGCCCGCTGACCGGCGGACTGGAAGCGAGCGGCTGGAAGCTGGTGTACACCGACACACCGAACGCGGCGGCGAAAGCGCAGGCCAAGGGGCCGCGCGGCAGCGACGATTTCCTCTACTCGCTCGGTTTCACCATCGGCAAGGACGGCAAGTTCAGCGATGTGCGCTGGGATGGCCCCGCGTTCAACGCCGGCATCGGCGCCGGCATGAGCCTGCTCGCCGTCGACGATCGCGCCTACAGCAAGGAGAACCTGGAGGACGCGATCAAGGCCGCCAAAAGCTCAGGCGCGCCGATCAAGTTGCTGGTGAAGGATTTCGACCGTTATCGCACGGTGTCGATCGACTATCGCGGCGGGCTGCGTTATCCGCATCTGGAACGCATCGAGGGCAAGGCCGATCATCTGACCGCGATCTTCGCGCCGAAGAAATAATCGGTATCGGGGACACGGCCGGAGGATCGCATGGAGCGCATCGTGTCCAGGGAAGGCGGCATCGGTTCGCGCAACGCGGGCATCGATGCGCTGCGCGGCCTCTCGATCCTGCTGGTGGTAGTCCACCACATCGCCCTGCGCATTCCCTTGCGCGAGACCGCGCTGATCGACTTCCTGCCCAAGCGCCTGCTCAACGCGCTCAGCTACAACGGCTACGAAGCGGTCTTCGTGTTCTTCGTGATCTCCGGGTTCCTGATCACGCTGCATTCGTTGCAGCGGTGGGGCCGTCTGTCGGCGATCGACATGCGCGCGTTCTACCTGCGACGCGTCGCGCGAATCGTGCCGTGCCTGTTGCTCCTGCTGGCGGTGTTGTCGGTCATGCACCTGATCGGTGTGCCGAATTACGTGATCGACAAGCCCACGCAATCGCTGGGCGGCGCCTTGCTGTCGGCGCTCGGCCTGACGCTCAACTGGTATGAAGGCCGCACCGGCTGGCTGCCGGGCGGCTGGGATGTGCTGTGGTCGCTGTCGATCGAGGAAGTGTTTTATCTCGGATTTCCGCTCGCATGCCTGCTGTTGCGCGGCGGCAGATGGCTGGCGGTCGGGCTCGCCGTGCTGGCGTTGTCATTGCCGGTCACGCGCGCGGCGCTGGAAGGCAACGAGATCTGGCAGGAGAAAGCCTATCTGCCGGGCATGGCCGCGATCGCGACCGGCGTGCTCGCGGCGATGGCGGTGTGGCGCTGGCGCGCGAGCGTGCGCGAGGCGACGCTGCTGTGCGCGCTCGGTATGACGGGCTGCATCGCCGTGCTGGGCTGGGGCGGCGTGCTGTGGGAGCCGCTGGGCAACGGCACGATGCTGGTGCTCACCGGCTCCGCGGCCTGTCTGATCATGGGATTGCACTGGCGCCAATCGCGCGGCCTCGCAGCGGCACCGCGCGGCACGGGTTGGCTGCGTTCGTTCGGGCGTCTGAGCTACGAGGTGTATCTCACCCATATGTTCGTGGTGTTCGCCGTGGTCGGCTTGTTCCGGTTGAGCGGCGGCGACATGCGTGGCGGGTTCTGGTGGTATCCGCCGGCGCTGTTGCTGTGCTGGGTGCTCGGCGTGGCGGTCGCGCGCTGGTATTCGGAGCCGTGCGACCGGGCACTGCGCCGTCGCTGGCTGGCGCGCGCCCAAACGCCCGTCACCGATGCGCCTGACGTACTGGCGCGCCCTTCATCGCAAGAGTGAGCGTCGCCGCCGGCTTCTCGGCCCTGCCTACGACATCTCCCCATCGACCGCATCGGCTACAGCAGGCGGCGCATCCATGCGCTTGCGCCACAGCATGCTGCGCAGCACGCCATCACGGCGGATCAGGCCGTGATACAGCGCCGCGGCGAAGTGCAGGAGGAAGACGCTGAACAACAGATAGGCCAGCGCGCGGTGCGACCAGCGCAACACCGCGAACCAGGTGGCGTTAACGGGCGCGATCGCGGGCAGCTGCCACCCTCCGCCCAGGCTCACCGGATAACCCCCGGCCGAGAGCATCATCCAGCCGACCAGCGGCAGCGCGAACATCAGCGCGTACAGCAGCCAGTGCGATGCGATCGCGGCTAGCCGCTGCATGCGCGGCAGATCGCCAGGCAGCGGCGGTGGCGGATGCCGCAACCGCCAGACGAGGCGGATGCAGGCCAACGCGAGGATCGTGATGCCGAGCGGCTTGTGCAAGCTCAGCAGCCAGTTGTGCCTGTCCGACACGGTCGAGACCATGCCGATGCCGATGAACACCATCGCCAGGATCAGGATCGCCATCAGCCAGTGCAGCACGCGCGCCGGCAACGAGAAGACATCCGAAGGGAATCGTTTCGAGGAGGGCAGGCTCATCGACGAGGCTCCTGTGATTGTGCTGCCGCGCCCTTCGCTTCTTCGAGCGTGCGGCGGCGATAGGACTCGGCATACGCGGCCGAACGCGCCGGCAGCAGCGGATCGTCGGAAGCGGCGATGCCCTCGGGCAGGACCAGCGGATCGAAGTTGATGTCCCGGCATTCGCCGTGGTCCTGCGGCTGGCTGCGTTCCAGCGTCACGATGCCGGCATCGATGTCGCGGCGATCGGCGGGCCAGGCGCGGGTCGCATCATGGGTGGGATCGCCGGGTGCGGCCAGCGTCACCAGCAAGTGCCAGCGCAGCGGCCCCTGGGCGAGACGTTGCACGAGCTCGTCGTCGAGTACGTTCCTGTCGCGTGCCGTCGCGCCTTCCGGCGCCGGAGTGCCGTCGGGCACCACGCGCCAGCGCACCGCATGGCGCGTGCCGGTGGCGTCGATGAAAAAGAACGCATTCAATCCGTAATAGGTTTCGCTCGCGTAGCTCGCCGAGGGCCGGTGGCTTTTCATCCAGGCGAGGAAGGGCGCGCTTTCCGGATGCGCGGCGAAGAACGCGGCCTGCTTCGCGGGATCCGGTTTGCCGGTCGCCGGATCGGGCCGGCTGGCGAGCATCTGCTCGTAGAAGGCCTGTGGCGTGGCGACGGCGAAGAACGGCGTGTTGTTCATGCCGGTGCGCCATTGCTGGCCGTCGGCCTGGGTAAAGCGCAGGGCGAAACTGCGGATCGGCACGCCGTCGTCGGGCGCCTGCGGATTGCCGCCGGGAATCGCGAACCGTCCGACCACGGGCGTGCGCCCCGGCGCGAACAATGCCGCCCTGGAGTACGCCGCAGCCGCGCCGTTGCTGTCGAAATATCCGGTGACGCAGACGCCCTTGGCGTGATTGCGGCGATATCCGGGATGCAGGCCGCCGTTGGTCTGCAGGCCGTCGACGAACCGTTGCGGTGTCAGCCTCCCGGGATCGAGCCAGCCGCCGACGTAACCGAAGGCGAGGGCGCTGCCGGCGACGGCGAGTGCGATCAGGGCCCAGCGTGGCCCATCGCGCCGTGGCGGCGCGGGCGTTTCATGGGCGGTCTCTGGCGGCATGCGGGAATCCGGAGGTGGCGATGCCTGGATGACGACCGGCGGCAGGCTTTATTCCCGCCCTCGCGGAATAAACTCGGCGCGGCGACGTCTTCCCTGGGACGACGCCCCGAATCCGCCCGCTTTCCCATGTCCGCCGCCGACATCGACACCAGCCTGCGCGAACAGTTGCCCGCCTTGCGCCGCTATGCGCGCTGGCTCGCGCGCGATCCGCACGCGGCTGACGATCTGGTCCAGGCCGCGCTGGAACGCGCGATCACGCGCTGGGACAGCCGCCGCGACGAGGAGGCGCTGCGGCCGTGGCTGTTCGCCATCGTCTATCGCCGCTTCCTCGACGGACGGCGCCGCGCGAAACGCGATGCCGGCCTGCTGGCGGCCCTGGGCACCTCGACCGACACCCAGCCTTCCGTCGAGCGCGAGCATCTCGCGCGCTCCACGCTGGATGCCCTGGAACGATTGCCGGTCGAACAGCGCAGCCTGCTGATCCTGGTTTCGGTGGAAGGTTTGAGCTATCGCGACGTAGCCGAGATGCTCGAAGTTCCGATCGGCACCGTCATGTCGCGGCTGTCGCGCGCGCGCCAGGCCTTGCGACGGCTCAGCGAGGGCGAAACGCCGGCGCCCGCGCTGAGGCTGTTGAAATGATCCCCGCCATTCCTCCGACAAATCGTCCCCGATGAGCACGACACCGACCGAATACGAACTGCATGCCTACGTCGACGGCGTGCTGGAGGGCGCGCGCCGCGCGGAGGTCGAGGCGTGGCTCGCCCAGCATCCCGAGCGCGCCGCCGAACTGCGCGCCTGGCAACGCGACGCGCAACAGCTGCGCGCGGCATTCGCGGGCGAAACCCTGTCCGCAGCGCCCGAACTCGATCCCTCGCGTCTGCGCGCGAGCCTGGCGCGTGCGCGCCGCGTGCGCTACGCGATGGCCGCCTCGGTGCTGTTGAGCATCGGCATCGGTGGGCTGATGGGGTGGCAGATGCGCGGGTGGACGCAGCCGGCAGCGGTGGCTTCAGTGGCGGTGCCGATGGGCGATGCGATCGCGGCGCACCGGCTGTTCGCGACACGCCATGACTTGCGTCCCGATCGCGCCGCCGCCAACGGCGATCTGCAGGCCTGGCTGGATACGAACTTCCGCGAACCGATGCGGCTGCCGGACCTGCGCGCCTCCGGGTTCCGCCAGAGCGGCGCGCGCCTGCTGGCGACCGAGCAGGGCACGGCCGCGTTGATCGTCTACGAGAACGCGACAGGCGAGGCGATCAGCTTCTACATTCGCCCGCCGGGGCCGCGGCATCGCCTGCTGCCGCGCGGGGACCGGCGCGACGGCGATCTGCTGGCGCAGTATTGGTCGCGTGGCGGCTACAACTACGCGATGGTCAGTCGCGACGACGACAGCAGTGCGGAGATCGTCCGGCGCGTATTGCGGGATTCGATCTGATCCGCGCCATCGCCGCGAGTGTTCGCGAGATGCGCGAAACGCGATGAGCGATTCGTCGGCGGAACCCTATTTGCTTCTGGGTTCGGGAAACGTCGCGATCCGCTCCATCAGATGACCGGCTTCGATCAGGCGTTCCCGCTCCTTGGCGGTCAAGCGCGTCTGCATGACATCGATCAGCCAGTGCTCGCGGCGGGCGCGGCTTTCGCCGAGCAGGCGGCGGCCCGTCTGCGTCAGCTGCACCCTGACCTTGCGACGATCCTCGGCATCGGGGATCCGGACGATGAGGTCGTCCTCTTCGAGATCGCGCAAAGCCTTGGCGAGATTGGAGGAGCGCATGCCTTCCGACGCAGCCAGCAGCGAGGGTGTGGCGTCCTTGCCGAGACGGTCGATGGCGCCCATCAGCAGCAAGCGCGCCCAGGGCAGCGTTTCGGTCTGTGCTTCCTGGCGTAGACGGCGCACCAGGGACATCAGTTGTTCGCGCAAGCGTCTGGCGTCGGCATTCTTCATCGGCGGCGGGATTCCAGAGCGGATCGACAGCTTAACCTGGGGCTAAACAAGCCGAGCGTGTGGAGGGAAGTGCATGATTGATATATAAAGATAGCTATTTTAATATAGCTAAATACTCAACCCCAGACAAGCCTCTTCCCGAGCCGCGGAACCAAGAAATGAACACCGCACTGATCGGCCTCGACTACATCGTCGACATTGCCCATCCGGATGGAAAAATCGCGCGCTCCGCTAGGCACGTCGCCGAACGCGACGTGATCGCCAAGGCCAACCGCGCGCTGGCCATCGCGCGGGAGAAGGGCTGGTTCCGCATCCTGGTCAGGGTGGGGTTCGCGGCCGGCTATGCCGATCAGCCCAGGCAGTCGCCGATGTTCGGCCGGGCGCACGCGCTTGGCGCGATCGCCCTCGATGGGCCGGGAACGGCGTTTCATCCGGAGCTGCAGGTCGAACTCGCCGACCTCGTCATCACCAAGCCCCGCGTGAGCGCCTTCTACGGCACGAGCCTGGACGCGGCGCTTCGCGCGCATCGCATCGAGCGGCTCGTGATCTGCGGCGTCAGCAGCAGCTGGGCGGTGCAGAGCACGGCGCGCGATGCGCATGACCGGGACTATCAGGTCATCGTTCTCGAGGATGCCTGCGCCGCCGCTAGCGAAGAAGAACATCGCAGTTCGATGGCGCTGCTGGCCACCATCGCCAGCGTCATCACCGTCGAGGAACTGTCGCGGCTGTGACGACCATCGCCGGCAGCTGGATGCATGCCGAGATCGATGCGCCGCGGCTGCGGCGCACCGTGATCGTGTTGCTGCCGCTGTTGCTGGTTGCCCTCGTGACGGGTGACGAGCGCTGGCTGGGCGCGCTGGTGGTCACGATCTCTTGTTTCATCGCGTTCGACAGTGCTTCCCTCGCACCGACGGGTGTCTTGCTGCACGGGCTGGTCGTCCTGATCGGATTTCTGGCGCTGTTCTTTGCACTCCGAGTGCCCGTAGTTTTCGTCCTCGGCTGCGCCGTGTTGGCGGCCATCACGACAGGCATCACGCGTTATGGCAGCGGCTTGCGTTCGCTGGGCAGCTTTACGTTCGTGCCTGCGTTGTATCTCGCTTGCGAGGCTGCGGAAAACTGTCCGCCGGCGATGTTTCCGCAACGCGCCGCGCAGCTCTTGCCGTATTTCTGTGCCGCGATCCTTCCCGTCCTGGTTGCATCGCTGGTGGTGCATTCGCGGAACAAAGCGTTTCGCGACGGCGGCATTCTTGCCAAGCTGACCAGGCTTCGAGGCGAAGGCGACTTGGGAGAACGCCGCCTGGCCGGCGAGGCCGTCGTTGCGGTCGTCCTGGCCGTGTCGATCGCCGCCGCGCTGGTCGAGTGGCTGCGGCTCGATCACGGGCAGTGGGTGGTGTGGTCGGCCGCGAGTATCGTCACTGGCGATATCGTCACGGCGCGGCGCAAGCTGCGTGATCGCTTTGGCGGCGCGCTGGTGGGCGTTCCGGTTGGGATCGTGCTTGGCTTCATGCTGCCGCACGCGACCATCGCCTATCTGCTGACAATGGCCGCGATTCCGCTCACCTTCGTCTCGTTTCGTCGCTACTGGGTAGGCTTCGGCGCGCGCTGCGCCTGCATCGCCTGCGCCCTGGTCCTCGCCGGCCAGTCCGCGGCCATCGCGGAAGAGCGCGCGCTCAACGTGCTGCTGGGCGGCGCCATCGGTGCCCTTTGCGTATTTGGCATTCACGCGATGGCGCGTAGCATGCGCGCATGAACATCCCTCGCGTGCGGCCGTCGTTCCGTGCCGCATGGTCTTCCGACCTCCCTCCGCCCGCCGTCCCGGTGGGCGCGATCGTTCCGGATGCCGTATCGAAGACGCCATCACGTGCAGCGGGGCATGAGCTTCTTCCAGCAGCGCGGACTGCGCTTCGAATATCGAGGAGATTGCGATGAAGGCGGCGGAATTGTTCGTCAAGGCCTTGGAGGCCGAGGGTGTGCGTCACATCTTCGGCGTTCCCGGCGAAGAGAATCTGGATTTTGTCGAAGCGCTGCGGCATTCGTCGATTCGTCTGATCGTCACGCGCCATGAGCAGGCCGCCGGTTTCATGGCGGCGACGTGGGGGCGCCTCACCGGCGAGGCGGGCGTGGCGCTGTCCACGCTCGGGCCGGGCGCCACCAATCTGGTCACGGCCGCCGCGTATGCGCAGCTGGGCGCGATGCCGATGCTGATGGTCACCGGCCAGAAACCGATCCGCACGCACAAGCAAGGTTTGTTCCAGCTGGTGGACGTGGTCGACATGATGCAGCCGCTGACCAAGTACACGCGTCAGATCATCTCGGCGGCGACGATTCCGGCGCGCATCCGCGAAGCCTTCCGCCGCGCCGAGGAGGAGCGGCCGGGCGCGGTGCATCTCGAACTGCCGGAGGATGTGGCCGGCGACAACGCCGACGATGCGATCCTGCTGCCCACCGAATACGCGCGCCGCCCCCTCGCCGACGATGCCGCGCTGGCGCAAGCGGCCGAGGCGATTCGTAATGCTCAACAGCCGATCCTGATGATCGGCGCGGGCGCCAACCGCCAGCGCACCGCCAAGGCGCTGCGCGATTTCGTCGACAAGCTCGGCATCGCCTTCTTCACCACGCAGATGGGCAAGGGCGTCGTCGACGAGGAACATCCGCTGTGGCTGGGCAATGCCGCGCTTTCAGATGGTGACTTCGTACATCGCGCCATCGATGCCGCGGACGTGATCATCAACGTCGGCCACGACGTGGTGGAGAAGCCGCCGTTCTTGATGCGCAAGGGCCGGCGCACGGTCATCCACATCAATTTCTCGTCGGCCGAGGTCGACACGGTGTACTTCCCGCAGATCGAGGTCGTCGGCGACATCGCGCACACGGTCGAATGGCTGACCGGGGCGATCGAGCCGCAGGCGCATTGGGACTTCGCCTTCTTCGACAAGGTGCGCGTTGCTTTTCATGAGCAGCTGCATGCCTACGCCGACGATCCGCGTTTCCCGATGCATCCGGTGCGCATCGTCGAGGACACGCGCAAGGGCATGCCGGACGACAGCATCCTGTGCCTGGACAACGGCATGTACAAGATCTGGTACGCGCGCTACTACCGTGCCCGCAGCCCGCACACGGTATTGTTGGACAATGCGCTGGCGACGATGGGCGCCGGCCTGCCGTCGGCGATCGCGGCGAAGATGGTGCATCCGCATTGCAAGGTGCTGGCGATCTGCGGCGACGGCGGCTTCATGATGAACGCGCAGGAGCTGGAGACGGCGGTGCGGTTGAAACTCGATCTGGTGATCCTGCTGCTGCGAGATGATGCCTACGGCATGATCCGCTGGAAGCAGGCGGAGATGGGATACGAGGACTACGGAATGCACTTCGGCAATCCCGATTTCGTCGCCTTCGCCGAGGCGCATGGTGCGCACGGGCATCGTCCGGCCAGCGCCGACGAATTCCTGCCGACGCTACAGCGTGCCTATGATCAGGGTGGCGTGCATCTGATCGATCTGGCGATCGATTATTCCGACAACCATCGCGTGCTCAACGAGGAAATCCGCGAGTTGAGCGCCGCAGTGTAGAAAGTCATCGATCAAAGCGGCGCCAGCCCCTCTCCCGCAAGCGGGAGAGGGGCTTAGGAGGCATGGTCGAATCGATCGCGGATCAGGCTGCCTGCACGATCCGCAGCGGGTTCTTCCATTCCTTGAGCAGCTCCGCCTCGCGCGCCTTGGCCTTGTGCAGGTGCGCTTCCTTGACGTGGCCGTAGCCGCGGATCTGTTCGGGAATGCCGGCGATCTCCACTGCCAGGCCGACGTTGCCGGCATCCAGCGTATCGAGCAGGCCACCGATGGTCTTCTCGTAATCGGCGATCAGCTGGCGCTCGCTCTTGCGCTCGGCGGTGTAGCCGAAGATGTCGAGCGCGCCGCCGCGCAGGCCGCGCAGCTTGGCGAGCAGCTTGAAGGCGGTGAACACCCACGGGCCGTATTCGCGCTTCTGCAGGCGTCCTTCGGCGTCCTTCTTCGCCAGCAGCGGCGGGGCAAGGTGGAAGTGCACCTTGTAGTCACCGTCGAACTGCTGTTCGATACGGCGCTTGAATTCGCCGCTGGTGTACAGGCGCGCCACTTCGTATTCGTCCTTGTACGCCATCAGCTTGAAGAAGTAGCGGGCGACGGCTTCGGACAGGTCGGTGGAGCCGGGGACCTTGGCGATCTCCACATTGCGCACCTTGGTGACAAGGTCGGTGTAGCGCTTGGCGTAAGCGGCGTTCTGGTAGTCGGTGAGGAAGGCGCCTCGGCGGCTGATCACTTCGTCGAGCGAGCGCGACAGGCGCAGGTCGTCGAGCGGGAGGAAGCTGACGTTGTCATTGCCTTGCGCAGGCACGTGGCGCAGTTCGTCGCCGCGACGCTGCGGCGCGGGTGCGGCGGTCGCGCCCCATTCGGTGCTTTCCCATTCGCCCGGCGGCAGCGATTGCAGCGCGTTCGGGGTGCTTTCGGCGGCGGTGAGCGCGTTGCGAACGATGCCGGCGGCCTCGGCCACGGCGTCGGGATCGACCGCGGCCAGTCGGCCCCAGGCGAAGGCGGTCTTGTTCATTTCGATCGCGGCGCCGTTCAATTCCACCGCGCGCATCAGCGCCTCGAACGAGATCGGCACCAGGCCGCGCTGCCAGGCGTAGCCGAGGATGAAGAGGTTGGCGGCGATGGCATCGCCCATCAGCGCGGTGGCGAGTTGTGTGGCGTCCACCAGCATGGGGGCGCCATCGCCCATCGCCTGCTTCACGGCATGCACGATGTCGGTGGCCGGGAACTGCATGTCCGGACGTGTGGTGAAGGTGCCGGGCATCGCTTCGTAGGTGTTGAGCACGACTTGGGTGCGGCCGACGCGGATCTTCGACAGCGCCCAGTAGTCGTTGACCACGACCATGTCGCAGCCGAGCACGAGGTCGGCCTCGCCCGCGGCGATGCGCACCGCGTGCAGGTCCGCGGGCGTGCGCGCGAAGCGGATGTGGGTGGTGACGGCGCCGCCCTTCTGGGCGAGGCCGGTCTGGTCGAGGACGGTGGAGCCGCGGCCTTCCAGATGTCCGGCCATGCCGAGCAGGGCGCCGATGGTGACCACGCCGGTGCCGCCGACGCCGGTGATGAGGATGTTCCAGGGCTGCGACAGGTCGGTGGCGAATTGCGGCATCGGCAGGTTCGCCAGGCGATCCGCCGCGCTTGCTTTCTTGCCTTTACGCGGTGCGCCGCCGTGCACAGTGACGAAGCTGGGGCAGAAGCCTTCGACGCAGCTGTAGTCCTTGTTGCAGTTGCTCTGGTCGATCTCGCGCTTGCGGCCGAACTCGGTGTCCTTGGGCAGCACGGAGACGCAGAAGCTCTTCACGCCGCAGTCGCCGCAGCCTTCGCACACGAGCGTGTTGACGAAGACGCGCTTCTGCGGATCGACCATCTTGCCGCGCTTGCGGCGGCGGCGCTTCTCGGTGGCGCAGGTCTGGTCGTAGATCATGATGCTGACGCCCTTCACCTCGCGCAGGCGTTTCTGCGTGGCGTCGAGTTCGCGGCGGTCGAGGAATTCCACGCCGGACGGGAAGATGGTCTTGTCCGCCCATTTCTCGATGTCGTCGGAGAGGACCACGATCGTCTGCACGCCTTCGGCGCGCATCTGGTGCGCGATCTGCGGCACCGACAGCGTGCCGTCGACCGGCTGGCCGCCGGTCATCGCCACCGCGTCGTTGTAGAGAATCTTGTAGGTGATGTTGACGCCGGCCGCGATCGACTGGCGGATCGCCAGCGAACCGGAGTGGAAGTAGGTGCCGTCGCCGAGGTTCTGGAACACGTGCGGCGTATCGGTGAACGCGGCCTGCCCGCACCAGGTGACGCCTTCGCCACCCATCTGGGTGAAGGTGTCGGTGCTGCGGTCCATCCAG
Organism: Luteimonas sp. GW821-FHT14E02; assembly: GCF_058803905.1. Lineage (NCBI taxonomy): Bacteria > Pseudomonadati > Pseudomonadota > Gammaproteobacteria > Lysobacterales > Lysobacteraceae > Luteimonas > Luteimonas sp. GW821-FHT14E02. The sequence goes on along the minus strand of NZ_JBXAPK010000001.1, from coordinate 346,045 downwards.
GTGACCATGTAGTGGCAGCCGATGCCGCCGAGCGCGCGGCTGCCTTCCGGCACCTTGGTGGAGGTGTTGTGCGGGCAGCCGGAGCAGTAGTGCGGCACGCGCGGGAACTGCGCGCGCGGCAGGGCCAGTTCGCTTTCCTTGGCGTCCATCCAGCGCAGCACGTCGCGCATTTGTTCGGAGTCATGGAAGCGCTGGATGCGGCGCGCGATCACACCGGCGATGCGCGCGGGCGTGAGCTCGTTGGTCGACGGGAGAATCCATTCGCCGCTTTCGTCGTACTTGCCGACGATGCTCGGACGGTCACCATCGAAGTTGTAGAACAGCTCCTTCATCTGGCTTTCGATGAAGCTGTGCTTCTCCTCGACCACGACGATGTCCTGCAGGCCGCGCGCGAAGTTGCGGATGCCGATCGGCTCCAGCGGCCAGGTCATGCCGACCTTGTAGACGCGGATGCCGAGTTCGGCGCAGGCGCGCGCGTCCAGGCCGAGGTATTCCAGCGCCTGCAGCACGTCGAGATAGCTCTTGCCGGTGGTGACGATGCCCAGGCGCGCGTTCGGCGAATCGATCACGGTGCGGTCGATGCGGTTGGCGCGGGCGAAGGCTTGCGCGGCCTTCACCGCGTAGCGGTGCAGGCGCATTTCCTGGTCGAGCGGCGGATCGGGCCAGCGGATGTTCAAGCCGCCCGGTGGCATCTCGAAATCGTCCGGGGTGACGATCTGCAGCGCGAATGGATTCACATCGACGGACGCGGAGGATTCCACCGTCTCGGCAATCGTCTTGAAGCCGACCCAACGGCCCGTGTAGCGCGACATCGCCCAGCCGATCAGGCCGAGTTCGAGGATGTCCTGCACGCCGGCCGGATTGAGGATCGGCATCATCGCGCTGGTGAATTCGCCTTCCGAGCCGTGCGGCAGCGTGGAGGAACGGCAGGCGTGGTCGTCGGCCGCCAGCGCCAGCACACCGCCGTGTTTCGACGTGCCGGCGGCGTTGCCGTGCTTGAACACGTCGCCGCAGCGATCCACGCCCGGGCCCTTGCCGTACCACATGGCGTAGACGCCATCGACCTTGGCGCCGGGGAACAGGTTGGTCTGCTGCGTGCCCCAGACCATGGTCGCGCCGAGGTCCTCGTTGAGGCCGGGCTGGAATTTCACGCCGGCTTCGGCGAGATATTTCTTCGCGCGCCACAGTTCCAGGTCGAAGCCGCCGAGCGGCGAGCCGCGATAGCCGGAGATGAAGCCGCCGGTGTTCAGGCCGGCGGCCTGATCGCGCAGCCGCTGCATCAGCGGCAGCCGCACCAGCGCCTGCACGCCGCTGAGGTAGATGCGGCCCTCGGTGCGGGTGAACTTGTCATCGAGCGTGTAGTCGGGGTCGACCACGCCGTGCGTGAGCAGAGTGTTGGCGGAGGCGGGCGAAGACAGTTCGGCGGTGCTGGTCATGGGGCCTGCTCGTGGCGACGGCGCGTGGAACGCACCGCTGGCTGCGGAAAGGCGGCGATTTTAACAGTGCGCGCGCTTCCCCTTCTCCCCTCGGGAGAAGGTGCCCGAAGGGCGGATGAGGGCGGGAAAATCCCGACCCACTGAACCGTCCTCGGCCAGTCGTTCTCGCGCCCTCATCCGGCGCTGTGCGCCACCTTCTCCCGGCGGGAGAAGGGAAATGCGGCGCTACTGCGCGTCTTCGATCGGGATGTTGTGCTTGAGCAGCCAGTCCTTGATCGCCTCGCGCTGGCGGCGGGTCTCGCCGTTGAGGACCTTGTCCGGCGTCATGAACAGGTAGCGCTGGAAGGTCGAGCCGCGGGCGTTCTTGAGGTTCGGGTTGGCGCCGTCCTCGAGCAGCTGCAGGGCGCGGCCCATCTCGTTGATCTTGGCGGCCACGTGCAGGGCGGAATTGCCCTGGCGGTCGACGGCGTCGAGCTTGGCGCCGGCCTTGAGCAGCAGATCGGCGTTCTCGGCACGTTCGGTCATCAGCGCGGACATCAGCGGCGTGGCCTGGGTGAGCGTGTTCGGAGTGTCGGGGCTCACGCCGCGCGCCAGCAGGGTTTCCAGCCAGTACTTGGTGTTGGCCTGGGCGGCCAGGTGCACGGCGGTGTTGCCGTCGCTGTCGCCTCGGGTGGGGTCGGCGCCGGCGGCGAGCAGGGCTTCGAAGCCGCTGCGGGTCTGGTTGAGCATCGCCCACTGCAGCAGCGGCAGCCCGTTCTCGCCCTCGGCGTTGGGATTGGCGCCGCCGGCGACCAGTTCGCGAATCTTGCCGGCATCCCCGTCCTTGACGGCCTCGGCCAGGGTGGCGGTGGTGGAATCGGTGAAGATCTTGTTGCTCGACATCGCAGAGGTTCCTGATCGGGCGCAGGCGGTGCAGGCGAACAGCATAAGCGACGCCAACAGCGCCAAGCGAACGCCGGACCGCAGCGCGGAAACTGTCACGGAAGGGGTCGTCTCATGGGAGAGTCCGCGGGAGATCGCGGTGGAACACGCATTCGATGATGGGATCATGGGCTTCAAAATGAACAGGCCCGGCTGCCGAATACAGCCGAGCCTGCAGCATAACGGAACGAAAGAAATGGACCGTTAGAGGAAGGACTGTCACCAGTTCCAGGGCATCGCCTTGCTGACCTTGTCGCCGACCCAGCTGGCACCGTCGGCGATCTTGCCGCCGGTCCACTTCAGGCCGTCGACGGTCTTGCCGCCGAGCCACTGCGCGCCGTCCGTCAGGGCCTGCGCGCCGTCGCCGAGGCGATCGACGCCCCATTCGACCAGGTCGCCGCCCTTGTCGGTCAGCCATTCCACGCCCTTGCCGAGGCCGTCGGTGCCCTTGGCGACCAGGTTGCCGCCGCCTTCGACCAGGCTGGCGACGAAGTCGAGCGGTTTCTCGACGATCGTGCCGCGGCCGACGTCGCGCAGCAGCTGGCCGCCGGTGTCGGTGACGTTCTGCACCGTGTCGCCGGCCAGCGACAGCGTGTTCGACGCGGTCTTGCCGACCAGGTTGAGGCTGCCGTCGACCACGTCGCCGACGATGCTGACCGTGCCTTCGACGTAGTTGCCCTGGCCGTAGTCGTTCTGGGCGGTGGTCTTGATCTCGCCGACGGTGTCCTTGACGGTGTTGACGGTGTCGTTGAAGTTGCTGCGGACACTCTGGGCGAGGTTGCCGATCTGGTTGAACACCATCTCGCCGCCGTTCTGGATGGTGTTGAACACCAGTCCATGTTCCTTCGGCTCGTAGGGCGTCTGCGTGCGCAGCGATTCGACGTAGGACGTGTCGTCGCCGCTGCCACCGTGCGTGCCGATGACCGGCGTGGTACCGGGCACGGGAGCGACGCGCAGTTCGTGGCCGACGGCGTTGGGCGGCGAGCCCACCGGGATCGGGAGGATCGGCAGATCCTGCTGCGCGAGCGTCAGCGGATCGGTGTTGACCACATAGCGGCGGATCTGGCCGCTGTCGGCCAGATCGTCGCGCACCGCGTTCGGATTCATGCCGAGGGCGCGCAGGCTGTCGTTGCTGACACCGGCGGCGTTGAAGGTGACGGCGCTGGCGTCGACCGACAGGGCTGCGAACGACGCCAGGCCGCCACCGAGTGAGTGACCGGCGAAGGCGACGTTGCCCTTGCCGAATTCGTCCGTGGCTTCCTTGGCGAGCGCCATCGCCTGGTTGTACTGCTTGGTCTCCAGGCCGAAGGCCTGTCCGGCGTCGGCGCGCAGGTCGCCCATTTCCTTCGGATTGGTGCCGGCGTAGGCGACGACGTACTGGCCCTGCGGGTTCTGGAAGATGGCCGCGCGGAAGCCGCTGGTCGTGTCCTCCAGCATCTTCGGATCGATGTTGATCCGGTTGCCGTTGGCGTCGACCAGGTGATCGGGGTTCTCGCCCGGCGCCGTCTGCAGGCGGGTCCAGCCCGCGGCCTTCAGTTCGGCTTCGGACTTGGTGCCGGTGAGGCCGGTCTCGGCATCCGGAACGTCATACGAATCGTTCGCCATCTGCGCGAACAGCAGATCGTTCTGCTGCTGCGGATTGGTGCCGGCGATGCTGTCGCTGAAGGTGCCATCGCCCCTGGGCGCCGGTTGCGGCTCCGGAGGAGGGGGCGGCGGCGGCGGCGGCGGCGGGGGAGGTGGTGGAGGCGGCGGTGGCAGATAAGGTTCGATGGGGAAGCCCATTGTCGCGTCTCCACGGAGAATTCCGGTCAGTGGCGCGCAGCATAGGCAAGCCGCTCCCAGACTGAACAGCTAGGACTAACCCTAGTGGTGAGCGAGTTGAATGCGGGGTCGCGGGCGAAGTTGGCCCGTTTTGTGACACCTGGCGGGAATCGGCGCGGGTTTGGCCGTGGTCGATTGCCTGAACTAAGCCAAGCCGGGCAGTAGCTTTGGCTCGAATGAGCAGTTAGGCCTCATCCACCAGGCGGTTGAGGCCATAAGGATCGAACTCAAAGCCAAGCTGCTCCGTCATGAAGGCGCAGACGTGCCTCGCATCTTCCAGTGAAGGGACCTGGATTGCCTCGCACCGTAGAGATGTCTTGTACATCACTCCGGTTTCGGTCTGCACGGCGTAGTGGCTGACCTCGTCGATCGCCACCCGGACAGAGTGGTTTCTCAAGGGACCAATTGGCGTGCAGAGCTGAAACTCGTGGTTAGAGTCTTTTGCCTGGAAATAAGAGAACGACTCCCCAGCTTGTGGACGCATGGGCAGTTGGTGAGCAGCGAAGAGCGTACAAACAATATTTGGCGTTTCATCGCTCAGGTGCACCACATCAATCCAAATCTCGACTTCAAACAACGCGGGTCTCCTGTGAGGCCTAGTAGAGCTTCGGATGTCGTATCACGCGTGATTCGCTACGACGTTCAGCCCGCGCCGGCCTCAAGCGGAATCTGGTGCGCGCGCAGCCAGGCCACGACCGCTTCGCGGTTCTGCTTCGCCTCCGCGGTGAGCGATGCGGCCGGTGTCTTGAAGAAATAGGCCTGAAAGGTTGCGTCCTGGGCGTTGCGCGCATTCGGGTTGGCGCCGCGTTCGAGCAGCAGCAGCACGTGCTGGCCGGCATTGATCATGGCGGCGACATGTAACGGCGTGTTGCCGCCCCTGTCGGCGAGATCGGGCTTGGCGCCGTGTTCGAGCAGCATGCGGAATTGCGCGTCGGTGCGCGGACCGGCCGCGCCGCTCAGCGGCGGCGCGCCGGAGCGTTGGTGCGGAATGTTGGGGTCGGCGCCGGCGGCGAGCAGGCGCTTGAGATATTCCGGATCGTTGGCGATGGCCGCGGTGTGTACCACGGTGCTGCCGCCGAGGCCGTAGCGGTTGGGGTCGGCGCCGTTGTCGAGCAGGGCCTGCAGGCCGTCGACGTTCTGCGCGGTCAGGGCGTACTGCAGCAGGTTCGTGTGGTCCTCGGCCTGCGCGTTCGGATCGGCGCCCGCCTTGATCAGTTCGCGCACCCGCGCAGCATCACCATGCGCGGCGGCGTCGGCGAGTTCGGCGATCTTGGGATCGTGGAAGACCTTGTCGGCGTGCGGGGCGGTTTCAGCCTTGTCGGCGGCGGGCATGGCGTTCTCGCGGCAGGCGGTGCCGAGCAGTATGAGTGAAAGCAGCGGGGCGAAGAGAAGGGCGGAGCGCATGTCCGGAGGGAATCCATTGACCGGGAAGTGCGCAGCTTAAAGCCCCTTTGCCGTGGCGAAAGGGGGCGGTGAGTGCCACGCATCGCCGGGATGTCCGGCGGCTTGCCTACGACGCCCAGGGCCGCTGTTCTTCCAGTGCCTCGATCATGGTCGATTGCCGATGCAGATCGGCGACGCGCGCGGCCTTGTCCTGCAGGTAGTCGGCGGTGCGCCGCGCCATCTCGACTGGGTTCCAGGTCCATTCCGGCGCCTTGATCGGCGGCAGCGGGTCTTGGAGCGTGATTTCGTGGCCGGGCGCGTCCGGCATGATGCTGCTCAGCCCGGGCGTGTCTTCCTGCGCCGCGGTCAGCGGATCGCCGGCGACGTTGTAGCGGCGGATCAGCCCATCCTCGGCCTGCTGCTTGACGGCGCCGGGATCGAGACCGAGGCGCTCCATGGTCTTGTCGTGCACGCCGGAGGCGTCGAAGGTCACCGCCGGCACGCCGGTGGCGAGCGAAGTGATGCCGGCCAGTCCACCGCCGAGCGAATGCCCGGTGATGACGAGGTTGCCGTCGCGGCCGAATTCGCTGTTGGCCACCAGCTGCCCCAGCTGCACGGCCTGGTCGTACTGCTCGGCGTCGAAACCGAGGCCCTGCGGGAAGTTGGCGCCGGTCCAGTCCTGGGTTTCGTTCGAGCCGGAGAAGGCGAGGACGTAATTGCCGTCGCCGTTGGTGTAGACGCCGGCGCGGAAGCCGGTTTCCGGTGTTTCCAGCAGCGCGGGATCGATGCCCGCGGCTTGCAGATCGGCATCGCTCACGCGCGTCCAGTTGCCGACCTGGGTGGTGTTCGGGTCGTAGGCGGCATTGGCGATCTGCATCAGATCGAGGTCGATCGGCTTGCTGTCCTGGCCGCGCACCTCGCTGGCGAAGCCGGTCGCGGTGGCGCCGCCGGGGCCGGTCTTCGGCGTGAAGTTGGCCTGCAGCCCGGCGATGGCCGGGTGGTAGGACGGTTCCGGCAGGGACGGCTGAGTCGCCGCGGGTGGTTCCGGCGGTGGCGGCGGCGGGGGAGGCGGTGGCGGAGGCGCCAGCAGGTGCGATGCGCCGTTGATCGGTCCCAAGCCCATGTGCGTCTGCCCCCGGAGGAATCCTGGACATGTTCTAAATCCGCCGGAGCCGGGCGGACAAGCTGGGGCGTGCCCTAGCTCGGGAGAATCAGCCAGGTTGGGCGCCGACCGGGAAGTCGTCCAGTTCGCTCAACGGGATGCGCACGATCTGCTGGGGGCCGTCGCCGCCGTCGTACTGGCTCGATCCGTTCTCGTAGGTCACCCACAGCTCGTCGCCCACGATGTTGAGGCCCTGGGCCCAGCTGTCGAGCTTGCCGTTGTCCACGTCGATGCTGTCGCCGTCGGCGGCGAATGTGGTGTCCGTGCTTTCGATCGGCTGATAGACCAGCCGTTGCTCGCCGGTGCTGAACAGCAGGCCCTGCCCATCGTTGACCACCGTGACGCCCTGCGCGCGATCGGGCGCGGCGATCGGGCCGGACGGATTGTTCAGGCTTCCGTCGGCGCCGATCTCGAAGCGCCAGACGGCGCCGGCCGTGTCGGTATCGCCCGCGTCCTTGTTGTAGGTGCCGACGTAGGCGTAGTTCCCGTGCACGGTCATGAAGCTGGCATTGGAAACGAAACCGCTGTCGTCGGGAGCGGAGGGTTGGGGAATCACCTCCAGCGCCGGCACTTCGACGCGGCCGGTGGCGGGATTCACCGGCGCGCTGTCGATCTGCGCGCGTGAATACACATAGATGCCGTCGGTGTCGGAAACGTAGACGAAATCCCCGTTGGTGGCGACGCCGCCGCCATGCGTGGGCGCCTTGTACGCGCTGTCGCCTTCCGGGCCGAGCAGGGCCACTGAACGTTCCGCGCCGATCCTCGTGTCCTGGATCGACAGCAGCACGCCGCGTTCGGCGAGATCCGATTCCCGGAAGGGAAGTCCCTCGGGCGGAAGGTACTGGCTGTCGTCATAGCCGAGGCCGACGAAATCGGCCAGCGTCGACCGGTCGTGGTAGTAGTACGTGGTCAGCAGCTCGCCATTGTCCGCATATGCCTGGCCTTGCGGTGTCCAGCCCTCGTCCAGATGCACCAGTCCGGGCGTGAGGTATGTCTCGGCCGACGTCGACGGATTCCCGGCATCGGGAATGTCGTACTGCGTCGGAAGGTAAGGCGACGTCGGGCCGACAGGTCCGGGGACGGTCATGTGCCCTTCCTCAGGCTTTCGAACATGCCGGCAGGGTAGTGGGCGGCGTTGCCGGCGGCATCTGGGGAAAACCCCTGGAGCGAGGATACTGTGTCGTGTCCACGCATCCGAGAGGAGGCCGTTCATGATTCGTGTGTTGCTCGCTGGCCTGATCATCGCGCTCGGCATTCCGCCCGCATTCGCCGCCGACCGCATCACCGGCCAGCCTTTCGCCACCCGCAGCGAGGTCTACGCGCCGCATGCGATGGCGGCCACCTCGCAGCCGCTGGCCACGCAGATCGCGCTCGACACGATGAAGGCCGGCGGCAGCGCGCTGGACGCGGCGATCGCCGCCAATGCCGCGCTTGGCCTGATGGAGCCGACCGGCAACGGCATCGGCGGCGATCTGTTCGCGATCGTGTGGGACCCGAAGACGCGCAAGCTCTACGGCTACAACGGCTCGGGACGCTCGCCGAAGGCGCTCACGCTGGCCGAGTTCGAAAAGCGCGGGCTCACCGACATTCCGCCGCACGGCCCGCTGCCGGTCAGCGTACCGGGCACGGTCGATGCCTGGTTCGCGTTGCACGAACGCTTCGGCCGCCGCCCGATGCGCGAGAACCTCGCGCCCGCCATCCGCTACGCGCGCGAAGGCTTTCCGGTGAGCGAGGTGATCGCTTATTACTGGAATCTCTCGGTGCCGCGCTTGTCGAAATGGCCGGGGTTCAAGGAACAGTTCACCCTCGACGGCAACACGCCGGGGGAAAGACGCGCGCCACGCACGGGCGAAATCTGGAAGAACCCGAATCTCGCCGACACGCTCTCGAAGATCGCCGAGGGCGGCCGCGACGCGTTCTACACCGGCGAGATCGCGCGCGTCATCGACGCCTACTTCAAGGCCAATGATGGCTTCCTGCGCTATGAGGACCTGGCCGAGCATCATGGCGAATGGGTGGAGCCGGTCAGCACGAATTACCGCGGCTACGACCTCTGGGAGCTGCCACCCAACGGCCAGGGCATCGCCGCGCTGCAGATCCTCAACCTGCTCGAACCCTACGATCTGAAAAAATACGGTTTCGGCAGCCCGGAACACGTGCATCTGTTCGTCGAAGCCAAGAAGCTCGCCTTCGCCGATCGCGCCGCGCTCTATGCCGATCCGGACTTCTACAAGACGCCGGTGGAGAAGCTGATCTCGAAGGCATACGCGCAGGAACGCGGCAAGGGCATCTCGCTCGACAAGGCTGCGCGCGTGGTCGCACCGGGCATTCCGGCCCAGGTGAATGAAGGCGACACCATTTATCTCACCACCGCCGATGCCGACGGCATGATGGTCTCGCTAATCCAGTCCAACTATCGCGGCATGGGCAGCGGCATGGCGCCGCCGGGGCTGGGCTTCATCTTCCAGGATCGCGGCGAGATGTTCGTGCTGAAGAAAGGACATCCGAACAGCTACGCGCCGGGCAAGCGTCCGTTCCACACCATCATTCCCGCCTTCGTCACCAAGGACGGCAAGCCGTGGCTGTCCTTTGGCGTGATGGGCGGGGCGATGCAGCCGCAAGGGCACGTGCAAATCCTGCTGAACCTGCTCGACTTCGGCATGAACCTGCAGGAAGCCGGCGACGCACCGCGCATCCAGCACGACGGCGATGCCGAACCGACCGGCCAGAACACGGCGACGCGCGACGGCGGCGAGGTCGATCTGGAAAGCGGCTTCCCTTACGAAACCGTGCGCGCGTTGATGCGCAAGGGCCACAGCGTGCGTTTCGCCGACGGGCCGTATGGCGGCTATCAGGCGATCATGGTGAATCCGCATGGCGGTTATGTCGGCGCCAGCGAATCGCGCAAGGATGGGCAGGCGGCCGGCTATTGAGGCGATGACGTGGGATGATGGGATTCCGCATCCAGGTCGATGGCTTATGTCGCTGAAACCCTTGCTCGTTCCCGGTGTATTGGCTTGTGCGCTTGTCGCCGGCCTGTCTTCCGCGCAGATGCCGGACTTCGAGGCTTCCGACCAGGACGCCGCGGGCATCGGCGCCGCCGAGGGTTATCACCAGCGATTGTCCGCGCAGCTCGCGGCCAAGGGTGGCGCGCGAGAATTGGCGCTGGCGGCGCTGCTGCGCGGCAAATCCACCCAGGGCCAGATGCAGGCGGGTGCGCCGGCCGGCGACGAGCCATCGCAACCGGTCGAAGAAGACGCCGACGCGGACGCCTGGCGCAATCGCGCGGTAGCGGCGCCCGGCCGCGATCCGATCGCCGACCTGCTGTTGCTTGCCGCCGGCGGCCAAACGCGCCAGGAGGCCGCGGCCGATTGGGCGAAGGCGGAACCGGACAACGCCGCGCCGCTGCTCTACGGCGACCAGCCGGTCGACGCGCTGCTGGCGGCGTTGCGCGAACGCCAGCGCTTCGATTTGCACTACCTCGACATGGCGCGCTGGCTGACCCAGGCCTACGCCGGCACGCCGCCGAACGACCAGGAAGCCGCGGCGATGTTCGCATCTCCCGCCGAGCGCGAGACCTTCGCCGCGAATGCCGCGATGGGCCTGTGGGGCAGCGCCATTCCATTGCCGAGCTTCACGGAGTTGCTCTCCGCCTGTCGCGGCGCGGCGCTGACCAAAACGCCCACGCGCGCGGCCGATTGCCGGCATCTGGCGGAGATGTTGAGCGGCGCCTCCGATACCGCGATCGGTCGCGCCATCGGCAGCGGGCTGCGGGTCGATACGGCTGCTGACGAAGCCGCGCGTGCCGCCGCCGAGGACGCGCGTCGCAGCGTCGCCTGGCAGCTGCGCCAATTCGGACAAACCACCAGCGCGCAACCGGACAACGGCGCCGCGCAGCTCAAGCGGCTGCTGGCCGACACTTCCATCCACACCGAGATCGACCTGATCGCGCGCGTGTTGAAGGAAGCGAACATTCCGCTGCAGCCGCCCGCCGACTGGCGGCCCGAGCAGCCCTGAGTGCATCGCAAGATGGACTAGTCCGGAACTGGACTAGTCCGCCGACACCGTCCGCTCGCGCGCCCACTCGCGCAGCGCGCTCACCTGTTCGGCCATCAGTACCGACAGCGGCCGCGTCTGCTTGAGCTCGGCGCGCAGCTGGAATTCGTTGAGCGGCGCCGATGCCGCGTGCGCGGCGTAGAGCGCCGAGACGATGGCCTGCTCGATCTCGGCGCCGGAAAACCCGTTCGCCGCTTGCGCCAGGGCCGCGAGGTCGAATTCCTCCGCCGTCAATCCGCGCTTGCGCAGATGCAGCGCGAAGATTTCGGCGCGCGCGTCCATATCGGGCAGGTCGACGAAGAAGATCTCGTCGAAGCGGCCCTTGCGCAGCAGTTCCGGCGGCAGCGCGTCCACCTGGTTGGCGGTGGCGACCAGGAACACCTGCGACTTGCGTTCGGCCATCCAGGTGAGCAGATAACCGAGCACGCGGCGCGACACGCCGCCGTCGGAGTCGCCGCCATCACCGGCCAGGCCTTTCTCGATTTCGTCGATCCACAGCACGCACGGCGCCAGCTGTTCCGTGGAGGCCAATGCCATGCGCAGGTTGCGCTCGGTCTCGCCGTGGAACTTGTCGTAGAGCGTGCCGAAATCCAGCCGCACCAGTGGGACGCCGAATCCACCAGCGACCGCCTTGGCCAGCAGCGACTTGCCGCAGCCCTGCACACCGAGCAACAGCACGCCCTTGGGCGGATCGAGTCCGGGTGGCGCGTTGCCTTCGACGAATACTTTGCGGCGCTGCTCGATCCAGCGCTTCAGGCGCTTCGCGCCGGCCACGTCGGCGAAGCGCGCGGTGTCGTATTCGTAATGCAGGTGGCCGCTGCGGTTGAGCAGTTCGAACTTGAGCTTGGCCAGCTCCGGCAGGTCGTTCGCGTTGAGCACGCCGTCGCGGAAGATCAGCTGGCGGGCGATGCGGCGCGCGTCGGTCAGGCTCAGGCCCTGCAGGTTGCGCACGATCTGGCGCACCGCGTCGGCGTCCACTTCCACGCGTTTGCCGCCGTTCTCGGTGGCGTAGGCGCGCGCCTCGTCCTGCACCAGCTTCAGCAATGCGTTCGCGTCGGGCAGGCGCGGGGCGAAGCGGGTGGCCAGGGTTTCCAGTTCGTCGGGCAGCTCGATCTTCTGGCCGACCAGCACCAGGCAGTGCGGCTGGCAGTCGCGGCGCTGCAGGATGTCGCGCAGCTGGCGCTGCGTGCCGGCGTAGCCGAGGTAGGGATGGAAATCGAGCAGCAGGTACACGCCGCGCTGCGAGGCGTTGCGGATCGCCGAGAGCGTGGTGCCGGTGTCGGGCGGGGTCTCGGGCGGGTCCTCGTTGTCGAGGTCGATGCGGCGCAGGCCCTCGGTGATCGACCAGCGGTACAGCGCGCGCCACACGTGCAGCAGCGATTGCCGGAACAGATCGATCACGCGGGCTTCGTCCGGCGTCTCGATCACGATCAACGGCGTGCCGGCACGGATCAGTGCGGCGAGGTCCTGCAGTTCGCTCATGCGCGGGGTCGGTTGATCGTGGTCCTTGGAGCGCGGCGACGATAGCAGAAGGACACCCGGGACGGTCGGCCGTCATCGCAACTTCGAGGGAGCCGTGCAGGCGGCATTCCGCCTGGGATCGCGGCTTTTGCCGCCGTGAGGCGCCGCGAAGTCATGGTTCCGGCGTCGTGGCCCCGCGCCTAGGGCGCGTGCGAATCGTCTGGTGTACGCTCGCGGTTCGTTTCCTTGAGCGGAGGTTGCGCATGAAGACGGTGCTGGTGGCCAGTTCCAAGGGGGGCGTCGGCAAGACTACGATCGCGACCCATCTCGCGGCCCAGTCGGCGTTGGCGGGACTGAGCACCGTGTTGGTGGATGCGGACCCGCAGGGCTCCTCGACCCGCTGGGCCGAGCGCCGCGCCGGCCTGCAGAGCGCCGTGCTGCCGATCGACGGGACCCGCCGCAGCTGGCACAAATCGGTGCCCGAGGATGCCCAGCGCCTGGTCATCGACGCCGCCGCCGGTGCCATGCGGGAAGACCTCGACTCCCATCTGGACGCCGCCGACATGGTGGTGGTGCCGGTGCAGCCTTCGGTGCTGGACATCGACGCCACGGTCAACTTCCTCAATTCCCTGGCCAAGCACCCGCGCGTGCGCAAGGGCCAGACGCGCGTGGGCCTGGTCGGCAACCGCCTCAAGCCCTGGACCAACGCCTCGCAGCAGGCCCTCGACCTGCTCAAGCAATGGCCCTATCCGGTGGTGGCGCAGCTGCGCGACAGCCAGGCCTACGTGATGCTGACCGGGCTGGGCAAGAGCCTGTTCGACTACAACTCCGCGCAGGTGCGCCAGCACCAGGAAGACTGGCAGCCCTTGCTGCGCTGGCTGAAGAAGTGAAGGAGCGGGACGCGATGCGACCCGTCGATTGGCGCGCCATTCCCGAGAAAGCGGGCGTCCAGCGACGTTGCGGGCCGTGATCGGATTCTTCGCGAAAGGCTAAAGACACTCGATTCCCGCTTTCGCGGGAATGACGACGGTAAACTCTCAGCACCCTGCCGCTTCACGGCCCTCCATGCGCGAACTGATCCTGCTCCGCCACGCCCACGCCGAACCGGTCGCTCCGGGCGAAACCGACCTCGACCGGCCACTCTCGGCCGAGGGCGCCGCGGAGGCCGAAGCCGCCGGCCGCTGGCTGCACGAACACAAGCTGGTGCCGGACCGGGCGCTGTGCTCGCCCTCGCGGCGCACCCGCGAGACGCTGGAAGCGGTGCTGGGCGTGATCGGCTATGTCGATCAGCGGCTGGAAACGGACATCTACGAGGCGTCCTCCGGCGCCCTGGCGGCGCTCGCCGATGCCCATCGCGACGTCGACCGGCTGATGCTGGTCGGCCACAACCCGGGGCTGGAACGCCTCGCCGCCTTGATGCACAGCGGACAATCCGGTGACTACCGCGGCATGCCGCCGGCCGGGATCGTCGTGCTGACGCTGCCGGCGGATGCTGAAATCGAGCCAGGGATTGCCACGCTGTCCGCGTTCTGGTGGCCGTGAGCATGTTGGCGGCCATTTCTCGCCCGAGTGCCGGCGAGAAGGGGACGGCACGTCCGCCGCGCGTGCTGCGGCGGATGGCGGCCTGGTCCTGTCTGCTGGGCGCCCTGTTCGCGGCGCCGGCGGGCGCGGCCTCGATCGACACGACGAAGTCGGAAATCGGCTTCACCCTGCGCACGCGCTGGGGACAGGTGCTCGACGGCCGCTTTCCGCACTACAGCGGCGAGATCGCGGTGCTGCCGGACGGCCGCCATCAGGTGCGCCTGCAGCTGTCGGCGCGCGATGTCGAGATCACCGGCAACAAGACCTACACCAAGCTCACCCGCGGCCGCAGCTTCTTCGACGCCGAGCATTTCCCGACCATCGAGTTCGTCTCCGAACCGTATCCGGCGAGCCTGACCCTGGAAGGCGGTGCGCTGATCGGCGCGCTGCGCATCCGCGGCGTGCGTCGCAACGAGACGTTCACCGTCGAGCAGGCCGCCTGCCCGCGTCCGGCGCGCGACTGCGACGTGATCGCGCATGGCAGCATCGACCGCAATGATTACGGCGTGGACCGCTGGCGCTTCGCCCTGTCCGACCGTGTGGTGTTCCGCCTGCGCGTGCGCACCCTGCCAGAAGAATGAGAGGCGCAGGACCAGCGTTGCGGAGAAGCGGGTTGAGGAAGGCAGGTTGGGCAGGCATCGCCAGGGAGGGGCGTCCCGTTGAGTAATCGGGTGAAGACGAGTGGCGGGATGGGAGCGGGGCGGTGGCTGACACTGCTCCTCGCGCTCGCCTGCGCGTCCTGCGCCAGCCTCACGCCGGTGCAGCGCGATCGCGCGCTGCGCATCGCCGCCGAGGCGCGTTCCACCGAGATCACCTGCCAGGAACCGGACACCGCCTGCGCGCAGCCCTCGCCGCTGCGCGAACTGGCCGTGCGCGCCTACGGCGAGAGCGTGCCGGCCGCACCCAAGCATTACGCGCTGCTGCTCGACTACGGCCAGGACGCGCTGCTGGCGCGCCTGAACCTGATCCGCAGCGCCACCCGCAGCATCGATCTGCAGACCTACATCTTCGATGAGGACGACGCCGGCCACCTGGTGCTCGACGAACTGCTCGCCGCCGCCCGCCGCGGCGTGCGCGTGCGCGTGCTGGTCGATCAGCTCTCCGCGCTCAAGCGCGTCGACACCCTGGCGGCGCTGGCCGGCGTGCACGCCAATTTCGAACTGCGCGTCTACAACCCGGTGCTCGGGCGCGGGCGCATCAACTATCCGATGTACGCCTTCGCCGCGGCGTGCTGCTGGCGCACGCTCAACCAGCGCATGCACAGCAAGTTGCTGCTGATCGACGGCATCGTCGGCATCACCGGCGGGCGCAACTACCAGAACGATTATTACGACTGGAGCAGCGTCTACAACTTCCGCGATCGCGACGTGCTCGTGGCCGGCCCGGTGACGACGGAGATGTCCGTCAGCTTCGAAACCTTCTGGAACGCGCGCCGCACGCGCCGCATCGCCGAACTCGTCGACGTCGGCAAGCGCCTGCTCGACTACGGCGTGCCGGTGCTGCCGCCCAACGACTACGAACTGCCCGAGCGCGCGCAGCGCATGGCCCGCGATGCCGGCGACGAGACGCTGGTGCGCGATCGCCTCGCCGCCGCGGCGATGTCGGTGGAAGGCGTCGAATTCATCGCCGACCTGCCGGAGAAGCACCGCCGCAGCAACGAGAACGAGACCGCGCCCTCGGCGCGCCGCCTCCACGAACTGGTGGCCTCCACGCAGTCGGAAATGCTGCTGCAGACGCCCTATCTCGTGCTCTCGCCGGCCGCGCAGGACCTGTTCCGCGAACTGCGCGCGCGCAAGCCGCGGCCGCGCGTGGTCATCTCCACCAATAGCCTCGCCGCCACCGACGCCTTCATCGCCTACGCGCTCTCGTACAAGTACAAGCGCCGCTACCTGCGCGATTTCGGCTTCGAGATCCACGAATACAAGCCGTTCCCGCAGGATGCGCCGTTCGACGTGGAAGCCACCGGCGCGGTCGACATCCATTGGAACGACGACGGCACGCCGGTGATCAGCGATGCCGCGCCGGCCGGAGGCAAGACGGAAGCCAGCAGGCATGGCCGCGAGCGTCCGCTCGGGCGCGAATACTCGGCGCTGCGCTGGACCGGTTCCTCGGTCAACAAGCCGGTCAAGCTCAAGCGCGGCGGCACGCGCTTCGGTCTGCATGCCAAGTCGATGGTGATCGACGAGCGCATCGGCGTGGTCGGTACCCACAACTTCGACCCGCGCGGCGACCGCTACAACACCGAGAGCGCGGTGGTGATCGCCGATCCCGTCTTCGCACAGGCCCTGGCCAAGAGCATCCGCCGCGACATCGAACCGGCCAATGCCTGGACCATCGCGCGGCGCGACAAGCCAATGCTGTTCTCCGGCCTGGAGTACTCGCTGGCGAAAGTGTCGGAACAGCTGCCGCTATTCGATTTCTGGCCGGTGCGCTACGCCACCAGCTACGAATTCAAGCCGAGCCCGGACTGCCCGATGCCGTTGCCGCCCAATGATCCCAACTTCCGCCGCTGCTACGAGCCCGTGGGCGATTTCCCGGAAGTGAAGATGGGCTTGAAGGGCCTGCTGACGCGGATCTTCACCGCGTTCGGGGCTGGTCTGGCGCCGATTTTGTAACCGCCCACCAGATCGTCATCCCAGCGAAAGCCGGGACCCACTGTGCTGTTGCCTTTTCTGCGGCCACGCAAAAATCAAAATGGGTCCCAGCTTTCGCTGGGATGACGGGCGGTCTCTCGGTCAGAGCGCCAAGACCAGCTCCAGGGGCCATCTCCCGAGCACCACTTCGGCTGTAGCGGGGCTCGGGTTCCGGGATTTCATGGCGACTAGGCCATCGGTCATGGCAACCGTGCGCCATCCGGCCGCATCCAATCCCTTGATTCCACAGGCATGTGTCCCGGCCTCCACCCATGACTTTCGAGGGGGCATGACTTCCGGCACATGGTTCTGATGTTTAGGTGTTATACTTTACCAACACACCACTTCACTATCACTCCAACGGAGACCGCCATGAACCTGCAGACCCGCCCCGCCGCTTCCTCCACCGCCCTGGTCGCCGCCGCTCCCCACAACCGCCAGACCTCGCCGTCCGACTTCCGCCGCGAAGGCCGCGCCCGCGATTTCGGCATCGGCTACGGCCGCAGCAGCGGTTACGCCAGCAGCCGCCGCTACGCCAGCAACTGGGGCAACACCCGCTTCGAATTCTGCTGAAACCGACACTCGAACCAACATTTTCCCCCGGAGATCGTCATGAACCTGCACGCCCGCACCACGTTTTCCCTCGCCCTGGTCGCCGCCGCCGCCCGCAACCGCCAGACGCTGACCCCCGAGGCGCCCAAGCCTTCCGAGTTCTACCGCGAAAGCCGCGCGCGCGACTTCGGCATCGGCTACGGCCGCAGCAGCGGTTACGCCAGCGGCCGCCGCTACACCAGCGACTGGGGCAACGCCCGCTTCGAATTCTGCTGATCGGAACTACGCTCCGGTCCACGCGAAATGCTCTAGTCTGCGGCGCTTCCCCCTGATGGCGCCCCCACATGACCGGCAGCATTTTTCGCAAGACCGCCACACCGGAGGCCCTGAACGCCTCCGCCCGCAACACGGCGATGGAAGCCCTGGGCATCGTCATCACCGAAGTCGGCCCCGACTACGTGCGCGGCACCATGCCGGTGGACGCGCGCACCCACCAGCCCTACGGGCTGCTGCATGGCGGGGCCTCGGTGCTGCTGGCGGAAACGCTGGGCAGCAGCGCCGGCAACCTGTGCGTGGGCGAGGACGCGCTGTGCGTCGGCATCGAGATCAACGCCAACCACGTGCAGGGCGTGCGCGAAGGCACGGTGACCGGCACCGCGCGACCACTGCACATCGGCCGCAGTACGCAAGTGTGGGAAATCCGCATCGAGGACGAAAGCGCCCGCCTGGTCTGCATTTCCCGCCTCACGCTGGCGGTGGTGCCGCGGCGTGCCTGAGGCGCCACGCGACGCATGTACCGCAAAACACTGCATGCCGTGCATGATCTGTAGCCGGACTCTAACCCCGTTCGGTATCGTGACGACCCCCCACTGCCATCTAGCCGCCCTCTGTCCGTGCGCGCCCTGCGTTACCTGATCCGCGTTCCGTTCCTGCTGTGGCACATCTTCATCGATCTGCCGCTGGCATTGATTGTGATGCTGCCACCGTGGTGCGCGTGGCAGGTCGGCGGCACGCGGCTGGACCATCGCGTCATCCGTGCCTGGTCGGCGGGACTGATGCGCGTGTTCGGATTCCGCCTCAAGCGCATCGGCACGCCGGTGCCGGGCGCGGTGCTGTTCGTGGCCAACCACGTCAGCTGGGTCGACATCGTCACCCTGCACAGCCAGCGCATGATGGGATTCGTCGCCAAGCGCGAGATCGCCAGCTGGCCGCTGGTGGGCTGGCTGGCCACGCGCGGCGAAACCATCTACCACGAGCGCGGCAATCCCGAATCGCTGGGTGGCGTGATGGAGGAGATGCAGGCGCGGCTGCTCGCGGGCCGTTCGGTCGGCGTGTTCCCGGAAGGCCGCACGCGCGATGGTCACGCCGTCGGTCCGTTCCATGCCCGCATCTTCCTGGCCGCGGTGGAAGCCGGCGTGCCGGTGCAGCCGGTGGCGCTGTGCTACGGCAAGCAGGCATCCGCGCAGCACATCGTCGCGTTCGGGCCGAAGGAAAGTTTCTTCGCCAATTTCGTGCGCCTGGTCGGCGAGCCGTCGCGCGAAGTCGATGTGATCTTCCTCGAACCGATCACGCCGGAAGGCGCGGGCGGACGCCGCCGCATCGCGGAACTCGCGCGCGAGCGCATCGTGACTGCCATGGGGCAGGCGGACTGAGGCGGCGGCCGTGGACGTCTCGCTGCCGCTGCCCACCCCCGCATTGCCGCGGGAAAGTGATTACAAGCCGCCGCTGTGGCTGCGCAACCGGCACGTGCAATCGTTCCTGGGCGGCAGTCCGTTCCGGCGCGCGCACGGTGCGCGCGCCCTCGCGCGGCTGGGCGCGATCACGCAAGAACACCTGATCGACGGCGGCGACGGCGTGCGCCTGCACGGCCTGTACAGCACGCTGCCCGGATTGCGTCCGCGCGGCCTCGCCCTGCTGCTGCACGGCTGGGAAGGCAGCACCGAATCCAGCTACATGCGCACGACCGCCGTGCATCTGCTGCGGCGCGGCTTCGACGTGTTCCGCCTCAACTTCCGCGATCACGGCGACAGCCATCACCTCAACGAGGCGCTGTTCCACTCCAACCGCATCGGCGAAGTGGTGCACGCGGCCTGCGACATCGCGCGGCGCTTCTGGCCCGAGGCTGGACCGCAGCGCCCGCTGGTCGCGGCCGGCTATTCGCTCGGCGGCAACTTCGCGCTGCGCCTGGCCGTGCGCGCGAGCGCGGCCGGCCTGCCGCTGGCGCGCGTGGCCGCGGTGTGCCCCGTGCTCGATCCGGCCAAGACGATGCTCTGGATGGAAGAGCACGCACCAGCGGTCTACCTGCGCTACTTCGAGAAGAAATGGCGCGAATCGCTGCAACGCAAGCGCGCGTTGTTCCCGGAGCAGCACAATTTCGACGACGCCACCTTGCGCCTGCGCATGCGCGAGCTGACGCAGTGGCTGGTGCAGCGCCACACCGACTTCGAAACCCTCGACCATTATTTCGACGGCTACAGCATCGCTGGCGATCGCCTGGCCGCGCTGGACGTGCCGGCCGACATCCTCACCTCGGCGGACGATCCGGTGATCCCGGTCGAGGATTTCCACGCGCTGGTGCCGGCACCGGCGATGACGGTGGAGATCGCGCGTTGGGGCGGGCATTGCGGCTTCCTGGAGAACGCGCGGCTGGATGGGTTCGCCGAGCGTTGGGTGGCCGAGCGGTTGACGGGCTCCGCGCCGATTGCCTGAGGCGCCAGAGTTGTCATTCCCGCGAAGGCGGGAATCCAGCGACTTCCGTCAAGGCTTGCGCGATCGTCCCCCGAAAGACACTGGATTCCCGCCTTCGCGGGAATGACGAGCAAAAACAACTGCGCCTTGGGAATGTGACGGGCAAAAGCCAACCGCGTCCTCGGGCAGGCCGTCCGGGCGGGGCTAGACTATGCGGTTCCGGGCCTCCGCCCGTCATCGCAGGAAGCCCATGCAAGCACGGATCTACGACGCCCTGCGCCGCGGCGCCCATGCCGAGGCACTGACGCTGGCGCGCGACGCCATCGCCGCCACGCCCGATCAGCCGCAGGCACATCGCTGGCTGGCGCTGGCCCTGGACGCCGGCGGCGACCGTGACGCGGCCCTGGCGAGCATCGATCGCGCCATCGCGCTGGCGCCGGAGGATGCCGACCTGCATTTCCAGCGCGCCGGTTTCCTGCTCGGCAAGCGCGACGTGGACGCCGCGCAGGCGGCGCTGTCGCAGAGTGTGCAGCTGGATCCCAACCAGTTCGGCGCCTACATCCTGCAGGCGCAGCTGGCGATCGCGCGCGGCGATCTCGACGAATCGCAACGCCTCGCCAGGCTGGCCGCGCGCATCGCGCCGGGCCATCCCTGGCTGCGCATGATCGAAGGCACGCGGGCGCTGCAGCGCGGCGACGCCGATGCCGCGCTCTCGCTGCTGTCGAGCGCCGCGCGACAGGCGCCGGACGATACCCAGATCCGCTACGTGCTCGGCTTCGCGCATCTGCAGAAAGGCCATCTGGCCTTCGCCGAGCACGCGTTCAAGAGCGTGCTCGGGCAGCTGTCCGATGCCGACAACCTGCGCGCCCTGATCGCGGACCTGCAGCGCCAGCAGGGCCGCGTCGACGATGCCGCGGACACGTTCGCGCCGCTGGCCGCCGCCGCCGATGCGACGCCGGCGATGCAGCGGCTCGGCGGCCAGCTGGAACTGGCGGCCGGACGCGTCGATCGCGCACTGCCGTTGCTGCGCGCGTCGCTGGCGGCGCAGCCGGAGGACCCGCTCACGCTGGCGGCGATCCTGGAAGTGTGGCAGCGCACGGGCGATCGCGACGACGCCCGCCGCACGCTCGACGCCGCGCTGGCGACCTCGCCGCAGGTGGAAGGCCTGTGGCGCGCGCGCGTCGCCGTCGAACCGCTCGATGGCGAGGACGTGCTGGCGGTGTTCGACCGCTGGTTCGCCGCCTCGCCCAATGCGCTCGCGGCGCTCGATCTGCAGATGCGCGTGTACACCACGCGCGGCGACGCGGCGCTGGCGGAAGCCACGGCGCGCCGCATCATCGAACAGCAGCCGGATCACGTGCCGGCGCAAAGCTGCGTGGCCGATGCCCAGCTGCGCCGCGATCCGAAAATGGCGGTCGCCCATCTCAACGACCTGATCGCCAGGACCGAGAGCGAGGACTTGCGGCGCGTGTATCGCGGCTGGCTCGGTCTCGCCCAGGACGCCGCCGGTTATCGCGACAAAGCGGTGCAGACCTGGCTGGCATTGCAGGACGACACCGCCGAACAGCGGATGCCGCCACCGGAACCGACCACGTCCTCCGCGCCGCTGCCGCCACTCACCGACATCATCCCCGGCACGCCACCGGCCGTGTTCCTGATCGGCCCGCCGGGCACGTCGGTGGAACGCATCGCCACGCTGCTGGCCGGCTGCATTCCGGCGTTCCGCGGCGATCGCTTCCAGGCGGAGCCGCCGCGCGATGCGCTCCAGCAGTTCAACACCTATTCCCGGCTCGCCAGCGGCGAACTGGCGACCGCCGACGTCGCGCAAAGCTGGTACACGCAGCTGCCCGCGCGCGGCCTGCCCAATGCCCAGATCATCGACTGGCTGCCGTGGTGGGACAACGCGCTGCTCGCCGTCCTGCGCGCGCACATCCCGCAGGCGGGCCTGCTCATCGCGCTGCGCGATCCGCGCGACATGCTGCTCGACTGGCTGGTGTTCGGCGCGCCGTTCCGTTTTATCTCCGCCGATGATGCGGCGCAGTGGCTGGCGCGGCATCTCGAACAGATCGTCGCGATCGAGGAAGGCGACCTGTTCCGGCGCACGCTGCTGCGCATGGATGCCATCGTCAACGACGAGGCCGCCGTGGCGCAGGTGCTCGGCGAAGTGCTGCAATCGCCATTGCCGCCGCCGCCGGCCGGCATGTTCGGTGCGCCGCGTTTCGCCGCCGGCCGCTGGCGCGATTACGCGCAGGTGCTGGCGCAACCGTTCGCGACGCTGGCACCGGTGGCGCGAAAACTGGGTTATTCCGAATAGAAGGAGCACCGCATGCGCATCTCCAGCAAGAGTTTCGAACACGGCCGACGCATCCCCGCGACGTTCGCGATGGGCGCGCCCGATGGTTTCGGCGGCAACCGGAATCCGCAGCTGTCATGGAGCGAAGTGCCGGCGGAGGCGAAATCCCTGGTGTTGCTGTGCGTCGATCCCGATGCGCCCGCCGATCCGTCGCTGGTCGGCAAAGAAGACGTTGAGATTCCCGTCGATCATCCGCGCGGCCAGTTCGCGCACTGGGCGATGGTCGACATCGCGCCGGACGTGCGCGAGATCGCCGAAGGCGGCTGCAGCGACGGGGTGACCAAGCGTGGCAAGCAGCATCCGGACGGCCCGTCCGGCGCACGCCAGGGCCGCAACGATTACACCGGCTGGTTCGCCGGCGACGCCGACCTTGGCGGGGATTACTTCGGCTACGACGGCCCGTATCCGCCGCCGAACGATCTGCGCGTGCATCGCTACTTCTTCCGCCTGTTCGCGCTCGACGTGGCAAAGCTCGATCTGCCGGAGGGATTCACCACCGCCGACGTGCAGCGCGCCATTCAGGGGCACGTGATCGCGGAGGCCGCGACCTACGGCACCTACACGCTCAACGCCAAGGCGAATGTGCCTTGAAAGATGCCCGGGCGCACCGGCCCGGGATTCATGAACAAGGTCAGCAGACGTTCCTCGGAACGTCGTCGATGAACGCGCCGCGCCGACTGTGCCATTCGGCAAATTGGGCTAGCATGCCGCCGTAGCTACGGGGATCGCCGACCATGTCCTACCAACGCAGTCTGGAGCGTCTGGTCGATGCTGTGCAGGAGCTGTCGCTCGCGCGTGATCTCGATGCGGTAACCGCCGTCGTCCGCCGCACCGCGCGCGCGCTCACCGGCGCCGACGGCGCCACCTTCGTGCTGCGCGACGGCGACGAATGCTACTACGCCGACGAGGACGCCATCGCGCCGCTGTGGAAGGGGCAGCGCTTCCCGATGTCGATCTGCATCAGCGGCTGGGCGATGCTCAACCGCAGCGCCACCGTGATCGAGGACATCTATCTCGATCCGCGCATTCCCCACGAAGCTTATCGCCCCACCTTCGTCAAAAGCCTGGTGATGGTGCCGATCCGCACGCGCGACCCAATCGGCGCGATCGGCAACTACTGGGCGCAGACGCATCGCGCCACCGACGAGGAAGTGCATCTGCTGCAGGCCCTGGCGGATTCGGCGTCGGTGGCGATGGAAAACGTGCAGGTCTATTCCGAACTCGAACGTCGCGTCGAGGAACGCACGCAGCAGTTGCATGCGGAGATCTTCGAGCGCCGCCGCGCGCAGGAGGAGGTGCACCGGCTGTCGCAGACCGACGAACTGACCGGCCTGCTCAATCGGCGCGGCTTCTTCGAACAGGCCGAGCACATCTATGCGATGTTGCGCGATCGGGGCGAGAGCTGCAGCCTGATCTACGCGGATCTGGACGGACTCAAGCGCGCCAACGACGTGGCCGGCCACGCCGCCGGCGATGAATTGATCCGCGCCGCGGCGGAGCTGTTGCGCCACGTGTTTCGCGAAGGCGACCTGCTGGCGCGCATCGGCGGCGACGAATTCGTGGTGCTCGCGGCGGGCTATGCGCCCGTTGCCGACGAACTGCGCCTGCGCATGGCGGCGCGGGCGCAGACCTGGGAAGCCTCGTCGAAGCTGCAGGCCGCACCACAATTCAGCATTGGCGTGGTCCAGGCGGTGAACGGCAGCGACGCCACGCTCGACCAGCTGATCGCCGAGGCGGATCGTTCGATGTACGCCGACAAGTGCCGGCGCCGGGAAGGCGCCACGGCGGCGCGCTGACGCGCATTCCCCAGCGCTGCATTCCGATGCGCGCCGGATCCGGTGACGGCCTCGTGCGCCGCGTCGTGCTAGCGTCAGGCAACTTTTATCGAGTACGGCACAGGGGGCTGTGTGGGCGGGATCGTGAGTCAGCGTGATATCGAACGCGTCGAGGCCGAAGACCCGTCGCCCGACCTTCCCGAAAGTACCTATGCGCTGATCGGCCGCGCCGCTACGCAACGCCCCGACGCGCCCGCGCTGTCGTTCTTCCTGCAGCTCGACAATTTCCGCCGCCCGGAGACCTGGACTTATCGCCAGTTGTTCGCGCGGATCACCCAGACCGCAAACCTGTTCCATGCCCTCGGCGCGGACAAGGACACGGTGATCGCCTATGTCTTGCCCAACCTGCCGGAAACGCACTGGACGATCTGGGGCGGCGAGGCGGCCGGCATCGTGCTGGCGATCAATCCGCTGCTGGAGGCGGCGGCGATCGCGGAGCTGCTGGACACCGCGCAGGCCACGATCCTGGTCACGCTGGCGCCGTTTCCGGGCACCGATCTCTGGCAGAAGGTGCAGCAGGCGATCGCGCAGGCGCCGTCGTTGAAACACGTGCTGTCGATCAATCTGGCCGATCATGTCCCGGGCATCAAAGGCTGGATCGCGAAACGGCTGCAGCGTCGCGAGGAGAAGCGCTTGCATGGCAGGCGCGGCGTCGCCGGCGCGTTGCCGAAGCATTTGGACGTGCGCGACTTCAAGACCGCGCTCGACGAACAGCCCGCGGATCGCTTGCGCAGCGGGCGCACCATCCGGGCGAGCGACTATTCCTCGTTCTTCTGCACCGGCGGCACGACCGGCACGCCGAAGATCGCCATGCGCCGGCATGGCAACGAGATCGCCAATGCCTGGAGCGCCGCGCAGACGTTCGGCGATGTCTTCAAACCCGACGTCACTCTCTTCTGCGGCTTGCCGCTGTTCCACGCCAATGCCGTCTTCGTCACCGGCCTGCTGCCGTTCTCGCAGGGCGCGCACGTGGTGCTGGGACCGCCGCAGGGGTATCGCACGGAAGGGCTGGTCAAGCGGTTCTGGGAGATCGTCGAGCATTACCGCATCAATTTCTTCTCCGGCGTGCCCACCTTGTACACCGGCCTGTTGCAGCTGCCGGTGGAGGGCCGCGATCTGAGTTCGCTGCAATTCGGCATCTGCGGCGCGGCGCCGCTGCCGCTGACGGTGTTTCGCGAATTCGAAGCGCGCACGGGCCTGAAGATTCTCGAAGGCTATGGCCTCACCGAAGGCAACTGCGTCAGCAGCGTGAATCCGCCACTGGGCGAACGACGGCCGGGTTCGATCGGTTTGCGCCTGCCCGGACAGCGGATGAAAGCCGTGCAGCTGGACGAGGACGGTAACTACGTGCGCGATTGCGCGGCGGATGAAGTCGGCGCGTTGCTGATCAGCGGACCGAACGTCTTCGCCGGTTATCGGATCGCGGCGCAGGACAAGGGGCTGTGGGTCGATCTGGGCGACGGCAGGCGCTGGCTCAATACCGGCGATCTCGCGCGCCAGGATGCGGAGGGTTATTTCTGGCTGACCGGCCGCAAGAAGGAGTTGATCATCCGCGGCGGCCACAATATCGATCCGGCGATGATCGAGGACCCGCTGCATCGCCATCCGGCGGTGCAGACCGCCGCGGCGATCGCGCGGCCGGATGCCTATGCCGGCGAACTGCCGGTGGCCTACGTCCAGCTCAAGCCCGGCGCTGCGGTCAGCGAAGAGGCGCTGCTGGAATTCCTGCGCGGCGAGATCGCCGAAAGAGCGGCGCTGCCCAAGCGCGTCCGCATCCTCGACATCATGCCGCTGACGCCGATCGGCAAGATCTACAAGCCGGCCTTGAAGCGGCGCGAAGCCGAGGACGCCTTGCGCGCCGCCCTGGACGAGGCGGGCCTGGCCGTCTACGAACTGCGCGTGGAAGACGACAAGCTCGGCGGGCTGGTGGTCTACGCCACGCCTGGCGACGGCGTGGCGCCAGATGACGTGCGGCAGGTGCTGGAACGCTTTCCGCTGGGCGTGCGTTTGCGGTAGCCCGCGGCGGCTGCCGGGACGATGCATCGACATCGTCCCGGCGGATCAAACCGCTTACTTCGTGTCGGGCACTTCGCTCTCGACCACCATGTCGAGCACGTACACCACCGAAGACGCGTCGGCTGGTGGATTCTTGCGTTCAAAGCGCTTCACCCGCACGACGTCGCGCTGACCGTCGATGTGCTCGTAGCCCTGGATGTCCTCGTACAACGGCTGCCACTCGGCCTTGGCGGGTTTCTGCACGCCGTTTTCCGCGTACTCGCGCTCGCGCACCTGCAGGCATTGGTAATTCGGGATCAGCGGGTGTCCGCACGGCACGCGCTTGGTGGCGACTTCGAAGAACTGGATCTTGCCCGGGCCGCCGTAACGCGTTTCCGGCGTCGGTTCGCCGGTGAAGGTCAGCGTGTCGCCGTTGCCCGACACCAGGGTGAGCTGCGGCGCCTCGGCGTTGTCGCCGATGGTCGTTTGCAGCTTGCCCTTCAGGCGCGCGCTGATCTCGCTGTCGAGTTGCATGAACGACGAATCGACGCAGGCCATCAGGGTGGAACCGATCTTCTCGCCGACCTCGATCGCGCCCTGGTGTTCGGTGTAGTTGCCGAACAGGCGGTTGCAGCCGCCGCTGATGTTGAACCGGCCATCGGCGAAGGTCAGCTGCAACGGGCGCTTCGGATCTGTGCCGGGCTGCAGCGTCGCGATCGGCTGGCCTTTGCCGTCGACGGCCTTGCTCAGACGCCAGTAATAGCCGGACAGCGTGACGGCGGGCTGCGTAGCCGAACCGGCCTGTGTCGTGGATGGCTGCGTGGCCTGCGCTTCTGGCGAAGCGGGCGGCGTGGTGCAGGCGGCCAGCAGCGCGGTGACAAACAGGGAGGCGGCGAGGGCGGTCTTCGTCATGGCCTTGCGTCTTTTCGAAGGAGGAGAGCCAGGATCAACGCGTGGTGCCGTGGATCGGGGTCATCGGGTCATCCGGCGCCGCCGAAGCGTTCAGTCTTCGACCGCCCGTGCTTCGACCAGTCGCGACTCAGTGCGCCACTGGCAGGAACCACAACAGCGCCACGCCGAGCACGGCGCGATAGATCGCGAACGCCGTGAAGCGATGCGACTGGATATAGCGCAGCAGCCATTTGACCGCGATGAAGGCGGTGACCGCCGAGGCCACGAAGGCGATCGTCAGCGCGCTCCAGTCCTCGTGCGCGAGGCCGCCGCTCTTGTAGACGTCCAGCAGTTCGTAGCCGGTCGCGGCGAACATGGTCGGGATGCCGACCAGGAAGGCGAACTCGGTGGCCGCGACACGGTTGGTGGTGCCGAACAGCAACGCCACGAAAATCGTCGCGCCCGAGCGCGAGGTGCCCGGAAACACGCCCGCGACCACCTGCGCGATGCCGACCAGAATGGCGACGGTCCACGTGATCGCGCTGCGTTCGCCCAGCACCTGCGCGCGCTTGGCCGCGAAATGCTCGGCCAGCACCATCCACACGCCGCCGAGGATCAATGCCCAGGCGATCGGCTGGATCGTGTCGGGCAGGGTCCAGCCGAGTTTCTTGACCAGCAGGCCGCCGGCCGCGGTCACCGCGAATGCCACCGCGAGCTTCAGGGCGTAGTCGCGCTGCGCCGGTTCGCGCAGGCCGACCAGCAGGCCCCACAGGCGCTGCCAGTAGATCAATACCACCGCGAGGATCGCGCCGGCCTGGATCGCGATGTTGAACAGGTCCGAACGGTGGCCCAGCCAGTGCTCGGCGATCAGCAGATGGCCGGTGCTGGAAATGGGGAGGAATTCGGTGATGCCTTCGATGATGCCCAGCAACAGGGCGGCCAGGAGGTCGGACATGTAAGAAATGGGGGAATCGGGGAAACAGGGCAGCACAGAGGATAGCAGTCGCGCCATGACGCACCGCTTTGGTGCAAACGGGCGCCAGAGATGCCCTCAAGAGGTGCTCAACATCTCAAAACCCTTCATCTGGCTTTAACAATCAAGGGCTTGCGAGCGAAAACGACGTTGGCATGACTTGTGCTTTGTAACTCTTGTCTCGGCCTGCCGGCCGCACGATTCCCCCTTTCACTTTCCACCGGATCACAAACAACATGTCCATCGAACACGTCGAAAAGCTCGTCAAGGATCACAAGGTCGAATTCGTCGACCTGCGCTTCGCGGATGTCCGCGGCGTGCAGCACCACGTCACCTTCCCGAAGTCGATCATCGAGCCCGGTCTGTTCGAGGACGGCAAGATGTTCGACGGTTCCTCGATCAGCGGCTGGAAGGGCATCAACGAATCCGACATGGTGCTGCTGCCCGATCCGGACACCGCCTTCCTCGATCCGTTCACCGCAGATCCGACGCTGGTGCTCAGCTGCGACATCCTCGATCCGGCGACGATGCAGGCCTACTCGCGCGATCCGCGCGGTGTCGCCAAGCGCGCCGAGGCCTATCTGAAGTCCAGCGGCATCGCCGACCAGGCCTTCTTCGGTCCGGAGCCCGAGTTCTTCATCTTCGATTCGGTGCGCTATGCCAACGAGATGGGCCACACCTTCTTCCACATCGATTCCGAAGAAGCGCACTGGAACTCGGCCAAGGAATATGAAGGTGGCAACAGCGGCTACCGTCCCGGCATCAAGGGTGGGTATTTCCCCGTGGCGCCCCTGGACTCGCTGCACGACATCCGCGCCGAGATGTGCAAGACGCTCGAGCAGGTCGGCATCGAAGTGGAAGTGCATCACCACGAAGTCGCCAACGCCGGCCAGTGCGAGATCGGCACCAAATTCAACTCGCTGGTGAAGAAGGCCGACGAGCTGCTGACGATGAAGTACATCATCAAGAACGTCGCCTTCCGCAATGGCAAGACCGCCACCTTCATGCCCAAGCCGATCGTCGGCGACAACGGCAGCGGCATGCACGTGCACCAGTCGCTGGCCAAGGGCGGCGTCAACCTGTTCAGCGGTGACGGCTACGGCGGCCTGTCGCAGACGGCGCTGTGGTACATCGGCGGCATCTTCAAGCATGCGCGCGCGATCAACGCCTTCACCAACTCCACCACCAACTCCTACAAGCGCCTGGTGCCGGGCTTCGAGGCGCCGGTGATGCTGGCGTACTCGGCGCGCAACCGCTCCGCCTCGTGCCGCATTCCGTATGTGAGCAATCCGAAGGCGCGCCGCATCGAGATCCGCTTCCCCGATCCGATGCAGTCCGGCTATCTCACCTTCGCCGCGCTGATGATGGCGGGCCTGGACGGCATCAAGAACCAGATCGATCCGGGCAGCCCGAGCGACAAGGACCTGTACGACCTGCCGCCGGAAGAGGAGAAGGGCATCCCGACCGTGTGCCACTCGCTCGACCAGGCGCTGGAAGCGCTCGACAAGGATCGCGAGTTCCTCAAGGCCGGCGGCGTGTTCTCCGACGACTTCATCGACGGCTACATCGCGCTGAAGTTGAAGGAAGTCACCGCGTTCCGCGCGGCGACCCATCCGCTCGAATACCAGATGTACTACGCAATCTGACATGTGTGTTGCCCTCCCTTCGCGCGCCGCGAAGGGAGGGATCGGGCCAGCTCCGCAGTTGTTTTTTGCAACGGAACGAGGTGTCTTTTTTGGAAATCCGCCTGGACGACCTTCAATCCACCGAAGTCATCGCATTGCTGCGCGAGCACTTGCACGGCATGCGCCAGGTGTCACCTCCGGAAAGCACCCACGCACTGGACCTCGCCGAGCTGCGTCGTCCGGAGATCACGTTTTGGAGCGTTTGGGAGGGAGACGAGCTGGCCGGCTTCGGCGCGCTGAAGGAGCTGGATCCGCTGCATGCGGAGATCAAGTCGATGCGCACGGCGATCGCGCACAAACGCAAGGGGGTTGCGTCGCGATTGCTGGAGCATCTCGTCGCGGAAGCGGAGCGCCGGGGCTATCGCCGGCTGAGCCTGGAAACCGGCTCCATGGATTATTTCGAACCCGCGCGCCAGCTGTACGCGCGTTTCGGATTCGATATCTGCGCTCCGTTCGATGCGTACGTTGAAGATCCGAACAGCGTTTTCATGACGAGGGAGATCAGCTCGAGGGAAGCAGGCGAAGGAGCCGGCCAGCTTCGTGCTTTCGCGTGATCCGGACGACGGAGATGCGAAAACGCGGGCAAGCCGAGCCGACAGGAGAAAGGTAAACGGTCAGGGCGCCATAGAAGCGGCCGGCCAGCAACATCAGCAGTGACCGGGGAGGGCCATCCTTTGAAGAGGGCCTGTCATGTCGTTCCGAAAGATTGCAATCGCATCGTCCCTAACTCTGCTCATGTTCGGAGCGGGTTACGCGCACGCCGGCACCACAGGCTCGGTCGCCCTGACCAGCGATTATGTTTTCCGTGGCGTGTCCCAGACCAACGAAGACCCCGCTCTGCAGGGCGGCATCGAATACGCCCACGACAGTGGTTTCTACATCGGCGCCTGGGGCAGCAACATCAGCTGGCTCTCCGACATCCCCGGTGACATCTCCAGCAGCCTCGAACTCGATGGCTACTTCGGCTATCGCGGCAAGGCCGGCGAGATCTTCGCCTACGACGTCGGTGCGCTCACCTACTACTACCCGGGCGATTTCCCCGACGACTTCAACGAGGCCAACACGACCGAGCTTTACGTCGGCGGCACCCTCACGCCGATCGAGGAGCTGTCGCTGGGCCTGAAGTACTCCTATTCGCTGACCGACCTGTTCGGCTACGTCGATTCCGACGGCAGCGGCTATCTCGACGCCTCGGTCAACTGGACCTTCACGCCGGGCTGGACGCTCAACGTCCACGGCGGCAAGCAGTGGATCAAGGAGAACGAGGATTTCGAATACACCGACTGGAAGCTCGGTGTCACCAAATCCTTCGACAACGGCTTCTCGATCGCCGCGGCCTACACCGACACCAACGCGGACGAGGTGCTGTACACCAACGCGCGTGGCACCAAGATCGCCGACGGGCGTTTCGCGGTGACTTTCGCCAAGGCGTTCTGAGGCAGCGATGCATATCAAGACTGGGAGAACCGCATGAAACTCATCACCGCCATCATTCGCCCGTTCAAACTCGACGACGTGCGCGGCGCGCTCACCGAGGTGGGCGTGTCGGGCATCACCGTCACCGAAGTCAAGGGCTTCGGACGGCAGAAAGGCCACACCGAGCTGTATCGCGGCGCCGAATACGTCGTCGATTTCCTGCCGAAGCTGAAGATCGAATGCGCGGTCACCGAAGAGCTGCTCGAACGCGCGCTGGAAGCGCTGCAGTCGGCGGCGGGCACGGGCAAGGTCGGCGACGGCAAGATCTTCGTCACGCCGATCGAGCAGGCCATCCGCATCCGCACCGGCGAGCTCGGCGCCGATGCACTCTGACATCCACACGGAGGCAACCATGAAGACTCGATTTTTCTCCGGGTGGTCCACCCGTGTTCACGCGCTGTGCCTGACGCTGTTGTGTGGCCTGATGTTGTCCGGCCTCACGGCGGTCGCCTTCGCGCAGGAGCCCGCTGCGGCGCCTGAGGCAGCGGCGAGCGCACAGGAAACGCCAGCGGCATCGGCTGAAGCAACTGCCGCGCCCGCGGAAGCTGCCGCGGCTGCCACGGAAGAAGCTCCTGCCGCGCCAGCACCGACAGCCAGCAAACCCGACACCGTCTGGGTCCTGGTCTCCGCGGCGCTGGTGATCTTCATGACGCTGCCGGGCCTCGCGCTGTTCTACGGCGGCCTGGTGCGTTCGAAGAACGTGCTGTCGATCCTGATCCAGAATCTCACGGTGTTCTCGCTGATCGCGGTGTTGTGG
Source organism: Luteimonas sp. GW821-FHT14E02 (assembly GCF_058803905.1). Lineage (NCBI taxonomy): Bacteria > Pseudomonadati > Pseudomonadota > Gammaproteobacteria > Lysobacterales > Lysobacteraceae > Luteimonas > Luteimonas sp. GW821-FHT14E02. Next base: position 314,386 of record NZ_JBXAPK010000001.1, on the reverse strand, counting down.
GCGCTGTACGGCTACAGCTTCGCCTTCACCGAAGGCAGCGCGTTCATCGGCGGCACGGATCGATTGTTCGCGAAAGGGCTGGATGCGAATGCGCTCGGGGCCACGTTCACCAAGGGCGTCTACATTCCCGAGCTGGCGTTCTTCGTGTTTCAGGGCGCCTTCGCCAGCATCACCTGCGCGCTGGTGCTCGGTGCGTTCGCCGAACGCGTGAAGTTCATCGGCGTGCTGGTGTTCACGGTGCTGTGGTTCACCTTCGCCTATCTGCCGATGGCGCACATGGTGTGGTTCTTCCCCGGCCCGGATGCGTTCACCGACGCCGATGCGGCGACCAAGGCGCTGGAGAAATCCGGCTTCCTGTTCGCCAAGGGCGCGCTGGACTTCGCCGGCGGCACGGTGGTGCACATCAACGCTGCCATCGCCGGCCTGGTCGGTGCGTATGTGATCGGCAAGCGCACCGGTTACGGGCGTGAGGCGATCAAGCCGCACAACCTGACGCTGACGATGATCGGCGCCTCGATCCTGTGGGTGGGCTGGTTCGGCTTCAACGCCGGTTCCGCGCTGGAAGCGAACGGCGTGGCCGCGATCGCCTTCGTCAACACCTTCCTCGCGACAGCGGCGGCGGTGGTGGCGTGGGTGCTGGTGGAGTGGATCACCAAGCGCAAGCCCTCGCTGCTGGGCGCGGCCTCGGGTGCGGTGGCGGGACTCGTGGCGATCACGCCGGCGGCCGGTTTCGTCGGCCTGTGCGGCGCGCTCGCGATCGGGGCGATCGCCGGTGTGCTCTGCCTGTGGGGCGTGAGCGGATTGAAGCGCCTGCTCGGTGCCGACGACAGCCTCGACGTGTTCGGCGTGCATGGCGTGGGCGGCATCACCGGCGCGTTGCTGACCGGCGTGTTCGCGGCGCCGAAGCTGGGTGGTTCGGGCATCTGGGATTACGTCACCGAAACCGCGCTGCCGGAATACGACATCGCCGGACAGGTGTGGATCCAGGCGCAGGGCGTGCTGCTCACGGTCGTGTTGTCGGGCGTGGTGGCGCTGGTGTCGTTCCTGATCGTCAAGTTCACCGTCGGCCTGCGCGTGCCGGAAGACGCCGAACGCGAAGGCCTCGACATCACCTCGCACGGAGAAAGCGCATACGAAGCATGACGGCCGTGCGGCGGGTCTAGACCCTCCCCGGGGCCGCCGCACCATGCTGTTCATCCCGATGCATCCGCGCATGCGGTGCATCGGGATTTTTTTGTCTTCGCGTCATGCCCGATGCGACTTGCAAATCGTCGCGCGCACGGTTGCAATGCGGCATGCGCTTCCGACATCTCATCGCCGCCGTCCTCGTCGCGGCGCTCGCCGCCTGCGCGCACGCGCCGGAACACAATCCGCTCGCGCAATGGGTGCCATCGAAGAATTTCGGGCCGCGCAAGGCCGTGCTGATCGTGATCCACGCCACCGAACAGGACTCGGTGCAGGAAAGTCTCGACACGCTGCGCACCGCCAACAGCGGTGGCCCGGTCAGCGCGCACTACTTGATCGGCCGTGACGGCAAGCGCTATCAACTCGTGGCCGATGGCGAACGCGCCTGGCACGCGGGGCCGGGGCGCTGGGGCACGATCGGCGATCTGAATTCCGCGTCGATCGGCATCGAGCTCGACAACGACGGCCTTGCCGAATTTCCTCCCGGGCAGATCGACAGCCTGCTGGTGCTGCTGGAGGACTTGTGCACGCGCTTGAACATCGCGCGCACCGACATCGTCGCGCATGCGGACTTCGCGCCGACACGCAAGCGCGATCCGGGCGCGAAATTTCCCTGGAGGCGGCTTGCCGAGGCCGGTTTCGGCCGCTGGCCGGCGGCGGATGCGGGCGAACCGCCGCCCGGTTTCGATCCCTGGCTGGCGCTGCGCCTGATCGGCTATCCGTTGGAAGATCGGGCCGCGACCGTGCGCGCGTTCCATCGCCACTTCCGCGGCAGCGAGACCGACGTGCTCGATGCCGAGGACTTGCGCATCCTCCACGCGTTGACGCGATCGACGGACTGAGCGATTCCGGTCACGCCGCGGCGGCGGCCCGTGGCGATAGCCATGTCTCCAGCGCCGTCAGCACCTCGCTGCGGCCCGGATCGGCTTCGTTGAACAGCTCGTGATAAAGCGTGTCGAACTTCTGCGTGGTCAGCAGCGCGGGCGACGCGACGGCGGCGAAGTCGCGGCTGCCGGCGGGATCGACGAGGTAGTCGTCACCCGCGTACAGGAGCAGGCTCGGCACTTGCAGCTGCCGGGCATCGGCGATGCACGCCGGCCCTGCGTGGAAGATGAAATTCGCCAGGCGCGGTGTGATCCAGCCATAGCGCAACGGGTCCCGTTTGTACGCAGGCCCGACGGCGGGATCATGCGAGAGCTTGTCGGCTTTCAGGCCGGCGCGCAGCGGCAGGTTCGGCAGCCACGACGCCAATCGCGCGGCCAGGGATTGCAGCCACCTGGGTTCATGCGCGCGCAGCACGGGCGAGGAGAGCATCAGCAGCGGCGGCGCGATGCGGCCATCCAGCACCGTGCGCAGCGCGACCAGGCCGCCCATGCTGTGACCGAGCAGCAGTGGCGCGAATCCGAGCGAAGCCGCGTAGTCGGTGTAAATGTCGGCCAGGTCCTCCAGCAGCGCGTCCGCGCGCGGAATCGCGCCGTGCTGTCCGGCCGTGCGGCCGTGCCCGCGCTGGTCGTAGCTGCGCACCGCATAGCCGCGCCGGTTGAACCACTGCGCCAGCGCGTCGTAGCGCCCACAATGCTCGCCGAGGCCGTGCACCAGCAGCACCGCGCGGTGCGCGCCGGAGATCGGCCAGTCGCGCACGAACAGCGCGGCGCCATCGCGCATCGTCAGCGGTGCGAGGGCCGCAGTCTCCCGTGCCTGTCCGTCGTCTGGAGGCATACGCCCTCGAAAACCATGGATGTTCAGCAGACGATGCACCGTCGCCAAGGACCGCGCAACCGGGGCGTTGCCGCACCGCGCCATTGTCCACCGTGCGCATCGTCGCGATTGTCCTGGCTGAACGGGTATCGGAGCCGACACCCGTCACGCCGCAACGGCGATGCCGGTCGACCGCGGACCGCTCGTCGGCGGGGCCGGTGCCGGCCGAAGAAATTCACCGGTGTTGAACGATCGTGCGCCTAGCGTGCTTCGACCGCATCCGCGGTTTCCCTCGCCCGAGGTCCGCCATGAGACCGTCCGCCGCTGTGCCGCGCCCGCTGCTGGCAGGGGCGCTGTGTGCCGTTTCCGCGCTGGCTTCCGCCGAAGTCGTGGTGGTGCCGCTGCGCAGTTTCGAGGAAGTGCCGTCAGTGTCGTCGACGGCGAAAGGCGCGTTCGTGGCCTTCATCGACGATCGCCAGGGCAGCATCCGTTACGAGTTGCGCTACAACGCGCTGCAGGGCGATGTCCGTCAGGCGCACATTCATTTCGGGCAGCGCGGCGTCAACGGCGGGGTGAGCGTGTTCCTGTGCCAGACCGCGGCCAATCCCGATCCCACCGGCCTGGCGCCTACGTGCGCCCCCGCGCCCGCGCGCGTGACCGGCACCCTGACCGCCGCCAACGTGATCGGACCCGCGGGGCAGGGCATCGCCGCGGGCGAATTCGCCGAACTGGTGCGCGCGATCCGTGCGGGCGCCGCATACGTCAACGTGCACTCCAGCACGTTCCCGGCGGGCGAAGTGCGCGGACAGACGCATCACGGCTGGTCGGATTGAGGAGAGGTTCAGTCACTGCACCTGGCGATAACGCCGCGATTCCCCGGCGTTAACTCCCGTCATCGTACGGTGGTCGTGCGCCGACGTGAGCCGCGTGCGCGTTTTCGTCGGCGTATGACTCCTTCATTGAGGACGCCGATATGAAACCGATCACCCTTGTTGCAGCAGGCACCTTGCTTGCCAGTGCGCTTTCCGGTGCCGCCATCGCCGCCGATTCCAGGGCCGGCGGACAGCAGACCACGGAAGGCATGGCGCAGGATTCCTCACAGCAGCCGATAGGCGACAGCTGGATCACCACCAAGGTCAAGGCCGAATTGCTGGCGGCGCGTGATGTCTCGGGCCTGGAGATCAACGTCGAAACGCTCAACGGCCAGGTCAGGCTGTCCGGCACCGTCGAGACGCAGGCGCAGGCCGACAAGGCGGTCGCCGTGGCGCGCGGCGTCAAGGGCGTCAAGGACGTGGATGCGACCGCGCTGACCTTGAAGGGTTCGGCGGGCCGCTGAGGCAAGCAAAGGGAGACTGACATGCCGACCTGTGATGTTTGCGGCAACGACTACGACAAGACCTTCACCGTTTCGATGGGAAGCGAGCGCGGCACCTTCGATTCCTTCGAATGCGCGATCCATGCCATGGCGCCGCGTTGCGCGCATTGCGAATGCCACATCGTCGGCCATGGCGTGGAGCACGCGGGCCGGTTCTACTGCTGCGCGCACTGCGCCAAGACGGCCGGCGTGCGCGGGGTCGAAGACCGGGTGTAGAGGCGGATCGCGCCGCGCACTTCACTTCGGCACGGTCTATCTATCCGGCTTCCGTGCCGATGGTTTCCAGTGTGCGGCGCAGCCGCGACAGCGCCGGCGCGATCTCTTCGGCATCGATCACGCCATAGCCGAAGGAGAGCGCCGGCTGCCGTGGCGGCGTCAGTGAATATTCCGCGATCGATTGCGCGCCGGGCGCATGCCGCCGTGCGATGGCGATGATGCGATCGGCGTGTTCCGGTGCACGGATGCGCGCCGCCAGGTGCAGGCCGGCTTCGGAAGGAATCGGGTCGAGCCATGCGCCCAGTTCGCGTCGCAGGCCATCGAGCAGGGCCTCGCGCCGCGCGGCGTAAAGCGTGCGCATCCTGCGCACGTGCCGCGCCATGTGGCCGCCCTGGATGAACGTGGCGAGGGTCGCCTGCGCGATCTCGTCGCAATGTGAATCGGCGTACTGCTTGGCCGCGAGCAGGCCATCGCGCGCCCATGCCGGCGCGACGACGAAACCCTTGCGCAGGGCGGGGAACAAACTTTTCGAGAACGTGCCGACGTAGAACACCAGCGCGTCGCAGTCGAGCGTCTGCAGGGCATCCAGCGGACGGCCGCCGAAGCGGAATTCGCCGTCGTAATCGTCCTCGATGATCACCGCGTCGTGCCTGCGCGCGAACTCGAGCAGGGCGGTGCGGCGTCGCAGCGACAACGCGACGCCGGTGGGGGATTGATGCGAAGGCGTCACGCAGATCACGCGCGCATCGTCCGGCAGCTGATCGACGCACAGGCCTTCGTCATCCACCGGAATCGCCGCCACGCGCGCGCCGGCGTTGGCGAAGGCGGTGCGGAAGGTCGGATAACCCGGATCCTCCACCGCCACGCAGGCGCGATCGGGCGTCACCAGCAGGCGCGCGAGCAGATCGAAGGCCTGCTGCGCGCCGGAGGTCACGATCACATCCTCGCCCGTGCACGCCACCGCGCGCGCGAACGCGACGTGCTGCGCGATCGCCTCGCGCAACGCGGGAATGCCTTCGGTGGGCGGATAACGGAAGGGCGACTTCGCCCACGCACGCAGAGACTGCGCCGACAGCTGTCGCCATAACGCATGCGGGAAATGGCGGTAATCGGGAACGCCGATGCGGAAGCTGCGCGGCGGCAGATCGGACGGCGCGATCGGCCCCATGAAAGGCGGCTGCCAGTAAGTGGGGTTCAGACGATGATCGTCCGGCTTCGGCAGATGCCGCGCGACGTTCGCGGGGCGTCTGGCGGCGATGCTGGCGACCGTGGCCTTCGCGCCCGGTTTCGGCACCACATAACCCTCTGCCATCAGCAGGTCGTAGGCGGCGACCACCGTGTTGCGCGCAATGCCGAGCACGGCGGCGACCCGGCGCGTGGCGGGCAGGGTCGCGCCCGCGGCCAGGCGGCCGTCGAGGATCGCGGCGCGCAGCTGCTGGTGCAGGGCTTGCGTCAGCGAGCCCTGTCCGCGCGCCGGCAGGGCCAGGGCGAAGGGAAAAACTGGCTCCATCTATTTTCCAAAAACTGGAATCTCCAAGGGTCCAGATTACGCCCTTCAATAGCCTCAGGCGGCAATCCCGGCCGCCGCGCCCAATCCAGCTCCGCGAGGCCCGCCATGCCCTGTTACGTCTGCGCCACCTGCGGTACCCAGTACGCCGAAACGGCCGCGCCGCCCGCGCATTGCCCGATCTGCGAGGACGATCGCCAGTACGTCGGCTGGCAGGGCCAGGCCTGGACCACCCACGAAGCGCTGGCCGCCAAGCACACGCAGCGGCTGGAAGACGACGCCGGCCTGCTCGGCATCGGCCTGTCGCCGGACTTCGCCATCAACCAGCGCGCGCTGCATCTGCGCACGGACGCCGGCAACCTGCTGTGGGAGTGCGTCAGCCTGGTCACCGACGAGGCGGTCGCCGCCTTGCAGGCGCGTGGCGGTGTCGACCGCATCCTTATCTCGCATCCGCACTTCTACACGGCGATGGTGGAGTGGAGCGAAGCGCTCGGCGGCGTGCCGATCCTGCTGCACGAGGCCGACAGGGCCTGGGTGCAGCGGCCGTCGAAGCGGATCGAATTCTGGAGCGGCGACACACTCGCGCTGTCCAACGACGTCACGCTGATTCGTTGCGGCGGCCATTTCCCCGGCAGCACCGCCATCCACTGGAAGCGTGGACCGCGTCCCGGCGGCACACTGCTGCCGGGCGACGCGCTGCAGGTCGTATTCGACCGCCGCCACGTCACTTTCATGTACAGCTATCCCAACTACGTGCCGATGAACGTGAGCGACGTGCGCGCGATGCGCGAGCGCCTGGACCCCTTCGATTTCGAGGACGTGTACGGCTACACCTGGGGCCGCAACATCATCGGCGGCGGCCGCGCGGCCGTCGATGCCTCGTTCGATCGCTTCCTGCTCGCCGCCGCCGCTTGACACACCATCGATACTGATCGCCCGAGGATATCCTCATGCAAGCCATCGAGACCGCTCCCGTGTCGACCACGACTCCCGCCGAACGCGCCTGGCTCACGCCGCTGGAACTATCCGTGCTTGGCGCGATCTGGGGCGCCTCGTTCCTGTTCATGCGCGTGGCCGCGAACGACTTCGGCCCGATCGCGCTGGTGGAAGTGCGGCTCGCGCTCGGATCGATCGCGCTGATGCCGCTGCTGTGGCGCGCGCGGCGGCAGTTTCCTCTGAGCTTGTGGCCGAAGCTCGCATTGATCGGTGCGATCAACTCGGCGCTGCCGTTCCTTCTGTTCGCCTGGGCCGCGCAGCGTGCGCCGGCCGGCGTCGGCGCAATCACCAATGCGATGACGGTGCTGTTCACCGCGCTGGTCGGCTTCCTGTTCTTCGGCGAGAAGATCGGCACGCGCCGCGCCGTCGCGCTGGTGGCGGGATTCGCTGGTGTCGTGGTGCTGGCGAGCAGCAAGGTGGCCGGCGCCAGCATCGGCTGGGCCGTCGCCGCGGGCGCGACCGCCTCGTTCCTGTACGGCATCGGCATCAATCTGGTGCGCCGGCATCTGACCGGATTGCCGCCGGCCGCGGTCGCCTCCGCCACGCTCGGCAGTGCCGCGTTGCTCGCGCTGCCGTTCGCGATCGCGACCTGGCCGCAGGCGGCCATTCCGATGAAATCGTGGGTGTCGGCCGCGCTGCTTGGCATTCTCTGCACCGGCCTGGCTTTCGTCCTGTATTACCGATTGATCGCCCGCATCGGCGCCGCGCGCGCATCCACGGTGACCTATCTCATCCCGCTGTTCGGCGTCGCCTGGGCATGGTTGCTGCTCGACGAACCGCTCACGCTGAAGATGGGCATCGCCGGTGCGCTGATCCTCGGCAGCGTCGCCTTCAGCCAGCGCGCGCCGAAGTAGCGGCCGCGCGCCATCCTCCGTGCTACGTTGCCGCCTTCGATCCGCAGGCGAGGGACGGCGATGGCAACGGTGCTGGTGACCGGCGGTTCGGGATTCGTCGGCAGTCATTGCCTTCTGCAGTTATTGGCCGCCGGCCATGCCGTGCGCACCACGGTGCGCGACGCGAAGCGTGAAGCCGGCGTGCGCGCCATGCTTGCGCAAGGTGGCGCTGAGCCCGGAGACCGGCTTTCCTTCGCCGTCGCCGATCTCGAACGCGATGCGGGCTGGCCGGAAGCCGTCGCCGGTTGCGACTACGTGCTGCACGTCGCTTCGCCGTTCCCGGAAAGCCTTCCGAAACACGAAGATGAACTGATCGTCCCCGCGCGCGAGGGCGCATTGCGCGTGCTGCGCGCCGCGCGCGATGCCGGCGTCAAACGCGTGGTGCTGACATCCTCGTTCGCCGCGATCGGCTACGGCCATCCGCCGCGGCAAGCCCCGTTCGACGAAACCAGCTGGACGCAGCCCGATGGCGCCGACGTGCTGCCCTACGTGAAATCGAAGACGCTGGCCGAACGCGCCGCCTGGGATTTCATCGAGCGCGAAGGCGGCGGGCTGGAACTGTCGGTCGTCAATCCGGTGGGTATCTTCGGTCCGGTGCTGGGGCCGGATTACTCGACCTCGATCCTGCTGGTGCAGCGGTTGATGGATGGCGCCATGCCGGGCTGTCCGCGTCTGTACTTCGGCATCGTCGACGTGCGTGACGTGGCCGCGCTGCATCTGCGCGCCATGACCGATCCCGCCGCGAAGGGCGAACGCTTCCTCGCCGTCGCCGGCGATTTCCTCTCCATCCGCGACATGGCGAAGGCGCTGAAATCGCGCATGGGCACCGCCGCGAAACGCGTGCCGACCTTGCAATTGCCCGACTGGCTGGTGCGCTTGGCTTCGCTGCGCGATCCGGCCGTGAAGCAGATCCTGCCCGAGCTTGGCAAGCCGAAGAACGCGACGTCCGAGAAAGCGCGGCGCGTGCTGGGCTGGACGCCGAGACCGAGCGAGGATGCGCTGGTCGCCACTGCGGAAAGCCTCGTGCGGCTTGGCTTGTTGAAGTGAGTCGTTGAAGTGAAGAGTTGAAGTGAAGCGACGAAATTGTTTTCGTCACAACGCCTGACAAAAATACCGTGCCCAACAAAAAATGCCGTCATCCCGGCGAAAGCCGGGATCCAGCCTTTCGTCCGGGAACGAATCTTCCAAGCAAAAAGCTGGATCCCGGCTTTCGCCGGGATGACGAGGCGGAAGAATTGGGCGCTTCTCCTGATCCTATCGGGTGCTCTTAGGAATCGCCCGTCAACTCCGACAACAGCGCGCGCACCAACGGCGAAGAAGCTAGCGTCTTGCGCGTGAGCGCATGCACGCTGCGGCTGAGCGGCAAGCCACCGGGTTCGCGGGTCACGATCGCCTCAGCGCTTGGGAAACGCAGCCCGAGTTCCGGCGCAAAGCCCACACCGAGTCCCGCCGACACCATCCTGAGCAGCAGATCGTAATCGTCGACGGTATGGGCGATCCGCGGCGCGAAACCGGCGGCCGCGCAGGCGCGTTGCGCCAGCAGGTGATCGTCGGTCTGCCGCGATCCGACGATCCAGTGTTCCCGCGCCAGCCGCTCCAGCGCGATCGGTCCGCGCTCGGCTCGCCACGCTGCCGGCAACGCGAGCAGCACGCGTTCTTCCAGCAGCAACTGTGAAGCGAGACCGGCCACCTCCGGTCGCGGCACCAGGTTGTAGGCGAACGTGATGGCTAGATCGCAGCGGCCATCGCGCACGGCCTCGATCGCATCGGCGGATTCGAGTTCGCGAAGCACCACGTGCATCTGCGGGAAGCGATCCCGCAGCCGCACGATCGCCGGAAGCAGATGCGTCCTGGCGAACGTCGAGAAGCAACCGACTTCCAGTGTGCCCTTCGGGTGTTCGTCGGCCGCACGCAGGTCGCGTTCGGCGGCCTCGACCGCTTGCAGGATCGCATCCGCATGCGACACCAAGCGCGTGCCTTCCGCGGTCAGGCGCACGCGGCGCCCGACATGCTCCAGCAAGGCGACGCCGGCTTCGCGCTCGAGCGTGGCGAGCTGCTGCGACACCGCGGAGGAGGTGAGGCCGAACGCATCGGCGACCGCCGTCATCGTGCCGCGATGGGCGAGTTCCCGAAGCAAACGCAGGCGGGTCAGGTCAAACATCAAGAAAATCTTACAATCAATTGAAGATTTGCGAAGTGGACCTGACAGATTAGCGTCGCTAAGGTCCCTCTCCATCGAGCCGGGACGGCCCGGCGAATGGAGAACGCCATGATCGAACAGCGGGTGATCCCGGCAGCCAGCGGTGTCGGGCTGCGACTCGGGCGCGGCGAACGACTGCGCATCATCGATCCGCAAGGCGGACAGAGCGGCGATCGCGCTGTCCTCGTGTCCCGCCTCGACCTGCAACGGCGGCGCGTCGCCCAGGCCGCTCGCCTTCGAAATTCTCGGCGACTGACGCCACGCAACCGGAGATTCGAATGACCAGGCTTTCCCTGTTGGGGATTCCCAACGACGACAATTCCTCGTTCCTGCAGGGCCCCTCCGAGGCGCCTCCCCTGATTCGCCGCGCCCTGTACTCCGACGCGTACAGCGCCTGGAGCGAAACCGGAATCGATCTGCTCGCCGCCGGCAGACTGACGGATCATGGCGACATCCGTTTCGATGGCGCTTCCGATCCCTGGAGCCTCATCGAGCAGCGTGTAAGCGATGCGATGGCATCCGGCGATCCATTGATCTGCCTCGGCGGCGACCATGCGATTACTTATCCGATCCTGCGCGCGGTGCGTCGCCGCCATGCCCGCTTGACCATCCTGCACATCGACGCGCATCCGGACATCTACCACGCCTACCAGGACAATCCGCGCTCCCACGCCTCGCCATTCGCGCGGATCATGGAAGAGCGGCTGGCCGATCGCCTGATCCAGGTCGGATTGCGCACGCTCAATGCCGAGAACCGCGCACAGATCGAACGCTTCGGCGTCGAGATCGTCGAAGCGGCGCACTGGCGCGGAGACCTCCGGCTCGACATCACAACCCCGGTCTACCTCTCGCTGGACCTCGACGGGTTGGACCCGGCCCACGCCCCCGGCGTCTCGCATCGCGAACCCGGCGGCCCGACGCTGCGTCAGGTGATCGATCTGATCCAGGGCATCGGGCAGCCGATCGTGGCCGCCGATATCGTCGAGTACAACCCGCGTTGCGATCTTTCCGACATGACGGCGCTCGTCGCGGCGAAGCTGCTCAAGGAAATCGGCGGAATGATGGTGAAGAACGCGCGGAAGAGTGCCGCAGCAGCATGAACTGATCGCACGAGCGCGGTCGCGCCCACGCCTGGGTGAAAGGTATGTGAAATCTCCAGTCGGCGCGCGGCAGCGGGATGCCGCGCGTTGTCGTGTCATCGCGACCCACGGGATTCACGCAAGCGAGACGCGAATAACGTTCAAGCTGTGCAGCAGTTCATGCAAGTATCAAGCCGCGTTGACGGGTTCGATAAAACCGATCCCAGGTCCCATGAAGACCGTTGAGGGCTCGATAGACTGCAATCCACCGGTATCGGTCGCGAGATGGGGAGTGGGGAGACACGATGAAGGCAATCATCCTGACCGGAGGCTCCGACGGCGACGTCCATCCTCATCTCGCGCTCGCCAGCGCGCTGCGCGAGCGCGGGCACGAGGTCGTGTTCCTGGCGACGTTCGAATATATCGAGGCGGCGCGATCGCTCGGATTGCGCGCCATCTGCACCCTCGGCGGCGACGAGAAGCGCGCCTTCAACGAGGAGGCGAGCCGCATGCGGCCGCTGCAATGGATCCGCAGCCATTTCCGGTTCTTTTCCGGGAAGATCGCCGCCTGTGCGCGCTTGGCCGCGAACGAGATCGATGACGACACGGTGATCATCTCGCCGTTGTCTGTTTCCGGCATCGCGCGGTTGTTGCACGACCGCTACGGAACGCCCTACGTGTCGACGATGCTGACGCCGGCCGATCTGATCTCCCTGCGTGATCCGCCGTTCTACAAATCCTTGCGCGGCGTGCTCGGGTTGCCATATGGATTGCGCCGTCCGGCGTTCGCGGCCGTCGAATATGCCTTGATCGATCCGCTGTGCCGAAGCCTGCTGCGCGAAGCCGCGCGCGACCTCGACCGCACGCTGCCACGGCGGATGTACAGCCGCTGGCTGTTTTCGCCGCAGCGCATCGTCGGCCTGTTTCCGGAATGGTTCTGCAAGCGCCCGCCGGATTGGCCGGCGCATGTCACGCTGACTGGGTTTCCGCTGTATCGCAGCGCCGACGCGGCGCGCGAACTGCCGGAAGGGTTGCTGCGTTTCCTCGACGCCGGATCGCCACCGGTGGTGGTCGCGGCCAGCACGGCGGCGACGAAGAGCCGTGCCTTCTTCGAAATGGCGATCGCGGCGCTTCAGTCCGCCGATCAGCGCGGCATCCTGGTGACCCGCCTCACCGATCAGCTGCCGCCGCTGCCGGACGGCATCACGCACGAGTCGTATCTGCCGCTCGATTTGCTGCTGCCGCGCGTGGGCGCGTTCGTGCACCAGGGCGGCGTTGGCATGGCCGCGCTGGCGATGTCGGCCGGCGTACCGCAACTGATGCTGCCGTCCTTCACCAACCAGACCGACAACGCGCGCCGCGTCGCCGCGTTTGGTTGCGGCATCACGCTGGAACGCGATCGCGATGCCGCGACACTCGCGGCCGCGCTGCGCGAACTCGTCAGCCCGGCGAGCATCGAGCGCTGTCGTGCCGTGCAGCAGAAGACCGAACCCGGTGAGCGCGCATGCGCACGCGCGGTCGAGGTGATCGAGCAGACCGTGCGTGATGCGCGCGGCCTCGCGCTTGCGGCGTAGGCGGGTAAAGGCATTTATCGCGTTGAATCAGTCGGAATGCGATTCGTGCGCGGCCATGCGGGTGTTCGGTGTTTGCGTCTTCCGCGCAACGCCAGCGTCATTCCCAGCCACCCCTGCAGCGGCAGGGTCAGCACCAGCCCGGCGCAGAACCACCATGGATAGTCGGCACCCATCTGAACCACGCCCCACAGAGCAAAGGCCAGCAGCAACACAAACAAGATCAGTGCGTGGACGCGAGGCGCGCAAGGCGCCAGGCGCGCCACCATCCAGATGGCGGCCGTGCCGGACGCGATCACCCAGCCAAGATCCCAGGCCAGCCGGCCGTCACCGCCCGGCGGCAATCCGAATCGTTCCGCAAGCCAGCCACCCGCCTGATTGATCAGCACCACTGCCGCGGCGGCGAAGAGAATCACCAGAATTGAGCGCAACAGGGTGATCGGCTTTCGCCAGTACGACATTGGGCTTTGATCCGGTGGGCGCGAATGTCGCGGGACAGATGATCAGGCTGCCGGAATCCAAAACGACAGGCGGCAAGCATGCCGCCGAAGTGTGCGCCTGCCCCGGACGCATGGCATGTGCCGGCAGGCGGTGTGCCTGTTGGCGTGGCGAGGCGCCGGTGATCACTGCCCGCTGGCGGCTTCGGAGGGCTGGGGTTCGATCTCGCGCCGCGACATGAGCCCCTCGCGCAGGCGCGGCACGGCAAAATCGAGAAAGGCGCGCAGTTTCAACGGCAATCGCCGGCCTCCGTCGAAGACCAGGTTGACGGGGGCGGGCGCCGTTTCGTATTCGCGCAATACCAGTCGCAAGGCACCGGTTCGCACGTGCTCGGCGGCCTGATACGAGATGACGCGCGTGAGGCCGGCGCCAGCGATTGCCGCGTCGACGGCGGCTTCGGCGGTGTTCACGACCAGCCGCGTGCGAACCGGGACCAGCGATTCGACATCCTCATGCGTGAAGCGCCAATAGTCCGGAACAGACAAGGCTTCGAACGTGACGCATGTGTGCGTGCGCAGGTCTTCGGGAACTTCCGGCACGCCTTGCCGCGCGAAGTAGGCCGGGCTTCCACAGATCACACGCCGGAATTCCCCGATGCGAGTGGCCGTCAGGCGACTGTTGGGCAATTCGCCGATACGCACCGCCAGATCGATATGGTCGTCGGCGAGATTGACGACGCGGTCTCCCAATACCAGCCGGACATCAACCTCCGGATACACCTGCAGGAATTCGACGATCACTGGCAGCACGTGCAGGCGCCCGAAGGCGATCGGCGCCGTGATGACCAGATCCCCGCGCGGTTCGGAGTATTCGCCGGCGGCGGTGCGCTCGGCTTCATTGATGTCTTCAAGAATCCGTTTGCACGAGGCGACGTAGTCACGGCCCGCATCGGTCAGCACAAGCTTGCGCGTGGAGCGGTTGAGCAGTCGCGTGCGCAGATGGGTCTCCAGATCGGTCAGTTTCCGGCTCACGGTGGCGAGCGGCATGTCGAGCTTGCGGCCCGCCGCCGACAGGCTGCCGCATTCCACGGTGGCCAGAAGCACCGTCATCGCCTCCAGGCGGTCCATGTCTATTCTTCCAAAATTCGGAATAATGATTCCAAAATATACTAAGTAGTTTGCAAATATGGAATAATTTAGGCTGAGTCTCTCGGCCCACAGGCCCTTTTCCCAGAGCACTCAGATGTCCCGCATTCCAACCCCCGCCACGATCGAATCCGCTCCCGCCGCATCCCAGCCGCTGCTGGAAGCCGTCAAGCAGCAGTTGGGGGTGGTGCCGAACCTGTTCCGCATGGTGGCCAACAGCCCGGCCGCCCTCGAAGGCTATCTCGGCATGTCCGGCGCGCTCGCGACAGGCGCGCTACCGGCGCAGACCCGGGAACGCATCGCCCTTGCCGTGGCCGAGATCAACGGCTGCAGCTACTGCCTGTCCGCGCATACCTATCTGGGCAAACACCTGGCCAAGCTCGACGACGCCGAGATCGCCGCGAACCGCAGCGGAACCTCGAACGATCCGAAGGCCGATGCCGCGGTGCGCTTCGCCGCTCAGGTGACTCGTCTGCGCGGCAAGGTCAGCGCGGAGGATCTGCTCGCAGTCAAGCACGCCGGCTACAGCGATGCCCAGATTGTCGAGATCGTCCAGCACGTCGCCCTCAACACCTGGACGAACTACATCAACGAAGTCGCCGCCACCGAAATCGATTTCCCGGTGGTCAATGCGCGATTGGCCGCGTGAGTATCGGCATCTCCGGTCGTTCGGGCGGACAGCCCGGCCGGCTGCGGAACTTCACCCCACTGGAGACTTTATGGACCGTCCACCCTTGCCGCCGTTCTCGTTGGAGACGGCCATACAGAAAGTGCGTCTGGCCGAGGACGCATGGAACTCACGCGATCCGGCTCGTGTCGCGCTGGCATACACGGTCGACAGCCAGTGGCGCAATCGCTCGGAGTTCTTCAGCGGGCGCGAAGCCATCGAGGCGTTCCTGACGCGCAAGTGGCAACACGAACTTGAGTATCGGTTGATCAAGGAGTTGTGGGCATTTCGGGAGAACCGGATCGCGGTCCGCTTCGCCTACGAATCGGTCAATGCGCAGGGGCAATGGACGCGCAGCTACGGCAACGAAAACTGGGAGTTTGACGAGCACGGGTTGATGCGCCGGCGTCTTGCCAGCATCAACGATCTTCCGATCGCTGAAGGCGACAGGAAATTCCACTGGCCGCCGGGGCGCCGTCCGGATGAACACCCGTCGTTGAGTGACCTTGGACTCTGATGCTGACGCCGTGACCACTCGAAAGTATTCCAGCGATATCGCGTTCACGCCCGCGGTGAAGGCGTTGCAGGAGCGCCGGGGCTCGCGCCAAGCCTATGCGCGCATGGAAGAGGGCGGGGCGTGGAACACGGTGATCACGCCTGAGCTGAGGGCGTTTATCGCGGAGCAGCGCAGTGTGTTCCTGGCGACGGTCAATGCCGAAGGCCAACCTTATATCCAGCATCGCGGCGGTCCGCCCGGCTTCTTGCGGGTGTTGGACGAGCGCACGCTGGGGTTCGTCGATTTTTCAGGGAATCGGCAATACATCAGCACGGGGAATCTGCTCGAGAATCCCAAGGCGCACCTGTTCCTGATCGACTATCGCCATCGCCGGCGGGTCAAGGTATGGGGAGAAGCGCGGGTGGTGGATGCGGATGAGGACTTGCTCGCACAGCTGATGCCGGAGGGCTACAAGGCGAAGCCCGAGCAGGTCATGTTGTTCACCGTTTCCGCATGGGACGCCAACTGTCCGCAACATATTCCGGTGCGGTACGAGGCGGCCGACGTATTGGCGGCGCTTTCGGAAAAGGACAAGCGGATCGAGGCATTGGAGGCTGAGCTCAAAGAGTTGCGAGGTCTTGCCCCGCGCGTCGGCGGGCGCTAGCTTCGAACCGGATTTGTTTCCACGGCGAAGCGCTTGCTTCCGGGGCGGTGGTCGTCAGGCTGGTCTCCCGAGCCGCAGGGGACGCCTCCGGACCTGGCGAGCCGCGCGATTCCAGTGGCGGCTTCGACCGATGGAATCCGTGCGTTCATCCAACGCCTGCACTATATTGGTGCAATGAGCGCCGACACTGCCGCCTACGACCTGTTGAGCACGCCCCTGGCGCAGGCCGACGCGGATGGCCACATCCTCTCGGCCAATATCGCCTTCGCCCGCTGGCTGGGCGTCAGCGCCAAACGCATGCCGGGCCTGCCGCTGGCCGCCTTCGAGTTCGAGGGCGATGCACTGGCGCGGTGCATGGCCGATCGCGGCGAGCGCGAGCTTGTGTGCCTGCGGCGCCTGCCGCTGGCGTTCCCCGGGGCCATCGGGCCGCCGCATTTCGCCGATGTCTGGCTGGCCCGGCTCGATGCCGGCGGCTGGCGGCTGGAGGCACATCCGGTCGACGAGTTTCCGGGGGAGGATCCGCTGTCGGCGCTGCCCTCGGCGATGTCGGCCGCGTTGAAAGGTCTCGCGCACGAGTTGCGCAATCCGCTGGCGGGCGTGAAGGGCGCGGCGCAGTTGCTTTCGCGGCGTCATGACGATCCGGTTTCGCGCGAACTCACCGGCCTGATCGAATCGGAAGTCGAACGCCTCACGCAGTTGCTCGATCGTCTGCTCTCGCCCGCGCCGCCGCAGCCGCACACCGATCTGAACATCCACGTCGTGCTCGAACGCGTGCTGCGCCTGGCCGAAAGCGACGCGGGCTGGACGGTGAAGCTGTTGCGCGACTACGACCCGAGTCTGCCCGATCTACGTGGCGATGCCGACCGACTGACACAGGCGGTGTGGAACCTCGTGCGCAACGCCATCGAAGCGGGCGCCGCCACGGTCACGCTGCGCACGCGTGCCGAGCACGGCGCGCGCATCGCCGATCGTCTGTATTCGGTGGCGTTGCGTCTGGAGATTTCCGACGACGGGCATGGCGTGCCGGAGTCGCTGGCCGAACAGGTGTTCCTGCCGCTGGTGTCCGGGCGCGCGGAAGGCAGCGGCCTTGGCCTGGCATTGGCGCAGCAGGTGGCGCGCGAGCATCGCGGCTCACTGACGTTCCGCTCGCGGCCGGGGCATACCGTTTTTACGTTGCTGCTACCGCTGGTGCTCACCGAGCTGGAGCACATTGAGTTGAAGCAGACAGAACTGAAGCAGGAATTCGCCAATGGCAAATGAGCCGCTCCAAGGTCAGCCGTCCCAGGAGCAGGCCCATATCTGGGTCGTCGATGACGATCGCAGCGTGCGCTTCGTGCTGGCAACGGCATTGCGCGACGCCGGTTTCGAGGTGACGGGATTCGACTCCGCGCAGTCCGTGCTCGAAGCGCTCGGCACGCGCACGGCACCGCAGCTGTTGTTCACCGACGTGCGCATGCCCGGCGACGATGGCCTGGTATTGCTCGACAAACTCAAGCGCACGCATCCGCGACTACCGGTGATCGTGATGTCGGCCTACACTGACGTCGCCAGCACGGCGGGTGCATTCCGCGGTGGTGCGCACGAATTTTTATCGAAGCCTTTTGATCTCGACGATGCGGTCGCGCTGGCAACGCACACGCTCGCGCAGCAGCGCGAAGCGGCCGAGGGTGAGATCGCACCGACCGGCGATGCGGGAGGCGATGCCGATTCGCTGATCGGCGAGACGCCGGCGATGCGGCAATTGTTCCGCGCCATCGGCCGTCTGGCGCAGGCGCCGTTGTCGGTGCTGATCACCGGCGAAACCGGTACCGGCAAGGAGTTGGTGGCGCGCGCGCTGCATCGCGAATCGCCGCGCGCGCGCGGGCCGTTCGTGGCCTTGAACACGGCGGCAATCCCGGCCGAACTGCTGGAAAGCGAGCTGTTCGGCCACGAAGCCGGTGCTTTCACCGGCGCGGCGAAGCGCCACATCGGGCGTTTCGAACAGGCCAACGGCGGCACGCTGTTTCTCGATGAGATCGGCGACATGCCGCTGCCGTTGCAGACGCGATTGCTGCGCGTGCTAGCCGAGGGCGAGTTCTTCCGTGTTGGCGGACGCGAGTTGATTCGTGTCGAAGTGCGCGTGGTGGCGGCGACGCACCAGCATCTGGAAGCGCTGGTCGCCGATGGCCGTTTCCGCGCCGATCTGCTGCATCGTCTCGATGTGGTGCGCTTGCGCCTGCCGCCCTTGCGCGAACGTCGCGAGGATATTCCGAGGCTGGCCGAACGTTTCCTGCAATCCGCCGCCGAACGTATCCAGGCGCCGCCGAAGCGTTTCGGCAAGGCCGCGCTGGAACGCCTGCTCGCCTACGACTGGCCCGGCAATGTGCGCGAGCTGGAAAACCTGTGCTGGCGCGTGGCCGCGCTGGCGCCGACGGACACGATCACTGTCGCCGATCTCGATGGCACCCTGACCGCGAGCGCGCCGCCGACGGTGCCCGCCGTCGCGACCGACTGGGATGCGGCGCTCGCCGAGTGGACGCATGCGCGTTTGCGCGCGGGGGACGAGGACATCCATGCGCAGGCGCGCGAGCGTCTCGATCGTGTCCTGCTCGAAGTCGCGCTGTCGCACACGGGCGGCAGGCGCGCGGAGGCCGCGGCACGGCTCGGACTTGGGCGCAATACGGTGACGCGCAAGCTGGGATCGGGGCGCAAGCCTCGATGAGTGCGATCACTATCGAGGCTTGCGTAAATTTAAGTGACGAGCGAATGCTTTCCGCTCAACACTTACGAACGCTTCATCTTGCATAAACCCCGCGCTGATTAGCGTAACCTTCCCCCGTTGACGGAGTCTGTCATGCAAGTCTCCATGCGTCATACATTGCTTTCGGCCGCGATCGTCATGATGGTTGCCGCCTGTTCCAGCACTTCCGGCACCAAACCTTCGCCAGGCGCGACACCGAAGTCCGTGCCGGTTCCGACCACGAGCACGGCGAAATCGGCGACAGCGAATCTCGCCTCCGCATCGGGCAGTCTGGTCAGCGGCAAGCTCACGCTCGTACCGATGCGCGATGGCGTGCACATCACTGGCGAGATCGGTGGTCTTGGCGCGGGGAAAACGCATGCCATCCACGTACACGAGAAGGGCGATTGCAGCGCGGTGGATGCCAGCAGCGCGGGCGGACATTTCAATCCCACCGGCAACCCGCATGGCCGCGCGGGGACGGGCACGCATCACGCGGGCGACATGGACAACATCGTGGCCGACGCCGACGGTGTTGCGAAGATCAACATCCATCTGATGGGCGTCACGCTGGGCGGCGGCGCCTTCAATGATGTCGCCGGCAGGGCGATCGTGGTGCATGCGGCGGCGGATGATTACAGAAGCCAGCCGGCCGGCAATTCCGGTGCGCGCGTGGCTTGCGGTGTGATCAATGTGACGCAGTGATGCTTTCCCTTCTCCCCTCGGGAGAAGGTGCCCCGCAGGGGCGGATGAGGGCAGGGAATAACTTGCCGGAAGGTTTCCGTGAGCTGGAATTTTCCCGCCCTCATCCGTCGCTTCGCGCCACCTTCTCCCGAAGGGAGAAGGAAACCAAAGCTCGTTTACAGTTCTTCCACGGGATCGCCGTTGCAGTGCGCGAATGTCACGGCAACGCCATGCGCCATCAGCACCGCGGCCATTTGCCGCTGACGGGCTTCGAAATGCGAGAAGCCGCGCTGCAGGCGTTCGATGTCCTCGCCGACATCGCGCGCGTAGCGCTTGCGCCAGGCGTCGGGCGTGAGCAGGGCGATGCGCGCCTCGCCGTCGACGTAATGCAATAACGGCTCCGGTGGCGCATCCAGCCAGGCTTCGCGCTGCGGCGAGAGCAGCGCCGTTTCCAGGATCGGCCACAGCGGCGCCAGTCCGGCGTGTTCGTACTGCATCGCCGTGAGCGCGCACAGGTCGTGTACGGTGAGGTAGCGGGCGTGCTCAACGCGCAGCCCGAAGACTTCCTGTGCCTGCAGGGCGGTGGCCGCGCCGGCCATGCCGCGTTCCATCAGATCGCGTTCGAATGTATCGCCGACCTGTCGCGCGATGGCGGCGTCCCCACTCAGCAGCCACGGCACCAGGCGCAGTGGTCCGCCAGCGTAATCGCCGGAGGGTGACAATGCCCCGGGCAGGCGATCCTCGTGGCTGCCGAAGGCGATGATGCGGCCTTGCTCGCCGCGGTTGCCCGGCGCGCGCGCGCCGAGCTGATCGAGCTCGTGATGCACGGGCCAGCCCGGGCGCAGCAGTTCCACGGGGTCGTAGTGGGCGCCGACGATGATCAAGTCGAGCGCCGCGGCGTCGGCGGCGAAGCCGGCGAGATCGTGCGCGATCGCGGCTGCCAGCGCGCCCGCGGCCTGTTGCGGGAGTGCGTCGCGCGTGGTCCCGTCGCTCGGGGCGAGTTCCAGCGCCAGTGCGCCGAGCACTTGGAAGGAGGGGTCATTCATTGCGAATCGGGGTCACTTCGAACAGTCACGCATCGAGCCACAGCATCTAATGTGGCGAGGATACGGGTTTTTGCGAGGAGTTCACGCCACGTGATTGGCCCTGCGCAGCGACAGCGCTAGACTGCATGCCTCCCGCCCAGCCGTCAAAGCGCGCCGTCGGAGATGGCGCTCGAAAACCGAGGAACCCCCATGCTACAAGGCCGTCCCGTCGCCGTGCTCGGCGGCGTCCGCATCCCCTTCTGCCGGCAGTACACGGCGTACACGGATGTCGGCAATCTCGGCATGTCGGTCCGCACGCTCGGCGCCCTGGTGGAGAAATTCGGCCTGCACGGCCAGCAGCTGGGCGAAGTGGCGATGGGCGCGGTGCTCAAGCACAGCAGCGACTGGAACCTCGGCCGCGAGGCGACGCTGTCCTCCGGCTTGTCGCCGCTGACGCCGGGCATCACCCTGCAGCGCGCCTGCGGCACCTCGCTGGACAGCCTCATCACCGTCGGCAACAAGATTGCCACCGGGCAGATCGAATCCGGCATTGGCGGCGGTTCGGACACCACCTCCGATGTGCCGATCGTGTTCGGACAGAAGCTCCGCCGCCGCCTGATCGCCGCGGTCACGGCCAAGACCACGAAGGACAAGCTGCGCGCGTTCAAGGGCTTCCACCTGCGCGAGTTGAAGCCCGAGTACCCGGGCGTGGCCGAACCGCGCACCGGCAAGTCGATGGGTGACCACTGCGAGGACATGGCCAAGGAGTGGAACATCGCGCGCGATTCGCAGGACGAACTCGCCGTCGCCTCGCATCACAAGCTGGCCGCGGCTTACGAGCGCGGCTTCTTCGACGATCTGGTGGTGAGCTTCCGTGGCGTCTCGCGCGACAACATCCTGCGCGCCGACACTTCGATCGAGAAGCTGGCCACGCTCAAGCCCGCGTTCGACAAGATTTCCGGTCGCGGCACGCTCACCGCCGCCAATTCCACGCCGCTCACCGATGGCGCGGCCGCCTGCCTGCTGTCCTCGGACGAGTGGGCGGCCCAGCATGGACATGAAGTGTTGTGCCACATCCGCGACGCGCAGGTGGCCGCGGTCGATTTCGTGCATGGCGAAGGCCTGCTGATGGCGCCAACCATCGCGGTGCCGGAGATGCTCAAGCGCAACGGCCTCACCCTGCAGGATTTCGACATCTACGAAATCCACGAAGCCTTCGCCGCGCAGGTGCTGTGCACGCTGCGCGCCTGGGAAAGCGAGGACTACTGCCGCAACCGCCTGGGCCTGGACGCGCCGTTGGGCAAGATCGATCCGGCCAAGCTCAATCCGCTCGGGTCCTCGCTCGCCACCGGCCATCCGTTCGCGGCCACCGGCGCGCGCATCGTCGCCACCGCCGCCAAGCAGTTGAAGGAACGTGGTCGCGGCCGCTGCCTGATCTCGATCTGCACTGCTGGCGGCATGGGCGTGGTGGCGATCCTGGAGCGTTGAGGCGTTGCGGTCCTGACGGCACGCTCAGGCAACGTCCCACAATTGCCGCGCTTCCTCGGCGAGGACGTCCGGCAGTTCCTCCGGCCAGAACGTCTTCATGCCCTCCAGCCGGCGCACGCCGCGCGAGTTGCCGAAGGCGCGATCCAGGCGATCCGGGCTGTCCGGCGAGAAGAGCGTGTCGGCCGCACCCCATACGATCCGTACCGGTCCTTTGAAACGCTTCAAGGCGGGCGCGATGCCGGTCAGCGGGTTGGGTTCAAAGCCGATGATGGACGCATCCACCAAGGCGCGTTGTCGTGGTGAGCGGATCAATGGCTTGAAGTAGTAGTCGATCGCTTCGTCGGTGAGTGTCGCGGGATTGGCGTAGACCGCACCGCCGATGGCGTTCGGCAGCCGGGCGGAGGCTTTGTCCGCCAGCCAGCCGTCAAACACGTCGGTGGATTTTCCGGCGTGCGCGAGCGCGATCAATGGCTTGAGCGCGGAAGGCGGGCTGTCCTGCGCTTCGTCGCCGTTGGTGAGCAGCACGGTGCGCACACGCTGCGGATGGCGCGCGATGATGAGCTGTGCGATAGCATCGCCGCTGTCGTTCGCGATGAGGTCGACATCCCGGATGGCGAGCTTGTCCAGCAACGCCAGCAGCATGGCGGCCTGCGCGGCGGGCGTCACGCTCTGGCCGGGGGCGACGCGGGTGTATCCCAATGCCAGCAGGTCGGGCGCGATGCAGCGACGATGCGCCGAGAGGCGATCGAGCGCGCCACGCCATTGGAATCCGTTGTACGGATGGGCGTGCAGGAACAGAGCCGCCTTGCCCGTGCCGCGTTCGATGTAGGCGATCTCGCCGAAGCGGGTTTTGGCGAAGCGTCGCGATGCGTGGTATCGCGCGGCATTCAACGGAGCGTTCGTATCAGTGGTCGTGTCACGGACGCTGGCGATCGCGCGAACGCTGTGTCCGCTCAATATCCCACCCGCCAATGCGCCGGCCGCCAGGCCGATGAACTGTCTGCGTTGCATGCACGTGTCCTCGGAAAATGGAGCCTCTTGGCTCGACGGCGAGGAGCATGGGCGGGCGGCGAGAGCCCCGGCAATGACCTCCGAGGTCATATCGCCGCGATTTCGCACGAGATAGGCCATCAGTCATGGCTCGCAGCGGCCATGGCCTCACTATGATCACTGCGTGGAATCTCCGCCGCGCACGCCGAAGCCATCGAACCCCCATGCGCATGCGGGTGTGCTCTTGCGCGAATGGCGCGCAGCGCGCGGATTGAGCCAGCTGGATCTGGCATTGAGCGCGGGTGTCTCCGCGCGCCATCTGAGCTACGTCGAAACCGGAAAGGCGCAACCCAGCCGCGAGATGGTGCGGCGCTTCGCCGAAGTGCTGGGCATGCCTGCGCGCGAGCGCGATGCCCTGCTGGTGGCCGCGGGCCACGCGCCGGAAGCGGCAGAGACGGTGTTGAGCGGATCGGAGCAGGCGAACATCCAGCGTGCCGTCGATTACTTCCTTGCCCAGCATGAACCCTATCCGGCGTTTCTGGTGAGCCGGCACTGGGACGTGCTGATGGCTAATCGCGGCGCGCAACGCATTGGCGATTTCGTCATGGACGGCCGTCCGAGCGCGCATCGGAACATCATCCGCCAGGTCTTCGATCCCGCCGACATGCGTGCGGCCACGGCGAACTGGGAGGAGCTGGCGGGCGAGCTGATCCGGCACGTGCATGCGGCGGTGGCGGCGATGCCGTCGGACCCGGTGCCGCGCGCCCTGCTCGAGGAGGCGCTGGCCTACCCCGGCGTTCCGCCGCAATGGCGCACGCGCGATCCGGATGCAACGCTGTCTCCGCTGCTGACCACGGTGTTTCGCAAGCATGGGCGCGAGTTGCGCTTCTTCTCCACCTTCACCATGTTCGGCTTCGCCCGGAACATCACACTGCAGGATCAGCACATCGAATGCTGCTTTCCGATGGACGATGCCACGGCCGCGTTCTGCCATGAATTGCGCGATCGAGAAAAGACAGCCAGCGAGGCCGGGCAACACGCCTGAAGGCCATCGATCTCGCCCGGACAGGTTGCGTCGCCATCGCCGGCGGGCGATTGGCGCGGCCAGCCGTGGTTTCGCTCCGCATCGCCGACGGCGGAACGCGGCGGTGATCCTGGGCCGCCGCTTCCGTTAACCCCGAAGCGCTGGGTGGCGCGTATGCAGTCCTCGCCGACTGCAACGTCCACCCACCTTCATCGCCAAGGGGTTCACCATGCAAGCGAATTTCCGCACCGGTCTGCTGCTGTGCTGCCTGACCGTGCTCATCGGTGCCTGCGCCAAGCAGGAATCACCCGCGTCCGCCGGCGTCGCGGCCGACACCGAGATGGCGCAGGCCGTACTGGCCGAGAAGGTCGCCGCACCCGCGCCACCGCCCATGCAGCCGCAGGAAGCGCGGGCGCGGATCGCCACCACCGCCACCGTCCCTGACGCCGGATCGGCACCCGCGCCCGACACGCAGACGCAACTGCAATCCTCGTCGATGGCCTTCAACGACGGCGAGCGCAAGTTCATCCGCACCGCCAACGCACAGTTCAGCGTGAAAGAGGTCTATCGCTCCGCGCTCGCCATCGAGGATCTGGCCGCGCAGTACGGCGGTTTCGTCACCCGGAACGACATCCGCGCCGATATCGAGAGCACGCTGTCGCGGCCCGACGGCGACGGTCAAGTGATCGATCTGGCGACCTACGTCTTGCGCGCGGACTTGCAGGTGCGCGTGCCGAGCGCGCGCACGCAGGAGTTCCTGCGCGCGATGGCGGCGCAGGTGGAATTCCTCGACCGTCGCGGTTTCTCCGCGCAGGACGCGCAATTCGAACTGCTGCGGCAGAAGCTGGCGTTCGCGCGCCAGCAGCAGGCGCAGGGCGCGCTGGGCGAAGTGGCCGACGGCGCGGGCAGGGCATCGGCGAAAACCGAGGCGATCTATGCGCGCGCCGAGGCGCAGGCACAGCGTGATGAAGCCTTGATTGCGCAGAAGACCTTCGAGGATCGCGTGGCCTACAGCACGATCGATCTCGCGCTGTATCAGGCCCCGCAGGTGCGCCGCACGGTGCGTCCGGATGTGGAAGCGATCGTGCGCGCCGAATCGCCGGGTTTCTTCACGCGCCTGTGGCATTCCATGCGTGCGGGATGGGACGGCTTCTTGAATCTCGTCCTCGCCCTGGCCGCGCTGTGGCCGTTGTGGCTGGTCGCGATCGTGGCAGGCTGGTGGCTGCGCCGGCTGATGATGCGCCGCCCGCGCGCTGTCGCGCCGGTGGCTGCGCCCTCCGTCGAAACTCGTTCTGATGCCTGATGCACGATGCACCTCCACTCCGGCGCCGCGTCGCCGGAGCGGAGGTCATGGCGAAGGCGTGGCCGGCGCCACCAGATAATCCAGATGCGCGATGCGCCACAGGCCACCGCTGCGCACCAGCAGGGCATCGTCGACCACGACCCTGCTGGATCGGCGATGCGTGAAGTGCGCCCAGCCCACATTCCCGGCATTTTCGATGCGCTCGATGCGGCGCTCCACGCTTTGCGGCCGGGTATCGGTCGCGGCATCCCTGTCGAAGCGCGCCGACCATTCCGCGATCGGCCACGCCACCAGCTCGCCGTCTTCGAGCGTTGCCGTCTGCGCCTGCGGCAGATAGGCGCTGGCGAGCAGGCCGCCGTCATTGGCGTCCATCGCGGCGAGCTTGCGCCGGATCAGGGCTTCGATCTCCCGTTTGCCGCGCGCGTCGGCGGCCCGGGTGTCCGCAGTCGCATCGGCCAGCGATTGCCTGACGAAGACCTTGCCGACGATGCGCCAACGGCCTTCGATGCGCAGCAGCGTGAGGTAATCGCGGAACTGGAAATCGTCGAACCGGCTCAGCGCTTCCGCCGATGCACCGTCGCCGCTCTGGTCGATCCACAGGATGCGCCGCTCCCGCGCGACAGGGATTGCCTGCGCGGGATCGGCCAGACGCGCCTTCCAGCGATTCTGATCGAGCGATTGCAGGCGTCCCTCGGCATCGGCCCAGAACATGATCGTGCCGGGATGGAAGGCGAGGCCGAGCAACTTCGGATCGCGTTCGTCGTTGGCGGCGAAGTAGTGGCGGATCGCCTGTTCGATGCCGGCGCGATCGGGAGCGGCGGATTGGGCCATCGCGAGTACGGGTGCCGAAACGAGCAGCAGCGAGAGCAGGGCGCGAAGCATGGGAAATCCCGTCGGGGAGCGAAGGGCAAGCTAGCGCGTTGACACCGTTCGATCCATCTGATTTTCTTTGAGTCCATCGTCAAGGAAAATCGAACGATGCGATACGCATTGCGATTCCTGCCGAGCTTCCTCGCCGTGGTGGATGCCGGTGGTGTGCGCGCGGCCGCGGCGCGCCTGCACAAGACCCAGGCCGCGGTGAGTTACGACCTGCAGCAGTTGCAGGCCGCGCTCGGCGTGCAGTTGTTCGTGCGCAGCGGGCGCGCACTGCGTCCCACCGCGACCGGCGAGCGGCTCGCGCAGGCCGGTGGCGATTGGCTGGCCGTACTGGAAGCGGCGGTGGGCAGCGGATGCGAGGAGACGACGCCGGTGCGCATTGCCGCCGTCTCGGGATTCGGCCGCTACGTCGCGCATCGGCGATTGATGCGGCATGCCGATGGCCGTCCCTTGCGCCTGCACTATCTGCTCAATGATGCGGTGCTGGCGCAGGTGCGCGATGCGCAGGCGGATTTCGGTTTCTGCTTCAGCAGCCGGCCGAGCCGGGCGCTCACTTTCGTTCCCGTGTATCGCGAGCGGTTGGTGCTGGTCGTGCCGCCGGACTGGCGGATGCCGCGCGAGGCCGTCGCCCGCAGGCGATTGCTCGCGGAGCGCCCGGCGGTGACCTACGACGAAAGCGATTATGTGTTCGCGCGCTGGTTCGACGCGGCCTATCGTGATCCGCGCCATCGTTGCGTGCCCGGCGATCATTACGCCGAGCTGGAAGAAGTACTGGCCGCCGTGGCGGCAGGCCGCGGCTACAGCATCGTGCCCGGCGATGCGGCGCAAGCGCTGGCGCGGCTGCATCCGGTCAGGATTCCGACACCGCAGCCGCCAGTGGAGAACCAGGTCTATGCCGTCCACCGCGTTGGGGACGACCGCTGGAACGGTTACTGGCGCGCGTTCGCCGCGCGCGGATGAGGAAGCGGGATCGCGACGACGCTTCGGCGATCAGAGCTTCGGCGATCAGACAAGAGCGGTCAGAGCAGCCCGTGCCTTGGCGATTCCTGCTGCGGCCGATCCTGCTGTCGCGCGTCGATCGACTGCTGCTGCCGCGTTTGCAGTTCGAGTGCCTGATTGACCGACTCCAGGCGCTGCATCGATTCGGCCACCGGCGTCTGCGTGGCGAGCTGCGTGGGCATGTGGGCGCGCAGCATGGACGGATCGTCTGGCCGTCCCTGCACGAGGAAGACGTTCTCGCCGGGGGCGACGTTGCGGTTCCTGCCGTCGCTCAGCATCACGTGATCGACGCGGGTCAGCCCGTTCTCCTTCGCCAGCGGCAGCAGGCTGGCGGCGAGGCGGTCGCTGGCCTCGTCGGACGCGCGGCCGTGCTGGGCGTCCAGGCGCTGCACGCCATCGCGGATCTGGGAGTACAGCGGATAGTCGGGATGCGAGGATTGCATGGCATCGGGTCTCATCGGTGGAACACGAGTCGCGCGAATCGTATCGCCCATCTCCATTGCGAACCAAGCGCCGGCGTCTCAGATCGGCTGCGCACAAGGCTTCCGGATGACTGCTGCGGTGCAACAGCGACCGTATGTCATGAAGACATTACGCAATTTTCATTGTTCCACGACGGAACGAGGCGCTAAATCGCTGCGCGAACCATACGGGTTCGTATAGAAGCGTATTGGACGCCTTCGGGAGGGGGCAGCTCATGCGTCGATTCGTCGAGTCGTTTTTGTTGTGGGCGGTGTTGCTGCTGGGCGCCGCGCCCGCCATGGCGGGGGGATTCAATGCCAGCTATCGCGTGATCCCGGTGTACGGCGGTGTCTCGACCACGGGCGTGGTGTTGACGCCCAGGGATCAGGGGCCGGGGCCGTTTCCGCTGATCGTCATGCCGACCAGTTGGGGCGCGCCCAATCTGGAATACGTGGGACGCGGCAGCATCCTCGCCAGCCAGGGCTACGTGGTGGTGAGCTACACCTCGCGCGGATTCTGGGAGGCGGGTGGGCTGGTCGACATCGCCGGTCCGGAAACGATCGAGGACGTGAGCGCGGTGATCGACTGGGCGCTGGCGAACACGCCGTCCGATCCGAAGGCGGTCGGCGCGTCCGGCATTTCCTACGGCGCGGGGATCAGCCTGCTTGCGGCCGAGCGTGATCCGCGCATCAAGGCGGTGGCGGCGCTGAGCGGCTGGGCCGATCTGGAAGCGTCGCTGTACGCGAATCAGACGGTGAGTCAGCAGGGCGCGGCGTTGCTGGTCCTGGCCAGCACGTTCACTGGTCGGCCTGGGCCGTTGCTGGCAGAGGCTACCGCGCACATCGCGCTCGGCGATTTCGACGGTGCGGTCGCGGGCCTGTTGCCGCATGCACCGGTGCGCAGCGCGATCACCGATGTCGCCAGCCTCAACGCCAACAAGACGGCGGTGCTGCTGGCCAATGCCTACGGCGACAGCCTTTTCCCGCCGCTGCAATACATCAACTTCTTCAACCATCTCAGCGGTCCCAAGCAGTTGCTGTTCGCGCATGGCGATCACGGCACGGTGGAAATTCCGGGCGTGCTGGGTCTGCCGAACGAAGCCTATGACGCGGCCGGTCGCTGGTTCGATCGTCATCTAAAGGGCCTGGACAACGGCGTCGACAGCGAATCGCCGGTGCGCCTGAAAACGCAGGACGGGCAATGGAACGGCTACGCGGACTGGGCGGCGGTGCAGGCCGGTGCGACGACGTTCGGGCTGGGCAAGCCCGGCGGCCTGTTGCCGACCGGTAGCCTGAGCGCAGGTACCAGCAGCGGCTGGCAGCATCGCATCAACACCGGCGCGCCCACGTTGGCCACCTCCGGCATCGTCTTCGCCAGCGGCTTCCTGCAGGGGCTCACGGTGGCGCAGCCGGTCTCGGTGCCGCTGATCTCGCGCTTCGATGCCGCGGTCTGGTCCGGACCGGCTTATGCGACGCGCAAGCGCGTCACGGGTGCGCCGAAGCTGCACATCACGGTGACGCCGAGCCAGGCGAACACCTCGCTGTTCGCCTATCTCTACAGCGTGGACGTGTTCGGCACCGGCGAACTGCTCACCCACAAGCCCTACAGCCTGCGCAACGCCATGTCGGGTGTGGCACGGACGCTCGACATCGAGCTGGAAGCCACCAGCTGGGAAATCCCGGCCGGCCGCAAGCTGGTACTGGTCGTGGATACCATCGATCCGCGCTACGCCAGCGCCAGCCAGTTGGGCGGGAACGTGGTGTTCAGCTCGCCCGCATCGAGCCCGTCGACGCTGACGGTGCCGCTGCGCTGATCCAAGCCTGAAAGGCGGCGCCCGCCAACTTCCGGCAGGCGCCGCCGTTTCGATGCCGTGGCAGAGTCCTTCCGTCTTCGATGGAGGGAGCGCTCATGCGCGAAGCGATGGCGACAAGCCGCTGGCGGGCAATCCCGCTCGGGATCGTGATGCTGTTGTGCCTTGCCGCGGGCCAGGCCATTGCCGCCGACAAGCCGGCCACGGATGTGATTCATCAGCTGCGCATCTACGAGATCTTCGACGGCAACAAGCAACAGTTCCATGAGCGCTTCCGCGATCATGCGATGCGCATCATGGCGCGCTACGACTTCAGGATCGTCGCCACCTGGGAATCGAAGAACGAGGATCGCACCGAGTTCGTCTATCTGCTCGAATGGCCCGACAAGCAGACCATGGATGATCGCTGGGCGAAGTTCATGGCGGATCAGGAGTGGGGCGACATCAAGAAGGCGTCGCGCAAGTACGGTGCGATGGTCGGGGAGATCGAGAGCCGTGTGCTGGTGCCGACGGACTATTCGCCGCGCATGAAGCTGATCGACTGATCCGTTTTTCGTTTAAGCGGATACCGATGCTCGTTATTCTCGCGAAAGCAGGAATCCAGTGTCTTTCGATCAGACGAAGCCGGGATAACGGCTAAAGTCGCTAGATTCCCGCCTTCGCGGGAATGACGAGCAAAAAGCGAATAGCGATTTCGCGACGTCACGCGTTCTTACTCGCGCAGGCGCGGCACACCGTGCTGATCGCGCTCCTCGATCCCGGCCTGATCGTAGATCTTCTGTCGCAGATCGCGGCCACCCAGCTCATGCACGGCTTCGCCGCGTGCCGCGCGCAAGGCGTTGGCGTAGCTCTGCCGCGCGCGCGCCTCATCGCCAGCGCTGGTGTAACCGTGGCCGAATTCTTCCCAGGCCTCGCTGCCCGCGCCCTGCGCCAGCGCGCGATGCAGGTAATCCTCGGCCTGCTTCCACTGCCCTTGCGCGCGCGCGAGGCGGGCGAGGGTGAGCAGCAGCGCGGGGCTGGAGGGATGCGCCTGCAGCCAGCGTTCGGCGTTGCCACGACGCTGTTCCAGTCGCTGGATCGGCAGGGTGCCGTAGCTGGTGGCCAGGCGTTCGTCCCAGCGTGATTCCAGCGCCTGTTCGACGGATTTGGCGGCCGCGTCTTCCCAGCGCAGCGCGGCGGCGCGTTCGGCGTAGGCGATGACCACGCCGGCATCCGCTTTCAACGCCTTCGGCAATTGTTCCCAGCGGTCGGCGAGCACGTTGGCGTCGCCGGCCTCGCGCAACGCGGCTTCGGCCCAGCGCGTTTCGAACTCCGACAATTGCGTTTCGGACAGCGCCTGCTGCTGACGCAGCGGACCGAGCAGACCGTAAGCCTGCGCGGCTTGTCCGGAGGCCGCCAGCGCCTGCGCGCGCAATGCCAGACCGCGCGGCGGCAATGGCTGCGCCGCCGGCGCATCGAGCGCGACCAGGGCATCGGTGGGACGGTGTTCGGCCAGCGCGAGTTCGGCGCTGCCGATCGCGCGCACGGCGGCGTGTCGATCCGCGAGCGACTCCAGATGCGCGTTCGCCGCCACGGTGTCGCCGCGCGCGAAGGCGGCTTCGGCGGCGAGGCCGCGCGCGGCGCCGGCGGTCGCATCGTCCTGCGCGGCCTGCGCCAGCAGTTTTTCGGCGCGTGTGTAATGGCCGAGGCGCAGCGCATCGAGACCGTCGCCCAGGCGTGCGCGCGTCTGCCGGTCGCGGCGGCCGCGCCAGGCGCGGAACGGCAGGGAGATCAGTGTCCAGGCCAGCCACAGCACGAACAGGACCGCGACCAGTACCAGCACCGCAGACACCGCGGTCATCGAATATTCCATGCCGCGATAACGCACCAGCACGTAGCCCGGGTCCTGCAGCAGCAGTTGCGCGATCAGCGCGCCGACCAGGGCCAGCACGATCCAGAACAGGAGGTTGCGGAACAGGTTCATCGTGGGGCTCCCTCGATCGCTTGTATCAATCCCGACCGAACGGTGGCTTGGGGTCGCTGAACGTCGCCCGACGCGCGCGGGCGGGCATTCATTTCGCAGCGCGCATCGCGCGCAGTTGCGTCAGGGTGGTGCCGAGCGTCGGCAGGGTGATGTCGAGTTTCAATTCGCGCAATGCGCGTAATTCGGCGCGACGTTCGCGCAGCGCGGGCGATTCCGGCCACAGGCGCGTCACCCAGCCGTCGGCGCGCGTGAGTGCGCGGCGATAACCGTCGCGATCGCGGCGTTCGACCGCGGCCTGCGCCAATGTGATTTCCAGTTGCAGCGCGGCAAGCGCGGCGGCGCGATCGCCCGGTTCCACCGCGACGCTGCTGTTGGCCGGGCGCACCTCGATCAATCGCGAGAACGCGCGGCGCCACCACGGCGCCTGCGGGTCCACGGCCGTCGGCGTGCTCGTCGGCAGGGCTGGCAGCGAGGCCGCGAAGGCATCCAGCCGTCCGGCCGCCACCGCGCGCGGATCGTCGGGCAGCGCGTCGATCGCGCTGCGCTCCTGCGTGAGCGTCTGGCGCAGGCTGAGATAGGCCGGGTCGTGGATGCCTTCCAGCAGCGTCGCCGCCAGCGCGTAGGCGTGACGCGCGCCGCCGAGATCGCCGGCCAGGCGCAGGCGCTGCTGGGCCAGGCCGAGCACGATCTCCAGTTCGTCCAGACGCAATGCCTGCGTGCCGTTGTGCTCGGGATCGGCGAACTTGGACACGCTGTCCTCGATCAGCGCGGCGCGCTGGCCGAGGCCGAGCAGTTCGTCGCGCAGCACGCGGTTGGTGGCATCGCCTTGTTGCAGGCGGCGTCCCTGCGCGCGCTGGTCCTCGCGCAGCGCGTCGGTGCGTGCTTCCAGCGCGGCCAGACGCTGTGTGGATTGCAGTTCGGTGTTGCGCGCATGCGCCCGGTCCTGCTGCCACCAGCGCCAGCCGAACCAACCGGTCGCGCCGAATGCCACCAGCACGAGCAGCCAGAGGAGCGGTGCAGCGCCACCACGTCGTTTTGTGGTGGAGGGAGTGGGTGTGGGCGTGCTCAAAGTCGGAAGCTGGGCGTCGGGGGACGGACAAATCCTAGCGGATCGGCGTCAGCGACGCTGTGCTTGAGCGGCTTTGGCGGCGGCGAGCAGGCTGCGCGGACGCGCGTTGTCGGCGATCGTGATGTCGGTCCAGCCCAGGCCGCGCGCGAGTTCGGCCAGCCGCGCGCTGGCGGCGCTCACCCGCGCGCGGCGCAGGATGGCGGCAGCGTCGGGCGGGAGCGCCGCGAGCAGTGTCTGCAAGGCCTCGCCGCTGCTCAGCATCAGCCAGGCCGGCGTGTCGAGCGCGCGCAGCGTGGCGATGCCGCGCTGCGATGGCGGCACCGGCACGCGTTCGTAGACATCGACGCGATGCAGGCGCGCGCCGCGTCGCTGCAAGGCGGGCGCGATGCGGTCGCGCCCGCCCGGGGCGGTCAGCACGGCGACGTCGGTGCCGCGGATATCGTGCAGTTCCGGCATCGCGAGCAGGCCTTCGCTGTCCATGCGCTCGGGCTTCCAGACGCGGGCGATGCCGGCATGCCGCAGGGCCGCCGCGGTGCCGTCGCCGACGGCGTACCAGCGCTGCCCACGACGTTCGCGCAGCGGCCGCAGCGCCCGTGCCGCGCGCGCGGCCGCGGGACTGGTGACGATGACATGCGGTGCGACCAGCGCCTCGTGTAGGCGCACGCGCGTGGCGTCGTCGTCGCGGACGACGAGCTTCCACGGCGAGAGCGCGATCGTCCGCGCGCCATGCGCCGCCGCCGCGCGCCGCAGCGCTTCGTGGTCGCCGACCGGGCGCAGCGAGATCACGGCGCATCCGGACAACGGCGAGTGGAGCGGCGTTTCCGCAGGCGCCTCCGGAATCGGCGGCGTGGCGGCGCGAATGTGGGAACGGCGCGACATGATGCGGGCCAGCTTGGACATTCGTCGCAACGTCCGCAAGCGAGCTTGCGGCAGAATGGTGTGTTTGGGCATCGGTCCGGGCGCGGCAGCGCGGACGATGGCCGCTTGTGCAATCCCCCACGACTCAAGGTCCCCCATGCCGTCGACAGACGAAGCCCTGCGAGCACTCAACCACCATTACCAGTCCATGCCCCCGGTGGCGACGATGCAGCTCAGCATCGCCGGCTACGACGGCGAGCGCCTGCGCCTGCACGCGCCGCTGGCGCAGCATCTCAACGACAAGGGCAATGCCTTCGGCGGCAGCCTGATCTCGCTGCTGACGCTGGCCTCCTGGGGCCTGGTGACGATGCACGTGCAGGCGGCGGGTCTGGAGGCGGATGTGTACGTCGCCGACAGCGAGGTCCGCTATCTCGCGCCCCTGTACGCCGACATCGAGGCGGTCTCGCAGCTGGCCGAGGACGCGTCCTGGGACGATTTCATCAATATGCTGCGCAGCCGCGGCCGTGCCCGCACCACCCTGGTCGCCCATGTGCCGCTGCCGGACGGACGCATCGCCACCACCTGTCGTTCCCGTTACGTGGCGATCCTCAAATCGTGAACGTCGCGGCACTGCTACGATGTGGCCCTTCATTGGGGAGGCGATCGTGATGCGGGCTTTGAAATCGATGGGTCTGGCGGGATTGGTGCTCCTGCTGACATGCCTGGTCGGCGCCTGCGCCACCTCCAAGAGGAACATGAAGTTCGACGAGGCGGTGTATGCCTATTCGGCGGCGATCCGCTGGGGGGATTTCGAAGGTGCCTGGACGATGGTCGATCCGGAGTACCGCAAGGAACATCCGATCACCGACCTGCAGCTGGAGCGCTACAAGCAGATCCAGGTGTCCGCCTATCGCGACATCGCCACCAAGAACGGAGCCGAAGGCACCGTGTTGCGCGAGATCTTCATCGGCGTGATCAACAAGCACGACATGTCCGAACGCAGCGCGCGTTACACCGAGCGCTGGCGTTACGACGAGGCCACCAAGACGTGGTGGCTGACGGTGGGCTTGCCAGATTTCTGGCAGGGCGAGTGACCGCGCTAGCCGATGCCCTATCGGCATCGGCTGCGGTCGCGAGCGCCCGGCCATGGATGGCCGGGCTGGACGTTCCGAAGCCAGCGTAGTGACGCCAAGGATGGCAGCGAAGCTCTTGTCGAAGCGGACCGATGCCCTATCGGCATCGGCTGCGGTCGCGAGCGCCCGGCCATGGATGGCCGGGCCGGACGTTCCGAAGCCAGCGTAGTGACGCCAAGGATGGCAGCAACGACTCCTTCTCGCACAGTTCCAGGCATCGTCAGTTGTGGGATTCCTTCACGAACAGACGCTCGCTGATGAAATCCAGGAACACCCGCGACTTCGGCGACATGTAGCGATGCGCCGGCCATAACGCCCAGAACTGCCCGTGCTGCGTTTCGAAACCGGGCAGCACGCGCTTGAGCGCGCCGGAGGCCAGGTAGTCGCGGGCCAGGATGTCGGCGGTGTAGACGATGCCGAGGCCGTGCACCGCCGCCAGCAAGGTCGCTTCGCTGTTGTTGCAGACCATCGCCGCGGGCAGATGCGGCGGTGCCTCGCCCGGCGCCAGGCGCAGTGACCACTCCTGCAGCTTGCCGCTGTCGGCGAAGCGGAAGAGGAGGCAGTCATGCGCTTCCAGATCCGCCGGCACGCGGGGTTCGCCGCGCCGCGCCAGATAATCCGGGGAGGCGCACAGCAGGAAGCAGAACGGCCCGAGCCGGCGTGCGCGCAGACGCGAGTCGGGCATGTCGCCGCTGCGGATCACCATGTCGAACCGGCCTTCGATGACGTCGACGATCTGGTCGTTGAAGTCCAGATCCAATTCGATCTCGGGATAGCGCGCACGGAATTCGCCCAGCACCGGCACCAGGAAGCGGTAGCCCACCGTCGGCAGGCTAACGCGCAAGCGGCCGCGCGGCGTCTGCATGGTGTGGGTGAGCATGGCCTCGGCGTCTTCCAGCTCGTTCAGCAGCGGCCGGCAGCGCTCGTAGAACTGCTGGCCCTCCTCGGTCAGGCGCACATTGCGGGTGTTGCGCTGGAGCAGGCGCACGCCGAGTTGCTGCTCGAGCTTGGCCACGCTCTTGCCGATCGCGGAGGAGGACACGCCGAGGGCGCGCCCGGCGGCGACGAAGCTGCGCAATTCGGCGGTGCGGACGAAGGCCAGCAAGCTGCCCAGCTTGTCCATGCGGCGGGTCTCCGGTGTAGCGAGGACCCATTATGTCGATTTGCTCCATAAAGCTTGAACCAGATCGACATTTTTCCCCGATTGCGGACGATCTAGGCTGTAGTTCCCTCGCTCCCCCTCTCCCCATGTCCTCGCCACTGCCGCCGGCGGTTTCGTCCGGCCGTTTCGATCGTTTCCTGATTCTGGGCGCCGTCTGCCTGGCCTCGCTGTCCCTGCCCATGAGCTTCACCGCGCCGCCGATCGCGATTCCGGCCATCGCGGCCGAGCTCGGTGGCAGCCCGGTGGCGCTGAACTGGATGACCAATGCCTTCATGCTCGCGATCGCCAGCAGTCTGATGGCGGCGGGCGCGCTCGCTGACGCTTACGGGCGTAAGCGGGTGTTCGCCATCGGCATCATCTCCTTCGCCGTCGTGTCGCTGCTGCTGTCGCTGGTGCCGAATCTGATCGCGCTCAATGCACTGCGCTTCGCGCAAGGCATCGCCGCGGCGCTCGCGTATGCGGGCGGCACCGCGGCCTTGTCGCAGGAGTTTCATGGTCCGGCGCGCATTCGCGCCTTCAGCATGATCGGCACCAGTTTCGGTCTCGGTCTGGCCTTCGGCCCGAGCCTGGCCGGCTGGCTGGTGGAGTCGTTCGGCTGGCGCTCGATGTTCCTGGCGAGCGTGACGATCGCGCTGCTGGCGATCGTGTTCGGCGTGCCGCGCCTGCGCGAATCGCGCGATCCCAACGCCGCCGGCCTGGACTGGCCCGGAACGCTGACCTCGGCGGTGATGCTGGCACTGCTCACGATCGGGGTGCTCGGAGCGCCCGATCGCGGCTGGGGAGATCCGTGGACGATCGCCGCCTTGTTCGGCGCGGCAGTCTTCCTGGCGGTGTTCGTGTGGGTGGAGATGCGCTCGGCGCGGCCGATGCTGGATCTGAGCCTGTTCCGCTACCGCAGCTTCGTCGGCGTGCAGTTGCTGCCGATCGGGACGGGCTTTTGCTATCTCCCCCTCATCGTCATTCTCCCGGTGAGCCTGATCGGCATCCATGGCTACTCGGCGCTCGAGGCGGGCCTGCTGATGCTCGCGTTGTCCGCGCCGATGCTGGTGGTGCCGTTCCTGTCCGCCTTGCTGAGCCATCGCGTCAGCGCCGGCGCCTTGTGCGGCGTGGGGCTGTTGCTTGCCGCGGGGGGATTGGTGTGGATGGGCACGGTGGTGTCCGATCCGACGTCCGCGCGCCTGATCGGGCCGATGCTGGTGATCGGGGTCGGTTCGGCGATTCCATGGGGTCTGATGGATGGTCTGGCCATCAGCGTGGTGCCCAAGGAGCGCGCCGGCATGGCGATCGGCGTGTTCGGCGCCTGCCGCGTTTCCGGCGAAAGCATCGCGATCGCGGTGGCCGCCGTGACCTTTGCCGGGTTGATCGGGTTGCGGCTATCCGACGTCAGCGGCGGCCATCTGATCGATGCCGGCGCGCTCTCCGAGGCGGGGCAGCGGCTGGCCACCGGCGATGCGCGTCCGGCGCAGGCCCTGCTGTCCTGGCTCGATCCCGCCACGCTGATGCATGGCTACGACACCGCGTTCGCCTGGCTGATGTACGTGCTGGCGGGCGCCACGGCGGTGATCGCCGGGGTCGCCTACCTCATGCTCGGCAACGCGTCGGCGCACGAGCCGGTCGCGATGGAGGACGTCGCCGTGACGGAACCACGCGGCGACGAGGACCTCTGCCCGGAAGGCCCCGCCTGCTGATCGCGCGGACCGGTTTCGCGCATTGCGATCGTGGCCGGCAGTCCCGGGCCACGATCGTTCGGGGAGACGCTGAGCACGACCGTCCGCTCATGCGACAATCCCCGCCCCGTTGCATCCTTGCCATTCCGTGACCCTCGACGAACTGCTGGCCTTCGCCGGCCGCAACCCCCTCCTCTCGACCGCCCTGGCCGGTCTGACCGTCGCGATCATCGCCAACGAGATCGCGCAGCTGTTCCGCGGCTACAAGACCGTGCGCGCGGCCGAACTCACCGCGCTGATCAATCGCGACAACGCGCTCGTGGTGGACCTGCAGCCGATCGCCGACTTCGAGAAGGGCCACATCCCGGGCGCGAAGAACGTGCAGATGAGCCAGTTCGACCCGGAGAACAAGCAGCTGGCGGCGGCGAAGGCACTGCCGGTGGTGCTGGTCTGCAAGACCGGCCAGACCTCCGGCGATGCCGCCAAGCGGCTGAAGAAGGCAGGTTTCGAGCGCGTCTACGTGCTCGATGGCGGCATCGGCGGCTGGCTGCAGGCCGATCTGCCGCTGGCCAAGGGCAAAAAGTAAGCCGCTACCAGCAAGCCACGCGAAGACGCCGCGTCCGCCGCAGATCGGTCACCGATTGCGTGCGATAATCACCCTCTTTTCCCGTTTCTATCCCGCTTCTTTACTCAAGTTCCCAGCCGGAGTGCACTCGAAATGTCCGACCAAGCCCAGAACGGCGCCGCCCCGGTCGCCAATGGCCCGCAGTTCAGCGTCGAGAAGATCTACATCAAGGATGTTTCCTTCGAGGCGCCCAACGCGCCCGCCGTGTTCAATGAACAGGGCCAGCCGCAGCTTCAGATGAATCTCAACCAGCGCGTGCAGCGCTTGAACGACACCGCCTTCGAAGTGGTGCTCGGCGTCACTTTGACCTGCACCGTCAACGAGAAGACCGCGTATCTGGCCGAAGTGCAGCAGGCCGGCGTGTTCGGCCTCGCCGGGTTCGACGAGAACGTGCTCGACGCCATGCTCGGCACGCACTGCCCGAACGTGCTGTATCCCTACGTGCGCCAGACCATCGGCGACCTGATCCAGGCCGGCGGCTTCCCGCCGTTCCTGCTGCAGCCGATCAACTTCGACGCGCTGTACGCCGAAGGCCTGCGCCAGCGCGCCCAGCAGGGCGATCTGGCCAACAGCGAGACCGCCGGCAACGCTTGATCTGCCGCGAGGGCGGTCATGACGTCAGCGGGACAGGACACATTGTCGGTCGCGGTGCTCGGCGCGGGCTCCTGGGGCACCGCGCTGGCAGCGCTGGTCGCGCGCCATCAACATCGCACGGTCCTGTGGGGCCGTGACGAGGCGGTGATCGCCGCCATCGACGAACGCCACGAGAACTCGCGTTACCTGCCCGGCATCGCACTGCCGGCGTCGCTGCGCGCCACCACCGATCTGGTCGCCGCGCTGCGTGATGCCGATCTGGTGCTGGTCGTGGTGCCGTCACATGCGTTCGCCGAAACCTTGCGCGAGCTGGCGCCGCATCGTCCCGCGCACGCGGGCGTGGCGTGGGCGACGAAGGGTTTCGAACCCGGTTCCGGGCGTTTCCTGCATGAAGTCGCAGGCGAGGTGCTGGGTCCCGGCGTGCCGCTGGCCGTGGTCACCGGACCGTCGTTCGCGAAGGAAGTCGCGCTCGGCCTGCCGACCGCGCTCACCGTGCATAGCAACGACGAGGAATTCGGCCAGCAGGTCGCCGACGTGCTGCACGGCCCCGCCTTCCGCGCCTACACCGGCGACGACATGCGTGGCGCCGAACTCGGCGGCGCGATGAAGAATGTGTTGGCGGTCGCCACCGGCGTCGCCGACGGCATGAATCTCGGACTCAATGCGCGCGCCGGCCTGATCACGCGCGGCCTCAACGAAATGCTGCGGCTCAATCTCGCCATCGGCGGACGCGCGGAAACGCTGATGGGCCTCGCCGGCCTCGGCGATCTGGTGCTCACCTGCACCGGCGATCTCTCGCGCAATCGCCGCCTCGGCCTCGCGCTCGGCCGCGGCCAGACGCTCGACGATGCCGTGCGCGAAATCGGGCAGGTCGTCGAGTCCGTGCAGACTGCCGACGAAGTGATGCGCCTGGCCGATCGCCATGGCGTTGAACTGCCGATCGCCCGCAACGTGCGTGACGTGCTGCATGGCGACATCACGCCGGCCGAAGGCCTCGCGCGCCTGCTCGCGCGCGAGCAGAAGGCGGAATATCCCACCGACCTGTTCCACTGACAGCAAGTTCGCTGTCGGCGCGACATCGCGTCCGCAATCTTTTCGCCGTCATTTCCGCGAACGCGGGAATCCAGCGACTTTCGTTTTTGGTTTGCCGCGCCGGCCAGGAAGACGCTGCATTCCTGCGTTCGCAGGAATGACGGGCAAAAGACGATAAAGACAATAAAAAGGCCCGGCCATTGCTGGCCGGGCCTGGTCGCGACGCGTTTAGAGGGAGAGAGAGAACGCGGCGCGGTGAGCGGTGTCGCGCTGGCTTACCAGCTGACGCGCGGACCGACGAACCACTGCACATCGCCGCCCTTGATCAGCTTGGCGTCGGCGGAAATGCCCCAGGTCTGGTTGAACTTCACCTGCGCGCCGAGGCGGCCGTAGAAGTCGTGGTTGTCTTCCAGCACGTACTTGGCCTTGTCGTCGTAGTGCTCGTAACCGGCCAGTGCGTAGCCTTCCAGGTTCGGCAGCAGCGAGGCACGCACGCCGACCTCGGCGCTGTAGCCGTCGAAGTCGAAGCCGTGGCCGGCGTCGAACTTCTCGTAGGCCACGCGCGAGAGCAGGTCGACCTTCGGCGAGATCTCGCGGTTGTAGCCGACGCCGACGCGCCACTGGTCGAAGTCGGTGCTGGTGTCGTCGATTTCCTGGTTGCTGTAGGCGCCGAACAGGTGGAAGTTCGGATGCACGACGACTGAGCCGTCGATGCCCCAACCGTCGGCATCGGCGCCGTCGGTGTTGGTCGCGGCATAGCCGCCCTGGACATAGTTGTAGGACACGCCTTCAGCGGCGGAAGCAGCAAATGGCACAGCCGCCGCCAGCGCGAGGGCAAGCAGATAGCGTTTCATGGGGGAGTCTCTCTAGAGGGTGGTTCTTGTTCTTGGTTTTTTTAAAAGAACCGGCCCAGGCGTCCTAGGGGAGGGAGAGAACCGTTGAGGGGAATCACGGCGACGCCTGGACCGGTGACGCGCATTTTCCCCCGGGTGCGGCAACGCGGACTGAATAATGAACTGAAAAGTACAGGAACTTTTCAGCATGGGCGGGGTCATGCGCCGCCCTCGATTGCCGCCCGGGCGACGCTCGGCGCGTCACACAAAAAGCCTAAAAAGCCCGTTCTCAAGGGGACGCGGAGGACATCCGCGCGTCGGGACTCGGCCGTTCACCGCTCAATAATGTGACGTTTGTCATATTTTAAGAGACGACTTCGTCACATCAGCGGATGGGGAGACAGTCGTTGCAACCAGGCCAGTGCCGACATTCGACCGGTGCTTCGGGCGCTTTGGCGTCATTCAACAGAGAGCGAGTGCAACGCATGAACAAGCTATACCAAGGGGGGCGCGATTGCGTCCGCGGAGCGGCTTCCAAGCCGATGGTCAAGGAAACCGGCATGCGCGGGGGGAAGCTGCGCCTGACGGCACAAGGGTCGGCCCTGCTGGCCGCGGGCCTGCTGGTCGGCGGTTGGCTGGTGCCGACGCAGCAGGCGCAAGCACAGGTGTACTGCGTCGATGCGGCCGGCAATCCGGTCGATCCGGCGGGCGCGGAAGGCAGTGATTCGGTGACCTGCGGCCCCAACGCGCAGGCGATCGGCCCCAACAGCGTGGCGGTCGGCAATGGCGCGAAAGCCGACGCGGCCAGCGCCGTCGCGATCGGCGTGGACGCCCATGCGGTGGCGGTGAGCAGCGTCGCGATCGGCAGCCTGGCGGTCGCCAACGACACCAACAGCCTCGCCCTCGGCGCGAACACGAGCGCCACCGGCACCAGCAGTATCGCCCTGGGCGATCGCGCCGCCAGCAACGGCGCCAACGCGTTGGCGCTGGGCGCGAACACGAGTGCCACCGGGACCAGCAGCGTCTCGCTTGGCGATCGTTCGGTCGCCAACGGCGACAACACGCTCGCGCTTGGCGCCAACACGCAGGCCACCGCGACCAGCGCCGCCGCCATCGGCGATCGCGCCGCGGCCAGCG
The DNA here is from genome assembly GCF_058803905.1 of Luteimonas sp. GW821-FHT14E02. Taxonomy (NCBI): domain Bacteria; kingdom Pseudomonadati; phylum Pseudomonadota; class Gammaproteobacteria; order Lysobacterales; family Lysobacteraceae; genus Luteimonas; species Luteimonas sp. GW821-FHT14E02. The sequence continues at coordinate 272,803 of NZ_JBXAPK010000001.1, read as the reverse complement.
GCATCAATTCGGCCGCCCTCGGCGCGAACACGCAGGCCACGGCCACCAGCAGCGTGGCGCTTGGCGACAGCGCGGTGTCCAACGGCGTGAACGCGTCGGCGCTCGGCGCGAACAGCCAGGCGCTCGCGGTCAGCTCGGTCGCGGTCGGCGACAGCGCCATCGCCAACGGCGCCAACGGCATCGCGATCGGTTCCAACGCCACCACCGCGGCCGTCGAGGACGCCACGGCGATCGGCAAGAACACGCTCGCCAGCGGCACCGGCGCGGTCGCGCTCGGCGGCGACGCCGTCACCGGCGCGCAGGCGACGGGTAACTACGCGCTCGCCTTCGGTGCGAACAGCGCCGCCAGCACGCTCAACGCGGTGGCGGTCGGCAACAATGCGCAGGCGACCGGCGAACAGGCCACCGCGCTCGGCGCCGACACTATCGCCAGCGGCGAGCAGAGTATCGCCTCGGGCGTGGGCAGCACGGCCAGCGGCAACGGCAGCGTCGCTTCGGGCGCGCTGAGCGTGGCGTCGAACAACGAAACCACGGCGTTGGGTTACTTCAGCACGGCTTCCGGCGACAGCGCTGCGGCGGTCGGTGCGGAAAGCACGGCCAGTGGCGATTTCAGTTCGGCGTTCGGTTTCGGCGCCAATGCCAGTGAAGCCAACAGCGTGGCGTTGGGCGCGAACAGCACCACGACGGCAGCGGTGGCCACGCCGAGCGGTGTCATCGACGGCACGACGTACACCTATGCGGGCGGTGCGCCAGCAGGCGTGGTGAGCGTAGGTGCGCCGGGCGCGGAGCGTCAGATCCAGAACGTCGCGGCGGGACAGGTCAGCGCGACCAGCACCGATGCGGTGAACGGTTCGCAGCTGTATGCCACCAATCAGGCGATTGAGAACCTGACGAGCACGATCGAAGTGGGGCAGGTGCACTATTTCAGCGTCAACGACGATGGCGTGCAGGCCGGCAACTACAACAATGATGGTGCCACCGGGCAGAATTCGATTGCCATTGGGCCAGATGCAAGTGCGCAGAACTACAACACTACAGCGATGGGCACGCTCTCCAAGGCGACGGGCATCGCGGCAACGGCCATAGGTGATCGGGCAGTTGCAAGTGGAATCCAGGCAACCGCCGTGGGATCGCAAACAAATGCACTGGGTTTCCATTCGAGTGCCATTGGCACAGATGCTCGAGCGGAGAACGACGGCGATACCGCAGTAGGTAACCGTGCTTTTGCATCCTCTGGTTCTGCGACTGCGCTTGGCGATCAATCCTCAGCCGTAGGCGCCAACTCCATAGCCATAGGGAAATACTCCTATGCCGCTGAAGAAAGTGCGATCGCCATTGGTACCTCGCGGGCATATGGCGAGAAATCCATAGCTATCGGTACGTCGCAAGCAGACGGTGTAGAGAGCGTGTCGGTGGGCTCGCAGGCTTCCGCATCCGGCGATCGGAGTCTTGCTTTCGGCTCGGATGCAGAGGCTTCGGCATTGAATGCTTTGGCCATCGGCGCCGGCGCGCAGGCCGTCCATGGCAACAGCGTGGCACTCGGCGCGGGCTCGGCCACCACGGTGGGCGCGCAGAGCGGCTACAACGCCGCGTATGTGGGCAGCAGCAATTCGACGGGCGAAGTGAACGTCGGTGGCCGCACCGTCACCGGCGTGGCACCGGGCATCGCCGGCACCGACGCGGTGAACGTCGATCAGCTCAAGGCGGGCGTGGATTCGGCCAACGAGTACACCAACACGCAGATCAGCACCGTCAACACGCGCATCGACAACCTCGACAACCGCGTCACTAATATCGAAGGCGACATCACCGACATCAAGGGTGACATCACCAATATCGACAACCGGGTGACGGACATCGAGGGCTCGGTCACTGAGATCAGCAACACCGTCAACCAGTTCGACAACCGCATCACCAATGTCGAGAACGGGTCGAGCGGCATGTTCCAGGTCAGCCAGGACCACAACACGCCGCCGCCGAAGCCCACGGGCACCAACTCCGCCGCCGGTGGCGCCGGCGCGGTGGCCTCGGGCAACAACGCGCTGGCCGTCGGCAACGACAGCACTGCGTCGGGCAACAACAGCACGGCGCTGGGCACGGGTTCCACGGCGTCCGGCGCGAGCAGCGCCGCGATCGGCCAGGGCGCCAACGCCTCGCACGGCAACAGCGTGGCGCTCGGCGCGGGCTCGTCCACGACGGTGGGCGCGCAGACCGACTACAACGCCGCCTACGTCGGCAACAGCACGTCGACGGGCGAAGTGAACGTCGGCGGCCGCACGATCACCGGCGTGGCGCCGGGCATCGCCGGCACCGACGCGGTGAACGTCAACCAGCTCAGCGCCGGCGTGAACTACGCCATCAACCAGGCCAACCAGTACACCGACAACCGCATCAGCCAGATCGAGAACGATGTGTGGAACATCGATCGCGGCTATCGCGGCGCCACCGCCTCGGCGATGGCGATGGCCGGTTTGCCGCAGGCCTATCTGCCGGGCAAGAGCATGCTGGCGGTCGGTTTCGGCGGCTATCAGAGCGAGTACGGCATGGCCGTGGGCCTGTCAGGCATCACCGAGAACGGACGCTACGTCTACAAGGCCCAGGCCAGCGGCAACACCGTGCGCGACTGGGGCTTCTCGGTCGGCGCCGGCATCCAGTGGTAAGGGGGCGCAGCGCGGCACGCGGCGGTCGTGTGGCCGCCGCGTGTCTGCGCGCACCGTAATCGATGACATTCGAATCTGGGGTACGACAACATGAAGTTTGATTTTTCTGTGGGTAAGCAAGGAATGCTGGCCGTGAGCGTCATGGCGATCGCGTTGACGGCCTGCGGCACGCGGCATGTCAGCCGCGACATCGGCGACGATGGCCGCGCGGGCGAGGTGATCTTCCCGAAGGTGGAGGACATCGTGCTGAAGGAAGGCACGTTCCCGAACCTCGACAATTTGCGCGCGGTCGCTCCGGGCGTGACCAAGGATCAGCTGTACGATCTGCTCGGCCGTCCGCACTTCCGCGAAGGCTATGCCGGCGTGCGCGAGTGGGATTATCTCTTCCACTTCCGCAAGGACGACGGCACTGTGGACACCTGCCAGTACAAGGTGATCTTCGACAAGGACTACCACGGCCAAAGCTTCCACTGGGCGCCGGAGTCGTGCGCGGACGTGCTGAAACCGGCGGCGCCGGCCGTCGCGCCCGCGCCGGTCGCGCAGAGCAAGCCGATCTCGCTGTCGGCCGATGCGATGTTCGCGTTCGGCAAGGCCGAACTCTCGCCGCAGGGCCGCAGTGAACTGTCGGCGTTGGCCGCGCAGCTCAAGTCGGCGTCCTCGGCGCGCGCCACCGTGATCGGTCACACCGATCGCATCGGCAATGAAGCGGCCAACCAGGCGTTGTCGGAACAGCGCGCGCAGGCGGTGCGGCAGTTCCTGCTCGATCAGGGCGTGACCGCGGCGATCACCGCCGAGGGTCGCGGCGAACGCGAGCCGGTAAAGGAATGCGAGGAGCAGCCGCGCAAGGCATTGATCGCTTGCCTGGCGCCGAATCGCCGCGTCGAGATCGCGGTCGAAGGCAACCAGTAAGCGCGCGCTTCGTGAGCCCGCACATCGCGCGACCGGCGACGGTCGCGCGATGACGTTGCATCGTCAGACGAAACCGAGCTGCCGCCACGCCTCGAACACCACCACCGCTACGGCGTTGGAGAGGTTGAGGCTGCGGTTGTTCGGCCGCATCGGCAGGCGCAGGCGTTGCGCTTCCGGCACCGTGTCGATCACTTCGGGCGGAAGCCCGCGCGTTTCCGGCCCGAACAGGAACGCATCGTTCTCAACGAAGCGCGGCTGGTCGTAGCGCACGGCGTTGCGCGTGGAGAGGGCAAACAGGCGTGGCGGCGCGATCGCCTGCAATGCTGCGTCCAGTGATGTGTGCACGCGCACCGGCGCATACTCGTGATAGTCGAGTCCGGCGCGGCGCAGCTGCTTGTCCTCCAGCGTGAAACCGAGCGGCGCGATCAGATGCAGTCGCGCGCCGGTGTTGGCGCACAGGCGGATCACGTTGCCGGTGTTGGGCGGAATTTCCGGCTGGTAGAGCAGGACGTCGAACATATGGCGATTGTAAGAGGCGGGTGGGTGCGCGTCGTTCGCGTCAGCGATCCGCGAACACGCTCTCGCGCCCGGTGAACAACGCGTCCTGCGCGCGCAGGTGCTCGAACAGGAATTCGCCCAGCACGCGGAGGCGCCGCGCCTGCCGCAGGTCCGGATGCGTGATCAACCACAGCGGCACCGCGGCGTCGTCGAGCGTGGCGCCGACGCGCCGCAGCGCGGGTTCGCGATCGGCGAGATAGCAGGGCAGGGCGGTCATGCCCATGCCGGCCTTCGCCGCCTGCAGCAGTGCGAGCAGGGAATCGCCGCGATGCACGATGCGTTCGCGCGCCACGTGCGCGGCGATCCAGCGCGCGCTGCCCACGTGCGAGAGCGATTCGTCGGGCACGATCCAATCGTGTTCGGCGAAATCCTCATCGCCGAGGCCGCGTTGCATCTGTCGCGCGAGATACTCCGGCGTGGCGTAGCGCGCGATCGCGACCGTCGTCATCTGTCGTGCGATCAGATGGTCCGGTACCGTGGCCGTGGGGCGGATCGCCATGTCGGCATCGCGCCGGCTCAGGTCGAAGATGGCATTGCCGGCGGCGACTTCGATCACGATGCCCGGTTCGAGCCGGCGGAACTCGGCGAACAGCGGCGCGACGATGTGCAGCAGGGTGTCGGTGGTGGTGACGCGGATGCGGCCGGACAGGCGCAGATCCTCGCCGAGCAGGCGGCGGTCGAGCGCGTCGAGTTCCTCGCCGATGCGGTCGGCGGCGGCGATGGCGATCTCGCCGGCAGGCGTGGGCGAGTAGCCGCCGCGCGCGCGGTCGAACAGGCGCGCGCCGATGCGCGCCTCCAGCGCGGCCAGGCGGCGGAAGGCCGAGGAGTGATCCACGCCCAGCCGCTTCGCCGCGCCGCCCAGGCTGCCGCGATCGGCGATGGCCAGGAGCAGGCGGAGGTCATCGAGCGCGATGCCGCCCGTGGAGGTGGTTGTTTTCTTTTTACGCAAACTAGATGTTCTTTTTTGCCATATTGGTTTGCGGAGAATACAACAACATCCTTGGACTCCCCATCCCGGAGTCCCGTCATGAAGCTCTACTACGCCACCAACAGCTGCTCGCTTTCACCCCACATCATCGCCAATGAGGCTGGCATCTCCCTCGAACTGGAAAAGGTGAACATCACCAAGGCTCCGCATTTGACGGAAGCCGGGCAGGATTTTGCCGAGATCAATCCGAAGGGCTACGTGCCGGCGCTGCGCCTGGACGACGGCCGCCTGCTGACCGAGGGCGTGGCCATCGCCCTATACCTGGCCGACCGAGCGCCACAGAGCGGGCTGGCCCCGGCCGAGGGCACGCCCGAGCGCTACCGCCTGCTGGAATGGCTCACCTTCATCAGCAGTGAATTGCACAAGGCCTACAGCCCCTGGCTGTTCCATCCCGAACTCGGCGAGACGGCGCAGCAGGCCGCGCGCGCGAAGATCGCCGACCGGCTGGCGCTGATCGAAAAACACCTGGCCACGAATGCCTATCTGCTCGGCGAGCAGTTCAGTGCCGCCGACGCCTACGCCTTCACCGTGATCGGCTGGTCGAAGTGGACCCGCGTCGACCTGACGCCGTATCCGCGCCTGCGCGACTACCTGCAGCGCATCGCCGCGCGTCCGCACGTGCGCGAGGCGATGCGCGCGGAAGGCATGGCGATCGCGGCGGCGGCCTGAGCATCGCCATGAGCCACGCACTCGCATGGGGAATGCTGCTCGTCGCCGGCGTGCTCGACGTGCTGTGGGCGCTGGCGATGAAGCAGGCCGAGGGCTACACGCGGCTGGGCTGGAGCCTGGTGTCGCTGTTGCTGCTCGGCGCGTTCGTCTGGTTGCTGGGCAGGAGCCTGAGCGTGCTGCCGGTCGGCACCGCCTACGCGGTGTGGACCGGGATCGGCGCGGTGGGCACGGTGCTGACAGGGGCGTGGTTGTTTGGCGAATCGCTGGGCGCGGCGCGTTTGAGCGGTGTCGCGCTGGTGCTCGCGGGCATCGTGGTGCTGAAGCTGGCGCCGGGGTGACGCCCGCTGCCGCCATTCCCGCCTTCGCGGGAATGACGGGCAAAAGCAGTGACGTTCACCAAGGCAGTTCGCGGCCCTGCCAGTCGAAGAAATGTCCGCTCTGCGCAGTCGTCGCGCCATCGATCACGCGCAGCAAGCCGCTCACCGCATCGGCGGCCGGCACCGTGGCATCGCGCCCGCCCATGTCGGTCTGCGCCCAACCCGGATGCAGCGCGATCACGGGAATGCCACGCGGCGCCAGCGCCTGCGCCAGCAACGCGCTGACCATGTTCAACGCGGCCTTGCTGATGTTGTAGCTCGGCGTGCCGAAACGGCTCACGCCGGCGATGGAGCCAAGTTGCGAACTGAGATTGGCGACCTTCCCGCCATCGGCGAGCGACTCGGCCAGCGCCTGCGTCAGCAGTAGCGGGCCCATGGCATTGGTGCGGAAGCTGTCCTCGACGATGCTCGCGCTCAGGCGCCCGAAGCGTTCGCCCGAATGCAGCACGCCGGCATTGTTGATCAGCAGGTCGAGCTTGCCCGGTCCGCTCCCGTCCTGCTCGCCGTCGTCCTGGCCGCCCAGCACCAGCGGCAGCTCGCGCGCCAGTTCGAGATGGGTTTTCGGATCGGCCACGTCCAGCGGCAGCAAGTGCAGGCGCCCCGGATGGCTGCCGGCGAGGGCATTGAGCGCGGCGGCCTTGCCCGGTTTGCGGCAGGCCGCGATCACGTGATCGCCGCGCGCCAGCAACTGGCGGACGAATTCGAGCCCGAGGCCACGGTTGGCGCCGGTCACCAGGCAGTGTCGGGAAGCCATGGGGGAAGTCTATAACGTCCGGGAGCCGCGAAACCCCCACAGGACTTGTGGCCTAGGTCGCAGTCCGGGCCGAGCGGCTAGGATGCAAGACCTTCCGTCCATCGCACAGGAGTGCCGAATGCCGTCCTTCGCCGTCCGTCCGTCCGCCGCGCCGCGCCGCCCGCGCGCCGCCTTGCTCGCTCTCGCCCTTGGCGCCGCCCTCGGCAGCCTGGCACCGGTCTCCGCATTCGCCGCGCCGGCGACGGCCAAGAACGTCGACATCCCCTATGAGCAGTTCACCCTGCCCAACGGCCTGCGCGTGATCGTGCATACCGACCGCAAGGCGCCGATCGTGGCGGTGAACATCTGGTACCACGTCGGCAGCAAGGACGAGCCGGCCGGACGCAGCGGCTTCGCGCATCTGTTCGAACATCTGATGTTCAACGGCTCGGAGAATCACAAGGGCGAATTCTTCGAACCGTTCGAACTGGTCGGCGCCACCGACATGAACGGCACCACCAACAACGACCGCACCAACTATTTCGAGAACGTGCCCACCACCGCGCTCGACATGGCGCTGTGGATGGAATCCGACCGCATGGGCCACCTGCTCGGCGCCATCGACCAGAAGACGCTCGACGAGCAGCGCGGCGTGGTGCAGAACGAGAAGCGCCAGGGCGAGAACCAGCCCTACGGCCAGGTGTGGGAGAAGCTCGCCCAGGTGATGTACCCGAAGGGCCATCCCTATCACCACACCACGATCGGCTCGATGACCGATCTCAACGCCGCCTCGCTGGAGGACGTGAAGAACTGGTTCCGCACCTGGTACGGCCCCAACAACGCCGTGCTGGTGCTGGCCGGCGACATCGACGTGAAGACGGCCAGGGAAAAGGTGGCGAAGTATTTCGGCGACATCCCGGCCACCCCGAGCATGGCGCAGCCGAAGGTGGACGTGGCCCGGCGCACGGAGAACACGCGCGAGGTGATGCAGGACAAGGTGCCGCAGGCGCGCATCTACCGCGTCTGGAACGTGGCTCAGGTCGGCACCGCCGACAACGATCGCCTGCAGCTGTTCTCGCAGGTGCTCGGCGGTAGCCAGTCCTCTCGCCTGGACAAGCGCCTGCTGCATGAGGAGAAGCTGGTCGACAGCATCGGCACCGACATGGACGTGCAGCAGCTCGCCTCCAATTTCATCATCACCGCCAACGTCAAGCAGGGCGTCGATCCGGCCAAGGTGGAGGCGATCATCGACGAGGAGTTGAAGAAGCTCGTCACCGAAGGTCCCAGCGCCGCCGAACTGCAGCAGGCCAAGACCGTCTACCGCGCCGGCTTCATCCGCGGCATCGAGCGCATCGGCGGTTTCGGCGGCAAGGCCGACGCGCTGGCGCAGTGCGCGGTGTATGAAAGCGACCCGGGTTGCTTCCGCACCTCGCTGAAGAACATCGAGACCACCACCGCCGATCAGCTCAAGGCCGTCGGCGGCCAGTGGCTCGGCGTCGGCAGCCACACTCTGGTGGTGGCGCCGGGACAGCGCACGGCGCTGGTCGAGGAGCCGAGTGAAACGCCGACCCCGCTGACCCTGCCGGCGGTCGATCCGAAGTACAAGACCGCCGCCAGCGACGTCGACCGCGCCAAGGGCGTGCAGGTGCCCTCGCAGTTCCCGGAACTGAAGTTCCCGCAACTGCAGCGCGCCACGCTCAAGAACGGCACCAAGCTGATCCTGGCCGAGCGCCGCGGCGTGCCGGTGGTGCGGATGAGCTACGAGTTCAACGGCGGCTCGGCGAGCGATGACAAGGCCACGCTTGGCGCGGCCAGCTTCACCATGGGCATGCTCGACGAGGGCGCGGGCGATCTCGATGCGCTGGGCTTTGCCAACCGCGCCGAATCGCTGGGCGCCAGCCTCGGCGCCGGCGCCTCGATCGACGGCAGCAACGCCTCGCTGTCGGCGCTGAAGGAAAACCTCGATCCTTCGATCGCGCTGTTCGCCACCATGCTGCGCCAGCCGCGCTTCGACCAGAAGGAGATCGATCGCGTGAGGGCGACCTGGATCGCCGGCATCCAGCAGGAAAAGGCGCGCCCGAACGGCGCCGCGCAGCGCGTGCTGCCGCCGCTGCTGTACGGCGCGGGCCATCCGTATGCGATTCCCTTCAGCGGCACCGGCACCGAAGCCTCGATCCAGGCGCTGAGCCGTGACAACCTGCTCGCCTACCAGCGCACCTGGCTGCGTCCGGAAAACGCCACGCTGATCGTGGTCGGCGACACCACGCTGAAGGAGATCGTGCCGCTGCTCGACAAGCACCTCGGCGACTGGAAGGGCGAGGGCGCCGCGCCTGCCGCCGCGACCATTCCGGAGGTGGCGCGTCCGGCCAAGCCGCGCGTGTATCTGATCGACCAGCCGGGCGCCGTGCAGGCCACCATCCTCGCCGGTGAACTGGTGCCCTCGACCAAGGATGCGGGATCGGTGAAGTTCGACATCGCCAACGCCGTGCTCGGCGGCGAATTCTCCTCGCGCCTGAACATGAACCTGCGCGAGGACAAGCACTGGGCCTACGGCGCCTACAGCTTCAGTTCCGGCGCGCTCGGACAGCGGCCGTGGATCGCCTTCGCGCCGGTGCAGATCGACAAGACCGCCGATTCGCTCAAGGAACTGCAGCGCGAGATCAGCGAGTACGTCAGCGGCAAGGCGCCGCCGAGCGCTGCCGAGGTCGCCAAGATCCAGGCCACCGAGATTCGCGGCCTGCCCGGCGCCTACGAAACCTCGGCCGCGGTGATGGGCACGATCGGCGGCATCGTCCGCTACGGCCGTCCCGACGACTACGTGTTCAAGCGCAAGGCCGAGATCGAAGGCCTGACGCCGGCGCAGGTGGCCGAGGCGGCGAAGACCATCGACGCCAATACCCTGACCTGGGTGGTGGTCGGCGACCTGAAGCAGATCGAACAGCCGATCCGCGCGCTGAACCTCGGCGAGGTGAGCGTGGTCGACGCCGACGGCAAGGCCGCTGGCAAGTAAACGTTCGCGCTGTACGGTGTCCGCGATGCCCGCCACAATGGCGGGCATCGCATTTTCAGGCAGAGGTGATCATGTTCGAGTCGCGCATTTACAGGCATGTCCTGATCGGACTGCTGGCCGTGTCCACGGGCGCTTGTACCTGGGTGCACATGGCGCAGGGCGCCTCCGCGGTGAAGGTGGCGAGTGCCGCGCCTTCGGGGTGCGAGAAGCGGGGCGACATCACGGTGTCGGTGACCAGCAAGGTCGCGCTGTACAACCGCAACCAGCTGCGCGTGCGGGAAGAGCTGGAGACGCTCGCTCGCAACGAGGCGGTCGGGATCGGGGCGGATACCGTCAATCCGATTGATCAGCCGGCGAATGGGAATCAGACGTTTGCGGCTTGGAAGTGCGGACGCTGAGCGAAACGGGTCTCTTGAACAAGGAAATCCTCACCCAGCTGCAAGAAGCGCTTGTCTCTCATGGGCTGCCCGTCGTCAAGTATGCGGATTTCATTTCCGTCGAGGGCGGTCGCCTTGAATTGGAGGCCGAAGTATTCGAGCGAGAAATTTCATCTGCTGGCAAAGCCTCGGTTGTCTTGGAGGTCAGAGCGTACTCGGCGCTTCTTGGTGGAAGGCCCATCATTGAATGTTTCGCTGGCGTAGGGGATTCCAAGGATCAAGCGGTTTCCAATGCTTTCGCAAAGATGCTGCTCGGCGTATTCCACGTTCTCATTGAAGCGCTTACCAACCATTCCTGTGAGGACCAAGTCGAGGTCGAAAGCTGGAAGCGTCAAGACGCGGCCTGGAAAATTTTCAGTGGGCCTCTTCTTACGCAGTATTCGGACAATTCCACTCTCTCGGATTCCTATCCCGAGGTCATTTCCAAACTTGACGCTCTGTTTGTCGAAATGGCGACCCCGGGTCCGCATTGGATCCGCGTATTTGTAGGCGCGTACCACGGTCAGATTCAGGCGATCGAAGTGCTCTTGGACAATGAGGATTGGGAGCAGGCTCGATCTATCTTGGTATCACAAGGCTGGGCATGCACCGAGGACTATCAGTCGCTTCGCCACTTCGTCCTTGCGCTTCCCGCTTAACCTGCAAGGCATCAGCGGAATGCCGCAATTTGTGGCAAACCAATTAGGGAACCGTCCTGGCAACGTCCAGCTTCGGACAGTCCGGCCCGGCTATCCCTGGCCCAGTCGTTTACCAGAACTGTGCGGCCGTGCCGCACTTGGCACGCTCTGACCCGTCCCTACGCATGCGCACGGTCCCCGAAACCAGTACCCTATGTGCCCTTTCGCCAGCCTGACGGCGGCCAGCCCATGCTCTTTCAACACGTCGCCATCGCCGGCCTCGCCCATATCGACGCCCCGCGGCGGCTCTCCAGCCAGGAAATCAATGCCCGCCTCAAGCCGACCCTGGACCGGCTGAAGATCAAGGCGGACATGCTGGAAACCATCGCCGGCGTCAGCGAGCGCCGCCTGTGGGACGGCAATGTGAAGCCGTCCGATGCGGCCACCCTGGCCGGCGTGAAGGCGCTGGCCGACGCCGCCATCGAGCCCGACCGCGTCGGCCTGCTGGTCAACACCTCGGTCAGCCGCGACTTCCTGGAGCCGTCCACGGCCTCCATCGTCGCCGGCAACCTGCGCCTGGGCGAGAACTGCCAGAACTTCGACGTGGCCAACGCCTGCCTGGCATTCCTGAACGGCATGGACATCGCCAGCCGCATGATCGAGCGCGGCGAGATCGACTACGCCCTGGTGGTCGACGGCGAAACCGCCGACCTGGCCTACGAGAAGACCCTCGACCGCCTGACCCGTGCCGACGTCACCGCCGAGCAGATGCGCGACGAGATCGCCACGCTCACCCTCGGCTCCGGCGCCGCCGCCATGGTGCTGGCGCGTGCCGAACTGGCCCCGGGCGCTCCGCGTTATCGCGGCGGTGTGACCCGCTCGGCCACCGAGTGGAACCACCTGTGCCAAGGCGATCTGCACCACGATCGCATGATCGCCGACGGCCGCATGCTGATGATCGAGGGCCTCAAGCTCGGCCACAAAACCTGGGCCGCCGCGAGGCTGGCGCTGGGCTGGGTGGCGGACGAACTCGACGAATTCGTCATCCATCAGGTCAGCAAGCAGCACACCAAGGCCTTCCTGCGCGCTTTCCGCATCGATCCGAAGAAGGTGATGACCATCTTCGGCGAGCACGGCAACATCGGCCCGGCCTCGGTGCCGATCGTGCTGAGTAAGCTGCGCGAGAAGGGCCGCCTGAAGAAAGGCAGCCGCATCGCCCTGCTCGGCATCGGCTCGGGCCTGAACTGCTCGATGGCGGAAGTGGTGTGGTGAACGGCGGCGCGGATCGCGTCGCCGTCATCGCAAACGTCATCCTGTCGTAAGCCCGCTTCGTGACAGCGGCGGGTTTCCGTTCGATCGCATGAATTTTCCCGACTATCCCTTCGCTCCACGGCGCTTCGAAGTACGTCCCGGCATCGCGATGTCGTACCTCGACGAAGGTCCGCGCGATGGCGAAGTGGTGGTCATGCTGCACGGCAATCCGTCGTGGAGCTATTACTGGCGGCATCTGGTGCTGGCGTTACGCGATCCGGCTGCCGGAAAGGCATACCGCTGCATCGTGCCGGATCATGTCGGCATGGGGCTGTCGGACAAGCCGAACGATCTGCCTTCGGTGTCCCCGCACTACCGCTACACCCTGCAGTCGCGCGTCGACGATCTCGGCGCGCTGCTCGATCACCTCGGCATCGATGGCCCGGTGACGCTGGCCGTGCACGACTGGGGCGGCATGATCGGCTTCGGCTGGGCGCTCTCGCATGCGGCGCAGGTGCGGCGCCTCATCCTCACCAACACCGCGGCCTTCCCGCTGCCGGCGGCGAAGAAGATGCCGTGGCAGCTGTCGTTCGGACGCGACTTGCGCATCGGCGGTGCGCTGATCCGTGCCTTCAACCTGTTTTCGGCCGGCGCCTCGTGGCTGGGCGTGGAGCGGCGCATGCCGCCGGACGTGCGCCGTGCCTACGTGGCGCCCTACGACAGCTGGGCCAACCGCATTGCCACGCTGCGCTTCATGCAGGACATCCCGCTGCGCCCCGGCGATCCGGCCTGGGCATTGGTGGAGGAAGCGGGGCGGCGGTTGCCGGAATTCGCCGACCGCCCGACCTTCATCGGCTGGGGCCTGAAGGATTTCGTCTTCGACCACCACATCCTCGACGGCTTCCGCCAGGCCCTGCCGCAGGCACGGGTGCAGGCCTACGACGATGCCGGGCATTACGTGCTGGAGGACAAGCACGAAGCGCTGGTGCCGATGATGCGCGCGTTTTTGGATGCGAATCCCCTGGACGCGAATCCGCAGCCCTAACGCCCAAACACAAGGACGCGCGGCAGGCGAGAATAGCGGCATGACCGACCCCTGCAACATCGCCGCCGCCCTGCCGAAACTCGCGGCCGAGCGCCCCGACCAGATCGCGATGCGCTGCCCGAGCGGGGGCGGCCGTTACGACGTCACGCTGACCTACGCGCAGCTGGACGCGCGCAGCGATGCCATCGCCGCCGGGTTGGCGCGTCACGGCATCCGCCGTGGCGTGCGCACCGTGGTGATGGTGCGGCCGACGCCGGAATTCTTCCTGTTGATGTTCGCGCTGTTCAAGGCCGGCGCGGTGCCGGTGCTGGTCGATCCCGGCATCGACAAGCGCGCGCTGAAGCAATGTCTGCGCGAAGCGCAGCCGCAGGCCTTCATCGGCATTCCGCTCGCGCATCTGGCGCGCGTGCTGCTCGGGTGGGCGCGTTCGGCGCGCATCCGCATCACCACCGGCGCGTTCGCGCTGCTCGCGGATACGACGCTGGCGCGCGTGGAGCGCGATGGCGCCGTGATCCACGCCAACACCGCAGGTTCCTCGCAGCTTGCCGACACCGAGCCGGACGAAGTCGCCGCGATCGTGTTCACCAGCGGCTCCACCGGCATCCCCAAGGGCGTGGTGTACCGCCATCGCCATTTCGTCGCGCAGATCGAGATGATGCGCGCGGCCTTCGACATGCAGCCCGGCGGCGTCGACCTGCCGACGTTTCCGCCGTTCGCCTTGTTCGACCCCGCGCTCGGGCTCACCTCGATCATCCCCGACATGGACCCCGCGCGCCCGGCCTCGGCTGATCCGCGCAAGCTGCTGGCAGCGATCGAACGCTTCGGCGTGACGCAGCTGTTCGGATCGCCGGCGCTGATGCGCGTGCTCGCCGAACACGGCGCGCCGTTGAAAGGCGTCACGCGCATCACCTCCGCCGGCGCGCCGGTGCCGGCCGACGTGGTGGCGAAGATCCGCACGCTCATGCCCGAACACGGTCAGTTCTGGACGCCGTATGGCGCCACCGAATGCCTGCCGGTGGCGACGATCGAGGGCCGCGAGCTGGTGCTCTTGCGCGAGCGTACCGAAGCCGGTGCCGGCACCTGCGTCGGCCGGCCAGTGCCGCCGAACGAAGTGCGGCTGATCCGCGTCACCGACGATGCGATCGAGCGCTGGTCCGACGATCTGATCGTGCAGGGCGGGCTGGTCGGCGAAATTACAGTCGCCGGCCCGACCGCCACTGACACCTATTTCAGTCGCGATGCGCAGACGCGTCTGGCGAAGATTCGCGAAGCCCTGCCCGACGGCAGCGAGCGCGTTGTGCATCGCATGGGCGATCTCGGCTATTTCGATCGCGATGGCCGCCTGTGGTTCTGCGGACGCAAGACGCAGCGCGTGGTCACCGCCGCGACGACATTGTGCACGGAGCAGATCGAACCGGTGTTCAACACGCATCCCGACGTGCGGCGCACCGCGCTGGTCGGTGTCGGCGCCTTGGGCACGCAGCAGGCCGTGCTGTGCGTGGAGTTGCGCGCCGGCGTGGAGGCCGGGGAATGGCCGCGCATCGAGCAGGAATTGCGCCATCTCGGCGAAGGCCACGTGCATACGGCCAAGGTGGAGCGCTTCCTGCATTACCCAAAATCATTTCCGGTCGACATCCGCCACAACGCCAAGATCGGGCGCGAGAAACTCGCGCTGTGGGCGGCGAAGCAGAAGCCGCCGAAGCGCGGCGACACGCAGGAAGACGGATGGGGCAGAGGCAAGTGACGCGCGTCCTGGTGACGGGCGGTGGCGGATTCCTCGGTCAGGCGCTGTGCCGCGGGCTGATCGCGCGCGGTCACGCGGTCACGAGTTTCAATCGCGGGCACTATCCCGCGCTCGATGCGCTCGGCGTGCATCAGGTGCGGGGTGATCTCGCCGATCGCGATGCGGTGATCGCGGCGGCGGCCGGGATGGAGGCGATCTTCCACAACGCCGCCAAGGCGGGTGCCTGGGGCAGCTACGAGAGTTATCACGAAGCCAACGTGGTCGGCACGGAGAACGTGCTCGCCGCCTGCCGCGCGCATGGTGTCGGTCGATTGATCTATACCTCGACGCCGAGCGTGACGCATCGCGCCACGCATCCGGTCGAGGGCGGCACCGCCGACTCCGTGCCCTACGGCGAGGATCTCAAGGCGCCGTATGCGCACACCAAGAAGATCGCCGAGCAAGCCGTGCTTGCCGCGAACGATGGCGTGCTGGCCACCGTCGCGCTGCGCCCGCGCCTGATCTGGGGGCCGGGCGACAACCAGCTGCTGCCGCGCCTGATCGAGCGCGCGCGCAGCGGCCGCCTGCGTTTGGTGGGCAGCGGCGACAACAAGATCGACACGACCTACATCGACAACGCCGCGCAGGCGCACTTCGACGCCTTCGATCACCTCGTCCCCGGCGCAGCCTGCGCGGGCCGCGCTTATTTCATCAGCAACGGCGAGCCGAAGACGCTGCGCGAGACACTCAACAGCCTGCTGCAGGCCGCGGGCGCGCCGCAAATCGAGGGCACCATTCCCTTCGGCGTCGCTTACGCCATAGGCGCGGTCTGCGAGACGCTGTGGCCGCTGCTGCGCCTGCGCAGCGATCCGCCGATGACGCGCTTTCTCGCCGAACAGCTCAGTACCACGCACTGGTACGACATGACGCCGGCTACGCGCGATTTCGGATACGTGCCGCGCGTCAGCTTCGCCGATGGTTTGGCGCGATTGGCCGCGGCGTACCGGGCTTGAGAGTGAGATAGCAGGAGGTCTCCGGATGAGCTGCGGATCGTCCTGCAGTTCCACCTAGGGCTGGTCTAGATCACGACATCACTGGACTGCTGCGCGCGGGCTCGTTCTGGCCGCGCGCAAGTTCCTGCTGTTGTGTCAGCGCCCGTTCCTGCGTCAAGGCCTGATTGGCCGTCTGCAGCTTTTCGTCCGACTGTTCGACCGGCGTTCGTGCCAGCAGCTCGACAGGCGCGTAGGCGCGTTTGTTCGCGGGATCGCCGGGATCGTTCGGATTGCCTTGAACCGCGAAGAGGTTGCCGTTCTTCCCCAGGATCACATGATCAACGCGGTTCAGCGCGTTGCCCGCGAGCGAGTAGTCGGACTTGTCCGGGCACATCTCCCGGTTGTCCTTGCACGCCGTCAACAAGCCGCGACTGATGCGTTCGCTCATGTCGTCGTAGGGTTTGCCCAGCCCGTCATCAATCTTGCGCACGCCCGCGCGAATCTGTTCCAGCATCGCGTGGTCTTCGTGATCCGGATCGGCAGGGCTACGCCGTCTGTGCTGATTGACGGGCGGCGGCAACGGATCCGGCAAGCCAGGGCGATGGTCCGGGTGATCGGGATGCCCTGGAGCTGTTGGCGCTTGGGACTCAGGAGTCGCGGGAATCGTCCTGCCGGGAGCCATGTGGTCCTGGCGATCAGTCTCTCGGCTTTGCGTTCTTTCAGGTGGTGCGAAGTTCAATGTGGCGGCGTCAATGTCGCCAGTCTGCGGCAATCCGTGCGCGCGCTGGAAATCCAGCAATGCGCCTTGCATTCCGATGCGGTAAACGCCGTCTTGATCGAGCGGCTTATCGCCCGCAGAGCGATACCCTTCGTTCGACATGATGCGCTGCAAATCCTTGAGTCGTTCGCTAGATTCGCCTAGACGAATGATTCCATCGTCCACGATTGCAAGTGGCTCCACGCTAACGCGCTGTTCGGCTTCGATAGGCAAACGGCCGCTCGTCAGGTCTGAGATGTAGTTCTCGTACTGTTGGTGGTAGCGCGTGTCCATCTCCAAATGAGTATGAACTTTTCCGGTTTGCACTCGTCCTTGTGTACCAAGAGCTTGTCCATAGGTAACGGTATCTCCCTCAGACACGGCAATATTTGTCATGTGTCGGATTCGCGCAATCACATCCCCATCTTGTCGGTCGTAAATGTCAACTAATCCTTCGGTCGCGTTAACTCGGCCGACATAACCACTAATTGGCGATGGTACATCGACACTACGAGCCAAAGTTGAGCCCGTAGGTTGAGTGGGGTCTTCCAACATGAAATCTTTCTTCAACAAGACCTGGTCTGCCTTCAGGCCATAGGTGTTGCCGTTTCGGGGGATTTCGATTTCTTGAATTTCCCCGCCTATATAGGCGTGGGTACGGCCAGCCTGCCCTTCCACGATTACGCCGTCCCGCATATAAGCGTTGTAGTTGTCTCCTGGATGATGTGTTACCAAACTGTCGAAGCTGGTGACAGGTTCATTGACTTGACCGCGGCTGGACGTACCCGGGGCTCCAAGCTGAATAACACGATAGGTTGTAGCAGGACTTGGGTTGTTCATTTGACCTACTTGTTCTTATTACATTTCGTGTAGGTCGTCGCTATCCGTCCGTTCGTGACGGTCAAATAGGGTCCATCTAGAACGAATATTTCGACAATTCGTATCTGATTACCATCGTATTGCTCGATGGACTCCGCTCTCCAGACGCTTGGAGAGCTAGATATTTTTCGAACCTTCTCCGGTTTGAGGGTTTTTTCATACCCCAAAATCTGATCTGGCTTGATCTCAAGCCCTCCATCACTGCCGTAAGGAGTAGGTGGATTGCAGGGGATCGGCCAAGGATCCCATATGCCAAATAATTCGCTCGGATAGGCAGCCGCCCAGTTTAGGCGCACACCTTGCGGCGTTGACGACCCCGCTGGGTATTCAGTGGCCGAAGCTGGTACCTTTTGTTCGCCAGTCGCGCATGCGCCGGAACTCAAGGCAAGCAACAACACGCTGTAAGCAGAATGCCGAAGGTTCACCATGCTGCCTCGTCCCGATCCGTCCCTGTGTGGAGGGAAACGTATTCGTGGCAGCGTGAAGGAGTGGTTAATAAGGGCGTAATAGACCCATCAGACCGAGCTGCGCAGCGCAGCATCGGCCGCATGCCGCTCGACCGCAAAATCAATCAACCGCGTGATCAATTCGCTGTAGCTGATCCCACTGGCCTGCCACAGCTTCGGATACATGCTGATGCGGGTGAAGCCGGGCAGTGTATTGACCTCGTTCACCACGATGCGGCCTTCCGCGGTCAGGAACACGTCCACGCGCGCCAACCCCGCGCACTCCAGCGCGCGATACGCGCGCAGCGCGACGTCTCGGATGCGATCGTTGGCCTCGGCATCGATCGCGGCGGGCACGACGACTTCCGCGCCGCTTTCATTGATGTACTTGGTGTCGTAGGCATAGAACTCGTCGTGCACCACGATCTCGCCGCAGACGCTGGCCTGCGGGTCGTCGTTGCCGAGCACGGCGCATTCGATCTCGCGTCCGACGATCGCCGCTTCCACCAGCACCTTGTGGTCGTAGGTGAAGGCGAGCGCGACGGCTTCGCGGAATTCGGCTTCGTCGCGCACCTTGCTCACGCCGACCGACGAGCCCTGGTTGGCCGGCTTGACGAACATCGGCAGACCGAACTGTGTCTTCAGCGTTTCGAAATCGGCCGTGTCGCGCCGCTTGAGGGTGACGAACGGCGCCACTTCCAGTCCGGCATCGCGCAGCAGGCGCTTGGCGACGTCCTTGTCCATCGCCACGGCCGAGCCGAGCACGGGCGAACCGACGAAGGGCAGGTTGGCCATGCGCAGCAGGCCCTGCAGGGAGCCGTCCTCGCCGAGCGTGCCGTGCACGATCGGGAAGATCACGTCGATCTGGTCGAGGCTACGTGCGGGATTCTCTGGGAGTAGCTGCCGTTCGCCACGTCCCGGCACCATCGCCAAGGCTTCACCGCTGCGGTTGAGGGCGATCCGCGCCGGATCGTCGGCGTTGAGCAGGAAGTCGCGGGCGTCGCTCAGGTGCCACTGGCCCTGCTTGTCGATGCCGATCAGGCTGACGTCGAAGCGCTCGCGGTCGAGGGCGTCGAGGATGTTTCGCGCCGATTGCAGTGAAACCTCGTGTTCCGCCGATTTGCCGCCGAAGATGATGCCGACACGGAGCTTGCTCACGTTTTCAGGGTCCGAACGATGAAGTGGATGCGATTGGACACCCATTCTAGCGGCCCGCCGCAGGCGCTGCCGGATAGAATGCGCGGATGGCAGAACCGCTTTTCAACTGGAAGCAGCCCGCCGGCCGTGCGCTGGAAACTGCGCTCAATCGCGCGCTGGCGCTCGATCCGGAGACGCGCACCGGCCTGAAGCCGCTCGACGGCCGCAGCATCACGCTGACGCTGGAGGCCCCGGCGCTGGCATTGCAGCTGCGGGTGCAGGGCGAGCGCCTGGTGGTCGGGCCGGTCGAGGAAGGCCGGGAGCCTGACCTGGCGGTGCGCAGCACGTTCGGCGCATTGGTGTCGCAGCTGCCCTTCCTGCGTCGCGACGACGCACCGCCGGTCGGCCGCATGCGCGTGTCCGGTGATGCCGACCTGGCGCGGCGCCTGCAGCGGCTGGCCGAGCGTTTCGATCCGGACTGGCAGCAGCCCTTCGCCGCTGTCTTCGGCGACGTGCTGGGCGTGCAGATCGCCAACGCCGTGGCCGCCGGCCTGAAGCAGGCGCGGACGCTCGGCAAAAACGCCGCCGAGAGCGCCGCCGAATACGTGACCGAGGAGTCGCGCGACGTGGTGCCGCGTGACGAGCTGGCCGCGTTCCACGACGACGTCGATGCCTTGCGCGATGACGTGGAGCGAATCGCCGCCAAGATAAGCCGACTTCAGCAGGCTGTTGCATTGAGAAGTCCGGGCGTGGATGGCCGGGCTCCTGCGGAGGGATCCGCGCCATGATCGCCTTCACGCGCGCCGCCAAGATCGGCCGGGTACTGCTGAAGTATCGCCTGGACGATCTGCTCGACGGCACGCCGGCCGAACGCTGGCTCAATCTGATGCGGCCGTTCGTGCCGCGTGCATCGAAGGAGATCGCCGCGCAGTCGCGTGGCGCGCGCCTGCGTTGCGCGCTGCAGGAGCTTGGCCCGATCTTCGTCAAGTTCGGGCAGATCCTGTCCACACGCCGCGACATCATCCCGCCCGACATCGCGGTGGAGCTGACGCTGCTGCAGGATCGCGTGGCGCCTTTCGATGGCGACGACGCGCGCCGCATCGTCGAAGCTTCGCTCGGACGCAGTGTCGACACCGCCTTTGCGAGCTTCGACACCACGCCGCTGGCCTCCGCCTCGATCGCGCAGGTGCACGCCGCGACGCTGCCGCCGGAGAAGGGCACGCCTCAGGAGGGCACGCCGCCACGCGAAGTGGTGGTGAAGGTGCTGCGGCCGAACATCGAGAAGCAGATCGCCGCCGACATCGCCTTGCTCAAGAATGTCGCGAGCCTGGTCGAACGCACCCATCCCAGTGCCGACAAGATCCGGCCGCACGCGATCGTCGCCGAGATCGAGAACACGCTCGCTGCCGAGCTCGACCTGCTGCGCGAGGGTGCGAACGCCTCGGTGTTGCGCCGCTTCTGGCAGAACTCCGACGATCTCTACGTGCCGGAACCGATCTGGAGCCACACCACCGAGCGTGTGCTCACGCTCGAGCGCGTGTACGGCATTCCCAGCGACGACATCGCCGCGCTCGATGCCGCCGGCATCGACCGCAAGGCGCTCGCCGCCAAGGGCACGCGCGTGTTCTATGCGCAGGTGTTCCGCGACAATTTCTTCCACGCCGACGCGCACGCCGGCAACATCTGGGTCGACATCGACCCGGCGCGCAAGAAGAGCCCGCGCTTCATCGCGCTGGATTTCGGCATCATGGGCCAGCTTTCGGACGAGGATCAGTACTACCTCGCCGAGAATTTCATGGCGATCTTCAACCGTGACTACCGTCGCATCGCCGAACTGCACGTGCAGGCCGGATGGATGCCGGCGCACAGCCGGATCGACGAGCTGGAAGCGGCCGCGCGCACGGTGTGCGAGCCGTACTTCACCCGGCCGCTGTCGGAAATCTCGCTGGCCGAGGTGCTGATCAAGCTGTTCCGCACCGCGCAGCGGCACGAACTGACATTGCAGCCGCAGCTGATCCTGTTGCAGAAGACCTTGCTCAATATCGAGGGTGTTGGTCGCCTGCTCGATCCCGAACTCGACATCTGGGCGGTGGCGCGGCCGGTGCTCGAACGCATCATGATCGAGCGCTACAGCCCGCAGCGGTTGATGGACCGTTTCCGCAAGCATTTGCCGGAACTGGTGACGCATGCACCGGAAATGCCGCGCCTCTTGCACGCCTGGTTGCAACAGCAGGTGGATGGACGACACGAGCTGTCACTGCGCTCGAAGGATCTGCACGAACTCACCCAGACCATGAAAGGCATGCAGCGGCGCACGGTGTCGGCGATCCTCGGCACCGGCCTGCTGATCGCGGCGGCGGTGCTGTACGCATTGGATGCCGGCGGGATGCGCTTGCTGTCGATTCCCGTCGCCGCGTGGGTGGCAGGCCTTGGCGGTTTATGGGCGCTGATCGCGGCCTGGCCGCGGCGCTGAGCCGCGCGCGATGATCCAAACGCTATACGGCGACGAATTCCTCGCCGTCGTCGACAAGCCCGCCGGGCTGATGGTCCACGACAGCAAGCTGGCGCGTGGGGAAACCGACTTCGCGGCCGATCGTCTGCGCGAGCAGTTCGGACGCCAGATCTTCCTCGTGCATCGGCTCGATCGCGCCACCAGTGGCTGCCTGCTGCTGGCGTTCGATCGCGAGACCGCGTCGCTGCTGGGCAAGACGCTGATGTCGCGCGCGGTGGAAAAAGATTACCTGGCGGTTTGTCGCGGCTGGCCGGCGGAACAGGCATTCGTCGTCGATCATCCGCTCGACGGCGGCCCGGGCAAGCCGGAGAAGAAACCCGCCATCACCCGTTTCGCGCGATTGGCCACGACAGAACTCGAGATTCCGTCCGGCGAATTCGCCACCTCGCGCTACGCCTTGCTGCAGGCCTCGCCGGAAACTGGACGCTTCCGCCAGATCCGCCGGCACCTGAAGCACCTCTCGCATCACCTGATCGGCGACAGCAGCCACGGCGACGGGCGCCACAACCGCATCTTCCGGCAACTCGGGGTGCATCGCATGCTGCTGCATGCGTGGCGGCTTTCATTCGATCATCCGCACACGGGGCGGCGCATCCGTGCCGAGGCGCCGTTTGATGCGGAATTCAGTCGCGCGCTGGCCCTGTTCGGGCCGGATGCGGTCAGTTCCTTCGAAATCAGCGCCCTCGACGCGACGCGGCCTGATTGAGCGCGCCGTCGAAGTCGCGCTTGGCGTCCTGCAGCGCCGGTATCAGCTGGCGGCTGATGTCGTTCACGACGCCCTGCAGGGACTGCATGATCTCGGTCGCGTTGCCGCCGCTGATGTTGAGTCCCTCGGCGGAGCCGTAGCCGTTCTGTCCGGACAGCATCTGCGCGGCCAGCGCCTGCAGGTCCTGGCCTTGCAGCCCTTGCAGGCCACCCTGGAGCGACAGGCTGTCGCCGATCCCGCCCAGCCCATTGGTCTCGGCGCCGGCCGAATAGACCCGCCCCAGCCGTTCCCGGACATTGGCGTTGCCGTAGGCCGCTTCATAGTCCTGTGGCGAGCGCGTGGTCAGCTGGCGCCACTGCTCGGCGAGCGGCGATTCGGCGGCGGGTGCGCCGGACGCGGCCTGTTGCGGGATGGCGTCCTGCGGCGGTTGCTGTGCCGGCACCTCCGCCCAGCTGGAGGAAATCTGCGGCGTGGCCGAGACATCGGCGATGTCGACGCTGGAGGCGCCATCGATCCGGGCCGGGTCCTGCGGCGCGGCGAAGGCGGTCGGAATGGCCGTTGCCATGGCGAGCAAGGCGGCCGGGAGCAGGGATGAGCCTTTCATGGCAGGCGCTCCTAACGGGGGAAACCCGATGATCCGCCAGCGGCCGGGGCGGGTCAAATGCCGGCCGGCGACGGGCGCAATCGCACGCGTCGGGAGGGCGAGGCGGTGGAATTACGGGGTTTTTGCCGGAGATTTCTCAGCACCGGTCCGTGCGCGGTCAAGTTCTGCCGAGAGGTCCCGCTTGAACTCCTCTATGACCGGGGCAATCTGTTTCTGCATCGCCGCCATCGTGTTCTGGACCAGTTGTGGCGTTTTGTCGAGCAAATTCTGGCCGGCCGGCGTCTTGTAGAACTCGATCAGGGCGTCGATGTCTTCCGCGCTGAACGTCTGACGGTAAAGATCGCGATACATCGGTTCGAGCTTGTCCCACGACATCACCTGCGTCATGCGTTCGGAAGCCTTGCGCATCACTGATTCGAAAACCTGGCGCTGCTCATTGGTGAAAGACTGGCCGGCAACGATCTGCTCCACCAGCTGCCGTTGCGAGGCCTCAATCTGCGGCAACATGGCTTCCACGGAAGCTTTCGCCCGCGAAAGCTCCAGTAGTTGGTCGAGTTTGGGGTCACTGGGCGGCGCGGCGATCGCGGGGGCCGTCAAACCGATGAGAGCGGGGCCGAGCAGGGCGGCCAATAGCAAGGTGCGCAGGGACATCGGGGAATCCTCCATGACGAAAGACCGTATGGTCGAGGAAGCCGCGCGCGGCCGTCAAACCGCGCCGTCGACGAAGACGCGGCGACAGCCGCGGCTACAATCGGCGCCATGACCACCCCGGCCATCACCATCCCGGAGCAGGAATTGACCGAACGCTTCGTGCGCGCGGCGGGCCCGGGTGGCCAGAACGTCAACAAGGTGGCGACGGCGGTGGAGCTGCGTTTCGACGTGGCCGGTTCGCCTTCGCTGCCCGAGCCCGTGCGTGCGCGCCTGCTCGCCAAGCGCGACCGCCGCATGACCGACGAAGGCATCCTGGTGATCAGCGCGCAGCGCTTCCGCACCCAGGACCGCAACCGCCAGGACGCGCGCGAGCGGCTGGCCGCGTTCATCGAATCCGGCCTGCACGCGCCCAAGCCGCGCATCGCCACGCGCCCCAGCCGCGCGGCCAAGGCACGGCGGCTGGACGCCAAGCGCGAACGCAGTACGATCAAACAGGGGCGTTCGCGGCGCGGCTGGGACGATTGAGCCGGAAGGATCGAGCTGTAACGATTGAGCCGTTGAATGAAGAGGGCGGCGCCGGATCGATCGGCGCCGTTGGAACTCGGGGAGAGGCATGAGCGATACCGATAGCGACGACCAGCACCGCGATCACAACCAGCACGACGGTGTCGTGCCGATCCTGCCGCCCAACGCACCGCAGGTGAAACACAACGGCTTCACCCGCTGGCTCGGCCGCAGCATCCTGCGCCTGGGCGGCTGGCGCGTGATGGGCTCGTTTCCCAATATCCCGAGGCTGGTGATGATCGGCGCGCCGCACTCGTCCAACTGGGATGCCGTGTGGGCGTTCGCGGCCAAGGTCGCGATGGGGCTGGACGTGCGCATCCTGGTCAAGGACTCGGTCTTCCGTATCCCGGGCTTGGGCTGGATGTGCCGGCGGCTGGGCATGATGCCGGTCGACCGCAGCGCGCCGGCCGGCGTGATCGAACAGGCCGCGGCACTGATCCGCGACCAGGAACGCTTCTGGTACGGCCTGGCGCCGGAAGGCACGCGCAAGCGCGTGGAGCGCTGGAAGACCGGATTCTGGAAAATCGCCAAGGCCGCCGAGGTGCCGATCCTGGGCATCTATCTGCACTATCCCGAACGCGTGATCGGCGTCGGGCCGCTGTTCCATCCCACCGACGACATGGCCGCCGACATCGCCGCCATCCGCAAGTGGTACCTGCCGTGGGAAGGTAAGCACCACGGCACGCAATGACGTCGCGCAACTGCTAAGCTGCGCGCCATTGCCGGGTGGAGGGGAAACACTCGGTTCACCCAAGTTGTAGTCGTCGTGCGGGGGCACGATGAGCGCCCAGGGAACGGAATCAGCCGCGTCTTCTTCTTCGCCCGAACCGGACATCTGGCCGGATCGAATCCTGCGCGCGTTGTTCGGCCGCTTCGACTGGCAACCGCCGCGCTGGCTCGCGGCGTGGGGCGCCAGCCTGCGCATGCGGCCGATGCATTGGCTCGGCGGCGCGTTCGCGCTGATCGCATTGCTGTTGTGGTGGCACACGAAACCGCCGGCACCGCCGCAACCGGATGCGCTGGAAGTCCGACTCAGCGAACCGGCGCGCACCGACTACACGCAGACGCCGCCGAAACTCTCGCCGCTGCGCCTGCATTTCTCCGGCTCCGCTGCGCCGCTCGACCAGGTCGGCAAGGCGCCGAAAGGCGTGACGCTGCAGCCGTCGCATCCGGGCGAATGGATGTGGAGCGACGACAGCACGCTGGTGTTCACGCCGGCGAAGGACTGGCCGATCGCCACCGAATTCGAGATCACGCTCGATCCCGCCGTCGCCGTGGCGCCGAAGGTGCGGCTGGTGGCGAGCGAATTCGAGTTCACCACGCATGCCTTCGAGGCCAGTGTCGTGACGTCGGAGTTCTATCAGGACCCGCAGGACCCGAACCTGAAAAAAGCGGTGTACGAACTGAAGTTCTCACACCCGGTCGACGCGGCTTCGCTGGAGAAGCGCATCGGCTTCACCTATACCGATGGCGCCGGCAGGACGCTGCCGTCGCCGACGAAGACGCTCGTCTACGATGAACGCAGATTGCGCGCCTGGGTGCATTCGGCGCCGCTGACGATTCCGGACAATGGCGGCAAGCTGCTGCTGGAAGTCGACGAAGGCGTCGTCAGCACGCTCGGCGGCGAAGGCACCGCGGAGACGCTGTCGTCGAATGTCGGGTTGCCATCGCTCTACAGCGTGGCGGTGGACAGCATTGACGCCACGCTTGCCGAGAACGATCGCTACGAGCCGGAACAGGTGCTGGTGCTGACCTTCAACCAGGCCATGCGCGATGCCGACGTCTCGCGCGCGGTCGAGGCGCGGCTGCTGCCGGAGAAGAATCCGAAGCTGCCGGCCAAGCAGCAATCGAGCCCGTACAACTGGTCGGCGAACGAAGTCGACGAAGCGATCCTCAAGCAATCCACGAAAGTCGCGCTGACGCCACTGCCGGCCGAGCGCGAATTCGTCGAGACGCACAGCTTCAAGTATCAGGCGCCGCCGAACCGCTATCTGGTCATCCGCGTGGCGAAGGGCCTGAAGTCCTTCGGCGGCTTCCTGCTCGGACAGCCCGTGAACGAAGTGCGGCAAGTGCCGCCGTATCCGGAACTGCTGCGCTTCGTCGGCGAAGGCTCGCTGCTGTCGCTGCGCGGCGAGCGCCGCGTCAGCATCGCCGCGCGCAACGTGCCGGGTTTGCGTCTGGAAGTGGCGCGCGTGCTGCCCGGCGCGCTGCATCAGCTGGTGCAGAACAATAGCGGCGACTACACCAATCCCAGTCTCGATTATCTCGACGAGGACAGCCTGGTCGAGCGCGAGGAAACGCGGCGCAGCTTCCCGACGGACGACCCGGCGAAAACACGCTATGAAGGCGTCGACCTCGGCGAGTATCTCGCCCCCGGCAAGCGCGGCGTGTTCCTGCTCAGCCTGCGCAAGCTGGACGCGGAAGACGCCAAGAAGACCGCGCGGGAAACCTTGGATGAAAATTCCGGCGAGGAAAACGATCGCCGCCTGATCGTGCTCACCGACCTCGGCATGATCGCCAAGCTGGCGCTGGATGGCAGCCGCGACGTGTTCGTGCAGTCGATCGCCAGCGGCACGCCGGTCGCCGGCGCGCGCGTGCGCGCGATCGCGCGCAACGGCGAAACCCTGGTCGATGCCACCACCGACGCCGGTGGCCACGCACGCCTGCCGGCGCTGAAAGCGTTCGTGCGCGAGAAGAAGCCGGTGATGCTCACCGTCGAGCAGGGCAGCGACCTGTCGTTCCTGCCGATCGCAGACAACGGCCGCACGCTCGACTACTCGCGCTTCGACATCGGCGGCGAGGAGAACGCGGCCGAATCCGGCGCGCTGAAAGCAAACCTGTTCTCCGATCGCGGCCTGTACCGGCCCGGCGACACCGTGCATCTCGGGTTGATCGTGCGCGCCGCCGACTGGTCGCGCCCGCTCGCCGGCCTGCCGCTGGAACTGGTGGTGACCGATCCGCGCGGCTCGGTGGCGCAACGCCAGCGCCTCTCGCTCGGCGAAGTGGGTTTCGAAAGCGCCGACTTCACGCCAGGCGAGAACGGGCCGAGCGGCACCTGGTCCGCGGAACTGTTCCTGATCGGCAAGGAAAACGAGCGCACCAGCATCGGCAGCACCACGGTGCAGGTGCGCGAATTCCTGCCCGACTCGATGCGCGTGGAAGCGCGCTTCTCGGCGCAGGTCAGCGAAGGCTGGGTCAAGCCGGAAGGCCTGAAGGCCGTGATCACGGCGGAAAACCTGTTCGGCACACCGGCGCAGGAACGCCGCGTCGAAGCGAGCATGGTGCTGCGCCCCGCGTTCCCCGAATTCACGCGCTGGCCGGGATGGAATTTCTACGACCCGCAGCGCGCCAAGGAAGGCTACGACGAAGCCCTGAGCGACGCCAAGACCGACGCCGAAGGCAAGGCCGAGATTCCGCTCGGCCTGGAGAAGTACGCGCGCGCCACCTATCAGCTCAGCTTGCTGGCGCGCGCGTTCGAACCGGGCAGCGGCCGCAATGTCGCCGCCAGTGTCACCACGCTGGTATCCAGCAACGAATACCTGATTGGCATCAAGAGCGCCGACGCGCTCGACTACGTCAAGCGCGACAGCAAGCGCGGCGTGCAGCTGGTCGCCATCGGCGCCGATGCGAAAGCGCGCGCGGTGACCGGATTGCATGCGGTGCTCGTCGAGCGCCGTTACGTTTCGGTGCTGACCAAGCAGGATTCCGGCGTCTACAAATACGTCTCGCAGCTGCGTCTGGACGATCGCAAGGACACGCCGCTCGCGCTCACCGCCGCCGCGCAAACCTATCCGTTGCCGACCGACAAGCCCGGCGACTTCCGTCTGGAAATCCGCGACGGCAACGGCAACGCGCTCAACCGCATCGACTATAGCGTGGCCGGCGCCGCCAACCTCACGCGCTCGCTGGAGCGCAACGCCGAACTGACCTTGTCGCTGTCGAAGACCGACTACGCGCCGGGCGAAGAGATCGAGATCAGCGTGCGCGCGCCGTATGCCGGCGCCGGTCTGATCACGCTCGAACGCGACAAGGTCTACGCCCACGCCTGGTTCAAGGCCGACACCACCGCCTCGGTGCAACGCATCCGCGTGCCGGCCGAGTTCGAGGGCAACGGCTACGTCAACGTGCAGTTCGTGCGCGATCCGAACTCGGACGAAGTGTTCATGAGCCCGTTGTCCTACGGCGTGGCGCCGTTCAAGGTCAACCGGAAAGCACGCACGCAGTCGCTGTCGGTCGACCTGCCGAAAGTCGCAAAGCCCGGCGCCGACATCCCGCTCACGATCAAGACCGAAGGCCGCGCGCGCGTGGTCGTCTTCGCGGTCGACGAAGGCATTCTGCAGGTGGCGCGCTATCGCGTCGGCGATCCGCTCGACACCTTCTTCGCCAAGAAGATGCTGCAGGTGGAGACCGCGCAGATCCTCGATCTGATCCTGCCCGAGTTCAGCCGCCTCACCGGCATGGCCGCGCCCGGCGGCGACAACGGTTCGGACCTTGCCAAGAATCTCAATCCGTTCAAGCGCAAGAGCGAAAAGCCGGCGGTGTGGTGGTCGGGGCTAGTCGACGTCGACGGCGAGAAGACGCTGCATTTCAGCCTCCCCGACCACTTCAATGGCAAGGTGCGCGTGGTGGCCGTGGCGGTGACGCCGCAGAAGATCGGCCTCCTCGAAACCAACATGCTCTCGCGCGGCGATTTCGTGCTCACGCCGACGCTGCCCACGCACGTCGCGCCGGGCGACGAATTCGAACTGCCGATCGGCATCGCCAACACCGTGCCGGGCGCCAAGGCGGCGCTGCCGGTGACAGTGAGCCTGCTGCTGCCGCCTTCGTTGCAGGCAGTTGGCGCGACCAAGGCGACGCTCGCGCTCGCGCCCGGCCGCGAGGGCACGGTGCGCCTGCGCCTGCGCGCGGGTGATCGTCTCGGCGCGGCCGCGGTGACGATGGTGGCGCAGTCCGGCAAGTATCGCGCGCAGCGCCGCATCGAGCTGTCGCTGCGTCCGGCGGTGGTGATGCGCCAGGAGTTGCGCGTCGGCCATACCGCGACGCGGCTGGAACTGAAGCAATTGCGCACGATGTACGACCAGCTTGCGCAGCGGCGCATCGCCGCGTCGACATCGCCCTTCGTCGCCGTCGACGGCCTCAGCGCCTATCTCGCCGACTATCCGCACCTGTGCACCGAACAGATCGTCAGCGCGGCGATGCCGGCGCTGCTCAGCAGCGCGCATCCGGAATTCGCACTGATGCCAGCGGATCAGGTCAAGAACTCGACCAACAAGGCGCTCGGCGAACTGCGCTCGCGCCAGAATTCCGACGGCGGCTTCGGATTGTGGTTGGCGACACCGGACGTCGATCCCTTCGTCTCCGCCTACGCCACGCTATACCTGATCGAAGCAAACGAGCGTGGGCAAACGGTGCCGCGCGATCTGCTCGATGCCGCCAACCGCTATCTCAGAAGCATGGCCGCCGACCGCGCGCTCACCTCGCAGACGCAGTTGCGCGCCCGCGCACTCGCCGTCTACCTGCTGATCCGCCAGGGCCAGAACGCCAACAATCTGCTGGCCGGTGTGCGCGAACAACTCGAACGCGATTTCCCTAAGCGCTGGCAGCAGGACGACGCCACCGCGATGCTACTGGCCGCCAGCCATCGCCTGTTGCAGCAGGACAAACCGGCCAACAACCTGGTTGCCGTGGTGTTTCCGCGCATCAACGCGGCCAAGCCGGCGCGCTCCTTCGCCTACGCCGACTACTACGATCCGGGCATCGCGCAGGGCTGGTCGCTGTACCTGCTGTACAAGCATTTCCCGGAGCAGGCCAGGCGCCTCGGCAGCAGCGCCATCGATCGTTTGCTGTCACCGTTGCGCGATGACAGCTACAACACGCTTTCGTCCGCCTTTATCCTGCTGACGCTGGAAGCCTACGGCGCCGCGCAGGCATCAGCAGTACCGCCGGGGCTGGAAGCCATCGGCGCCGACAACCGCGCCCGTGCGATCGGTGATGTCGCCGGCCTGCTGCGCCGTGCCACCTTCACCGGTAGCGATCGCAGCCTGCGTGTGTTGCCCACAGGCGGCAGTACCGCCTGGTATGCGCTCGCGCAATCCGGCTTCGATCGCAAACCGCTGCCGGCGGTGCAGGACAAGGGCCTGGAGGTCGTGCGCGACTACCTCGATGATGCGGGCAAGCCGCTGACCGAAGTGCCGCTCGGCAAGGAAGTCACCGTCCGCCTGCGCGTGCGCGCGCTGGGCTCGCGCACGTACAGCAACATCGCCATCGTCGACCTGCTGCCGGGTGGTTTCGAGACGGTGATGCAGACCGTCCCGGCGACATCCGATGAAAGCGAATCAGAGGAATACGAGGAAGGTTGCGAGGAGGAGTGCGGGGAATCTCCCGAAAGCACCGGGACGCCCGGTCCCGCGCCGGCCACCTTGGCGCTGCCGGGATCGACGTTCTATCCCGAGCACGTCGAACCGCGTGAGGATCGCGTGCTGCTCTACGGCCTCGTCACTGGCGAGATGAAGGAATTCCAGTACCGCATCCGCCCGGGCAATGCAGGCCGCTTCGTCGTGCCGCCGATCTATGCCGAATCGATGTACGAGCGTGGTGTTTACGCGCAGGGCGCTGCTGGAAATACATTGATTGTACGGGTGCCCGGGAAGTGAAGATCTCGGGCATCGAAGCGTGCCAGCGATGGGGCGCTTTGCAACAGGCCTGATGGCATGAAGATGTGTCCTGGAGCCGTAATCCCGTGAAGCCACGTAAGCCCGCGATCTATCTGGTGGTAATCGTGCCAATCCTGTGTGGTGGCATGATCGCGATCTCCGCATGGCTGGTGTCCGCATATGCGGCGATGCGGGGCATCTCGATGAAAGATGTTCCGGATGCGGCAGCACTATTGATCATATTTCCCGCGCTCATCGTCTGGATTCCGATTGCGCTTCTGCTTGCGAACTGCGTCATGGCAGTGATACCACCATTGGGCAGGATTGCGCAGGCATACGCAAGGCGTACTGGCACGCCAGGATTCCTCAAGACTCAGCTTCAACTGATGGGATTGGCGGTGACCCTCGCCTTGATTTGCGTGCCGATCATCATCTACGGGTTCTCGCGCTGATGCCCGATGTGTCTTTTCGGGACCGTAGATGGGCGCGCTGGCTGGTGGTACTCGCCGGCCTTCTCATGGTTGCGATCGCGATCCGTCTTTATCCGCATCCAGCGCTGTCGCAAGGGTTGCCGCAGTCGATCGCCGTCTACGACAGGCAAGACCGTTTGCTTCGGTTGGCCTTGGCTGACGATCAGCGCTATCGGTTATGGATTCCGCTGCAAGACATTGCGCCGGGCCTGGTGCAAGGGACGCTGCTGCACGAGGATGCCTGGTTCTACCTGCATCCGGGCGCGAATCCGGTCAGCCTGCTACGCGCAGCCTGGAGCACATACGCAGGCGGTGGCGCACGCATCGGCGGCTCCACGATTACTATGCAATTGGCGCGCCTGCGTTGGCGTCTGGACACGCGATCACCGCGCGGCAAGCTGGCGCAGATCCTGCGCGCGTTGCAACTGGAAGCCTGCTATTCCAAGCGCGACATCCTAGAGGCCTATCTCAATCTCGCGCCCTACGGCGGCAACATCGAGGGCGTCGGCGCGGCGAGCCTGATCTATTTCCGCAAGCCGGCTTCCGCGCTGACATTGCCCGAAGCGCTGACGCTGGCGGTGCTGCCGCAGGCGCCGACGCGACGCGGACGATTGCAGGCGATGGAAAACGCACGCGATGCCGGGTACGCCGGTGCTGGCCTGTCCGCCGCGCGCGCGCGCCTGTACGCGCGCTGGCGCGAGAAGCATCCGCCACCCGACCGGCAGGAGCTGGCCGCGCAGGACGCGCTGATGGCATTGCCATTGTCCTTACGCCCACCACGCACGTTGCCGTTCGCGGCGCCACATTTCGTCGACCGCGTGCTAGGCGAACGTAGCCTGCATCCGACCGAGGGCGCGCGATTGACCACGACGCTCGATCTGCGTCTGCAACGCCTGCTCGAAGAACGCTTGCGCATGCATCTGGAGCGCGTGCATCGCCTCGGCCTGCGCAACGCCAGCGCGATGCTGATCGATACCCGCGACATGGGCATCCGCGCGCTGGTTGGATCGGCGGATTATTTCGACGCGGGCATCGCCGGGCAGGTGAACGGCGCAGCGGGCAAACGTTCGCCCGGTTCCACGCTGAAACCTTTCATCTACGCGCTTGCGCTCGATCAAGGCGTGCTGCATCCGGCCACAGTATTGCGCGATGTGCCGAGTGCGTTCGGCCCGTACACGCCGGAGAATTTCGACGGCCGCTTCCTTGGCCCCGTCACGGCGAGCGATGCGTTGATCCGCAGCCGCAACATCCCGGCGGTGGCCGTGGCGGCGCAGTTGAATCAGCCGAGTTTCTATCAGTTCCTGCGCGACGCCGGCATCTCGCGCCTGGCCAGCGAACGTCATTACGGTCTCGCGCTGGTCCTCGGCGGTGGCGAGGTCACGATGGAGGAGCTCGCGCGCCTGTACGCGATGCTCGGCAACGATGGCTTGTTGAAGCCGCTGCGTTGGCGCGAACAGGATTTCGCGTCTGACGGCACAGCTTCCGGCGGCACCGCACTGCTCAGCGCGGAGGCGGCCTTCATCGTGCGCGACATGCTGCTGCGCAATCCACGTCCCGACATCGGTGCGGCCAGCGGCGTGCGCGAGTTGCCGGTGGCGTGGAAGACGGGCACGTCATGGGGATTCCGAGATGCCTGGAGTGCCGGGCTGGTCGGCCCGTATGTGCTGGTGGTGTGGCTGGGCAATTTCGATGGCTCGTCCAACCCGGCATTGATCGGCGTCGATGCCGCGGCGCCATTGTTCTTCTCGATCGTCGACGGGTTGCGGGCGGCGCGCATCGACTTGCGCGAGCCGGCGCGCCGCTGGCCGCTCAATCTCAAGCGCGTGGAGATTTGCCGCGCCAGCGGCGATCTGCCCAATGCCTGGTGCCCGCAACGCGGCTGGACCTGGTTCATTCCGGGCAAGTCGCCGATCCGCGTCAGCACCGTGCATCGCGCGGTCGCGGTGGATCGCGATACGGGTCTCGCGGTTTGCGGAGATGCCGATCCTTCACGCGTGCGCATGGAGGTGTACGAGTTCTGGCCCACCGATCTGGCCCGCGTCTTCGCCCAGGCCGGCATCCCGCGCCGCAAGCCGCCGGCGGGCTGTGCATTGGACGATCACGGCCTCGGCTCGCCGCCGCGCATCCAGTCGCCGCTGCGCGCGACGCGCTACACGCTGCGACTGTCGCGCCCGCAGCAATCGGCGATCACGCTCAACGCCAGCGTCGACGCCGACGTGGCGCGGGTGTTCTGGTTCAGCGGCGACAGTTACATCGCCACCACCCGGGCCGGAGAGAGCGCCAGCTGGACACCTGCCCAAGCCGGTGTTTTCCGCATTTCAGCCGTCGACGACCATGGCCGCGCCGACACGCGGGAAGTGGAAGTCACGATGGCGAAGTAACGCCGCGGCTTGCTTCTCAAGAGCCGCTTCGCAGTGCGTGTTTTTCGGGCTTTCCTGAACGAGGCGATGAACCAATTGCACATGCTGCGCTCAGCCACGGGGCGCTAGGCTGCACCGTTTTCCGTTTGATTGTTGTTTCGATCGTTCCTATCTGGAGTTCCCATGACGCGACACCTCGCGCTTGCCGCCGCGATTACCCTTGCGCTGGCGGCCTGCCAACAGCAGGCGCCGGAAAATAAATCCGCCAACACAGAAGCCAAATCCGCCGCCGTGACCCCCGCCAGCGAAAACCCGCTCCTCACCCCCAGCACGCTGCCGTTCCAGGCGCCGCCGTTCAACAAGATCAAGGACAGCGACTATCTGCCGGCTTTCGAAACAGGCATGCAGCAGCACCTGGCCGAGATCCGCAAGATCGCCGACAACCCGGAAGCGCCGACCTTCGCCAACACCTTCGAGGCGATGGAGCGTAGTGGCCAGACCCTCACGCGCGTGAGCCGCATCTTCTTCGGCCTGGTGCAGGCCGATACCAACCCCGAGCGCGAGAAGACGCAGAAGGAAATCACGCCGAAACTGGCCGCGCATCAGGACGAGATCAGTCTCGACCCGAAACTGTTCGCGCGCATCCAGACCGTCTACGACCAGCGCGACAAGCTCGAACTCGATCCACAGCAGAAGCGCGTGGTCGAGCACACCTATGAAGAATTCGTGCGCGCCGGCGCCAAGCTGTCCGACACCGACAAGGCGGCGCTGCGCAAGCTCAACGTCGAGGAATCCTCGCTCGCCACCGATTTCCACACCAGGCTCGTCGCCGCGGCCGCCGCTGGCGCGGTGGTGGTCGAGGACAAGGCCAAGCTCGATGGATTGTCCGAGGGTGACATCGCCGCCGCCGCGGAAGCGGCCAAGTCGCGCAAGCTCGACGGCAAGTGGGTGCTGGCGCTGCAGAACACCACGCAGCAGCCGGTGCTCGATTCGCTGAAGGATCGCGATCTGCGCGCCAGGGTCATGGCCGCGTCGGAAACGCGCGCCGAGCACAACGACGCCAACGACACGCGCAAGATCATCCAGCGCCTCGCGCAGCTGCGCGCGCAGAAGGCCAAGCTGCTCGGCTTCGACAGCTACGCGGCCTACAGCCTGGGCGACCAGATGGCGAAGACGCCGGACAAGGCGCTCAAGCTCCTGTCCGACACCGTGCCGGCGGCCACTGCCAAGGCGCGCGGCGAGATCGCCAAGATGCAGGCGGTGATCGACCAACAGCATCCTCCTTCAAAGCCCGGCGGTTTCAAACTTGCCGCCTCGGACTGGGATTTCTACGCCGAACAGGTGCGCAAGGCGGAATACGATCTCGATCAATCGCAGATCAAGCCGTATTTTGAACTCGACAACGTGCTGCAGAACGGCGTCTTCTATGCCGCCAACCAGCTCTACGGCATCACCTTCAAGGAGCGCAAGGACATCCCGACCTATCACGCCGACATGAAGGTGTACGAGGTGTTTGACAAGGATGGCAGCACGCTGGCGCTGTTCTACACCGACTACTTCAAGCGTGACAGCAAGTCAGGCGGCGCCTGGATGGATGTGTTCGTCGAGCAGGACGGGCTGGCCGGCACCAAGCCGGTGGTCTACAACGTCTGCAACTTCACCAAGCCGGCGCCGGGACAGCCGGCGCTGCTGAGCTTCGACGACGTCACCACGTTGTTCCACGAGTTCGGCCACGCCCTGCATGGCATGTTCTCGAACGTGAAGTATCCCTCGATCGCCGGCACCAGCACCTCGCGCGACTTCGTCGAATTCCCGTCGCAGTTCAACGAGCACTGGGCGTCCGATCCGAAGGTGTTCGCCAACTACGCCAAGCACTACAAGACCGGTGAGCCAATGCCGGAAGCGCTGGTGGAGAAGATCAAGAAGTCGCGCACCTTCAATCAGGGCTATGCGACGACCGAGTACCTGTCCGCCGCGCTGCTTGATCTCGCCTGGCACACGCTGCCCGCCGACGCGCCGGTGCAGGATGTGGACAAGTTCGAGGCCGAGGCGCTCAAGCGCTTCAAGGTCGATCTGCCGGAAGTGCCGCCGCGCTATCGCACCACCTATTTCGATCACATCTGGGGCGGCGGCTATTCGGCCGGCTACTACGCCTACTTCTGGTCGGAAGTGCTGGACGATGACGCGTTCGAATGGTTCAAGGAGCACGGCGGCCTGACCGCGGAGAACGGCCAGACCTTCCGCGACAAGATCCTCTCGCGCGGCAACACCGTCGACCTCGCCACGTTGTATCGCGATTTCCGCGGCAAGGATCCGAGCGTGGAGCCGTTGCTGGAGAGCCGTGGCTTGAAGTGAGGTTCGCGAGCGGGTGACATTGGATGCACGACGGGCGGCCATGGGCCGCCCGTCGCGTTTGCGATAAGGTATTCGCAGGAGCGAGACCGCGCATGAAGCCAGACATCCAACCGAACAAAGTCGTCGTCCTGTCCGGCTCCGGCCTGAGCGCCGAGAGCGGGCTGCCCACGTTTCGTGATTCCAACGGACTGTGGAACCAGTACTCGTGGCACGAAGTCGCCAGCCCCGAAGGCTGGCGACTGCGCCCCGAGGCCGTGCTCGCGTTCTACAACGAACGCCGGGAGCAGGCATGGCAGGCGGCGCCGAATGCCGCCCATCTCGCCATTGCCGCATTGGAAGCGGTCTATGACGTGGTCGTGATCACGCAGAATGTCGACGGGCTGCATGAGCGTGCCGGATCAAACAACGTGATCCATCTGCACGGCCAGCTCGCCTACGCGCGCGGCACGTCGAATACACCCAAGCGCTACCACATCGGCGGTGATCCGATCTCGATGGGCCAGCTGTGCGAGGACGGAACGCAGCTCCGGCCGGATATCGTGTGGTTCGGAGAAGAAACGCAGCACATGACCGAGGCGCGCGCGCACGTGCGCACCGCCGCGAAGGTTCTGGTGGTGGGCACTTCGCTCAGCGTCTTTCCCGCCGCATCGCTGGTCAACGTCGCCCGCAATCGGGCCGAGAAAGTGCTCATCTCGCTCGAAATGGACAAAGTGCCGTATGGCTTCAGTTTCATTCGCAGCAATGCCGCGACCGCAGTTCCGAAACTGGTCGAAAGATGGCTCGCCGATGGCGCAGCGGGTTCCGATGATGCGTCGGGGTCGGAGTCGCTCGACGAGCCGATCTGATCGGGATCTTGTCGACGGGTTCAGTGAATGGCCGTCTCGTCGAGCCGTACCAACTTGTCTGGATTGCGCATGACGTAGATGCCGGTCATCCGTCCTTCGGCATCGTAGGAGAAGGACACCACGCCCACCGTCGCGCCTTCCTGCTGCAGGAGCAGGCCGAGATTGCCGTTGATGGTCGCCGGCACCTTGCGGTAGCCCGGCCACCAGAAGTGCAGCTTGTCGGTGATGAAATCGAGCACCAGCGTCTTGCCTTCCAGCACTTCGCCAAGCGCCGCAACCTTGCCGCCGCCATCGGCCGACAGCCGGATGTCTTCCGACAGCATGTTCGCGAAAGGACCGGCCGATCCGGTCGTCACCGCCTGCTCGAAGGCGGCGAGCAGTTGCTCCTGGCGCCGCATCGGCACGACACTGCGCACCTGTGATTGCTGGATGTTGTCTCGGGCACGCGAGACCAGCTTGCGGCAGGCCGCTTCCTGGATCTCCAGCGTGCGCGCGATCTCGGAATAGTCGACGTCGAAGATTTCGTGCAGCAGATAAGCCGCGCGCTCCTTCGGCGTGAGCCGCTCCAGCATCAGCAGGAACGCGGTGCTCATCGAGGAGGCGAGCGCGGCGGCGTCCTCGAAATCGGCACCGGTGGTGAGGGGCGTGGTGAGGATTGGCTCGGGCAACCAGGTGCCCACGTAGCTCACACGCGTCCTGTGCGCGGAACGCAGCAGATCGAGGCAGCGGCGCGTGCAGGCGGTGGTCAGCCAGGCGCCGGGATTCTCGATCGCGGCGCGGTCGGCGTCGCGCCATTTCAGGAAGGTGTCCTGCACCGCGTCCTCGGCGTCGGCATGCGAGCCGAGGATGCGGTAGGCCAGCCCCAGTAGGTTGGGACGGGCCTGTTCGAACAGGACGGCATCGTCATGCGGGGTCATGTCAGTGCCTCGAAACGTTCACGCGGTTCCAGAGATTGGTCATGGCCACATCGGTGGTCAGGGCGGCGATCTGCTGATCGGAGAAATGTTCACGCAGATGGGCACGCAGGGTGCCGAAATCAGTGGCGTGGTCGATCGTCGTCAAGGCTTCGGCCCAGGCCAAGGCTGCTTTCTCACGATCATTGTAATCGTTCAACTGACGCCAGTTGGGCAAGCGTTCAAGACGCTGCTCGGTTTCGCCACGCTCGAGCGCCTCGCGTACATGCATGCGCACGCAGAAGCCGCAGCCATTGATCTGCGACGTGCGAAGCTGCACCAGGGCCTGTAGCCGTGGATCGGCGCTCAGATCGTTGATCAGCGGATGCGCATTGGCGAAATGGGCGATCACATCGGGGATTTCCTGTTCGTATCGAATGGTCTGGGTGTTGTTCATCGTCGGCTCCGGCATGGTGGGCGGCTGCCCTGTATTGGAATGACGATCGGCGCCGCCGCTTTGTGACATCGCTTGAAATCATCCACGGAAGGCGTAGCATTTCATGCAAGCTCAGGGACAGACCCGGGGCTGCCAACCAACCGTGAGGGAGCCTCATGGACTTCGATTATCTCGTCTTCATCGGGCGTTTCGAGCCCTTCCATAACGGCCATGCCGCCGTCGCCCGCCATGCGCTGGGCCGTACTTCCAAGCTCATTTTCCTGGTCGGTTCCGCCGACATGCCGCGCACCGTCAAGAATCCGTGGACGGTCGCCGAGCGCGCAGTAATGATCCAGGCCGCGCTCGCGGATGCCGCCGGGCGGCTGCTGATTCGTCCCTTGCGCGATCACCTCTACAACGAGAGCCAGTGGATCGCGGGCGTGCAACGCGCGGTCGTCGACGCGATTCGCGCTGATGGCGGCGATCCAAGCGCACGGGTCGGTCTGATCGGCATGGACAAGGACGCTTCCAGCTACTACCTGCGTGAATTCCCGCAGTGGCCGCTAGTTGACGTGCAACACACCGAGATGCTGTCGGCGACGGAGCTGCGCCGCTATCTGTTCGCCGCCGGCGACATCGATTTCCACGGCGCGCTGCTGATGTTGCGTGGCAACGTGCCGGCGTCCGTGTTCGACATGCTCGAGGCGTTCCGCAAGAACTCGCCGACCTACGCCGACCTGGTCGCTGAATATCGTTTCATCGAGCAGTACAAGGCAGCCTGGAAAGACGCGCCGTATCCACCAACCTTCGTCACCACCGATGCCGTCGTGGTGCATTCCGGTCATGTGCTGCTGGTGCGGCGTCGCGCAGCACCCGGCAAAGGGTTGTGGGCGTTGCCAGGTGGCTTCGTCAATCAGAGCGAAAGCATCCTCGAGGCCTGTCTGCGTGAATTGCGCGAGGAAACCAGGCTCAGGATTCCGATGCCGGTGCTGAAAGGATCGCTCAAGTCGCAGCACGTCTTCGATCATCCGGATCGCAGTGCGCGCGGGCGCACCATCACTCACGCCTTTCATTTCGATTTCCCGGCCGGCGAATTGCCGGACGTGCGTGGCGGCGATGATGCCGACAAGGCGCGCTGGGTACCCGTTAGCGAAGCCCTGGAGATGGGGCCGAAGCTGTTCGAGGACCACCTGCATATCCTCGAATTCTTCCTGGGCCTCGGTTGACGCTATGTGGGTCCCTCGACAAGAGCCCGCACACCTCGCCGCGCTGACGGCGCGGCTGCGATGTGCGGACTTTCCAAATTTCCGCTGGCGGATAGACCGCCGGCCTCACTCGACGCGAAGGAGCTTCCGTCATGCAATGTCTCGATAACCTTCTCCTCAACACCGACAGCTACAAGGCCAGCCACTGGCTGCAATATCCGCCCGGTACCGATGCCACGTTCTTCTACGTGGAGTCACGCGGCGGTATTTACGACCGCACCGTGTTCTTCGGATTGCAGGCGATCCTGAAAGAACACCTGGCCAAGCCGATCACCCATGCCGATGTGGACCAGGCACGTGACGTATTCGCCGCTCACGGCGAGCCGTTCAACGAAGCGGGCTGGCGCTACATCGTCGATCAGCACGCCGGCTTGTTGCCGATCCGCATCCGTGCGGTGCCGGAAGGCGCGGTGGTGCCGACGCACCACGCGTTGATGACGATTGAGTCGACCGACCCGAAGGCGTTCTGGGTGCCTTCGTATCTGGAAACGATGCTGCTGCGCATCTGGTATCCGGTGACGGTGGCGACGATCAGCTGGCACGCCAAGCAGACGATCCGTCAGTTCCTGGAGCGCACCAGTGATGATCCGCAAGGGCAGCTGCCATTCAAGCTGCACGATTTTGGCGCGCGCGGGGTATCGAGCGTGGAGTCGGCGGCGATCGGCGGCGCCGCGCATCTGGTCAACTTCCTCGGCACGGATACCGTGTCGGGACTGCTGCTGGCGCGCGCGCATTATCACGAGCCGATGGCTGGTTTCTCGATCCCCGCGGCCGAGCACAGCACGATCACCAGCTGGGGCCGCACGCACGAGGTCGACGCGTACCGCAACATGCTCAAGCAGTTCGCCAAGCCCGGCTCGATCGTGGCGGTGGTGTCGGACAGCTACGACATCTATCACGCGATCCGCGAGCACTGGGGCAAGACGTTGAAGGACGAGGTGATCTCTTCCGGCGCTACCGTCGTGATCCGTCCCGA
This sequence comes from Luteimonas sp. GW821-FHT14E02, assembly GCF_058803905.1. NCBI lineage: Bacteria > Pseudomonadati > Pseudomonadota > Gammaproteobacteria > Lysobacterales > Lysobacteraceae > Luteimonas > Luteimonas sp. GW821-FHT14E02. The sequence continues at coordinate 232,325 of NZ_JBXAPK010000001.1, read as the reverse complement.
TTCAGGCGATCCGGTGGCGGTGGTGCATCAGTGCCTCGAATTGCTGGACGAGGCGTTCGGCCATACCGTCAACGGCAAGGGCTACAAGGCGCTCAACCACGTTCGCGTGATCCAGGGCGATGGGATCAACCCGACCAGCATTCGCGCCATCCTCGAGCGCGTCACCAGCGCCGGCTATGCGACCGACAACGTCGCCTTCGGCATGGGCGGCGCGCTGCTGCAGCAGCTCAATCGCGACACGCAGAAGTTCGCGCTGAAATGTTCCGCTGCGCGCATCGACGGCCGCTGGATCGACGTCTACAAGGATCCGATCACCGACCAGGGCAAGCAGAGCAAACGCGGCCGCATGACGCTGCTCAAGCATCGCGAGTACGGCAACTACCGCACCGTGCCGGTATCGCCGGAGGCCGCTTCGCTGGCCGATGTCGAGAAGCCGCTGGGCTACGACGATGCCATGGTGACGATCTGGGAGGACGGAAAGCTGATCCGCGACTGGACCTTCGCGCAGGTGCGCGAGCGCGCGGATGCGGAGCGGTTGTAACGATAGCTTTTAAGCTCGTCTTATGCTTTTAAGAGTCAAAAAGCGAACGAGTAAATAGGAGACCCGGAGGGCGGCGCACAGGATGTGCGCCGTTTTTCGACCGAGCTATGGATGGCGAGTCGAAAAATCCTGATAGCAATGATGCTCTGGGGTTGCTTTGTCGGGGAAAGCGTTTTTTCTTTGGTTCGTTTCTTTTGACGCTTATCAAAAGAAATGAACTCGCCCCGAAGGGGCGAAACGCTTTTGCTTTTCACAAGCAACGGCAAAAGCAACAACCAAATGGATCCCAGCTTTCGCTGGGACGACGATCAAGCGAGAGGCTGGGTGACTAGCCCCCGACTGTTAAAAACCCGGCTCCCGCCGGAACGATAAGCAAAGTCAAAGCCCTTTCCCAAAAAAGCGAAAGGGCTTTGAAAAGAGGCGCTCTACCTCAACGCCCGGCAACCTTCTCCCGCACCGGCAACGTCTGCGGCCAACCGCCAGCCAACGCCTTGAACAACGCGACCGCACTGGTGGCACTACGCGTGCGTCCATCAGCGAAGGCATCCTCGGCTTGCAGGCGGGTACGTTCGGCATCCAGCACTTCCAGCAGGCTGGTCGCACCGGCTTCGAAACGCACACGCGCCAGTTGCGCGGCGCGCGCGCTGTCGCTGGCGGCACGTTCGAGATGCGAGTCCTCCTCGCGGGTGCGATCGAAGCTCACCAATGCATTCTCGGTGTCTTCCAGCGCCAGCAGCACGGCTTGCTGATAGCGTGCCAGTTCGCCTTCGGCTTCCGCATCGGCGGCCTTGATGCGCGCGCGCACGCGGCCGATGTCGAGGAACGACCAGTCGATGCCGAGCGCGACCAGACGCGTTTCGCTGCTGCGCTCGAACAGGTTGCTGCTGTCGATCGCCTGGCTGCCGATCAGCCCGCCGAGTGTGAAGCGCGGGAACAGATCAGCGGTGGCCACGCCGATGCGTGCGGTGGCCGAATGCAGGCGCTGTTCGGCGGCGGCGACGTCGGGACGACGGCGCAGCAGATCGCCCGGCGCGCCGGGATCGATTCCCGCCGGCAGTGTCGGCAGCGGCTTGGGTGGCGCTAGTTCCGTGAGCAATGCATCGGGCGTGCGCCCGCTCAGCACCGCGAGGCGATGCATGTCGGTGGCGATGAGCGCTTCCAGCGCGGGGATGCGGGCAGAGGTCGATTCCAGCTGCGCGCGGGCGCGGGCGGTGTCGAATTCGCTGTCGCGTCCGGCGTTGTAGCGCGCCTCCACCAGCTGCAGGGTTTCGCGCTGGTTGTCGGCGTTCTCGCGCGCCACGCGCAGGCGTTCCTGCAATCCGCGCAGTTCGAGATAGGTGCGCGAGACTTCACCGACGATGGCGACCTGCGCCGCCTGCAGATCGGCGGCGGTGGCGGCGGCGTCGGCGCGATTGGCTTCGACGTTGCGGCGGATGCGGCCGAACAGGTCGAGTTCCCAGGCCGCATCGACCTGGGCGCTGAAAGCGTCGCTGTCACGATCATTGCGCGACACGCCGGGCTGCTGGTCGGCGCTGGCGCGGTTGTTGCTGGCCTGGCCGCTGGCGGTGAGCGTGGGGAAGTAATCGAACTTCGAGCTACGCAGCAGCGCGTTGGCGCGGTCGTAATTGGCAAGGGCGATGCGCAGATCGTGGTTGGCCGACAGCGCGGCCTCCACGAGCGAGGTCAGCTGCGGATCGTTGAAGCCGAGCCAGAACGCGTCATCGGCGGCGGGCGTTGCGGTTTGTGCGACGCCTTCGGGCGTCACGGCTTGCGCGAAGCGTTCGGGCGTGGCGACCGTCGGCCGCGTGAAGTCGGGGCCGACGGCGCAGGCGGCGAGCAGGGCCGCCGTGAGCCCGAGTGTGAGGGAACGAATCACCATGGCAGGGTTTCTCCGAGGTAGACGTAGCCGCCGCTCGGACCGTTCTGGTCGAGCAGGGCCATGCTGACGCTGGTCTTGGCGCCGGTCGGGATGTCGATCTCGCCTTCGCCGTTGTTCATGTCGGTCTTGACGTAGCCCGGATGCACGGCATTCACCTTGATGGGGGTGTCGCGCAGTTCGTAGGCCAGATGCACGGTCCAGGAATTTACCGCGCTCTTGGAAGCGTTGTAGGCCGGGATCGATTTGAAGTCGTAGATCGGCGAGGCGGGATCGCTGTGCGCGGTCAGCGAGCCGAGGATGCTCGACACGTTGACGATGCGGCCTTCCCCGGACTTGTGCAGCAGCGGCAGGAAGGCCTGCGTCACCGCGACGACGCCGAACAGATTGGTGTCGAAGGTTTCGCGCCAGCGCTCCAGCGGCTGCTCCGACGGTTTCACGCCGAGCGATTCGGCGACGATGCCGGCGTTGTTGACGAGGATGTCGAGGTGGCCATGCTTGCGTGCGACCTCCTCGGCGGCGGAAGCGATGCTCTGGGCATTGGTGACGTCGAGAACGATCGCCTCGACCGGCAGGCCTTCGCCCTGCAGCTTCAGCGAGGCTTCGATGGCCTTGCTGCGATCGCGGCCGGCCAGCAGTACGTGCACGCCGTTGGTGGCGAGCTGGCGCACGGTTTCGAAACCGATACCGCGCGTGGCACCGGTGACGAGGGCGACCTTGGTGGTGGCTTTGATTGGATTATTCGCATTCGTGGACATGGGGGAGTTCCTTGGAGCGGATGCAGGCGGGCCTGCATCGTGGAGAGGGAGGATTGCGATCGTCAGCGGCGAAGGGTGCGCCGCTCGTCGATGCACATTGCGGTGTTGCGACGAGCGGCGCTATCCGATTCTTGCTTCCTCTGTCTTGATCGGCGCGATCACGCCTGCGTGATCACACCTGGGCCGTATGCGTTCCTATCGTGGAATCTCCGTGGCTGACCAGCTTGTGCCCGGCCAGCTTGCGCAGGGCGACGTAGAACACCGGCGTCAGGAACAGACCGAACAGCGTCACGCCCAGCATGCCGGCGAACACGGTGATGCCGGTGACCGAGCGTACTTCCGCGCCGGCGCCGTGCGAGAGCACCAGCGGGACGGTGCCGGCGATGAAGGCGATCGAGGTCATGACGATCGGGCGCAGACGCAGGCGGCAGGCTTCCAGTGCGGCTTCGATGATGCTCTTGCCCTGGATTTCCAGCTCGCGTGCGAATTCGACGATCAGGATCGCGTTCTTGCACGCCAGTCCCATCAGCACCACCAGGCCCACCTGCACGAACACGTTGTTGTCACCGCCGGTGAGCTTGATGCCGAGCAGCGCCGAGAGCATGCACATCGGCACGATCAGGATCACCGCCAGCGGCAGCGTCCACGATTCGTACAGCGCGGCCAGCACCAGGAAGACGAGCAGGATGGCGACCGGGAACACGATCAGTGCCGCGTTGCCCTGCGTGGCCTGCTGGTAGCTCAGGTCGGTCCACTCGATGCTCATGCCGTTGGGCAGCACCTTGGCCGCCAGGTCGGTGAGCGTGCTCATCGCCTGCGCCGAGGAGAGCATGCGCGGATCGGCTTCGCCGGCGATGTCGGCGGCGGGGTAGCCGTTGTAGCGCAGTACCGGGTCGGGGCCGTAGGTCTGTTTGATGTTCACCATCGAGGCGATCGGCACCATCTCGCCGCGGTCGTTGCGGGTGCGCAGGTTGGCGATGTCCTCGACGCTGTCACGATACGAGCTGTCGGCCTGTGCGATCACCTGCCAGGTGCGGCCGAACTGGTTGAAGTCGTTGACGTAGGCCGAGCCCAGGTAGGTCTGCAGCGTGTCGAACAGCTCCGTCAGCGGCACACCCTGCGCCTTGGCCTTGACGCGATCGACTTCGGCATCGAGCTGCGGCACGTTGGCCTGGTAGGTGGTGATCGGGAATCCCATGCCCGGCGTCTGCGACACCGCGCCCTGGAAACTACTGACCGCCGTCTGCAACGCGCCGTAGCCAAGGTTGCCGCGATCCTCGATGAACATCTGATAGCCGTTACCGTTGCCGAGACCGAGGATCGGCGGCGGCATGATGGCGAAGGTGAAACCTTCCTGCAGTCCGGCGATCTTCTGGTTGATCTCGGCGGTGATCTCCAGCGCCGTGCGTCCATGGCGCTCGCTGAAGGGCTTCAGTGGCAGGAACGCGACGCCGGTGTTGGGCGTATTGGTGAACTGGAGCGCGTTCAAGCCCGGGAAGGAGATCGTGTGCGCCACGCCCTCGGTGTTCATCGCGATGTCGCTGACTTTCTTCAGCAACGCGTCGGTGCGGGCGAGGGAGGCACCTTCCGGCAGCTTCACGCCGGCGATCAGGTAGAGCTTGTCCTGCGTCGGGATGAAGCCGGCCGGGACCAGCTTGAACATCATGCCGGTGCACGCCAACAGGATCGCGTAGACCACGAACACCGCACCGCGCTTGCCCAGCGTGCGTGACACCGCACCCTGGTACTTGTCGGAGCTGCTCTTGAAGAAGCGGTTGAACGGACGGAACAGCCAGCCGAACAGGCGATCGATCAGGCGCGACGGGGCGTCCTTCGGCGCATCGTGCGACTTGAGCAGGCGCGCGGCCAGGGCCGGCGACAGCGTGAGCGAGTTGATCGCCGAGATCACCGTCGAAATCGCGATCGTCACTGCGAACTGCTTGTAGAACTGACCGGTCACGCCTGACAGGAACGCCATCGGCACGAACACCGCGCACAGCACCAGCGCGATCGCAACGATCGGGCCGGAGACTTCCTTCATCGCCTGATGCGCCGCCTCTAGCGGGCTCAGTCCTTCTTCGATGTTGCGCTCGACGTTCTCCACGACCACGATCGCGTCGTCCACCACGATGCCGATCGCCAGCACCAGGCCGAACAGGCTCAGTGTGTTGATCGAGAAGCCGAGCACGTAGAGCGCGGCGAACGTACCGACGATCGACACAGGCACTGCGATCAGCGGAATGATCGAGGCGCGCCAGGTCTGCAGGAACAGGATCACCACCAGCACCACCAGCAGGATCGCCTCGAACAGGGTCGAGACCACGGCCTTGATCGAGTCGCGAACGAAGATGGTGGTGTCGTAGACGGCTTCGTACTTGATGCCTTCAGGGAAGCTCTTGGTGAGCTCGTCCATGCTGGCGATCACCTGCTCCTGGATTTCCAGTGCATTGGCGCCAGGCGACTGGAAGATACCGATGCCCACCGCGTTCTTGCCGTCGAGCTGCGATCGCAGGGTGTAATCACCCGCGCCGAGTTCCAGGCGGGCGACGTCGGCCAGGCGCACGATCTCGCCGTTGCTGCCGCTCTTGAGCACGATGTTGCCGAACTCTTCTTCCGAGCGCAGGCGGCCCTGGGCGTTGATCAGGGTGAGGAAGCTGCTGTTGGGCATCGGCTCGGCGCCGAGCTGGCCGGCGGAGACCTGCACGTTCTGCTCACGCATCGCGCGTACCACGTCGCTGGCGGTCAGGCCGCGCGAGGCGATCTTGTCCGGGTCGAGCCAGGCGCGCATCGCGTAGTCGCCACCGCCGAAGATCTGCGCGTCGCCGACGCCGGGCAGGCGCGCGAGCACATCCTTCACGTGCAGTCGCGCGTAGTTGCGCAGATACAGCGTGTCGTACTTGCCGTTGGGCGAGGTCAGGTGCACCACCATCAGGAACACGGGCGACTGCTTCTGCGTGGTCACGCCTTGCCGCCGAACATCCTCAGGCAGGCGCGCCTGTGCCTGCGCGACGCGGTTCTGCACCTTGACCGCGGCATCGTCGGGATCAGTGCCGGGGCGGAAGGTGATGGTCATCTGCAGCACGCCGTCGGAACCGGCGACCGACTTGAGGTACATCATGCCCTCGACGCCGTTGATCGCTTCTTCCAGTGGCGTGGCCACCGTTTCGGCGATCACTTTCGGGTTGGCGCCGGGATACACGGTGCGCACCACCACGGAGGGTGGCACGACTTCCGGATATTCGCTGATCGGCAGAATCGGAATCGCGATCAGGCCGGCGGCGAAGATCACGATCGACAGCACCGCGGCGAAGATCGGCCGGTCGATGAAGAATTTGGAGAAATCCATGGGGGTTTCCTCAGAGGTTTCGCTCCCCTGTCCGCGATCGCGGACAGGGGCGGGAGAAGACGGCCGGGCGCAATGCGCCGAGCATGATTAGGGAATCGGGCGTTCTCTCCCCAGCCTTCCCTGCCTGTGCGGGGAAGGAGGATCGAAGGGAGTGGCGGCCTCGCCGACCCTCCAGCACCGGGGGAGGCGGATGCGGGAGAATCGGCGGCCGCCGGACCTGCGTAGCGAGCTCAGTCCGACGAGAGGGAGAGAGATCGTTACTGCGCTTGCGCTACGCGGGCCTGTTGCTGGGGTTCCGGCGCACCCATCACCACCGTCTTCGGGTTGACGGGCATGCCGGGGAAGAACACTTTCTGCACACCGTTGATGATCACCTTGTCATTGGCGGCCAGGCCGGACTGCACCACGCGCAGACCGTTGATCAGACGACCCAGCACCACGTCCTTGCGCAGCGCCTTGTTCTCCGGACCGAGCACGTAGACGTACTTGCGGTCCTGATCGGTGAGCACGGCCTTGTCGTCGATCAGCATGGCCTTGAACTCGCCGCTGCCTTCCAGCTGCACGCGGGCGAACAGCCCCGGCGTGAACCGGCGATCGGGATTGGGCAGCACCGCACGAGCGTGGATCGTGCCCGTGGTCGGATCGACCTGGTTGTCGGTGAAGTTCAGCGTGGCTTCGTGCGGATAGCCCTGTTCGCTGGCCAGACCGACGCGCACCGGATTCCTGGTCGCGGCGCGTTCGCCCTTGCGTGCGAGTTCCTGATAACGCAGGAAGCTCTGCTCGTCGCTTTCGAAGTACACGTACATCGGGTCGACGGAGACGACGGTGGTGAGCAGGGTGGCATCGGCCTGGGCCAGGTTGCCGGTGGTCACCATCGCACGACCGGCGCGACCATTGATCGGCGAGCGCACTTCGGTGAACTGCAGGTCCAGGCGCGCGGTGGTGACCGCCGCTTCGGCGGCCCGCACCGAGGCGGTGCTTTGCGCGGCGGCGGCCTTGCGCGTGTCGAACTCCTCGCGCGAGATCGCCTTGGCTTCGATCAGGGTTTGAGCGCGGGTGTTCTGCGACTTCGTCAGCAGGGCTTCGCTGCGTGCGCGTTCCAGATCAGCTTCCGCCCGGGCCAAAGCGGCACGGTAGGGACGCTGGTCGATGGTGAACAACAACTGGCCTTTCTTGACTTCGTCGCCTTCGCGGTAATTGACGCGATCGACATAGCCGCTCACGCGGGGCCGCAGTTCGACGGTTTCCGGCGAGGCGACGCGGCCGGTGAAGTCGTCCCACTGCGTGACCTGCTTGGACAGCACCGTGGCGACGCTCACTTCCGGCGGCGGTGGCATGCCGGCGTTGGGAGCGGCGTTGCTGTCGCAGGCCGCGACGACGACCGCGATGACCGCGCTCAACACCAGCGCGGGCAACGGGAAAGCAGTGCCCGAACGGGCAAGGGCTTTGCGAGGGATCGCATTGTTGGAAATCATGGGGAGGGGGTTTCCTGTGAGCGAGGGGAGGAGGCGATCGCGCGCAGCAGCGCGCGCACATCTACTGACGATTGACCGGCGGCCGCTTCGACATGCGCGGCTGAATTCTGTTCAGTTGCCGTATCAGGATTTGAGACGGAGGAAGGGTGGTCGGGGGCGGCGCCGCCATCGATGTCGTCTGACCAGACGTCCAAAGGCGCCGAACGCGCGTTGTGCCGGATGATGGCGTGGTTGGGGGGTTCGACCCCGGCCGTCATCGCCACGGCATGCCGCGCGATCGCGTGCACGCTTGGCCATGTTTCGCAGGCGTGGCGTGCGTTGGACTCGGTGCGTGCCGGCGAATCGACCGCGAGCAGCTGCACGCGCACCGCGAACGTGCGCGCTTCGTCGTGCAGCACGCGCGCGAGCATGCGCAACGCGGCGTTGCCGATCGAGCGGTAGCCGTAGCCGGCCCACGGCTGTTCGGCACCGGGCCCGCCGATCAGCACGTAGCCGCCGCGCTTGGACTCGGCCAGCAACGGCAGCAAATGACGCGCGGCGAACAGGTGCGGCAGCAGATCCTCGTCGAGACGGCGCCGCAGGAAATCGGCCGGCTTGTCGAGCAGGCGACCACGCTCGATGTCGCCGCGGATGGCGACGATCACGCCGCCGATCGGGCGCTCGAGATCGCGGATGCGGTCGGCGAGCGTCTCCGCATCGTGGTCCGTGCCCACCGAGGCGGCCATCGTCACCAGATCGGTGCCGGGGTGCGTGTGGCGCAGCGAGTCCAGCTCGGCCTGGTCGCGGGCGACCGCCACCACGCCGTGTCCGGCCTCGATCGCCGCCGCGACGACGGCGCGGCCGACGCAGCCGGTAGCGCCGAGGATGATCAGGGTCGAGCTCATTGTCCCGCTCCCGGGATTTTTTCTCCCGCCATTGGGACGTTGTCACGAACCGTGACGGCGTCCAGGATCGAGTTCACCAGCGGCAGCACCAGCATGGTCAGCGGCAGGGCAAGCAGGGCCGCCAGGCCCCAGGATTGCCAGAAAGTGACGCCAAACCATTGATTGAAAACGAAAGAAGTCAGGCCCAGCAGATCGACCAGAAGGAACAGGACCAGAGCCGGGCCCAGCAGATTGCGGCGATGGATGTTGCTCATGTCGAATCTCCGGGGGAGAGGGTGCATCGGAATGGAACGAACGATAATCCCGGCGCCGGCACTTGATTAGCCCCTGAATCGGGGAATAATTGTCCCGAATTCGGTCTAATGCCGGGATTGTCCTTGCAATTGGCGGCGGCACACCGATATCGGCTTGCGACATTCAGAGCCCGGCCTGGCCCGGCCGGGCGATCGGAGACGCGGCGAATGCCTGGCCTGGCATCGGCGCGCGGCGTCTCCTTCTTCTGCAGAGAGTTCTTCGGAGAACACCCATGGCACGCGATCTCAACGACACCCTGATCTTCGTCAAGGTCGTCGAACACGGCAGTTTCATCAGCGCGGCCAAGGCGCTGCGTCTGCCCAAGACCACCGTCAGTCGCAAGGTGCAGGATCTGGAAACGCGCCTGGGCGCGCAGCTCCTGCATCGCACCACGCGCAAGCTCGGTCTCACCGAGGCGGGTAATGTGTATTACGAACATTGCCAGCGCATTGCGCGCGAGCTCGACGAAGCCGAGAGCGCGGTTGGACAATTGCAGGGCGGGCCGCGCGGCTGGCTGCGCTTCACCGCGCCGTACTCGCTCGGCATCACCTGGATCGCGCCGCTGCTGGGCGAATTCCATGCGCGCCATCCTGAAGTGCGCGTGGAGATGCTGCTCTCCAACGAGCCCATCGATCTGATCGATCGCGAGGTCGATGTGGCCCTGCGCGGCGGCAATCTGCCCGATTCCAATCTGGTCGCGCGCCGCCTGGCGGTGTTCCGTACCCAGGTCTACGCCAGTCCGCACTACATCGAGCGTCATGGCGAGCCGGTGCATCCGGACGACCTGCTGCACCACCGCACGCTGGCGATGCAGAAGTCGCTGCGCAACGGCCAATACTTCTGGCCGCTCAACGATGGCGAGCGCACGAACGATTACCGCATCGATCCGGTGCTGGTCGCCAACGATCCCGGCGCGCTCACCGGCGCGCTGATCTGCGGCGAAGGCCTGCTGCTGTCCAGCGACGTCAACATGAAGGCGCACGCCGAACTCGGCCACGTGACCCGCGTGCTGGCCGGCTGGACCGGTCCGGAGTACGAGTTCAACGCCGTGTTCCCGCGCGGCCAGACCACCTCGCCGAAGGTGCGCGCGTTCGTCGACTTCCTGGTCGAGCGGCTCAACTTCGACGCCGACTACATGCAGGTGCTGTGCCCGGACCGCAAACGCTTCATGGCCTCCAAGCGCGCCTCCGATCTGGCGAAGGCGCAGCTGGCGAAGGCGTCCTCGCGCAAGACGGCTGTGCCGGAGACGGAAGAGCCGGACGACGAGGATCTGGAACTGGTCTGAGCGGGCGGCGCGCCGCGCTACGCGCGGCCCTGTGCACCGTCCCCGGAAGGCCAGGTGCATGTGGGCACCCGTGATGATCGGGGAGAGGGCGGCATTGTGTGATCGCAAGGATGCAAATGCAAACCATTATCAATTAAGAGCGGTTTTCGTTTATCGGCCATTAGGCCTCGGAATCGCGGGCGAGCAAGCCGCGCGGCGAGAAGCGATCGGATCGGAACGATGGCTCCGGCGGTCCGCGATTGAAGTCGCGAACAGTGTTTCTGTGTTTCGGCGTTGTGCCTTGGGGAGGCGGTTCCGCTCCCGCATGGACGACGGGACCGTTTCGGAATCCTTCGCCCGTTCCTCTTCGGGCTAACGGTACGTCGCACGTCTCCCATCCTCGCCGGAGTTTCGATCCCATGCCGCAAAGCGATACCGTCAACCGCCGCATCGTCCTCGCCTCGCGTCCGCATGGCGCGCCCACGCAGCAGGATTTCCGTCTCGATCAAACGCCCGTGCCGACGCCCGGCGACGGCCAGGTCCTGCTGCGCACGCTGTACCTCTCGCTCGATCCGTACATGCGCAGCCTGATGGATGAAATCGGGCCGTCCTACGCGCCGTCGGTGAAGGTCGGCGAACCCATGGCCGGCGGCACGGTGAGCCGCGTCGTGGCCTCGAAGCATCCGCGATTCCGCGAGGGCGAGCTGGTGCTTGGCGGCGCCGGTTGGCAGGACTACGCGCTTTCGGATGGCGAGGGACTGACCCCGCTAGGCGAGATGGCGCAACCGTCGCTGGCGGTGGGCGGGCTCGGCATGCCCGCGTTCACCGCCTACGTCGGCCTGCTCGACATCGGTCAACCGAAACCCGGCGAAACCGTGGTCGTGGCCGCGGCCACCGGGGCGGTCGGCGCGGTGGTCGGGCAGATCGCCAAGCTCAAGGGCGCGCGCGTGATCGGCATCGCCGGCGGCGCCGACAAATGCCGCTACGCGGTCGAGGAACTCGGTTTCGATGTCTGCCTCGACCGCAACGATGCGCAACTGGCGCAGCGGCTCGCCGAGGTGTGTCCGAACGGCATCGATGTCTATTTCGAGAACGTCGGCGGCGTCGTGTTCGACGCTGTGCTGCCACTGCTCAACAACTACGCACGCGTGCCGGTGTGCGGCGTGATCGCCCACTACAACGACAAGGCGCCGCCGCCCGGCCCGGATCGCTTGCCGAACGCGATGTCGACACTGCTGCAGAAGCGCATCCGCATGGAAGGATTCATCATCCTCGACCACTACGCCGATCGTTTCGAGGCGTTCCGCCGCGACATGAGTGAATGGCTCGCCGCCGGCAAGGTGAAGCTGCGCGAGGATGTCGTCTCCGGCCTGGAGCGTGCGCCGGCGGCGTTCATCGGCCTGCTCGAAGGACGCAACTTCGGCAAGCTGGTGGTGCGCGTCGCCGACGCCTGAGTTATCGCCCGGATTCGGCGTCCGTCTCGGCGAGCAGTCGCTCACCGAGCACGACGCGCCTGTCGCGCGAGTCCAGCGTCTTCAGTTCCACCTCCAGCACGAAGCTGGTGGCGCGGCCCTTGCCTTCCTCCCAGCCGATCCACCAGCCGACGCCGGGCTGGCCGTCATCTTTGAAATGCGTTCCGGTCTTGCCGTAGATGCGGCGACCGCCGGTTTCGCGTTCGAGCATGGCCGCCTTGACCGTGGCCAGGGTTGCGGGCTTGAACGGCAAGTCGCCACGGCGCACGCGATCGATGAAGGCTAGTTGCTGTTTCGCGGTGACGGTCAGCACGCCGTCGTGCCAGGCGCTGACCGCCTTCGGGCCGATGCGGCCGTTGCCGTAACCGACGCGCGTTACCCAGGCGGCGAGACGTTCGCGCCCGATGCGGTCGGCCAATACGCGGAAGTAGCTTTCGCTGGAGGTGCGCATCGCCAGTTGCAGCGCCATGTCGGCCTGCCATTCGGGATGGTCCGCGTACTTGCGGCCGTCCCAGGGAACGATTTCGTCGGCGCTGCGCAGGGCGCCGGTTTCCAGCGCGATGAGTGCGAGCATCACCTTGAACGTGGACGCGGGCGGCTGCGGTGTCTCGGCGAGTGCTTCACCGTGGGCCACGCGTGCCTTGTCGCCCTCGCGCTGGACCAGCCAGGCGCCGGCGTGGCCGTAGTCGGCGAAGCGTGCGGCGATCTCGGTGGGGGCGATCTCAGTGTTCGTCTTCGCGGTATTCGGTGTCGCGGCATGCGCGTGACCGAGTGCCAGTGCGAGAAACAGCGGCATGCATGCGCGGGGGCGAAGCATCGACATGGACATCTTCTCCGGAAGCGGGGTGTGACGCAGTCTGGGATGGCATCGTGTCCGCATCCAATCCAATGCATTGTCGCCGTCGTCACCGCCGTAACCGTCGTCACCGCGCACGGACGCGTGTGCCAGACTTCGGTGCATGATCAAGATCGAGCTGGGAAGCGCGCCGCGCCTGCAGGGGCAGCCCGTGCGCCGGCAGTCGTTGTGGCTGCTGCTGCGATTGTGGCTGGCGGCGAAAACGGAGGATGGCACCGGCTGGGTGCGTGAGGCCGAGTTGCGCGAACGTTTCGCCGCCACACGCAACCTGCGCATGGTGGTCAGTCGCGCCTACGCCGACTTCGAGCGCTGGGGCGTGCGCGTGGGCTGGGGCAAGGATCGCGACCGGCCACTGCACATGCTGCCGCTGGCCGGACGCAGCCGCGGACCACATTGGCTGGCGCGCGGCGAAGCGGAACGCTTGCAGATCTTCCTGCGCGGAAGCGCGGTCGATGCGGAGGCGGTCGCGGTCTGGCTGGGCCTGCCCGCCACCGCGGCCGCGCAAAGCACCGCGAGCGGCTTCGGCGAAGCGGATCCGGCTTACTGGCACGCCTGGGCGGGTGCCCGTCGCGACATGCTCGACGGGCGGTTGATCGTCGACGGCGACCACGGTGCGCTCGCCGGCTATCGTCATGCGCAGGCGCTGGCCTCGGATGCGCGCTGGCAGGCGCTCGCGCTGCTGCAACAGGCCATGGTGTGGCGCCGCGCCGGCAACGCGGACGCGGCGCGCGCGGTACTCGATGAACTGGATCGCCACTGGCACGACGTGCAGGCACCCGAACATGCCTGGCTCGGCGCCATGGCCGCCATCGTGCGCGCGTGGTGCGCGTATGCCGAGCGCGATCCGCAGCGCGCTCATCAGATCCTGCGCGGCGCCATCGACGATCCGCGCTGGGCGCCGCTGTTCCAGCACCATCCGCGTGTGCGTTGCGAGCACGCCAATCTGCAGGCGCTGATCCACCGCGCGTTCGCTTTGGATGCGCAGCGCACGCAGGACGAACGCAACCGGGCCGCCGATACCGCGCTGCAGCACTACCGGCTTGCGCTGACGCTCGCCAACGAAGCCGAACTGTTCGACGCTGCGGCGTCCACGGCCAGCAACCTGGGCTGGTCGATCTGGCTGTTCGAGCGTTGCGGGTTCGATGTCGGCGCCGCCGGGTCGCGGCACTCGCCACTGTCGTGGATCGCGCTCGCGGCGTGGCTGAGCGAGCACCACGGCGTTGGCGGCGGCTGTTGGAACAGCATCTATCTGCTGCGCATGGTGCGCGGTGGCGGGCCGGACATCGTGCATCCGGCCGAGGCCGAATTCCGCCGCTGGCCGGTGCTGAGCCCGCAGCAGTTCCGCACGCGTACCGCGCCGATCGTGCTCACCGCGGGCTGGCCGCGCTGGCTCGACCTGGCGACGGCGTTGCAGGCCGAAGTGGACAGCGGCCGGCTGCAGGTCGATGCCCTGCAGCGCAGCAATCTGCTGCTGGAAGTGGCCTGGTATCAAGCCTACGAAGGTGACCTGGCATCCAGCGCCGCCGCCGCGGCGCGATTGCGGCGCCGCCTGCGTGAACTCGTGCCCGCCGACCGCGTGTTTTTCCGCGAGGCGTTGCGCCGGCTTCCGCATTCGCCGTGATGAAAGTGGCTTTGCTCGTCATTCCCGCGAAGGCGGGAATGACGAGCAAAAGCGTGAACGCTGGAGATCGAGCGTCTTCCTAGCGTTCGGAATGCCCGGCCTCGTCATAACCACGCGGCGAGAACAGGTGCGGCTGGATCAACTCGATGAAGGCGCGCGCCTGCGGCGACAGATACTTGCCCTTGCGCACGACCACGCCGTAGCTGCGCGAGGGGAAGTAGTCGCGCAGGCTGCGCGCGACCAGCTTGCCGCGGTCCGCTTCCGTGAGGCAGATCGAACTGACGATGGAAATACCCATGCCCATCGCCACGTACTGCTTGATGATTTCCCAGCCGCCCACTTCCAGCGCCACGGTGTAGGGCACGCGATTCTGCTGGAACACCAGGTCGACCAGGCGATAGGTGATCTGCCGGCGCGGCGGCAGGATCAGCGGGTAGGGCGAGAGGTCATCGAGCGATAGCTGCGGTTGCGTCGCCAGCGGATGCTCGGGCGGCACGATCAACATCGGCTCGAAGCGGTACACCGGCGCGTAGCTGAGATCGCCGGGCACATCGAGCATCGAACCGACCGCGAGATCGGCGGCGTCCGAGCGCACCAGGTCGGTGCCGTCGGCGGTGATCGCCGGATGCAGCGTGAGCCGCACGTCCGGATGCGCGGCGCGGAAGGCGGCGACGATCTTCGGCAGCAGATACAGGATGGTGGAGCTGTTGGCGGCGATGTTGAGCTCGCCGGCGTCCAGTCCGCTGACCTTCTCGCGGAATTCCGCCGCCAGATCGTCCAGGCCTTCCACCAGCGGCTGCGCCATTTCGTAGAGCAGCTGTCCCTCGCGGGTGGGGATCAGGCGCCGGCCGCTGCGTTCGAACAGGGGCACGCCCATGTCCCGTTCCAGGGCCTGCAGCTGCAGGGTGATCGCCGGCTGAGAGACGTACAGGGCCTCGGCGGCGCGTGAGACCGAGCCCAGCCGCGCCGTCTGGCAGAAGGCGCGCAGAGGCTTGAGACGGTCGCCCTTGTAAGCGAAACGGGGGTTGGCGGTCGTGGTCGTCATGATGTTTTCAGCCTGTGGCGGCTTGCCGTTCGGTGCCCGGAGCTTTCGTGGGCGAAGCAAGATGCTTTTATTTCAATGAGTTAGAGAAAGTCGAGCATTTCATCTAAGTCAAAATAAGTAGAGCTTATGATTTAGATTGAAAAAACTCAGTTGTCAAATACTATGCGCGGGCGGATGGTGGGGACCCCCTCTGTTGTTGCCGGAGTCCGCCATGTCCGCAGTTCTCAAGCAAGCCTTGCCGGGCGGGATCGAAATCGCCGCCCGTGCCGATGGCCAGGACGCCCTGCTGACGCCCGAGGCCCTCGCCCTGCTGGCCGGCCTGCATCGCCGCTTCGACGCCCGCCGCCAGGCGCTGCTGCAAGCGCGCCGCGAGCGCCAGGCCTTCTTCGACAACGGCGGCCTGCCGGATTTCCGCGAGGACACCCGCGCCATCCGTGAAGGCGACTGGCGCGTGGCGCCGCTGCCGGCGGCGCTGCAGGACCGCCGCGTCGAGATCACCGGCCCGGTCGATCCGAAGATGGTCATCAACGCGCTGAACTCCGGCGCCAGCTGCTACATGGCCGACTTCGAGGATTCCACGGCGCCGACCTGGCCGAACCTGATCCTTGGCCAGCGCTCGCTGCGCGAGGCCGTCGCCGGCACGCTCGAATTCGCCAACGAACAGGGCAAGCGCTACGCGCTCAAGCCCTTCGCCGAACGCTCGGTGCTGATCGTGCGCCCGCGCGGCTGGCATCTGGACGAGAAGCACGTGCGCATCGATGGCGAGCGCCTCTCTGGCGGCCTGTTCGACGTCGGCCTGTTCGCCTTCCACAACGCCAAGGCGCTGGCGCAGATCGATCGCGGCCCGTACTTCTACCTGCCCAAGCTGCAGTCGATGGAAGAAGCGGCGCTGTGGCAGGACGCGCTGTCGTACATCGAGGGCGAACTCGGGCTGCCGCAGGGCCAGATGAAGGTCACCGTGTTGATCGAGACATTGCCGGCGGTGTTCCAGATGCACGAGATCCTGCACGCGCTGCGCGATCGCATCGCCGGGCTCAACTGCGGGCGCTGGGACTACATCTTCTCCTACATCAAGACCTTCCGCGCCCATCCTGATCGCGTGCTGCCCGAGCGCGCGCAGGTGACGATGACGCAGCCGTTCCTGAAGACGTATTCGGAACTGCTGATCCAGACCTGTCACCGCCGCGGCGCGCACGCGATGGGCGGCATGGCGGCGCAGATTCCGATCAGCGGCGACAGCGTCGCCAACGAAGCGGCGATGGAGCGCGTGCGCGCCGACAAGCTGCGCGAAGTCGGTGCCGGTCACGACGGCACCTGGGTGGCGCATCCGGCGTTGATTCCGATCGCGCGCGAGATCTTCGACACCGGCATGCCGTCGGCCAATCAGCACGGCAAGCTGCGCGAGGATGTGCAGGCCACGCGCGACGATCTGATCGCGCCGTCCAAGGGCACGATCACGCGCAAGGGCTTCGTCGGCAACGTCGAGGTGTGCGTGCGTTATCTCGCCGCCTGGCTCGACGGCAACGGCTGCGTGCCGATCCACTGGCTGATGGAAGACGCCGCCACCGCCGAGATCGCGCGCACGCAGCTGTGGCAATGGCTGCATGTGGGCGAACAGCAATTGGACGACGGCACTGCGATCGATTTCGAACTGTTCGACGCGGTGCTGCATGAACTGCCGTCGCTGCTGGCCGGACAGGCGCTACCCGGCGTGGCACGCGTGCCGGAAGCCATCGGCATGCTCGACCGGCTCACCCGCAACGACACGCTCGCCGATTTCCTCACGCTGCCGGCCTACGAACGTCTCGACTGACCGGTCCCATCCTTAATGAAGAACTCATTGCCCTCCATGGCGTCGCTCCGCAAACCCAGATCGTCCGGCCCGGCCATCCCTGGCCGGGCGTTCGGGGTTGCAGCCGATGCCGATAGGGCATCGGCTTAACTCAACCCCTCACCCCTTTCCGAGCAGGACAGGGCTCAACGCAAAGGCCAATCGACCATGACCAGCAAACTGCCCACCGCCGAAGAACTGAAGCACGACTGGGCCACCAATCCGCGCTGGAAGGGCGTCACACGCGCCTACACCGCCGAGGATGTGGTGCGTCTGCGCGGCACCGTGCCGGTCGAGCATTCGATCGCCAAGCTCGGTGCGGAAAAGCTCTGGAACTCGCTGCAGACCGAGGATTTCGTCAACGCGCTCGGCGCGCTCACCGGCAACCAGGCCATGCAGCAGGTCAAGGCTGGCCTGAAGGCGATCTATCTCTCCGGCTGGCAGGTGGCGGCCGACGCCAACCTCGCCGGTGAGATGTATCCGGACCAGTCGCTGTATCCGGCCAACTCGGTGCCGCAGGTGGTCAAGCGCATCAACAACACGCTGCTGCGCGCCGACCAGCTCTACCACGCCGAGGGCGATGACAGCATCGACTTCCTGCAGCCGATCGTGGCCGACGCCGAAGCCGGTTTCGGCGGCGTGCTCAACGCCTTCGAGCTGATGAAGGCGATGATCGAGGCCGGTGCCTCCGGCGTGCATTTCGAGGACCAGCTGGCCTCAGTGAAGAAGTGCGGCCATATGGGCGGCAAGGTGCTGGTGCCCACGCGTGAGGCGGTCGAGAAGCTGACCGCCGCGCGCCTGGCCGCCGACGTCAGCGGCGTGCCGACGATCATCGTCGCCCGCACCGACGCCGAGGCCGCCGATCTGCTCACCAGCGACGTCGACGACAACGACAAGCCGTTCACCACCGGCGAGCGCACGGTCGAAGGCTTCTACAAGACCAAGAACGGCCTGGATCAGGCGATCTCGCGCGGCCTCGCCTACGCGCCATACGCGGACCTGGTGTGGTGCGAGACCGGCAAGCCGGATCTGGA
This sequence comes from Luteimonas sp. GW821-FHT14E02, assembly GCF_058803905.1. Lineage (NCBI taxonomy): Bacteria > Pseudomonadati > Pseudomonadota > Gammaproteobacteria > Lysobacterales > Lysobacteraceae > Luteimonas > Luteimonas sp. GW821-FHT14E02. The sequence goes on along the minus strand of NZ_JBXAPK010000001.1, from coordinate 214,028 downwards.
GTTCGCGCGCAAGTTCGCCGAAGCGATCCACGCCAAGTATCCGGGCAAGCTGCTGGCCTACAACTGCTCGCCGTCGTTCAACTGGAAGAAGAACCTCGACGACGCCACCATCGCCAAGTTCCAGAAGGAAATCGCCAGCTACGGCTACAAGTTCCAGTTCATCACCCTGGCCGGCTTCCATGCGCTGAACTACTCGATGTTCAACCTCGCCCACGGCTATGCGCGCCGCCAGATGAGCGCGTTCGTGGAGTTGCAGGAAGCCGAGTTCGCCGCCGCCGACCGCGGCTTCACCGCGGTGAAGCACCAGCGCGAGGTGGGCACGGGCTACTTCGATACCGTGACGCAGACCATCCAGGGCGGCCAGTCGTCGACCGTGGCGCTGAAGGGGTCGACCGAGGAAGAGCAGTTCGAAACCAAAGCGGCGTAAGCGCCGGACTCCGAACCAGGGAGAGAGAGGGAAAGATGGGAGGCCGGGCTTGCCGGCCTCCCATTCTTTTTTATGCGTTACTCGCTAGCGCCCATCCATGCATCTCTTCTCCCTGCGCGAGGGTAGGCGGGGACTTCAATCCACGAGAAAGGGATGCCGGGAAGCCTATTGCTTCCCGGCATCATTTCTTTGGGCGGAATACACCTTGTTTGCGATCTTCCACTCGCCATCCACCTTCAAGAGAATGAGATAGTCCGTGAACGTGGTGGCTCCGTGTCGGAGGGTGGCCTTGGCCATCCCCGAACTGCCTGTCACGTCGATCGAGTCAATGGTTCTCACGCGAGTGGCTTCATCGTTCGCGGGTTTTCCCGTGAAACGTGCGCAGTATTCCTCAACCGTCCAGGACGTGAGCTTGCCTTCGCGCACGCCTTCGATATGGGCAGTCGGCAGGAAAGCCTTGCGCAAATAGGATGCGTGGCCGGTGGCGTGCCCTTTGAAATAATTCTCGATCGCGGCCCGGATGCCAGCCTGTTCCGATGCGGTTTGCGGTGATGCTTGCCCGCTTTCAGGCGTCGCCGAGAGGGCACTCCCGCAAACGGCCAAGGCGATGAGGCCGCATGCCGATAAACACAAAAAAGAACTTCTTTTCACGAAGCATCCTCTTTCTTGCTTGTCGTTGACGTGAGTGCGTAAACCGCCAGGGGCGTGTCACTGGAGCATGACACGCCCGAAGCCCTGCATGGCGGACTACTTGCGAACCGCCTGCGTATGCGTCTTCAGCGCCTCCGCGACGCCCGGAATGCGATCCGCGCCATCGGGCACGGTGATGCTCGAGCCGGTGAAGTCATCACCGACCGGCTGCACGCGGCCGCCCAGGCACTGCGCGAGGAAGCCTTCGGTCACCGCGTTGAAAGCCTTGTTGTTCTCCGGCCGCGCGAAACCGTGGCCTTCGTCCGGGAACAGCACGTAGGTCACCGGGATGTTCTTCGCCTTCATCGCCTGCACGATCTGATCGCTCTCGGCCTGCTTCACGCGCGGATCGTTGGCGCCCTGGCCGATCAGCAACGGCCTGGTGATCTTGTCCGCGTGCGTGAGCGGCGAGCGTTCGGCCAGCAGCTTCTTGCCGTCCTCGGTGCGCGGATCGCCGACGCGCTTGGCGAATTGTTCGAAGAACGAGGCCCAGTACGGCGGGATCGTCGACAGCAGCGTGTTGAGATTGGACGGGCCGACGATGTCGACACCGCACTTGAACACATCCGGCGTGAACGTCAGGCCGACCAGCGTGGCATAGCCGCCGTAGCTGCCGCCCATGATCGCGATCTGGTCCTTGGTGGTGATGTTCTGCTTCACCGCCCAGCCTGCGGCGTCGATCAGGTCGTCGTGCATCTTGGCGGCCCATTCGCGATCGCCGGCACTGGTGAAGGCCTTGCCGAAGCCTGTGGAGCCGCGATAGTTCACTGACAGCACCGCATAGCCGCGATTGGCCAGCCACTGGTCGTAGCCGCTGTAGCCGTAGGTGTCGCGCGACCACGGGCCGCCATGCACGAACAGCACCAGCGGCGCGGGCTTGTCGGCCTTGCCATCGTTGTTGGCATCCACGGACTTGGGCAGGGTGAGATAGCTCACCAGCGTCAGGCCGTCGCGCGCCTTGATCTCCTGCGGCCACATCGCCACCAGCGGCTTGCCGTCGAGGGCGGGGCGAGCGGAGAACAGCTTCTCCGGTTTGCCGCCGCGCGCGTAGCGGTAGTACACGACGGGCGACTCGGCGGCGGAATAGGCGACGATCCAGGTCTTGTCGTCGAGCGTGCGCGAGGTCACGGAGGCCTCGCCGGGGCCGATCGCCTGCAGTGTTTTCAGGTCGGCGCCGATGGCCGGATCGATCGCCGTCCATTCCTCCTTGAGATAGTTCGACGCCACCGCCTGCACCACGTTGGTCTTCGGATCGCTCAGCGCGCCGCCGATGTCGACCCGCGAATCCTCGTGCACCAGCGTCTTCTTGCCGCTGGCGACATCGATGGCGAACAGCGCCGAGGTGTTGCGGCCACGCGAATCGAGGAAGTACTGGGTCTTGCCGTCGGTGGTGAAGCCGCCGGGATTGGTGGTGAGCGAATCCTCGAAGGGAATCTCGTCGACCTTCTTCCAGCCGCCCTTGCCGTCCGGAACGAGCAGATCGGAGCCGCCGTCCGGACGCGACTTCTGCGCCATCCGCACCTTGTAGTCGAGATCGGTGATATAGCCGGCGAACTCGTGGGTGTTCTTCTCCACCAGCGTGCGCTGGCCGGTGGCGAGATCGACGCGATAGAGATCGTGCCACTTCGCATCGCGATCGTTCATGCCGACCAGGATCGATTCCGGATGCAGCTGGCTCACACCGGAGACCTCGGCGCGCGTTTTCGGGAACGGCGACAGATCGCGCTTCGTGCCGGAGGCCACATCGACGCTGTAGACATGGAAGTCTTCGTCGCCGCCGCTGTCGCGCAGGTACAGCAGCGTGTCGGGGCGGTAGCTCCAGAAGTACTGGCGGATGCCGCGCGCTTTGTCGTCGGTGACGGCCTTGGCCTTGCTGGGATCGTCGGCGGGTGCCACCCAGACGTTCATCACGCCGTCCACTGGCGCCAGCCAGCTCAGCGTCTTGCCATCGGGGCTGATCTGCACGCCGGCGCGTTCGGGATTGCCGAACAGCGCGTCGCGTGGAATCAGTTCAACCTCGGCCGGCGTAGCCGCGGCTTGCGGCGCATCAGTCTTGGCGGCCGGTGTTTCGGCGGATTGCTTGCACGCGGCCAGCGCAAGCAGAAGGCTGGAGACAAGAATCAGGCGTTGCATGCGATCCCCCATCGTTGCGGATAATGACCGCCACACTAAGCGCTGCCGTTCCGGCATACGTTTGTGCATGGTTAAAAGCGGCCATGACTGATGGCAGGGTAGGGTTCCCCGCTGATGGCGAGTTGCGCGGAAGAAGGGGATGCCGTGTTGGCTCGCGATCAAGCGGCTTGGGACTGCGCGGACTGATCTCCGCGCCGATAGCCGATCGCCTCGGTCAGATGCGCTGTCGCGATCTGATCGCTGCCGGCCAGATCGGCGATGGTGCGGGCGACGCGCAGGATGCGATGCATGGCGCGCGCGGACAACTGTAGCGAATCGATGGCGCGTTCCAGCAGTTGCTGGTCGCGATCGCACAGCCGGCACGATGACATCGTTTCCGCCTGGCCGAGGCGTGCGTTCAACACGCCGGCGCGTTGCGTCTGCATCCGCTGCGCTTGCTCGACGCGGGTGCGGATCGTGCCGCTGGCTTCTCCATCGGGCGCATCGGGGCGCAGTTCCGACGGTGGCAGCCTCGGTACCTCGACGTGCAGATCGATGCGGTCGAGCAGCGGTCCCGAGATGCGTGCGCGGTAACGGCGGATCGCATCGGGCAGGCAGCGGCAGCGGCCGGAAACATCGCCGGCCCAGCCGCAAGGGCAGGGATTCATCGCCGCGACCAGCTGGAAGCGCGCGGGAAATTCGTTCTGTCGTGCCGCGCGCGAAATGGTGACGATGCCGGATTCGAGTGGCTCACGCAGCACTTCGAGGGCGCGGCGATCCCATTCCGGCAATTCGTCGAGGAACAGTACGCCGTTGTGCGCCAGCGAGACTTCGCCCGGACGCGGTTCGCCACCGCCGCCGACCAGGGCGACCGCGCTGGCGGTGTGGTGCGGTGCGCGAAACGGACGTTCGCGCCAGCGCGTCGGATCGAGTCCGCGTCCGCTGACCGATGCGATCGCCGCCGCTTCGAGCGCTTCGGCTTCGCTCGCTTCCGGCAACAGGCCCGGCAGTCGCGAGGCCAGCAGTGTCTTGCCGCAGCCGGGTGGACCGATCAGTAGCAGGTGATGACCGCCGGCCGCGGCGATTTCCAGCGCGCGGCGCGCGTGCATCTGCCCGCGTACATCGCGCATGTCTGGTCCATGCACGGGCACGGTGGCAGGTGCTTCCGCGATCGGCAATGCCTTGCTGCCGTTGAGCAGCGCGCAGACTTCCAGCAGCGTGCGCGCGGTGTGGACTTCGACGCCGGAAGCCAATGCGGCTTCGGCGCCATTGGCGAGCGGCACCACCAATTTGCGTCCCGCCTGTGCCGCCGCGAGCGCAGCGGGCAGTGCGCCATCGACGGGACGCAGTTCGCCGGTGAGGCCGAGCTCGCCGAGAAATTCGTAACCATCCAGCGCCTCCCGCGGAATCTGCCCGCTGGCGGCGAGAATGCCAAGCGCGATCGGCAGATCGAAACGGCCGCCATCTTTCGGCAGGTCCGCCGGCGCGAGGTTCACGGTGATCACGCGCGCAGGGAATTCGTATTGCGCGCACTGGATCGCCGCGCGCACGCGATCCTTGGCTTCGCGCACCGCCGCTTCCGGCAGGCCGACGATCGACATCCGCGGCAAACCGCCGGCGAGATACACCTCCACCTTGACGGCGGGCGCGTGAACGCCCGCGCGCGCACGTCCGTGCACGAGTGCGAGTCCCATGGCGGCGGGATCAGTGCGAAGCGGTGTTGTCGGCGCCGGCGCGTGCTTCGAGCTCGGCGACCAGTTGCTCCAGCGCTTCAAGCTTCTCGCGCGTGCGCAGCAGCACCGCGCGCTGCACTTCGAATTCCTCGCGCGTGACCAGGTCGAGCTTGGCGAGGCCGGACTGCAGCACGGCCTTGAAGTTTTCCTGCAGTTCCTCGCGGCCTTCACGCAGGCCGGGCGGAACCAGGCTGCTGAGGCGGCGGGCGAGTTCGTCGATGGGATTGAGGTCGATCATCTGAATGTCTGTTCCTGCGATGGCGTTCCGAGCTTGCGCCGCGATCCCGTGATCGCGCCATCGGAGCGTCCCGCTACGGGTAGTCAGAAAATTCTGACGCCGGCGCGCACTACAGCATGGGCGGCCTTCTCCGGCAAGCACGCCGCGTGCGCGGCCGAGGCGTGTTATGCCAGCGTTTTGGATTGCCCCATAAGGCGTCGGCCAACGAAATCCAAACGCCTGGAACGTCGCAGGCGGCGGCGCGACCGACAAATCCGTCACCCACTCGCGTTATGCTGACCGCATCAGCTTCCAGGAGATGCCGCGATGAAGATGGTGATGGCGATCATCAAGCCGTTCAAACTCGACGACGTGCGCGAGGCGCTGGCCGAGGCTGGCATCACCGGCGTCACCGTCACCGAGGTGAAGGGCTTCGGACGCCAGAAAGGTCACACCGAGCTGTATCGCGGCGCCGAGTACGTGGTGGATTTCCTGCCGAAGATCAAGCTGGAGATCGCTGTGACCGATACGCAGGCGGAGATCGTGACCGAAGCGATCCTGAAGGCGGCCGGCACCGGTAAGATCGGTGACGGCAAGGTGTTCGTGTACGACCTGGAGCGCGTGGTGCGCATCCGCACCGGTGAGTTGGACGCGGACGCGCTCTGAACTGCGCTCGGCGGCTTACCCGAGCGCGCTTTCGACGAACGGAGGCAGGATCAACGCGGCCTTGTGGATGTCGGCGCTGTAGTACCTGGTGTCGAAGGGCTTGTTGTGGCTCTCGTCTTCGCGGAAATCGAAGTCACCGGATTTGCGCGCGAGCGTGGCGCTCCACCAGCCGGTGGGATAGCACGGCTGCGGGAACGGCAGCGTCTTGAACGTGGTGAAACCGGCCTTGGTCATTTCGCCGCGCATTTCCTTGATCAGTTCGAGCAGCACCAGTGGCGATTCCGATTGCTGCACGAGGATGCCGTCGTCCTTCAGCGCGCGGAAGCAGGATTCGTAGAAGGCCCGGTTGAACAGGCCTTCGGCCGGGCCGACCGGGTCGGTGGAGTCGACGATGACGATGTCGAGGCTGCCGGGCGCGGCATTCTTCATGTAGGCGATGCCGTCGTCGAACAGGAGTTCGGCGCGCGGGTCGTCGTTGGACTCGCACAGCTCGGGAAAATATTTCTCCGCCATGCGCGTGACCTGCTCGTCGATGTCGCACTGCACGGCCTTGCGCACGCCGGGATGCTTGAGCACCTCGCGCAGCGTGCCGCAGTCGCCGCCGCCGATGATCACCACCTGCTGCGGATCACGATGCGTGAACAGCGCCGGGTGCGACATCATCTCGTGATAGAGGAAGTTGTCGCGCGTGGTCAGCATCAGCGCGCCGTCGATGAGCATCAGGTTGCCCCAGTCGGTGCTCTCGTAGATCTCGATCTTCTGGAACGGCGACTGCACCTCGTCGAGCTTCCGGGTGATGCGGTAGCCGATGGCGCTGCCGGCGGGGTCGAAGTTTTCGTAGAGCCAATTCGGAGAGGTCATACGTAAAGCCAGGAAAGGGGGCCGAAGCCGGAATCCGAAAGCGTCACCCGCGACATCGAATCGCCAGGGCGCCATGCGTTCAAGGCCGCAGATTGTAGCGAACCGACATGACGGTCTGCCGGAATCTGGCATACGATTGCGCCCGGGGGATCACGGAACGGACGGAACAGGCAATGGCATCTGCCGAGGTTTATCGGGAGCTGATCGAGCGGCTGGAGATCGAGGCGCGGGAGTCGCCGGGGCGCTACAAGGCCAAGGTCGCGTTGTTCGCGGCGCTCGGCTTCCTGGTGCTCGGCGGGGCGCTGCTGCTGTCACTGGGGTTGTCGGTGGGGCTGGTGATCGGGCTGGTCCTGATCAGTCCGTGGCTGCTGCTCAAGCTGGCCAAGCTGATCTGGATTCCGATCGCCTTCGGCTGGCTGATGCTGCGGGCGCTGTGGGTCAAGTTCCCGCCGCCGGAGGGCTACCGGCTGGCCGATGGGGAGGCGCCCGTGCTGTGCGCCGAGATCGAACGGCTGCGCGAGGCGGCCGGCGCGCCGAGGCTCGACGGCATCTATATCGATCCCGATCTCAATGCCGCCGCGGCGACGGTGCCGCGCCTGCTCGGTCTGTTTGGCCACCGCCATTACCTGCTGCTGGGGTTGCCGTTGATGCAGTTGCTGGATCGCGAGCAGTTCGCCGGCGTGGTCGCGCACGAATTCGGCCATTTCGGCGGCGGCCACGGTCGCTTCAGTGGCTGGATCTACCACGTGCGGCTGAGCTGGTACCGCCTGCTGGAGGCGCTGACGGCGCAACGCTCCTGGACTAGCGGCCTGTTCGTGCGTTTCTTCAACTGGTACGCGCCGTATTTCAATGCGTACAGCTTCGTGATGGCGCGTGGCAACGAGTATCAGGCCGATGCGGTCGCCGCGCGCATCACCAGCCCGCAGACGATCGGGCACGCTCTGATCCGCACCAATCTGGGCAGCGAGCGGCTGTCCCGGGATTTCTGGCCCGGTGTGCAGAATGCGCTGAAATCGCAGCCACAGCCGCCGGCGCTGCTGTTCCGGGAGATGGCCAGCAACCTGCGCCAGCCGGCGGCCGAGGACGAGCTGCGCCTGCAGCGCGCGCTCGGGCAGAAGCCGGATTTCGACGATACCCATCCGACGCTGGCGCAGCGTCTGGCGGCGCTGGGTGTCGACGCCGGCGCGGTGGCGCCGCCGACGGTTTCCGCCGCCGAGGCGCTGCTGGGCGATCTGTTGCCGAAGCTGGAGCAGCGCTTCAGCGAAGAATGGCGCGGCAGCGTCGAATCGGCGTGGCAGGAGCAGCATCAGCAGGCGCAGGCCGATGCCGAGCGCCTGGCGGTGCTGCAAGGGCAGGCGTCGCACACGCCCGAAGAGGCCGTGGAACTCGCGCGCCTCACCGAGGATCTGCATCCGGACGCCGATGTCCTGCCGCTGTATCAGGATGCGGTGACGCGCGCGCCCGAGAGCGCGGTCGCCCAGTTCCGACTCGGCGCGCTGCTGCTCGATCGCGAGGACGCAGGCGGCGTCGCGCATCTGCGCAAGGCGATGGCGCTGGATGCCGAAGCGACAGAAATGGTGCTGCACCAGCTTGGCCAGTACTACTACACCGTTGGCGACGAGGACGGTCGCCTGGGCGTGATCGCGGAACTCGAAGCGCTGTACGCGCGGCGCAACCAGGCCGCGTACCAGCGCGGAGAAATCAGCGGCCGTGATCGTTTTGAAGCGCATGGCCTGGGCGAGGAGGATCTCCGGAAAGCGCGCGCGGTCTTCGAGGGGGTCGGCAAGATTCGCCGCGCCTGGATCGTGCGCAAGCACATCGACGATCCGGAAGGACCGCCGCATTTCGTCGTGCTGCTGCAATGGCGCTGGCTGAGATGGATGACCAGCGAACAGGCCGTGCTGGATCGCGTGGCCGAGGCATTGGAGCTGCCTGGCAGCCTCATCGTCCTCAGCACCGGCAGCCATCGCAGCACCACCAAGCGCGTGCGGCGGACCGGGGCTCCCGTCTACGGCGGCTGAGGCCGCCGAAGTCACAGGAGCGCCGTCCGCGAACGGTAGAATGCGGGCTTTCTCCCCCGCCGGAACACCCGATGGAAGCCCGCCCATGACCGCCTGGTCCGCCGACCAAGCCCGCAAGACCTATTCGATCCCGCACTGGTCGGAAGGTTATTTCGACGTCGACGCCAGCGGCCGCATCGTGGCGCGACCCGGTGGCGAGCAGGGACCGACAATCGCGCTGCCGGAAGTGATCGACGCGGCGCTGGCCGCCGGCGCCAACATGCCGCTGCTCGTGCGCTTCCCCGACATCCTCGGCGACCGCCTGCGCAAGCTGCAGGCGGCCTTCGCGCAGGCGCAAGCCGAGTGGGATTACAAGGGCGGCTACACCGCCGTCTATCCGATCAAGGTGAATCAGCACCAGGGCGTCGCCGGCACGCTGGCCTCGCATCACGGCGAGGGCTTTGGCCTGGAGGCCGGCAGCAAGCCGGAACTGATGGCGGTGCTGGCGCTGTCGCGTCCGGGCGGGCTGATCGTCTGCAACGGCTACAAGGACCGCGAATACATCCGCCTGGCGCTGATTGGGCGCAAGCTCGGCCTGCAGACCTTCATCGTCGTCGAGAAGCCCTCCGAACTGCCGCTGGTGATGGAAGAGGCCAAGGCGCTCGGCGTGAAACCGGGTCTGGGCGTGCGCATGCGCCTGGCTTCGCTCGGTGCCGGCAAATGGCAGAACAGCGGTGGCGACAAGGCCAAGTTCGGGCTGTCGCCGCGGCAGGTGCTGGACCTTTGGAAATCGCTTCGCGATACCGGCATGACCGACTGCCTCGGCCTGCTGCATTTCCACATGGGCTCGCAGATCTCCAACGTGCGCGACATCGCCAACGGCATGCGCGAGGCGACGCGGTATTTCGTCGAGCTGTCGCGGTTGGGCGCGAAGATCAGCCATGTCGACGTTGGCGGCGGCCTCGGCATCGATTACGAGGGCACGCGCTCGCGCAGCTTCTGCTCGGTCAACTACGGCGTGCAGCAGTACGCTTCCAGCATCGTGCAGCCGCTGGCCGATGCCTGCGAGGCGCATGGCCTCACGCCGCCGCGCATCGTCACCGAGTGCGGCCGCGCGATGACCGCGCATCATGCCGTGCTGGTCGCCAACGTGTCCGAAGTGGAAACCGCGCCGGAAGGCCGTGTGCCCGACGCACACGACGACGAACCGGCGGTGATCCGCCATCTGCGCGAGATCCACGCCGAGCTGGAATCGCGGCCGGCGGTGGAATTGTTCCAGGAAGCGCAGCATTTCCACGCCGAAGGGCTGGCGCTGTACTCGCTTGGGCAGATCGATCTCGTGCACCGCGCGCGCATCGACGATCTGTTCTACGCCATCGCGCATGCGGTGAAGTCGCGCCTGACCTACGACGAAAAGAGCCATCGCCCGTTGCTGGATGAGTTGAACGAGCGCCTCGTCGACAAGTATTTCGTCAACTTCAGCGTATTCGAATCGATGCCGGACGTGTGGGCGATCGATCAGGTATTCCCGATCACGCCGATCGAGCGCTTGAACGAAGCGCCGACGCGACGTGGCGTGATCGCCGATCTCACCTGCGATTCCGACGGCAAGATCGACACCTATGTCGAGAACGAGGACCTCGATACCTCGCTGCCGCTGCATGCGCTGCGCCATGGCGAGAGCTATCGGCTCGGCTTCTTCCTGGTTGGCGCCTATCAGGAAATCCTCGGTGACATCCACAACCTGTTTGGCGACACCGATGCCATCGAAGTGCGCGTGCAGGGCGACAGCTATACGATCGCGCAGCAGCGCAAGGGCGATACCACCGACGTGATGCTCGACTACGTCGGCTACAAGCTCGATGTACTGCGGCAGGCTTATCGCGACAAGGTCGCGGCGGCGAAACTGCCGGAAGAAGAAGCCGAACGCTTGAATGCGGCGCTGGAAGCCGGGTTGACTGGTTACACCTATCTCGATGACGCGCCGATCGCCTGATCGGCGCGATCGTTCTTTCGCCGTATTTCAGTTTCCGGAGACGGGATGAACCGCTATCTGGTCCTCGCGATGCGCAAGCCGGGCTTCGATGCCGCGGTCGTGAAGCCGCATCACGCGTTCCTGGATCGTTTGCGCGAACAGGGACAGCTCGAACTGACGGGTCCTTTCACCGACGGCAGCGGCGGTGCCTATCTGCTGCGCGCCGAAAGCCTGGAAGCCGCGCTCGCCATCGTGCATGCCGATCCGCTCCATGTCACCGGTTCGTCGGAGCTGACGGTGCGGGAGTGGAGCGCGAAGTAGAAACACTTAAAAACTTCCCCCTCAGGGATCGGTTGGGCTGCCGTCCCAGCCCCTACGATCCCAGACTGCTTGCACCCGACGCCAGATGTCGTCGCTCATCAAGAACTGCCAAACACCACCGAGAAGCCACGCGAACTTAGGGTCTGATGATGCTCGGGCTTCCACGCGTTCTATGAATGCTTCGCCATGGTGGGAAAGAAAATCTTCCAGTGGGCCGGCCGCAAGTACGCCCCAAATAGGTTCTGCTCGAGGGTTGGCGAGGATGGAAAGAATAGTGTCCCACGCTCGTTCAGGGGCGTCTTCAATCAGCCAGTCGAGTTCGGCATATGCAGCACCAAAAGGGTTTTCGTTCAATCCGTCTGAATGCTCTCGCTGCCAGATCGCCATGGAAATCCAATCTTCGACAAGATTTGGAAATGGCGGCGGCGGATTGCCCATATCGAGTTGGACACTAATTGCGGTGAATCTGGAATCCGGCGAACGACTGGCTCACCGGCATCACTTCCAGCCGATTGATGTTCAGGTGCGGCGGCAGATTCGCCACCCACCAGATCGCATCGGCGATGTCGGTGCCGGTGATCGGAGACGCGCCTTCATAGAGTTTGTCGGACGCCGCCGCATCACCGCTGGTACGCACCAGGGTGAATTCGGTCTGCGACAGCCCCGGTTCGATCGAGGTGACGCGCACGCCGGTGCCGTGCAGGTCGCTGCGCAGGCCGAGCGAGAACTGGGTGACAAAGGCCTTGGTGCCGCCGTAGACGTTGCCGCCGGTGTAGGGATAGGTGCCGGCGATGGAACTGATGTTGACGATGGCGCCCTTGCGTTCAATCAGCCTGGGCAGCAGCGCATGCGTGAGCGTGGCGAGGGCGGTGACGTTGGTGTCGATCATCTGCCGCCACTGTTCCAGGCTCGCGTGCTGCGCCGGCGCGGTGCCGAGGGCGAGGCCGGCGTTGTTGACGAGCACGTCGATGTCGCGGAATTCGGGCGGGATGCTGTCGAGCGCGGCGCGCAGCGCATCGGCATCGCGTATGTCGAAGGTGAGCGCGTGCACGCGTTCGGCGCCGTGGCGTTCGACCAGTGCTTGCAGGCGATCGGCACGACGGCCTGTGGTGACCACGCGCCAGCCGCCCTCGACGAAGCGATCGACAGTGGCGGCGCCGAAGCCGGAAGTACCGCCGGTGATGAGAATGATTTTGGACATGCCAGGATTCTAAGCCCTCTCCATGAAAGGGAGGAGAAAGCATCAGGCATCGCGCATGCGCGATGCACTCACCAAAGAAATGGGATCAGCCGCTTGGTCGCGAGCGCGTATGCGGGATAGGCATCGGGAAACGCTTCGGCCAGTACGTGCTCCTCGACACGGATGCGACGGATGAACACCGCCGTCACCGGAACGACGATGACCAGCAGCGAGAGCCAGCTGCCCAGAGCAATGCCGAACCCGTAGAAGGTGAGCAGGGAGCCGGTGTAGGAAGGATGGCGCAGCCACCGGTAGGGACCGTTGCGGATGAGGGTCTGCCCCGGATGGATGGCGACATCGATGGTGAAGAATTCGGCCAGTGTGCGCACCGCCCAATCGCGCAGGGCCATGCCGGCGAACATCAATGCGCAGCCGGTCCAGAGCAGTGGCGCGGACGCGGAGGCGGGGAAGCGCCCGTCCGGCCATAACGCCAGCCAGACGGCGGCGACCAGGCAGGGGAAGAAGACGATCCGCAACAGAAACAGCGTTCCGGCATCGAGGCTCCGATCGGCGGCGCGCTTGCGGTTGATCCACCATTCGTGGGCTCCCCACAACAGACACAGGATGAGCAGAAGCACCATCTGTCGGTTCACCCTCGGGTGGGAACGCTGGAAGCATACCTGTCAGGTCGCGGGTTTCGTCTATAGCCGGCGTTGCCGCTGCGATCGGCCGCGCGCCTGCGACCGATCCACCATTCGCCGCACAGCCAGATCACGCACAGGGCGGGCGGCGGCAAAGGCATCTTCCGTCCACACGCGGCCGGAAGGCCCACAGCTTCCGCGCGTCAGGCAGCCGGTTTTGTCTTTTTCGCCGCGGCGGATTTGGTCGGGGCTTTCGCCGCCGGCGTGTCGTTGCTCCTGGCCGTCGCGGTCGGCTTGCGCTTGCGTCCGGTCGCGGCCTTGCCATTGGTGCGGCTCTTGGCGGCGCGGTGCTTCTTGAGCATGTCCTCGGCCAGTACCACGTCCTCGGACAGGATGCCGGCGGCCTTGGCGACGGCGATGCGCGCCTCGGCCTTGTTCTCGTCCGGATTGGCTTGCAGCAATTCGCGGATGACCTCGCGCAGTGCTTCCTCGGCGTTGTGTTTCAGGCGCAGGTTGTCGCCTTGCTTGAACAGGCCAAGCAGTACATCGACCACGGGTTTGATGAGTGCGGCTTCGATGACCATCGTCGTTCCCTCCCAGTGGCCGACAGGATGCCGGAAGGGTTTCTCAGGGATCGCGACCCCATCCGAGGCGGGCGAATCCCGCGACTTCGCAATGCGTCGCGAACGGCGAGACGACCCCGCCGTTGGAGATGGCTTATTTCGCCTTGACCGCCATCGCGGGCAGGCCGCCGTTGCCGAGCTTGCGCTTGGCCTCGGCCAGTTCGGTGGCGGTGCCGTATGGCCCCATGCGCACGCGGTAGACCGTCTTGCCGCCGATGCTGGCTGATTCGACACGGGCGTTGAGGCCGAGCATGGCGATGCGGGCCTTCAAGGTTTCGGCATCGCCGGAGGCGCCGAAGGCGCCGGCTTGCAGGATGTAGCGCGCCTGGGTATCCGCTGCGGCGACCTGCGGTGCGGGCGTCGCGACGGGTGCGGTATTCGCGGGTGTGGTTGCGGGCGCCGTTGTTGCCGGTGCCGGTGTCTGCTCGGGGATCTGCGCGGGCAGGGTATTGGCGGCGGCGGTCTGTTGCGGTTGCTGCTGTTGTTGTTTCTGCTGTTGTTGTTGCTGTTGCGTGAGTTTGCGCTGACGCTCCTCCTCCGCGCGCTCGCTGGCGGCGAGCTCGGCATCGGACATCGCCACTTCCTGGCCGGGCAGCAGCGTGTAGAAATCGTACTGCTGCTTGTCGTCCTTCTCGCCCTGCGCCGGCTTGGCATCGGTCGCGGCGTGCGCGGCGGCGCCGGTGTTCGGGGCATCCGATTCCTGCACCACGCTGTCTTCGCCAGCGGACGACACAGCGGCCGGCTGCGCATCGGGATTGGGCTTGGGACGGATGAAACCGTCGCCGCCGTCGGATTTGAGCCACTTCGGCGCCATCAGGATCACGATCAGCGTCAGCACGATGCCGAGCACCAGCCAGGCCCAGCCGGGCAGGCCGCCGCTGTTGCCGGTGTTGCGTCGTGCTTGGGATTTGCCTCGTCTTGCCGCCATCAGAACTCAATCTCGGTTGGTTACATGCTGTCCGGTGCGTTCACACCGACCAGTCCCAGGCCATTGGCCAGCACCTGGCGGACCGCCAGGGCCAGGGCCAGCCGGCCGTTGCGCACGCTGGCATCGTCGACCAGGAACTGGTGGTCGTTGTAATACGACTGGAACGCCTGCGCCAGTTCGTGCAGGTAGGTCGTGATCAGGTGCGGTTCCAGTTGCTCGCCGGCCGCCGCGACAACTTCCGGCCAGCGCGAGAGGTCGATCAGCAGGTCGCGCGTGGCAACGTTGTCGAGGTCGAGCGGCTGCGCCAGCCCGTTTTCGAGATCGAAATCGAGCTTGCGTTCGTTCAGCTGGCGCAGCAGGCCGCAGATGCGGGCGTGCGAGAGCTGGACGTAGTAGACCGGATTGTCGAGTGATTGCGAGCGCGCCAGGTCGATGTCGAACACCAGCTGCGAGTCGGGCTTGCGCGCGATCAGGAACCAGCGCACGGCATCGCGTCCCGCTTCTTCGATCAGATCGCGCAGCGTGAGATAGCCACCGGCGCGTTTGCCGAGCTTCACTTCCTCGCCACCGCGCATCACCGTGACCATCTGGTGCAGCACGTATTCCGGGTAGCCGGCGGGAATGCCGGTATCGAGCGCCTGCAGCCCGGCCTTCACCCGCATCAGCGAGCCGTGGTGATCGGCGCCGAGTTCGGTGATCGCGCGCTCATAGCCGCGCTGCCACTTGCTGCGGTGGTAGGCCACGTCCGGCACGAAGTAGGTGTAGGTGCCGTCGGACTTGCGCATCACGCGGTCCTTGTCGTCACCGAAGTCGGTGCTGCGCAACCACAGTGCGCCGCCTTCCTCGTAGGTGTGGCCGTGGGCGATCAGCTCGCGCACGGTCTCCTCGACCTTGCCGTCGGCGTAGAGCGAGGATTCGAGGAAGTACACGTCGAACGACACGCCGAAGGCGGCCAGATCGCCGTTCTGCTCGCGCCGCAGATAGGCGACGGCGAAGCGGCGGATGGCGTCGAAGTCCTCGACGTCGCCGGCGCCGACGATGGTGTGGCCTTCTATTTCGACGGCGGCACCGGCGAGATAGGCGTTGGCGACATCCTGGATGTAGTCGCCGCGATAGCCGTCCTCGGGCCAGCCGGCGTCATCGGGCTTGAGGCCGCGCGCGCGCGCCTGCACCGACTTGGCGAGGTTTTCGATCTGCACGCCGGCGTCGTTGTAGTAGAACTCGCGCTTGACGTCCCAGCCGTTGGCCTCGAGCGCGAGCGCGATGCAGTCGCCGATCACCGCGGCGCGGCCGTGGCCGACGTGCAGCGGGCCGGTCGGGTTCGCCGAGACGTACTCGACGCCGGCGGTGCGGCCGCTGCCGCTGTCGTTGCGGCCGAACGCGGCGCCCTGGGTGTGCACTTCGCGCAGCTGGTGCTGCCAGGCGCTCGGCGCGAGGCGGAAATTCAGGAACCCGGGGCCGGCGATGTCGACGCCGGCGATGTCCTCGTCCTTCGGCAGCGCCTCGACCAGCAATTGCGCCAGCGCGCGCGGATTGCTGCGTGCCCCGCCTTGACCAGCGTGCTTGGCCAGCAGCATGGCGGCATTGGTGGAGAAATCGCCGTGGCTACGATCCTTCGGACGCTCGACCACGAAATCGGGCGTCGCCAGATCGGCGGGCAGGGCGCCATTGGCGCGTAGGGCATCGATGCCCTGGGCGATCAGGGCGCGGAGTCGGGATTTCACGGCCGGGTGTGGAAACTGCGGGAAGTGCGAATTCTAACCGAGGGGCCGGTGATTGTTGCCTGTAGGGCGAAGCGGGGCATTTTCGATGCTCGGGAGTTTCGCGGTTGGTCGCAGGGCACGTCATCGCGGCGATAGGCGGATCGCAAGGTGAAATTGCGAGCTGGGAGGACGAGATGAAACTGGCGCCTCCGAGTTCTTCATCCACCGGACGTGTTCCAGTGTTTCGTCCACTTCCACATACTGTTCATGTCAAACGCCGAGCCGCACGAGAACGATTACAGATGACCACCCCGATTCGCCGCCCCCAGATCTGCGTGCTCGGCAGCGCGGAACCAGGCTCTCCTGCCTACGAATTGGCCAGCGCGGCCGGAGCACTCCTGGCCAAGCTCGGCATCACGGTCGTCAGCGGCTGCGGAAGCCCCGCGACCCGGGTCGCGGCCGAAAGCGCGATCCGCGAAGGCGGTCTGGTGGTGAGCATCATTCCACCGGATCAGATGCCGCCGGCGGACTGGCCCGCCACGGTCGTCATTCCCTGCGGCATGGGCGATGCGCGCAATCTGCTGATGGCGCTGTCCGGAGATGCGTGCATCGTCATCGGCGGGCGCGCCGGCACGATTTCCGAGGTGTGCCTGGCCTGGTTGCACAAGCGGCCTTTGTTGCCGCTGGTCGGTTGTGGTGGCTGGTCCGATGATTTGCCGGCGAATCCTCCGGATGAAAGGCAGAATTCGCCCATTCTTCCGTGGGGGTCGATCGAGCAATTGGAGACGCAGCTTCGCGGTTTGGGCTTGGTTCAAGCGTAGCGATGGATTGCTGCGACTATTAGAAGGAAGGCGTAACTTTTCGCTTCAACAAGCCAACAATTTGGTTTGTGCCAGGGAATTGCATGAAGCTTCTGAGTTCATCGAATAGTCTTGCCTTCGTTCATTCTCTTCGAATCGCCTTGGACGGCGAAGGGATCGAGACTTACTGCACGGACGCCGACACCACGCTATCCAGCATCGCGGGGCCCATGACGGGGAGCGCCGCCAGGATCTACGTGCTCCATGAGGAAGACTGGGATCGCGCGGTTGAGCTCATGCGTGAGCTATCCGGGCCCACCAAGACACAGGCAGTGGAGGCGCCCAAAAGAGCTGCGCTTCCCGTTTGGTTCTGGATCGCAGCTTCTGCCGTGTTTGTGGCTTTCTTGGTGGGCGTGCTGAGCAACTAGGGCCAGTCCCTGCAATCCCAGGCAGGCCAGAAACGAGGGCAGCTACACCCAACCGCGCGCCGCCATCGACGTCGGCGTCCCGTCACCGACGACGAAATGGTCGAGCAACCGTACATCCACCAGCGCCAGCGCCTGCTTCAGCCGTGAAGTGACGCTGCGATCGGCGGCGCTCGGTTCGGCGCTGCCGCTGGGATGGTTGTGGCCGACGATCACGGCCGCGGCGTTGTGGGCGAGCGCGCGCCGGGTGACTTCGCGCGGATGGACTTCGGCGCCGTCGACGGTGCCGTGGAACAGCTCCTCGAACGCCAGGGCGCGATGCTTGGTGTCGAGGAACAGGGCGGCGAAGGTCTCGCGCGAACGGCCGCGCAGGCGCTGGGCGAAGTAGCGGCCAGCGGCGAGCGGGTCGGTCAGCGAGGCGCCGCGTTCGAGATTGGCGGCGAGGTGGCGGTTGCACATCTCCAGCACGGCGGCGAGCTTGCAGGCGCGTGCGGGACCGAGCCCCGGCAGCTTGGCGAGTTCGGCCGGGCTGCGTTCGAGCAGGCCGCGCAGCGGGCCGTGCTCGGCGAGCAGGCGGCGGGCCGTGGCGACGGCGTCGTAGCCGCGCAGGCCCGAGCCGAGGAAGATCGCCAGCAGTTCGGCGTCCGAAAGCGTGGCGACGCCGCGCTCGATCAGTTTCTCGCGGGGACGTTCGTGGGCGGGCCAGTCGCGGATGAGCATGAGTGTGGGCCGTGTGCTAGCGGACGCTTTCAGGGCGTCTGCTTCGGCTCCGAACGTCCCGCCAGGGATGGCCGGGCAGGATGATCCGGAGCACCGGAAAAAGTTGCGCCAGGGACGGCAAAGCAGTCCATCCAATGCCGTCCAGGGCGTGTGGATGACCGACGGCGACCGGATTTGGAGACATGACCAGGGGAATGGGGTGTTCTCCGCACCGGCCGCCGCCGGTTGCAAGCATTGGACCGCATCGCCGGGGCTGGCGCCGTCGGCCGTCGACCCGGCATCGGGTAAGCTGTGACCCCGATTCGCTGTAGGGAAATTCCGATCCCGTGACCGCCGCCAATGCCAATCTCGGGGGGCGCCGCATCCTGCTGGGGGTCAGCGGCGGTATCGCCGCGTACAAGGCCGCGGAGCTGGTGCGTCGATTACGCGATGCCGGCGCCGAGGTGCGTGTGGCGATGACCGAAGGCGCGCAGCATTTCGTCGGCGCGGTCACCTTCCAGGCGCTCTCCGGCCAGCCGGTGCGCACCTCGCTGTGGGATGCCGAGGCCGAGGCGGCGATGGGGCATCTGGAGCTGGCGCGCTGGGCCGATCACGTACTGATCGCGCCGGCCACCGCCGACACGCTGGCCAAGCTGGCGCACGGCTTCGCCGACGATCTGCTGACCACGCTGTGCCTGGCGACGACCGCGCCGCTGACCGTGGCGCCGGCCATGAACCATCGCATGTGGCTGCATCCGGCCACCCAGGCGAACATGGCGCTGCTGCGCGAGCGCGGCGTGAAAGTGATCGGCCCCGACGACGGCCCGCTCGCCGAAGGCGAATCCGGCCCCGGCCGGCTGGCCGAGCCGGCGGCGATCGTCGCGGCACTGGCGACGTGGGCATGACGGCGCAGGCGGTGGCATCCGCCGCCGGGCTGCGCATCGTGGTGAGCGCCGGCCCGACGTTCGAGGACATCGATCCGGTCCGCTTCATCGGCAACCGCAGCAGCGGCAAGATGGGGTTCGCCGTGGCCGAGGCCGCGGTGCGGCATGGCGCCGAGGTCCTCCTCGTGGCCGGCCCCGTGGCCCTGGCGACGCCGGAGGGCGTGACGCGCATCGACGTGCGATCGGCGGCGCAGATGCACGACGCGGTGCTCGCGCAGTTGCCGGCGGATGTCTACATCGGCGCGGCGGCGGTGGCCGATTTCACGCCGCAGCGGGTTGCCGGCAGCAAGATCAAGAAACAAGCGGGACAGGAAGGCCTGACGCTGGAACTGGTGCGCACGCCGGACATCCTCGCCGACGTCGCCAGCCACGCGCAGCGGCCGCGCCTGGTGGTCGGCTTCGCCGCCGAGACCGACGATGTGGCGCACTACGCCCGCGACAAGCTGACGCGCAAACGGCTCGACCTGATCGCGGCCAATCGCGTCGGCGTGGCCGGCAGCGGCTTCGAGAGCGACGACAATGCGCTCACCGTGTACTGGCCGGGCGGCGAACGCGCGCTCGGTCCGGCGCCGAAGACGGCGCTGGCGGACCAACTGCTCGATCTGATCCTGGAGCGGCTGCCGGCTGCTTGATGCGAGCGCGAGGCGCCGATCTCCCGTCGTGCCCGCTGTCCCGTCACGCGCGGAATGACGCCTCCCGAAGACAATCCTTTCCCCTCGATCCTTTCCTTCGCGATGCATACCCTTCAAGTCCGAGTTCTCGATTCCCGTTTCGGCGATGCCTGGCCGCTGCCGGCCTATGCCACTGAAGCCAGCGCCGGCCTTGATCTGCGCGCGGCGCTCGAACAGGCGCTGGTCCTGCAACCGGGCGATGCGGCGCTGGTGCCGTCCGGACTTGCGATCCACATCGCCGATCCGGGCCTGTGCGCGGTGGTGCTGCCGCGCTCGGGACTCGGACACAAGCACGGCATCGTGCTCGGCAACGGCACAGGCCTGATCGACGCCGATTACCAGGGGCCGTTGATGATCAGTGTCTGGAATCGCTCCCGCGAGGCGTTCACGATCGAACCGGGTGATCGAATTGCGCAGTTGGTCCTGTTACCGATCGTGCGCGCCGCGCTGCAGGTGGTGGATACTTTCGCCGACAGCGCGCGTGGAGCAGGGGGCTTCGGCCATACCGGGGTGCGCTGACGGGATCGGCCGCGCTCTGGCCGTCGCTCGTCGGCGACGGCCGTCATGCGAATGTCCGGATGCGGAACGCCGGACGAAACGATTTGTGGATCGGCAAGCGCTGCGTCATGGACAGCAGTGCCGATGCTTAAGGGGGACACCATGACGGAAGAACAAGAGCCAGGCGGGCTACGCCGCGTGCTGCCGCAAATCCGGCCCTACCTGTCGCTGGTGGCGGTGGTGCTGGCGCTGCTGGGGCTGTGGCTGGCGTGGAGCGGCTGGCAGCAGATGCAGGACGAATCGCGCCGCGCCGACCTGGAGCTGAGCCGCGATGCCGTCGCCACCGACACCCAGCGCCTGCTCAACACCGAACGCGATCGCCTGACGCAGAAGCTGACCGCCGCCGAGGTGCAGACCGCCCTGCAGGTGGGCGATCTCGCCGCCGCGGGCCAGGCGCTGGGACGCGACTGGCCGCAGGTGCAGGAGGCGATCATCGTGCCGGCCGATCTGGAGGGCGTGTACGCGGCGCTGCCCAAGGGCGGCTTCGGCCGCGCGGCGGCGCTCGAGGCCGCGCTGACGGAAGACAAGGCGGTCGTGACGATCGCGCGCATCGACGGCAAGCCGCAATTGACGCTGGCCGCGCCCGCGCGCCTGGGCGATCGGCTGGCCGGCGTCGCATTCGTGCGCCTGCCGCTGACGCGGGTGACACTGGCGCTACAGAACGCCATGGTGCCCGACGACGGCTACCTGGCGCTGCGCCAGGGCAGCCACACCCTGCTGGAGCGCGGCGACGCCAGCCTGGCGAGCGGCGCCGAGCGCCGGGGCGCGCCGATTCCGGGAACGCCGCTGCGGCTGGCGGCGGCCGTGCCGAGCGCCGCGGTCAGCCAGGCCGGCGCGCTGGGGCTTGGTGACGTGGGTTCGTTCATCGCCGCCACCGTATTGTTGCTGTTGGCCTACGTGGCCTGGCGCATACCCAAGCGCCTCGGCCGGCAATCGGCTGCCGCCGCTGCGACCGCGCCCACGCTGGCGCAGGCGATCGCAACGGCGCCCGCCGCGCCGCCGCCGCTTCCCCCAACAGCAGCAGGAGAGAGGATCATCGACGTCCAGGACGCCCCCAAACCCGCGCCCGTTCTCATCGATCGCGGCATCTTCCGCGCCTACGACATCCGCGGTGTCGTCGGCGAATCCCTAGATGTCGGCGTGGCCAAGCTGATCGGACAGGCCGTCGGCACGCTGATGGCCGAGAAGGAGCTCGACGACATCGTGATCGGCCGCGACGGCCGCATTTCCGGTCCCGAACTGGTCGCGGGCCTGGTCGAAGGCCTGCGCAGCACTGGCCGCAACGTCATCGACATCGGCATGGCGCCAACCCCGGTGACCTACTTCGGCGCCTACCACCTGCGCACCGGCTGCTGCATCTCCGTCACCGGCAGTCACAACCCGCCGGACTACAACGGCTTCAAGATCGTGGTCGGCGGCGAAACCCTGTCGGGCGACGCCATCATCGATCTCTACACGCGCATCAGCGAACACCGCCTGCACGCCGCGGCGACGCCGGGCACCGCGAACAAGCGCGATATCAACGACGATTACGTACAGCGCATCGCCGGCGACGTGCATCTGGCGCGGCCGCTGAAGGTGGTCGTGGACGCCGGCAACGGCGTGGCCGGCGAGATCGGCCCGCGCGTGCTGGAAGCGATCGGCGCCGAGGTGATCCCTCTCTACTGCGAGATCGACGGCAGCTTCCCCAACCATCACCCCGATCCGAGCGAGCCGCACAACCTCGAGGACCTGATCGACAGCGTGTCGCGCCTGAACGCCGATCTGGGCATCGCCTTCGACGGCGACGGTGATCGCCTCGGCGTGGTCACGCGCAACGGCCAGAACATCTTCCCCGACCGCCTGCTGATGCTGTTCGCCGCCGACGTGCTGGATCGCAATCCGGGCGCGGTGATCCTCTTCGACGTGAAGTGCACCGGCCGTCTGCCCGGCTACATCCAGCGTCACGGCGGCAGCCCGCTGATGTGGAAGACCGGCCATTCGCTGATCAAGGCCAAGATGCGCGAGACCGGCGCCGAACTGGCCGGCGAGATGAGCGGTCACTTCTTCTTCGGCGAGCGCTGGTACGGCTTCGACGACGGCATCTATGCCGCCGCGCGCCTGCTGGAAATCCTGTCCTCGCGCGCGGAATCGCCAAGCATCGTGCTGGAAGCCCTGCCCAACGGCGTGTCGACAGCGGAGATCAAGGTCGACGCGCCCGGCGGCGATCCGCACAGCTTCGTCGATCGTTTCCAGGCGCAGGCGCAGTTCGAGGGCGCGCGCGCATCCACCATCGACGGCTTGCGCCTCGACTGGCCGGACGGCTGGGGCCTGGTGCGCGCCTCCAACACCACGCCGGTGCTGGTGCTGCGCTTCGACGCCGATTCCAAGCAAGTGCTGGCGCGCATCCAGAAGGATTTCCGCACGCAGCTGCTGCGTATCGATTCGTCGCTGAAGCTGCCGTTCTGAGCAGTTTGGCGCGCTTCTCTGATTAAATAGCCCCTCTCCCGCGTGCGGGAGAGGGGTAAGGGCAGGGCATGAGTGCCGAGGTCGTGCCATTGCCCGCCTGCAAACCTCCTCCGCGTCTGGGCGAGCGCGCAATATCCCCATATTCCACGAGGGTTGCATAAAGCCCTAGGGTTTCTCTTTTTAGCGTCAATGGTCGCTAGCGGGATTCCACCCAATGGCCAAACGACCGTATTCAGCGAATTCGGAATTTCCCGACACGACGGTGAGCAGTTTCCCGACTGGAAGAAACCCTCGATCCGGACACCCTCCCGGCATAATATCCACGTGGCTACTCGGCGTGCCTACAGTCGCAGGCCATGCGATGCGCCTTCGCTAACCTGCCGTGCTGCAAAAATTTGTTTGCACAAGGCGGCGGCGCCTTCACCAAGCCGCAAGAAATCCATGCCACATTCCGCCGGGAATTGGCTTAAGACTTAAGCAGTTCGATTAGGGGGTAAAACGATGGAAGTGACGGGGACGAGCACAACGCTCGCAGACAACAACTCACGAAAGCCTGCCCGGCTACGTTTCGCCTGCTATCAATCTTTGCTCGCTCTGTGTCTTCTGGTGATGTCGCTGTTTTCAGCAACAGCGGGCGCGCAATACACGCCGCCGTCCAACTTCTGCAAATCCAGCGGTGCCGGGGGCTGCTTTCCCTCCAAGGCAGAAGCGGAAGTAAAGCTGCGGGAGGATTTCGCCTATGGGGCGCGGATGGAGATGTTCGCGATTAGCCGGCCCGACAGCTCGCAGACGTGGTACCACTATGGAGTGACACGCAGGCACGAGCCTGTGCAGTACTACACCACCGGCTACTACATGACCAACACTACGCCTCCCTGTGCGCTCGCGAACGATCCGCAGAGAGCGACAGCTTGTAAGAGTGAAGCGGAGGCCGCTAAGAATCGTGCGGAGCAGATCCGTTCTAATTCTTACCCATCATGTACGCTCGTTTCCTACAGTCTTCGAGGCAATTATACGGAGCCGTATTCCGCGATCCGAACTGCAGGGAATGGCTCGGGAAACATCTATTACGGCGCGAAATTTTTGGATGTCGTAGTGAAGTGTGGAACTTCCGAGGTTACAACCGGCGATACCATTCATAAGGCAACTAGTTTCGACTGTCCTGCAGGATTCACGCCTGTTACTCAGGGCACACCGCCGGCCGTACTGCCAGCGCTCTGTGGAGCGCCTTCAACAAGCGCCCGTATCACAGGGCCGGCGCCTACCCAATACGGCAGCTGCGCCACTCCGCACCCCTGCCATCCTTCGACGGGTGACAAGTCCAGGAACGAAGTTGACTTCACATTCGCTGGCCGTCCCTTCGTCCGCTACTACCATTCACTCAATCAGTATCGGGGCAGCACGACCCTCGGCGCTGCCTGGACACATTCTTTTGCCGAGACCATCGATGGCAGCGGGCCATATCGCTACTCACCACAAGGGGAGTACGAAGGCTTTGTCTCGATCGGCACGAATCGCTATCGGGCGCAGAACTCCGAGGCCCGTATTCTCGATGTCCTGACCAGCGGAGAGGTGAAGTTCCGTCTCACGGATGATGACGGCGAAATCCGGGAGTTCGACACCGATGGTCGCCTGATGCGTATCCGCGACCCGAACGCGCCAGACAGTGACGTTGAACTTGACTATGGCACGGATGGGCGCCTATCAAGAGTGGTCAATGTGTTTGGCCGCGCCTTGACGTTCGCCTACAGCCCGACCGGATTCCTCACGAGTATTACGCGGCCTAATGGCAGTGTGGTGTCTTACACCTACGATACCGATGGCAACCTGACTATCGCCGACTACGGCAGTGGTCACCGCAGGACGTACATCTACCACGAACCCACTCTGGTCAACGAGAACTTCAGGAATCACCTGACCGGAATCATCGATGAAACCAACCAGCGTTACGCCTCTTTTGGTTATGACGCCCATGGCCGAGTGACCTCCAGTCAGCTTCACGCCAACGGCGGTTACGTCAACAAAACAACGTTGAGCTATGACACGGCGGACAAGGTCACCGTGACCAGTGAGACTGGCGACACTCAGACCTTCAATATGCAGTCCGGTGATTATCGACGTATCACGAAGCTGACCGACAGCGCAGGCGACAACGTTCAGACTTACAATGGCTCCGACCGTCTGGACACGCAGACCGACGCGCGCGGCATCGTCACCAAGTACGGGTACACCGATACTGCCACGACCTCGTATCTGTCCAGCCTCACCGAGGCCGTGGGGACACCGCAGGAACGTAAGACGACCTTTGAGCGTAATAACGAGAATCGTCTGACCAAACGTCAGGTGTATGGCCTGCAGAACGGCGTGCAGACGCTGAAGCGAGTCGACTCGAACGTTTACGACACCAATGGACGCCGTGCGGCAACCTGTGTAGCGGATCCCGCCGTCTCCGGCGCGCCGAATTATGGTTGTGGCTCTCAAACGAACGCGCCAGCGGGCGTTCGTCAGACCCGGATCACTTATTGCGAGCAGGCCGACATCAATGCTGGCACCTGCCCGCTGCTGGGCCAGATCATCAAGGTCGACGGGCCGCGCACCGATGTCAGCGACATCACGACGTACACCTACTACGCCAGCGACGACGCGACCTGCACGACGGCACCGACCACCTGCCCACATCGCAAAGGCGACCTGTGGAAGGTCACCAACGCACTCAGTCATGTCGTCGAGACGTTGAAATACGACGGCGCGGGACGCCCGCTCTCGGTCAAAGACGCCAACGGCGTCATTACCGATTTCGAATACTCTCCCCGCGGCTGGCTGACCGCCCGCAAGGTGCGTGGCACCGATAACGCCGTCGAGACCGACGACCAGATCACCCGCATCGACTATTGGGGCAACGGGCTCGTCCGGAAGATCACCGATCCGACTACGGCGTCCATCCGGTTCTCCTACGATGCCGCCCAGCGTCTGACGTATCTGACCGATGACGATGACAACAAGGTCAATTACGAACTCGACAGCGCCGGCAACCGGACCAAGGAGCGGGTGCTCAAGGCTCCCAACCTGGACGAAATCCGCCTGCTCACACGGACCTTCAATGTCCTGGGTCAACTGGCAACCCAATCTGACTCCGATCCGGTACCGAACAAAACAAGCTTCACCTACGACGCGAATGGCAATCCGGAAACGGTGACCGATGCGCTGGCGCAACCGCACCGTACGCGTCAGGGCTATGACGCGCTCGACCGCCTGACCAGCACGCTGGAAGACGAGACCGGGCTGCAGGTCGAGACCAAGTACGAGTACGACGCCCTCGACAATCTCACCAAGGTCCTCGATCCCCGGCAAAAGGGCACGACGTACACCTACAACGCCTTCGGCGACGTCACCCAGGAGGTCAGCCCGGATCGGAAGACCACGACCTACACCTACGATGACGCCGGTAATCTCAAGACAAGAACCGACGCACGTAATCTCCCCTGGACGTACAGCCATGACGCCCTGAACCGCTTGACCCGGATTGCCCACGGCAGTCGCGAGCAGCTGTGGGGCTACGACGGCTGCGGCGGCGGTTTTGGCAAGGGCCGGCTGTGCTCGACCGGAATCCTCGGGACGAACATCCTGTTCGACTACGACCGCTTCGGCAACATGCAATTGCGGCGGGATCAAATCAGAGGCAAGGAGGGGGCCGGAGCGTTCAGCGACTACTCCACCAACTACACCTATGACGCGGCTGGACGGCTGACCACCCTCCAGTATCCCAACGGCATGAAGGTCACTTACGCCTACAACCGCGACAAGCCGATCTCCATGAAGGTGACGATCGGCACGGCAGAAACCACGGTCATCAGTGGCGCCACCTATGAGCCCTTCGGCCCGGCCAATGGCTGGACGTATGGCAACGGCCTGACACGACTGATTGGTTACAACAAGGACGGGCAGCCCAATGCGATCAGCACCAGTGGCACCAATCCGCTGCAGAGCCTGACCTACGCCTTTGATGAAAACAACCGCATCGACAAGATCACCAACTTCCCCTACAGCACCAACACGCAGGAATACGGCTACGACGGCCTCTCGCGGGCGCGGCAGTTCATCCTCCCGGTGGATGGCACCTGGACGTACTCCTACGACGGCACGGGCAACCGGACGAAGCTGGAGGTGGCCAAGAACGGCCAGACCATCCGGACGGACACCTATGCCATCGACGGCGACAATAACCGCCTGAATACCATCGGCGGCGGACAGACCGCAGCCTTCGGCTACGACGACGCCGGCAACACGACCAGTGCCTACGGCATGACGCTGACCTACAACGGCTTCAACCGCCTGCAGTCGGTCAGCAAGAACGGGGTGCAGGTGGCGGCATATCAGTACAACGTATTCAACGAGCGCACGTTCAAGACCGCGACACACGGTGACTTCCGCTATGTCTACACGCCAGGCAGCCAGCTGCTGAGCGAGCATCAGGACAACGGCGACATCTGGACGAACTATGTGTGGTTCGGCGGCGAACTGGTAGGCATGGTTCGCAGCGGCCAGTTTTACTACATCCACAACGATCACCTGGGACGGCCGGAACTGGTGACCGATGCCGCCAAGGCGGTGAAGTGGCGGGGGAACAACTATCCGTTCAATCGCACGGTGGGGCTGGATTCCATTGGCGGTCTGAATGTTGGGTTCCCGGGCCAGTACTTCGATGCGGAGAGTGGATTCTTTTACAACATCAACCGGTACTACGACCAGAATACGGGCAAGTATCTGCAGGTCGATCCGATTGGGCTGGAAGGCGGGATCAACCCATATGCGTATACTGGAGGGGATCCAGTTGGCAACATTGATCCCCTCGGGTTAATGGGAAGGGGAACGCCTGGAAGTACTACTCCAGGAGTACTTCATTCTCCAGGATGGAATGCGGTGTACGAACGTGCTCACTCGATAAGAGATTGGGGGAATTCCAGGTTTCCAAGAGTTCCAGGTGACCCTAATGACCCCATGCGTCATTGCGTAACTAGTTGCATGATGGCTGGTGATGCAAATGTTGGGGTTAAAGTTGGCCGAACACTAGGTGTCGCCAATGAAGCATGGGGATTTATTCAACATGACTTGCCAGATCTCATTGGAAAACTTAAAAACGGTGGGCCGTGGGCTTTTCAAACATCAGACTTAGCTCACAATGAGAAGGGGTTTTGTGCTGGAAGCTCATTGCCACGCCAAAAATCATCAAATATTCCGCTTGAGCAAATAGGTGCGCAATGCATTCAAAAATGTTCAAAATAAGTTTTTTTAGAAGCTGCATTGTAGTGATAACGATGCTTCTTCTTATAGGGGGTTGCACTACAGAGGACTACCCTGCTAAAGAAACAGCGAAGCAAGACTTTTTAAGTCTTGCTTCACAGCGGGTTCCTGCTTCTATTAAAATTAATATGATGTCAACTTATCGCGGAGATGGTGATGAGAATTCTTTCTCTCAGGTATTTGTATTTAGTGCAACTTCGGAAGAAGAAATAAGTATTACAAAAGGCTGGCTGAAAGGAAATACATTAAATCCAGGCGATAAATCAACCAAATTTAAGGTGGAATTAATTTATCAGAAATTACATGGTAAATGGACAATTGTTGCTGACGGGCCCATTCCGTGAAATGGTTATCGCATTCATTGCGGCAGTACTTTTTGCACCGCCTCGCCCAGTCATTGTTAGTGTGCGTGTAGGTTGACGGCCGTACGTCAGGCAAAAAACGGCGGGCTTAAGCCCGCCCTATGATCATTTTGCCGACGTAGGGTGGGCCCTGGCCCACCGCATGAGTGATGGGGCCGGAGTGACGCCAATTAGCTTCACAGGTCCTTGGGGCTGCAGCCGCGCAGCCCGGATGAAGCGAAGCAGAATCCGAGGTTGAGCCACGAAATGAACCGTGAGACCTCCCAGATACATGGAGCTGCACAAGTCCTTGATGAGCTGATGGCAGATTGCAAGAGCCTTTAGTGACGCAGTTCCGGGTCGCGAAGCTTACCCGAGGCTCGCCCTATCAATCGCGGAAGCAGCCGAATTACTCGTGCGCGGGCACGAACTGCTCGCGCACCGCCTTGCCGAGCAGATCCGGCGGCAACATGCCCTGGTCGATCAGGAAGTTGTTGAAGGCCAGCCGATCGAATTTCTCGCCCAGCGCCAGCTCGGTCTGCATGCGCAGTTCGAGGATGCGGCTGTAGCCGTAGAAGTAACTGCCGGCCTGGCCCGGGGCGTTGAACATGTAGCGATCGAGTTCCTGCTTGGCCATCGCCTTGGACACGCCGACGTCGTTCTCGAGGATCTGCCCGGCGCGTTCGCGGTCGATCAGGCCGAGGTTGAGCATCGGATCGAGGATCGCGCGCGCCGCGCGCAGCAGGCGCAGCTGCAACGCGATCATCTGCCCTTCGACCGGCTCATACGGCACCATCTCGGCCTCGGCGTACAGCGCCCAGCCTTCCACGTTCACCGAATTGAAGGCGAACATGCTGCGCGCCAGCGACACGCCGCGCTCCACCATCGCGGTGAACTGCAGTTCGTGGCCGGGGCGGCCTTCGTGCGCGGACAGCGTCCACGCCGCGGCGTCGTAATTGAAATCGTCGTATTGCAGCGAAGTGCCGTCCGGATTCGGCACCGCCACCGGCAGCACGAACTGGCCCTGCTGTCCGGTATTGCCCACCAGCGGCGCCGGCAGGAAGTGCGGCGCCGGCTGTGCCGCGGATTCGGCGGGGCTGCCCAGGCGCATCACCATCGGCCGCTGCGGCACGTCGACGATGTGCTCGCGGCGGATGATCGGATCGATGGCGTCGATCACCTTGCGGTAGCGCGCCTCGAGCTGGTCATTGGGGATGCTCTTCTTCTTCAGCGCGCGGATCACGGCGATGTAGTCGCCCTGGGCGATGCCCTTCAGTCCTTTCGCCTTGGCCACCTGTGGCGCCAGCTGGCGCATCGCCGCGCGTGTTTCCATGAACTCGACCTGGGCGCGGCGCATCAGCAGCTGCGGATCGATGTCGATGCCCATCTGCTTGAGCTGGTAGGCGTAGAGCTCCGGCGGCAGTTGCGTGGTCGGGCGCGCTTCCGGCAGAACGACGTTGCGCGTCCAGGTGGCGTAGTCGTGCAACTGCTTGTCCATCGCCGTGAGTGCATCTTCGGCGCCGGTGATCTTGTATTTCTCGAACAGCTTGCGGATGCCTTCGACGAAGGTGTCGACGTTGCCGAGTGCCTGCTCGACCTCCAGCTTGCTCGGCCGCAGCAGTGCCTGGTCGCGTGCGCGCTCTTCGTAGCGCGCCTTCGCCTGTTCGACGACTGATTGCGAGCCTGGCACCAGTCCGACGTAGGCCTTCAGGCGATCGAGTGCCTTGGCGCGACGCTCCGGTTGGGTCTGATCAGACAGCAGGCCCTGCATTCCGGAGAACACCGTCTGCGGCACATCGCTCCATGGCAGGGTGAGCTTGTCGTACAGCGCGCTGCCCTCGGCCGCGTCATCGGCGGCGTGGATCATGATCTCCAGATCCTGGCGCACGTTCGCATCGCGTTCGAGCTGCAGCTTCGTCGACAGTGCCTGCTTCGCCTCGGCCATCGCCGCCACGAAGCGTTCGCTGCGGCGCGGGCCGAAATCGGAGACCTTGTCGTCGTAGCCGGGAATGCCGAAGAACGAGAACTCCTCCGGCGAGAACTGCGCCTGCGCCTTGATCAGGATCATCGCGTTGTCGTTGCTTGTGGCAACCCAGGCGGGCGTCGTGGCCGCGGCGGCGGGCGGCGGGGCGGCCGTGACGGAAAGCGGGATCGAGACGGACAACGCAAGCGCGAGAGCGAGGACGAGCGGCTTCATGGCATGACCCGTGGAAAATATCCGCCGACCCTACGCCCTGCGCTGGCGCGGAACAATGGTTCACAAGTCATGTGTGGGCGACGCGTGCCGCGACGCGTTAGCATGCCCGCCCATCGCCGCGCCGGGCGCGGCCTTCCAGTGGAGTCAGGCATGGTCCCCATTTTCGGCACGCGGTATTCGCTCGGTCTGCTGGCGCTGCTGGCCGCCGGGGTTTCGGCGCCGGCGATCGCGCAGAACGCTGCGCAGAATGCCAGTGTCGGCGCCGGCGACTACGCGCGCGCGGCGCGCCTGATGAAGCCGAATGCGGAATCGCTGGTCGATCATGCCGTCGGCAAAGTCTATTGGCTGGATGATGGCCGGTTCTGGTATCGCGATCACGATGCCAACGGCGATCGCTATCTGCGCGTGGATGCCGCTTCCGGCGAGATCGCGCCAGCGTTCGATCACGACAAACTCGCCAAGGCGCTCGGCAAGGCCAGCGGCAAGACGCTGCGCGCGAATGCGTTGCGGATCGATGATCTTGTTGTCGAAAACGGCCGCGATCGTTATGAAATCACCTTCAAGGATCAGCGTTATCGCTGCGATCTGTCGGGCAAGGGCGCTTGCGCGCCCGTGCAAGTCGGCAAGAAGGAAGCTGGCAAGAAGGAAGCTGGCAAGAAGGAAAACGGCGATGGGAAGACAGCCGGTAACGAACCCGGCACACCGTCGCCGGACAAGACGCGCGAAGCCTTCATCCGCGACTGGAATCTGTGGGTGCGCGATCGCGCCACCGGCGAGGAGACGCAGCTCACCCGCGACGGCATCGAGGACTATGGCTACGCCACCGACAACGCCGGCTGGAAGCACACCGACAAGGCGATCCTGGTGTGGTCGCCGGATTCGAGCAAGATCGCCACCTTCCGCCAGGATCAGCGCAAGACCGGCGA
This sequence comes from Luteimonas sp. GW821-FHT14E02, assembly GCF_058803905.1. Taxonomy (NCBI): domain Bacteria; kingdom Pseudomonadati; phylum Pseudomonadota; class Gammaproteobacteria; order Lysobacterales; family Lysobacteraceae; genus Luteimonas; species Luteimonas sp. GW821-FHT14E02. The sequence goes on along the minus strand of NZ_JBXAPK010000001.1, from coordinate 182,641 downwards.
CATGGTGCTGGTCGCCACCACCATCGGCACGCCGAAGGTGGAGAAGTGGAAGTATCCGCTGGTGGGCGATCGCGACGTCACCATGATCGAGCGGGTGATCATCGATGTGCCGGCCAAGCAAATCATCCGGCTGAAGATGCCGCCGGACCAGCATCGTTCTACGCTATGCGACGACATCAGCTGCGACGGTGGCTGGGAAGACGTGCAATGGGCCGAGGATGGCAAGACGCTCGCCTTCGCTTCCAGCTCGCGTGATCACAAGCAGGTGTGGTTGCGCATCGCCGATGCGGCGAGTGGCGAGGTGCGCACGATCTTCGATGAAACGGCGAAGACCTGGTTCGACAGTGGCATCAGCGGCGTCAGCTGGCGTTATCTGCCGCGCAGTCGCGAAATCCTCTGGTACAGCCGGCGAAGCAATTGGGGGCAGCTCTATCTCTACGATCTGGACAGCGGCAAGCTCAAGCACGCGGTGACGAAAGGCGAGGGCAATGTCGCCGAAGTGCTGCGTGTGGATCAGGATGCGCGCACGGTCTGGTTCGTCGGCGTCGGCAAGGAGGTAGGCCGCAATCCCTACTATCGCCATCTCTACAAGATCTCGCTCGACGGCGGCGAGCAGACGCTGCTCACGCCCGAGGATGCGGACCATGCCATCACGTTGTCGAAGGATGGCCGCTATTTCGTCGATACGTATTCGACCGTCGCCACGCCGCCGGTAACCCTGCTGCGCAAGGCCGATGATGGCGGCACGGTGAAGGAGGTCGCGCGCGCGGACATCACGCGCCTGAAGGCCGCAGGCTGGATCGCGCCGGAACCGTTCACGGTGAAGGCGCGCGACGGCAAGACCGATCTGTATGGCCTGATGTTCAAGCCATCCGATCTTGATCCCGCCAAGCGCTATCCGATCATCGATTACATCTACCCCGGCCCGCAGCAGGGATCGGTGCAGAGCTGGGGTTTCCTGGCCGCGCGCAGCGACAGCCAGTCGCTGGCGCAGCTGGGCTTCGTGGTGGTCGCCATCGACGGCATGGGCAGCAATCCGTGGCGTTCGCAGGCCTTCTACGAGGCCTATGCCGGCGACATGGGTGACTACACGCTGCCGGATCAGGTGGCGGGGTTGCGCGAACTGGGCAAGCGCCATGCCTGGATCGATATGGATCGCATCGGCATCTGGGGCCATTCCGGAGGCGGCGCCGCCACGGCTGCGGCGATGTTCCGTTATCCGGACGTGTTCAAGGTCGGTATCAGTGAAAGCGGCAATCACGACAACCGCAATTACGAGGACGACTGGGCGGAGAAGTGGCAGGGCCTGCCCAGGAAGAACAAGGACGGCGGCAGCAGCTACGACGATCAGGCGAACCAGAACCACGCCAGGAATCTGAAGGGCCATCTGCTGCTGGCGCACGGCACACTCGACGACAACGTGCCGCCGTACAACACGCTGCTGGTGGTGGATGCGTTGATCAAGGCCAACAAGGACTTTGACCTGATCCTGCTCCCCAACGAACGTCACGGCTTCAAGGACGCGGCCGCGTACATGACGCGGCGGCGCTGGGATTATTTCCTGCGCAATCTGATGGGCGTGGAGCCACCGAAAGACGTCGAGCTGAAGGTGGAGAAGCCCTGACAGAGGGAGACGGCACGAGACTGGCGCCGCCGCTTTCGTTCGTCATCCCGGCGAAAGCCGGGATCCAGCCCTTTCGTCCAGCGAAACGAATGCTTCAAGAAAAACCGGATCCCGGCTTTCGCCGGGATGACGAGCATTTTTTCAGGCGGTCTCAGCGAATCAGTCTTTCTTGGCCCCATGCCCGAAGAGGTGCTTGCGTTCCTCTTCCGTTACCGGCTTCCCGGCGGCAGGATTCACCTGTTTGGTCAGCGCATACGCCCGCTTGGTCGCCGGCCGGGCGGCGATGGCGGCCTGCCAGCGCCGCACGTTGGCGAACGGTGCAAGATCCAGCGGCGCGGCGGTGTAGGGGCTGATCCACGGATAGGCCGCCATGTCGGCGATGGTGTACTCGCCACCGGCGATGAAATCGCGGCCGGCCAGGCGCTTGTCGAGCACGCCGAGCAGGCGTTCGGCTTCCTTGGTGTAGCGGTCGATCGCGTAGGCGATCTTCTCCGGCGCGTAGACGTTGAAGTGTCCGTACTGGCCGGTCATCGGGCCGAGCCCGCCCACCTGCCAGAACAGCCATTCCAGCGTCTCGATGCGCGCGCGCGCATCGGTTGGCAGGAATTTGCCGGTCTTCTCGGCGAGATAGAGCAGGATCGCGCCGGATTCGAACACGCTGATCGGCTCGCCGCCGCCGGCCGGGGCCGTATCGACGATGGCCGGAATCTTGTTGTTGGGCGAAATGGCCAGGAACGCCGGCGCGAACTGGTCGCCCTTGCCGATGTTAACCGGATGGATGGTGTAGTCGAGCGGTTGGCCCGCATCGACCAGCTCCTCGAGGAAGAGCGAGATCTTGTGGCCGTTGGGCGTGGTCCAGTAGTGCAGTTCGATCATGGCGTTGGGTCGGGGGGGCGGTGCCGAGAGCGGCCTCGGTCGCGCGGTGGGTGCCGGCCGCGGAAGGCCGGGACAGGGGCATCCGCGGCGGGTCTTCATCGCCACGGACGGTTCGGTTGCGCCGCCAGACTGTAGCGTAGGCACGATAACCGTGCGAGCAATGCAGCGTTGCGCCTCCAGCCCAGCAGGCTGATTGGCCAATCGATCGATGGAACGGCAACGGAGGAGTGAACTGAACGCACGAAATCGCGCCAAGGGGCGCTCCGCTCGTGCGATCGCAGCAAAAACCCGGCGCCGTCGCGCTTGGCAGCGTCATCGCCGGCCGCTAACCTGCGCCCTGTTTTCCGCTGCAAACGCCCAATCGCATGACCGACGCCCGCTCGACCCGCCTCAATCCCTTGCCGGCACTGATCTTCAGCTCGCGCTGGCTGCAGCTGCCGCTCTACCTCGGCCTGATCGTGGCCCAGGGCGTGTACGTGTTCCTGTTCGTGAAGGAACTCTGGCATCTGATCCACGACGCGGCCAAGCTGACTGAACAGGCGATCATGCTGATCGTGCTCGGCCTGATCGACGTGGTGATGATCTCCAACCTGCTGGTGATGGTGATCGTCGGCGGCTATGAGACCTTCGTCTCGCGCCTGCGCCTGGAAGGCCACCCGGACCAGCCGGAATGGCTGAGCCACGTCAACGCGAGCGTGCTGAAGGTGAAGCTGGCGATGGCGATCATCGGCATCTCCTCGATCCACCTGCTCAAGACCTTCATCGAGGCCGGTTCGCTCGGACTGCCAGTGTGCAGTTCGGTGGAATTCGCCAACCTCACCCAGGCGGCCGGTGAAACCGCTTCGCAGCTGAAGTGCACCACCGCCACCGGCATTGGCGTGATGTGGCAGACCATCATCCACTGCGTCTTCATCCTCTCGGCGATCGGCATCGCCTGGACCGACAAGTTGATGTCGCAGACATCGTCCAGGCGCGAGCACGCAGCGGCGCATTGAGCGCCGCGGAGGACGTCCCGTGTGGATCGTGATGACACCGGGGCGCGCGTTTTCATTCATGGACCGGCCGGCCGCCGCGCCGTGCTTGACGGCGCCCTGCGCCTGCGAAACATTGCCCACCTAGAGGCGCACGCGCGGAGCCTGTCATGAGCACTGCCGCGACCGGGCAGAAACGCTGGAACTACCGCACCATGGTCTATGGTCTGGCGCCGGCCATGATCCTGGGCATGGCGGCGATCCTGGCGCTCGCATTGTGGAACGACTACCGCGTCCGCTACGACACCGGCAAGGCGCACGCGGCGACGCTGGCCAACAGCGTCCTGCGCCAGGTGACGCAGCTGCTGCGTGACATCGAGCACGGCGCCGAGGTCGCGATCGACGACAGCGACGGCCTCGAGGAACTCGATGTCCGTTATCCGGAGCTGTACGCGATCGAGGCCGGCCCCGCATTGTCCGCGCCCACCGGGCAGCAGGAGTCGACGCGTCACATGCTGCGCATCGACCCGCCCGAACGGCGCGGCAAGGAAGGCACCTGGGTGCTGCCGATGCGCCTGGAGGACGGTACGGGCCAGGTGCGATTGCGGCTGTGGCTGCGGGTCAGCGTTTTGCAGGCGATGGTCGACGGCATCGGCATCGGCCAGCATGGCACCGTCGCCATCGTGCATGCCAACGGCAGCATGATCACGCGCTCCAACGATCCCACCCTGCGCTTCACCGGCGTCGACATGAACCGGGCGCACGCCTTCTCCGGGGCGTACCGGAACATGCGCACGGCCACATACGTGGAGCCGAGTCCGGTCGACGGGCAGCGGCGCATCATCAGTTTCCGTCGCTCGGAGGCCTTCCCGCTGATGGCGGCGGTGGGCACGTCCTATTCGGATCTGCTGCTGGGCTGGCTCGGTTTCGCCGTCGTTTCGGGCACCCTGTTCGCCCTGATCGCCTCGCTGTGCCTGCTGGAACTGTGGCGGCTCACGCGCGCGGCCGGGCGCGAGCACGCGTTGCAGCAGCACATGACGCAGGCGGCACAGAATCTGGCCGAGATGCGCGAGCGCGCGCGCCAGGCCGAGGAGCAGTACCACTTCCTCTACGAACGTCATCCGTTGCCGGCGTGGGTATTCGACAAGCAGACGCTGCGCATCCTCGAGGTGAACGACATCGCGCTGGCGCAGTACGGCTACACCCGCGAGGAATTCCTCAAGCTGAGCATTCTCGACATCCGGCCGGAAGAGGATCGCGACGCCGTCGCCAGATCTGCGCGATCGGAGGAGCCGCAGACGCGCCACGGCATGGTCTGGCGGCATCGGCGCAAGGACGGCAGCCTGCTGTACGCGGCGGTCTACGCCAGCGACGTGATCTTCCAGGGACAGTCGGCGCGGCTGGCCCTGGTGCTCGACGTCACCGACCGCATCCGCGCCGAAACCGATCTCGCGCGCAGCGAGGAGCGTTTCCAGCTGGTGGCGCGTGCCACCAGCGACGCGATCTGGGACTGGGACATCAGGACGAACGCGCTGTGGTGGAGCGACAGCTTCTACACGCAGTTCCAATGGCCGCGCGAACGGATCGAGCCAACCCTGGAGGCATGGGAGGCGCTCCTGCATCCGGACGACCTCGACCCGACGATGCAATCCTTGAACGCGGCGATCGAAGCGAATGGGGCCGATGGAGGCGTGGACGAGTGGAGCGGAAGCTATCGTTTCCGCCGCGGCGACGGCAGCTATGCCATCGTCCTCGACCGCGCCATCATCCAGCGCGATGCGGCGGGCCGCGCCGTGCGCGCCGTCGGTGGCATGGTCGACATGACCCGCCAGCGCCGCGACGAAGCCGAACTGCGGCTGCTGCGCAGCGCCATCGAGGCCGCGCAGGACGGCGTGGTGGTGGTCGATGCGCTGGACGAGAACCGGTCGCTGGTCTACGTCAATCCCGCGTTCGAGCGCATGACCGGCTATACCGAGGCGGAAGTGCTCGGGCGTCCGGCCGATTTCATGCTCGGCGGCGACAATCAGCCGGCCTTGCAGGCGCTTTCCTCCGCGCTGGCCGACGCGCGCGAAGCGCGCGCGCTGCTGCGCGGTTATCGCAAGAACGGCGATCTGTTCTGGTACGAGGTGCTGGTCTCCCCCGTCTACGGCGAGGAAGGCAAGGTGACCCACTACGTCGGCACCTTCAACGATGTCAGCGCGCGTCAGCGCGCGGAAGAGCAGCTGACCTATCGCGCCACCCACGACCCGCTCACCGACATGCCGAACCGGCAGCTGCTGCTCGATCGCCTCGAGCACGCGGTGAGCGTGGAACGCCAGCCAATCGCCATCGCCTTCATCGACATCGACGACTTCAAGCTCATCAACGACAGCCTCGGACATTCGATCGGTGATGAAGTGCTGCGGATCATCGCCGCGCGCTTGCGGGCGACGGTGCATTCGGCCGACACCGTCAGCCGCTTCGGCGGCGACGAATTCGTGCTGCTGCTGACTCGGCCCGACGAACTCGACGACGTCGACGCGATGATGCAGCGCGTGCTCGCGGCGCTGACCCGTCCGGTGGAAGTGCAGGGCGCGGTGCTGCACATCACACCCAGCATCGGTTATTGCCGCTATCCCGAGGATGGCGCGGATCAGCAAACCCTGCTGCGCCATGCCGACCTGGCCATGTACCAGGCCAAGAGCTACGGCCGCAATTGCGTGGCCGCCTATCAGCCCGAGTTCGACCAGCGCGCCAGCCAGCGGCTGGAGCTGGTGTCGCAATTGCACGAAGCGTTGCAATTCGGGCAGTTCGAGCTGGTCTTCCAGCCGCAGTACCACCGCGACGGCGCCCTGGTGGGCATGGAGGCGCTGCTGCGTTGGCGGCATCCGCAGCGCGGATTGCTCGAACCCGCCGAATTCATCGAGGCCTGCGAGGATAGCGGCCTCATCGCCCCGATCGGGCGCTGGGCCCTACGCGAGGCCGCGCGCCATCACCGCCTGCTGGTCGAGCGTGGCTGGGGACACGTCCGCATCGCGGTCAACATTTCCGCCGAGCAGTTCCTGCAGAACCTGGTCGAGGACGTCATCGCCGTGGTGAACGAGCTGTCGCTGCCGCCGGGCGCGTTCGAGCTCGAACTCACCGAAAGCGTGGTCATGGCCAATCCGCAGGTGGCGATCCGCAGCATGCAGCGGATCCGCGACGCCGGCGTGCTGATCGCGGTGGACGATTTCGGCACCGGCTATTCCAGCCTCGCGTATCTGAAGCAGTTGCCGCTGGACCGGTTGAAGATCGACCGTTCCTTCGTCAAGGATCTCGGCCACGATCGCGACGACGAACTGATCTGCCAGGCGATCGTGCGGCTGGCGCAGGCGATCGGCCTGAGCACGATCGCGGAGGGTGTGGAAACCGAGGCGCAGCGGCAGTGGCTGCTCGACTGCGGATGCGACGAGATGCAGGGCTTCCTGTTCGCGGCGCCGGATACCTTCGCCAACATGCTGCGCCGGATCGGCAACGCGCCCGGTTTCGAGACGCAGCGCGCCTAGCCGGATGCGTGTTCAGGCACTGGCGTCTCACGTCTCGCGCCTGCTTGCGATAAAATGCGCGCATGGACGTCTCGCACCTGCTCGCTGCGCTGAATCCCGCGCAACGCGAGGCGGTCAGTGCCCCTCCCGGACACTATCTGGTCCTCGCCGGCGCGGGGTCCGGAAAGACCCGTGTGCTCACGCACCGCATCGCCTGGCTCAACGAGGTGTTCGGCGTGCCGGCGCATGGCATCTTCGCCGTCACCTTCACCAACAAGGCCGCTGGCGAAATGCGCGCGCGCGCCGACGCGATGCTGCGGCATGGCGGTCGCGGGCTGTGGATCGGCACCTTCCATGGATTGGCGCACCGCCTGCTGCGGCTGCATTGGCAGGATGCGAAGCTGCCCGAAGGCTTCCAGATCCTCGACAGCGACGACCAGCTGCGCCTGGTCAAGCGCGTGCTGCAACAGTTGGAACTCGATGAATCGCGCTTCCCGCCGCGCCAGATCGCCTGGTGGATCAACGCGCAGAAGGACGAGGGCCGGCGCCCGCACAACATCCAGCCAGAGGCCGGCGCGTCCGGACGCGATGAATGGTCGGACGTGATGCTGCGCAGTTACGCGCTTTACCAGGAGCGCTGCGATCGCGCCGGCCTGGTCGACTTCGCCGAGATCCTGCTGCGCGCGCACGAGCTGCTGCGCGATCATCCGGCGCTGCTGGCGCATTACCGCCAGCGCTTTGCCCACATCCTGGTCGACGAATTCCAGGACACCAACAGCATCCAGTACGCGTTCGTGCGCGTGCTGGCGGGCGAGACCGGCCAGGTGTTCGTGGTCGGCGACGACGATCAGGCCATCTACGGCTGGCGCGGCGCCAAGGTCGAGAACGTGCAGCGGTTCCTGCACGATTTCCCGGGCGCGAAAACCATTCGCCTCGAGCAGAACTATCGTTCCACCGCCAACATCCTCAACGCCGCCAACGCGGTGATCGCGCACAACCCGGAACGCCTGGGCAAGCAGCTGTGGACCGACAGCGGCGACGGTGATCCGGTGGATCTGTACGCCGCGTACAACGAAATCGACGAGGCGCGCTTCGTGATCGAACGCATCCGGCAATGGGTGCGCGATGGCGGCAGCTATGGCGAGGCGGCGGTGCTGTATCGCAGCAACGCGCAGTCGCGCGCCTTCGAAGAGGCGTTGCTGGCCGAGCAGATTCCGTACCGCGTCTACGGTGGCGTGCGCTTCTTCGAGCGCGCGGAAATCAAGGACACGCTGGCGTATCTGCGGCTGGTCGCCAATCGCGGCGACGACGCGGCGTTCGAGCGCGCGGTCAACACACCCACGCGCGGCATCGGCGAGCGCACGCTGGATGAAGTGCGTCGGCGCTCGCGCACCGATGGCGTTTCCCTGTGGGAAGCCTCGGTTCGCGTCGCGCGCGAGTCGTCCCCGTCGGAACGGACACTGACGCCGCGCGCGCGCAACGCGATCATGGCATTCCACACATTGATCGATGCCATCGACAGCGAGATCGTCGATCTGCCGCTGCAGGACAAGATCGATCACGTGCTGATGCGTTCCGGTCTGCGCGAGCATTACACCAACGAATCGAAAGCCTCCATCGATTCCCGTGTCGACAACCTCGACGAACTCGTCTCGGTCGCTTCGCGTTTCACCCGTGGCGATGACGACGAATCCGCGGCGTTGACCGAACTGGTCGCCTTCCTCGCCTACGCGGCGCTGGAAGCAGGCGAGGGCCAGGCGCAGGCGGGGGAAGACGGTGTCCAGCTGATGACGCTGCACAGTGCCAAGGGGCTTGAATTCCCGCTGGTCTTTCTCGCCGGCATGGAGGAGGGGCTGTTCCCGAATGCGCGGTCCGTGGAGGAAAGCGGCCGGCTGGAAGAGGAGCGTCGCCTCGCCTATGTCGGCATCACGCGCGCGCGGCAGAAGCTGGTGCTCAGCTATGCCGAGACGCGGCGCCTGCATGGACAGGACATGTACGGCATGCCGTCGCGCTTCCTGCGCGAGATCCCCACGCCCCTGCTGCACGAGGTGCGGCCGAAGGTGCAGGTTTCGCGGCCGATGTATGCATCCTCGCGTGCTCAAGCAGAGTCGCGCCGCAATTTCGGCCACGCCGAGCTCGCCGCGCCGCCGGGATTCAGGCTCGGTCAGAACGTGCGGCATGCCAAGTTCGGCACCGGCATCGTCACCGACATCGAGGGCGCTGGCGGCCATGCGCGCGTGCAGGTGAATTTCGACGACGTCGGCAGCAAGTGGCTGGTGCTGGCCTACGCGAATCTGCAGCCGGCCTGATTGGCTCGATCGGTCTGATAGAAGCGAACGAATATCCGTGCGCATGGACGGCGGACGTCCGCGCAAGCGGACACTCACGCATGACTACCGACACTGGCCGCGGTATCGGCGCGGGCACAAGGTGCGCCAACCACGTTCGAGCGCGCCACCATGACCATCGAATTCTCTAGTTGCGCCGATCTCGATTGCGCGGACCCCGCGCGCCGCCGCCTGTTCGCCGCCGCGCTGCCGGCGGGGTTGATGATGTTCGGCGCCAACGCACTCGCGGCCGCGCCCGCGAACACTGCATCCGCGCCGCCGCGTCCCAAGCTGACCGAACGCAGCGTGCTGTTCGGTGGTGATGGCGTGCCGATGACGACGCTGGAGTGGACGCGGCATCTGCAACAGCTGCTGGAACGCGATCCGGAAGTGAAGGACATCTACCTGGCCGAAGGCGCGGTGGAGAAGCTCGAGAAGCGCTTCGCCGAGAAGCTCGGCAAGCAGTCGGCGGTGTTCCTGCCCACCGGCACGCTGGCCAACAATCTCGCGCTGCGCGTGCTGTGCGGCGAGAACCGTCATGCGCTCGTGCAGCACGAGAGCCACGTCTACCTGGACGAGAGCAATGCGGCCTCCACACTCAATGGCCTGCATCTGGTGCCGCTGGCGAAAGGCCGCGCGGCGCCGACGCCGGAGGAAGTGCGCACGGCCATCGACGAGGCTGAGAACGGGCCGTATCCGCTGAAGGTCGGCGCGATCTCATTGGAGAGCCCGGTGCGCCGCGCCGATGGTGCGATGGTGCCGTATGACACGGCGAAGGCGATTTCGGAGCTGGCGCGCGCCAAGCGGATCCCTTTGCATCTGGATGGCGCCCGCCTGTTGCTGGCGAGCGGCCTGCCGGGTTTCGAGCTGAAGGCCTACAGCGCGCTGTTCGATACCGTGTACATCTCGCTCTACAAGTATCTTGGCGCGCCGTTCGGCGCGATCCTTGCCGGCGATGCGGCCACGATCGACAAGGTGCGCGAGTGGCGGCACGTGTTCGGCGGCTCGATCTTTCGCGGCTGGCCGGCGGCATTGCCGGCGTTGGACGGACTGGAAGGATTCGAGGCGCGATACATCGCCGCCAAGGACGTGGCCGAGCACCTGTTCGCCGGCTTGGCGCAAGCCGGCGGCTTCACGCCGCAGCGGGTCGAGCACGGCACCAACATCGCGTTCCTGCAGGCGAGCCCGGAACGCGCCGAAGGTCTGGTCGAACGCCTGCGCCGCAACGACATCTACCTGCGCGACATCAAGCAGGGTCGCGTGCAGATCGACACCAATCTGACGCTGCTGCGGCGCAGCCCCGACGAGTTGATCCGCGCGTTTACCGCGTCGCGTTAGCCGCTTCGGCGGGTCGGCGCGCTTCGACGGGTCGAACTCGCAATGCGGCGTCGGTCAGGCCGCCGTCTTGCGCTTTTTCAGCCAATACCCGATGCCCAGCAACACGAACCACGCCGGTGCGAATAGCAGTGCCTGCAACGTGTCCGGCTTCAGCGTCAGCAGCACCAGTACGAAGGCGAAGAAGGCAAGGCAGGCCCAGCACATGAAGACCCCACCCGGCATCTTGTACTGCGATTGCGCGTGCAGTTCCGGGCGCTTGCGCCGATAGGCGATATAGGACAGCAGGATCAGAGACCAGACGAACATGAACAACACCGCCGACAGCGTGGTGATCAGGGTGAAGGCTTCGATCAGGCTGGGCACTACATAGGTCAGCAACGCGGTTCCCAGCAGCACTAGGCAGGAGACCAGCAGACCGAAGGCCGGGACCGCGGTACGCGAGAGCTTCTCGAAGGATTTCGGCGCATGGCCTTCCTGCGCGAGGCCGTAGAGCATGCGGCTGGTGGAGAAGATGCCGCTATTGGCCGAGGACGCGGCCGATGACATCACCACGAAGTTGATCAGGCTGGCCGCGATCGGGATGCCGGCCAACAGGAACAGGGCGACGAACGGGCTCATTTCCGGCACCACTTGGCGCCAGGGCGTGACAGCCATGATCACCACCAGCGCAAGCACGTAGAACAGGATCATGCGGATCGGGATGGCGTTGATCGCCTTGGGCAGATTGCGGCGCGGGTCGGCGGTTTCGGCGGCGGCAGTGCCGACCAGTTCGATGCCGACGAAGGCGAACACCGCGATCTGAAAGCCGGCGAAGAAGCCGGTGATTCCATTGGGGAACACGCCGCCGTCATTCCAAAGATGGGCCAGCGAGGCGGTGTGCCCGGCGGGTGAGCGGAAGCCGGTGGCGATCATATAAAAGCCGGTGCCGACCAGGGCGATGATGGTGACGACCTTGATCAGCGCGAACCAGAACTCCAGTTCGCCGAACAGCTTCACCGCCACCAGGTTCAGGAGCACCAGCAGACCCGTGCAGACCAGCGCCGGAATCCAAGGCGCGAGCGTGGGAAACCAGAACTGCACGTACCCGGCGACCGCGATGATCTCGGCGGCCCCGGTGACGATCCAGCAGAACCAGTAGGTCCAGCCGCAGAAGAAGCCGGCCCAGGGGCCGAGCAGGTCGGTGGAGAAATCGATGAAGGACTTGTACTCCAGGTTCGACAACAGCAGTTCGCCCATCGCGCGCATCACGAAGAACAGCATGATGCCGATGATCAGATACACCAGCAGGATCGACGGCCCGGCCAGGTGGATGCTCTTGCCCGCCCCCAGGAACAGGCCGGTGCCGATGGCGCCACCGATGGCGATCAGCTGCAGATGGCGATTGGATAGGCCGCGCTTGAGTTCTTGAGAGGCTTCGGGGTTTGCCTGCATTGCAGTCTCCGGCTGTCAATCGATCGGGTTGCGGGAAGCGGCATCGCCACCGTGCGCAAAATCGTCGCCGAGTGTAGACGTTTCGGTGAGCGCGATGCGGGCCGGGCGTCCAGATGCGGCGTGGAGCCGGGAGATGCCGCCGTGATGGAACGGCGCGCAGCATACGCAGCCGTACCGGGGCGGGCCCGGAAGAAAAGTTCCTGATTTCTTGATTTTTCCATTCCCGGCCGCGTCCCGGCCGCGCCGGCGCTTGCCGCGGGCGGCTGCCGATCACAAAACCGGCTTGCCAGGCCGGCGTCAGCCGCCGTTCGTGGCCTTCGCGTAGGATGATGCGCACCCCGCCATCCGCGCTCGCCATGAACGACACGCTTCGCACCGCTCCGCCCTCGCGCATCGCCGCCTGGCTGCTGGCGTTGCTGGCGATGTTCCTGGTCGTCAAGTTCGGCCTGATCGGCGCCTTGCTTGCGGGCCTATTGGTCTATCAGTTGATCGACGTGCTCGCGCCGCTGGTCGAGCGCATGGTGCGCGGCCCGCGCGCGCGCGTGATCGCGGTGGTGGTGCTGGCGGTCTTCGTGGTCGGCCTGCTCACGCTGGCGATCGTGGGCGTGGTGACCTTCATCAACACCGACGCCAGTGGCCAGCAGGCGTTGCTGTCACGGTTGATGGACATCATCGACGCCTCGCGCGGCCAGCTGCCGCAATGGGCACTGCCGTACCTGCCCGAGGACATGTCCGAACTGCGGCAGGCGCTGAAGGCCTGGATCGACGAGCACCGCGCCGAACTGAGCATCGCCGGCGCCGAGGCGGTGCAGACCGCCGCGCGCCTGCTGATCGGCATGGTGCTCGGGGCGATGATCGCGCTCTACGACGAATTCACGGCGCCGCACCTGGGGCCGTTCGGCCGGGAACTGGTCGGGCGCGTCAGCCGTTTCTCCGATTCGTTCCGGCGCGTGGTGTTCGCGCAGATCAAGATCTCGCTGCTCAACACCACGTTCACCGCGATCTTCCTGCTGGTGGTGTTGCCGCTGTTCGGCGTGCACCTGCCGTTCGCCAAGACGCTGGTGCTGATCACCTTCGTGGCCGGCCTGCTGCCGGTGATCGGCAACCTGATCTCCAACACGGTGATCACCATCGTCGCGCTGTCGGTGTCGCTGTACGTCGCGATCGCGGCACTGGCCTATCTGGTCGTGATCCACAAGCTGGAGTACTTCCTCAACGCACGCATCGTCGGCGGCGAGATCCGCGCCCGCGCCTGGGAGCTGCTGCTGGCGATGCTGACGATGGAAGCCCTGTTCGGCATGCCGGGATTGATCGTCGCGCCAATCTACTACGCCTACATCAAGCGCGAGCTGGTCGATCAGGGTTGGGTGTGAGCGGGCCGCTGTGAGCAGGTCGTGCCGATGAGCGCGGAAGCCGCGCCGCTGCTGTCGGTCGTGATCGTGGCGGACGATCATCCGATGTTCCGCGCGGCGATGCTGCATGCGATCGATGGCATGGTCGCCGCGGGCGGGGTGATCGAGGTCGCCAGCCAGAGCGCGCTCGACGCCGCGGTCGCGGCCGCGCCGCAGATCGATCTGGTGCTGCTCGACCTGACCATGCCAGGTGCGCTCGGCTTCTCCTCGCTGGTGCGCCTGCGTAGCGAACGCCCGGAAGTGCCGTTGATCGTGATTTCGTCCAACGATCATCCGCGCACAGTGCGGCGCGCCCAGCAGTTCGGCGCGGCCGGATTTGTCTCGAAGGCCGCGCCGGCGCAGACGCTGCGCGAGGCCGTGCGTGCGGTGATGGCGGGCGGCACCTGGTTCATGCTGACACAAGCCACGCTCGCCCAGGCCGGGCGCAGCGAGCAGGACGAGCAGCTGGCGGCGAATCTGGCCCAACTCACGCCGCAACAGTTCCGCGTGCTGATGCTGCTGGCCGACGGTCTGCTCAACAAGCAGATCGCCGCCGAGCTCGGGTTGTCGGAGAACACGGTGAAGATCCATGTCACCGCGATCCTGTCGAAGCTGCAGTGCCGTTCGCGCACGCAGGCGGCGGTGTTGCTGAAGACGCTCGATCTGGAAGACGTCCAGCAAGCCTGATCCCGGGCCTTCGCGGCGCGATGATCAGTGGTTGCGGCGATGGGCGAGCAGTAGCTGCGACAACAGTGCGCGCAGTGCGGCCGGAGCGATCGGCTTCGGGAGGAAATGCAGCCCGTCGGCGATGATGCGCTCGCGCAATCCCGGGTCGCGCAATCCGGAAATCACGACAGTGGGCGGAAGCGCCGCCCAGGCCGTGGAAAGTTCCGGCAGCAGGTCCGGCCCCAGCGTTTCGCCAAGCTGGTAGTCGAGCAGCAGCAGATCCGGTCGCGGCTGCGCATCGCGCAGCACCAGGGCGCTGTTCCGGTCGTGCGCGTCAAGAACCTGGCAACCCCAACCTTCCAGCAGCGTGCGCAGCGAATCGCGGCTGCCGTGATCATCATCGATCACCCAGATCACGCTGCCGGACAGCGGCGAGGTGGCGACGGCATCGTCCGTGCGTGGCGGCGACGGCCGGGGCGTGGATTCGACATCCGCCAGCGGTACGCGCAGCGAAAACACGCTGCCGCGTCCCGGCGCGGAACGGAGCGCGATCCCGTGCCCGAGCAGCTTGGCGATGCGGTCGACGATCGACAGGCCAAGCCCGGCATTGCGCCTGTCGCGATCGATGCCGCTGTCGAGGCGGCGGAATTCCTCGAAGATCGCCGCCTGCTTGCTCTCGGCGATGCCGATGCCGGTATCCCACACCTCGATGCGGACGTGGGTGTTCTCGCGTCGGCATCCAAGCAGGACGCCACCGCTTCGCGTGTACTGCAGCGCATTCGACACCAGGTTCTGCAAGGCGCGCCGCAACAACAGGGCATCGCTGCGCACGGTCAGCCGCGTGTCGACGGCACGCAGGCGTAGCCCACGCGCCTGCGCGACCACGCCGAACTGCGCGACGAGGCCGGAAAACAGTGGCGACAGCGGCACGTCTTCGATCTTCGGCTGCAGCGCGCCCGTGTCCAGCCGCGAGAGTTCGAGCAGGCTGGCAAGCAGGTCGTCCTGTGCTTCCAGCGACTGGTCGACGCGCTCGGCGAGTGCACGCTCGTCACCGGCCAGCCGCTCCCGCAGCGCGCCGAGCAGCATGCGCGCGGCGTTGAGCGGCTGCAGCAGGTCGTGCACAGCGGCGGCGACGAAGCGGCCCTTGTAGCGATTGGCATCCTCCGCCTCGGACTTGGCCTGGCGCAGGTCGTGCGTGCTTTCCTCGATGCGTCGTTGCAACGTGTCCGCGAGCGTGCGTAGATCGCGCGCCGAGGCCTTGTAGCTGGTGATGTCGGCGTAGCTGGTGACGAAGCCGCCATCGGGCAGGGGATTGCCGCGGATTTCCAGCACCGTGCCGTCCGGCAGTTCGCGCTCGTGCACGTGCGGCTGCCGGTTGCGCAGATGGTCGAGGCGCCGCTGCACGGCTTCGTCGGCGGAGCCTGGGCCGAGCCAGCCGCGACGCGCGTTGTAGCGCAGCATGTCCTCGATCGGGCGGCCGATCTCCAGCAGTTCCTGCGGATAGCGGAAGATCTGCTGGTAGCGTGAATTCCACGCCACCACGCGCAGATCGGCGTCGACCACGCTGACACCGTGCGGCAGGTGTTCGAGGCTCGCGTTCTGCCCCTGCGCGGCGCGATGCGCGGCCAGCACGATGCCGTCCTGCGCGCTGCGCAGCGCCTGCGCATGGTGCGCGACCATGCGTTCGAGTTCCTCGCGACTGCGCTGGCGCAGCCGCGCCAGGCGCACGCGCTGGCGCAGGAACAGGCCGAGCAACAGCAGCGGCAGCCAGGCCAGCAAGGTCGCCACGAACGCGGTACGCGCGGCGAGGCCGGCGCCGCGCGTGTCCTGCAACGCGCGCAGCATCCAGGCCTGATCGGGAAGTGTGACCGTGCGCATCAGCCAGGTGCCGGACAAGGCGGGCGCATCGATGCGCACCCGCTCGGTGCCATCGTCGCCACGATCGAGCACGTACAAGTGCGCGGCTTGCAGCTGTTCCGTCCGGTACTGGCGCGTCGAGACCAGCGCGCGGCGTTCGGTGGGCGTGAGCATGTGCAGCATCCGGTAGCGCCAGGCCGGACGGTTGCTGAGGAAGACGATGCCGTGCGCATCGCTGAGCAACAGCAGCTCCGGCGTCTTGGCCCACTCGCGCTCGATCGCATCCAGGGTGACCTTCACCACGATCGCGCCGATGGCCTGACCGCCGGGATCGCGCATGGCTTCGGCGATGAAATAGCCCGGGACGCCCGTGGTGACGCCGACGCCGTAGAAGGTCCCGGTGCCGTTGCGCATCGCATCGCGGTAGTAAGGGCGGAAGCGGTAGTCGACGCCGACGTTGCTGATCGGGCTTTGCCAGTTGCTGGCGGCGATGGCGATGCCGCGACGGTCGATCAGCGTCAGCGTGGAGACGCGCGTGGCGCCGTTGGCCTGTTCCAGCTTGCGATTGAGCGCGGCGGTGTCGACGGCCTCGGGAGGCTGTGACAAGGCCTGACGCAGCTGCGGATCGAGCGCCAGCACCGTCGGCAGCACGCGGTAGCGATCGATCGTGCCTTGCAGCGCCTGCGCGCGCAGATCGAGCTGCCTGGCCAGGCGCATGCCGTCGCGCTGCGCCGTGTACGTCCACGCGAACCAGGCCGCGAGCGCCGCGGTGCCCGTCATCGCGGTGGCGATCAGGACGACCAGGGCAGCTCTGTGGAAACCTGGGCTGCGTAGAAGTGAGACGAAACGCATCGACGGGTGGCACGGCCGGATGTTGCGATGCGCCATCGTGGCACAGCCGCGGGTGATGCGGGCACGACTAGTACGAATAGGTTATTGGCCGGTCTTCCCCCGGGGCGTACAACGGACGCGTCGAACGGCGGCGTCCTTGCGCCTGCCGTCATCGAGGGAGGAGGGTCCCCATGCTGAAAACCGGTCATGAGATCACCGCGCCGCCGGCGCGGGTGCCGTTCTATCGCCATCTGTACTTCCAGGTGATCGTGGCCATCGTGGTCGGTGCCGTGCTCGGGCATTTCGAGCCGGCGTTCGCGGTACAGCTCAAGCCGCTGGGCGATGCCTTCATCAAGCTGGTGAAGATGATCATCGCACCGGTGATCTTCCTGACCATCGTCACCGGCATCGCCAGCATGACCAGCCTGAAGACGGTGGGCCGGGTGATGCTGAAGGCGATGCTTTATTTCCTCGTGTTGTCGACGCTGGCGCTGGTGGTGGGCCTGCTGATCGCGCACGTCGTGCAGCCCGGCGCCGGCATGAACATCAATCCGGCCGAACTCGACACCACCGAGGTGACGAAGTACGCGAGCAAGGCGCACGATCTCACCCTCACCGGCTTCCTGATGGACATCATCCCGGAAACGGTGATCGGTGCCTTCACCACCGGCAACATCCTGCAGGTGCTGTTCTTCGCCGTGCTGTTCGGCATCGCGCTGGCGCTGGTCGGCAAGCCGGGCGAGCCGGTGCTGAAGTTTTTCGAAGCGTTGACCTGGCCGATCTTCAAGCTGGTCGCGATCCTGATGAAGGCCGCGCCGATCGGCGCCTTCGGCGCGATCGCCTTCACCATCGGCAAGTACGGCATCGGCGCGCTGGTCAATCTGGCCTGGCTGGTCGGTTCGTTCTACATCGGCGCGCTGTTGTTCGTGCTGGTGATCCTGGGGCTGGTGGCGCGGGTGAACGGCTTCTCCATCCTCGGACTGTTGCGCTACCTCAAGGCCGAGTTGCTGCTGGTGCTGGGCACCTCGTCGTCGGAAGCCGCGCTGCCGGCGTTGATGCAGAAGATGGAGCGTGCCGGTTGCGGCAAATCCGTGGTCGGTCTGGTCGTGCCGACCGGCTATTCGTTCAATCTCGACGGCACCAATCTGTACATGACGCTGGCGGCACTGTTCATCGCCCAGGCCACCAACACGCATCTGTCGATGAGCGAACAGCTGGGGCTGCTGGCGGTAGCGATGGTGAGTTCGAAAGGCGCCGCGGGCGTGACCGGCGCGGGCTTCATCACGCTGGCGGCGACACTGTCGGTGGTGCCGTCGGTGCCGGTGGCGGGCATGGCGCTGATCCTCGGCATCGATCGATTCATGAGCGAATGCCGCGCGCTCACCAATTTCATCGGCAACGCGGTGGCGACGGTGGTGGTGTCGCGCTGGGAAGGTGCGCTCGATCGCGATCGCCTGGATGCCGCGCTGCACGGGCATGAACTGCCGATGCCGGAACTCAACGAGCCCACGCTCCCCACCTGACGCGCGGAGAACTTTCGATGAAGATCCGCTGGATCGCGATCATGTTCGCGGCCTGGCTGGCAGCGGCCGGCCTCGCGAACGCCCAAACGCCTTCGCCGGACATGACGTTGGACCTGTGGCCCGCCGAACGATTGGCCGATGCGCCGATCAGCGGCCCCGAGCGTGTCGGCAAGGACGGCAGTGCGAGAGGCGCGGTCACCCATGTCTCGCGGCCGCGTCTTGAAATCTACAAGCCGGCGCATCCCAACGGCAGCGTGGTGCTGGTGATCGGCGGCGGCGGTTATTTTCGTATCCAGATCGGCGGCGCGGCGAAGCCGATCGCGCAATGGTTGCAGGCGACCGGCACCACGGCGGCGGTGCTGTATTACCGGTTGCCCGGCGATGGCTGGAAGCCCGAGGCGCCGTTCCAGGACGGCCAGCGCGCGATGCGCCTGTTGCGCGCGCATGCTGCCGAACTCGGCGTCGATCCGAAGCGCGTCGGTGTGATCGGTCTGTCGGCGGGCGCCAATCTCGCCGGCATTGTCGCGACGCGTCCGGATTTCGCGTTCTACGCGCCGTTCGACGAAGCGGATGCGTTGTCGGCGCGACCGGATTTCGTGGGCATGATCTATCCGGTGGTGTCGTTGCGCCCGCCGCTGAACACCACGCGTTCGGCGCGCGAGCTGTCGAAGCAACCGGATGCGGCCGAGGCGTATTCGGTGGAGGCGCACGTCGACGCGAAGACGCCGCCGACCTTCCTCGCGCAAGCGGTCGACGATCCGATCGTCAGCGTCGATCACAGCCTGCTGATGTTCTCGACCTTGCGCAAGGCCGGCGTGCCCGCCGAGATCCATGTCTTCGAGAAAGGCGGTCACAGCTGGGGGTTGGGCGCGCCGGGTTCGACGGTGTCGGCGTGGCCGCGCCTGTTCGCAGCCTGGGCGCGCAGTCATGGCTATCTCGGCGCGACGCCCGAGGACACCGCGTCGAAACCCGCGGCCGATGCCGATGCGAATGGCGGCTGATGCCGCGCAGCACTACTTACTCACCCCACGAAACCGAGAGATCGCCATGAAGCAGATCCGTCCATGCGTGCTGGCTGTTGTCGTCAATCTCGCCTTGTCGGGCGTCGCCTTGCCGGCGTTGGCGCAGGATGCCGCGATGTCAGACGCGATGTCGAATGCGGAAATGGCGCGATTGATCCGTGCGCAGGCCGCCAAGATCGATGCGCTGGAAAAACGTCTCGCGGCCGTGGAGCAGCAAAACGCCACGCTTGCCGCGAGCCCCGCCGCACCGGTGGACCCGAAACAGGCCGAAGTCGCCAATGCCATCGCCGACACCACGCGGCAATCCGACATTGCGCAGCTACAGGCACAAGTCGCGCAACTCGCGGCCGCGAAGAACGACAATCCCAGCGTCGATTGGCGTGACGGCAGCCCGGAATTCCGCAGCGCCGATGGCAAGTTCACCTTCCGCCCGCGTGGCCGCGTGGCGCTGGACGTGTCGACCACGCGCGGCTCCGACTTCGATGCCCGCAACATCGGCGGCACCGAGATGAGCCAGGTGCGCCTTGGCGCGGAAGGGACGATCGGGCCGTTCGGCTACAAGGTCGAAGCGGATTTCGCCGACAACGCCACCTCGGTGAAGGACGCGTTCCTGTCCTACGACACCAAGGCCGGCGGGTTGCCGCTGGAAATCTTCGTCGGCAACAAGCTTAAGGATCGCAGCATCGAAGGCGCCGGCACGCAGACCCGCACGCCGTTCATGGACCGCAACGCGGTGGCGACCGTCACCTCGCCCGTCAACGGGTTCTACGGCCTCGGCGTGCAGGCGCGGCTGTACGGGTCGAACTGGCATCTCGGCCTCGGCATCACCGGCGACGACCTCAGCAACACCGGCGAGAGCAGCGACTCGGTGGCCTATACCGTCCGCGCGCATTGGAATCCGATCAAGCGCTCGCAGGGATTCGTGCATCTGGGTGGTTGGTACTACTACGAGAATCTTGCCGACGACGTGCTCAGCATCAACAAGACCTCGCGCATCGGACTCGGCTTCAACGACAATCTGCGCGTCTCGGGGAGCGCCATCGACAATCCCACCGACAACCACGGCTGGGGTTATGAGATCGGCGGCGTGTATCGCAGCATGTATGGCTTTGTGGAACAGGGCGAGCGCACCATCAATTCCAGCACCGAACCCAGCGTCGAGCACAAGGCGACGTCGGTCTACGGCGGCTGGATGATCACCGGCGAGAAACCCGGCTTCAGCGCGCGCTCCGGCGTCTGGGGCACCACGCGCGTGGCCAATCCGGTGGGCGAGGGCGGGTGGGGCGCGTTCGAGGTGGCCGTGCGCTACGACGACTACGACTTCACCGATGCGCCGCGCGGTGGCGAGGGCAAGGCCTACACCCTGGGCCTGAACTGGCACCTCAACAACTGGGTGAAGCTGATGCTCGACTACATTCACTGGAAGACCGACAACCAGGTCGGCAACTTCCGCGGCCTGGATACCGGCGACACCATCGGTCTGCGAACGCAGGTGGTGTTCTGACGCCACCGCCGCGTGTCGCGGCGATGCGTCAGCGCCAGTCGGCGCGTTCGGTGTCCGTCAGTGGCAGATCGACGGCGGCACCGTCGCGCGCGGATCGCAGCGCCGCTTCCAGCACGGCCATCGTCGCCAAGGCCTGTGCCGGCGTGACTGGGGCGTCGGCGTCGTTCAGGATTGCAGCGCGCACGCCTTCGTAGTAGCGACGCTGATCGCCTGATGGCGCTGGGAGTTGTTTCGGTGCCTCGCCGCTGCCGTCGAACAGCAGCAGCGGATCATCGTCCTCACCCCAGCCGGGATCGCCCGGACGCATCCCGCGCAGCAGTTGCGACTCCTGCGGGTCGAGATTCCGTTTCACCACACTGCCGCGCGTGCCGTGCACGGTGAAGCGGGTGCTGCCGCCGGCGACCAGCATGCCGGCATGCAGGATCGCGCGACGCCGGCCATGATCCGGCCCGCCGTAATCCAGTACGACATGCGCCCAATCGAGCGTGCGGCCACCGTCTCGCTGCGTGGCGAAATCGGCGTTCACCCGGCGTGGCAGGCCGAGCAGCTGCAACGTCTGATCGATGAGATGTGGGCCGAGATCGAACCAGATGCCGCCGCCGGGCACATCGCGTTCGCGCCAGCGATCGCGCACTTCGGGGCGGAATCGGTCGAAATGCGTTTCCAGGTGCGCGACTTCGCCGATCAGTCCGTCGTCGATCGCTTTCTTTACCGCGAGAAAATCGCTGTCCCAGCGCCGGTTCTGGAATACCGAGAGCTTGCGTCCGCGCTCGCGCGCCAGCGTGACCAGCGCTCTCGCCTCGTCCAGCGTGAGCGTAAATGGTTTGTCCACGACCACGTGCTTGCCCGCTTCGAGCGCAGCACGCGCCAGGGGGGCGTGGCTGTCGTTGGGCGAGGCGATCACGACGAGATCGACGCCAGGATCGGCGATGGCCTGGAGCGGATCGTCGATCACCCGTGCATCCGGAAAGTCCGCATACACCTTGTTCGCGTCACGCGAAGCCACCACGGCCAGCTTCAGCCCGAGCGTGGTGGCGATCAGCGGCGCATGGAAGGTCTTGCCGGCGAAGCCGTAACCGATCAGGGCAACGGCCAGCGGTTTCGTCACTTCCATTCGAACAGCTTGAAATAGGTCTGCGGCGGATTGCCGCCTTCCTCGTCGACGATGCCGTCGCCATTGCGGTCGAACAGGTAGTAGGCCGGCCCGCGGGCAGGCTGCACCTTCACCGCGCGCAGTTTGCCGGCGACGTGGTATTGGGTGATCACATCACCGTTGTCGTGGGTCACGGTGGTCGGCACGGCATCGGGCGGGATATCCGCCTCCGAATTCGCGCCCCCCATCGTGGCGCAAGCGGCGAGCGCCAGCGACGAGGACAGCAGCAACGCGATATGGGCTCGATTCACGGCGGACTCCTCGATCTCTGTAGGGGACAGTATGCGCCGCCGCGGCGTCGGCCGGGAGTGACGGTGCGTCAACGCACAGTCTCGCGACAGCAGTAGAATCCCCACATGACACGCCTGGTCCTGATCGACGGTTCCTCCTACCTCTATCGCGCCTTCCACGCGCTGCCGCCGCTGTCCAACGCCCAGGGCGAGCCCACCGGCGCGCTGTTCGGCGTGGTGAACATGCTGCGTGCGCACCTGAAGGAAAAACCCGATTACCTCGCTTTCGTGGTGGACGCGCCGGGCAAGACCTTCCGCGACGAGCTCTACCCCGAATACAAGGCCAACCGCGCGGAGATGCCGGGCGATCTGCGCGCGCAGATCGAGCCGATGATGGAAGTGGTCGAGGCGCTGGGCATTCCGCTGCTGCGCATCACCGGTGTCGAGGCCGACGATGTGATCGGCACGCTTGCGCTCGCCGCCGCGGCCGACGGGATCGACGTCACCATTTCCACCGGCGACAAGGATTTCGCGCAGCTGGTGCGCCCGCACGTCGAGCTGGTCAACACGATGAGCGGCAGCCGCATGGACTCCGATGCCTCCGTGATCGACAAGTTCGGTGTGGCGCCGGGGCGGATCGTCGATCTGCTGGCGCTGATGGGCGACACCATCGACAACGTCATCGGCGTCGAGAAATGCGGACCCAAGACCGCGGCGAAGTGGCTGGGGGAATACGGCTCCCTCGATGGCGTGATCGCCAGCGCCGACGGCATCAAGGGCAAGGTCGGTGACAACCTGCGCGCCGCATTGCCGCGCCTGCCGCTGAACCGCACGCTGGTGACGATCAAGACCGACGTGCCGCTGGAACAGCCGCCGACCGCGTTGACGATGCGTGAGCGCGACGTCGAGAAGCTGCGCGAGCTGTACAAACGCTTTGGCATGAACCAGGCGCTGCGCGAGCTCGAAGGCGCGAGCGCCGGCAGCGATGCGGTGGCGCCGGCATCGGGCTCCTCGCGTCGTGGCGGCGCGGCGTTCATCACCGCGCCTGCGGCGGAATCCGAAACGCCCGATGCCGAACTGGCCGCGCCCGGCCGCTACACGGCCGTCACCACCGAGGAACAATTCGAGGCCCTGCTCGCCAGCCTGCGCGCGGCGGACAGCTTCGCCTTCGACACCGAAACCGACGCGCTCGACGCGATGCGCGCCAATCTGGTCGGCCTGAGCTTCAGTACGACCCCCGGCGAAGCCTGTTACGTGCCGCTGGGGCATCTGTATCCCGGCGCGCCGCCGCAACTCGATCTGGCCAAGACACTCGCCGCGCTCGCGCCGCTGTTTGCCGATCCGGCCAAGAAGAAGATCGGCCAGCACGGCAAATACGATCTGCACGTGCTGCGCCGCCACGGCGTGACCGTGGCCGGCTACGCCGAGGACACCATGCTGGAGAGTTTCGTGCTCGATTCCGGCCGCACGCGCCACGACATGGATTCGCTGGCGACGCGCTACCTCGGCTACCAGACCATCAAATACGAGGAAGTGGCGGGGAAGGGCAGCAAGCAGATCTCGTTCTCGCAGGTCGCCATCGATGACGCCACGCGCTACGCCGCCGAGGACGCCGACATCACGCTGCGCCTGCATCGCGTGTTCGCGCCGAAGATCGCCGCCGAGGCGGGGCTGGAGCGCGTCTATCGCGAGATCGAGATGCCGCTGGTGCCCGTGCTCGAACGGGTGGAGAGCAACGGCGTGATGATCGACGCCGAGGAACTGCGCCGCCAGAGCGCGGATCTGTCCAAGCGCATGCTGGCCGCGCAGCAGAAAGCCACCGAGCTGGCCGGACGCAGTTTCAATCTCGATTCGCCCAAGCAACTGGGCGCGTTGTTGTTCGACGAGTTGAAACTGCCGGTGCTGGTGAAGACGCCATCGGGCGCGCCGTCGACGAATGAAGAGGCGCTGGAGGCGATCGCCGACCAGCACGAACTGCCGCGCGTGATCCTCGAATATCGCGGCCTGGCCAAGCTGCGCAGCACCTACACCGACAAGTTGCCGGAGATGGTCAATCCCGACACCGGCCGCGTGCATACCAGCTACCACCAGGCCGGCGCCGCCACCGGGCGGCTGGCCTCGACCGATCCCAACCTGCAGAACATCCCGATCCGCACCGACGACGGCCGCCGCATCCGCCGCGCCTTCGTCGCGCCGGCTGGGCGCAAGCTGGTGGCCTGCGACTACTCGCAGATCGAGCTGCGCATCATGGCGCACCTGTCCGAGGACGCCGGCCTGCTGCGCGCCTTCGACTCCGGCGCCGACATCCATCGCGCTACGGCGGCGGAAGTGTTCGGCAAGCCGCTGGACGAGATCTCCGGCAACGAGCGCCGCGCCGCCAAGGCGATCAATTTCGGCCTGATGTACGGCATGAGCGCCTTCGGCCTGGCCCGCAACCTCGGCATCGCCCGCGGCGAGGCGCAGGACTACATCGCGCTGTACTTCTCGCGCTATCCCGGCGTGCGCGACTTCATGGAGCGCACGCGCCAGGAAGCACGCGAGAAAGGCTTCGTGGAGACCGTGTTCGGCCGCCGCCTCTACCTCGAATACATCAACAAGGGCACGCAGGGGCAGCGCGCCGGCGCCGAGCGCGCGGCGATCAACGCGCCGATGCAGGGCACCGCGGCGGACATCATCAAGCGCGCAATGGTCGCCATCGACGGCTGGCTGGCGGAACAGGCCGGGCGCGCCATCATGATCCTGCAGGTGCACGACGAACTGGTGTTCGAGACGGATGCCGATTTCGTCGAGATATTGCTGCCGGAGGTGACCAAGCGCATGTCCGCCGCCGCGCAGTTGCGCGTTCCGTTGGTCGTGGATAGTGGAATCGGCGACAACTGGGATGAAGCGCACTGACTGTCGGTGGAAAGCATCGTCTTGCGCACTGCATGCAATGCACGCGCGATCTGTGTGCAAAGCAGCGTAAAGGCTGCGTAGACGCGATCAACGTCACTGATATGAAAACGATTTCCACCGCGGGTAAACACGCGCTGAACCCAACAAAAACTTAACACGACGCTTCACGAACTATCCATGCACCGGGTGGTCATATACGCCGTGACAGATGCAATGTCTGTCACTGAGATCACTCCCTCCCCTGGAGTCGATCCCCGGAACGAAGGCCCCTCCCCAGGCCCCGTTCCCCAGCCCCGTTGGCCCCCCCTGCCTGCGGGGCTTTTTATTTGCTCCGCATTTATGCGGAGCAAATAAAAGCCCAAAGTTTTCTGCGAAAACTTTGGGTCCCGCTATGCTCATCCAATCCCCGCGGCTTCGCCGCGCCCCCTTACTAAGGGGGCTCTCCTCCAGATAGATCTCAATATTCGCTGACTTCGAGCCCTTCTCCCGCTTGTGGGAGAAGGTGGCCCGAAGGGTCGGATGAAGGTGCTTTTCGTGAATCGCTGAAATTTTCGTGCTAATCAAGCAAACCCTTTGGAGGGAATTGCGATGTCCGATCTGTTTGCGCTTTCGGCGCCGTGGTGGCACTTCGTGTTGCGGGCAGTCGCCATTTATTTCGTGGTGATGCTGCTGATCCGGATTTCGGGCAAGCGCGCGGTGGGGCAGTTCACGCCGTTCGATCTGGTGCTGCTGATCCTGATCGGCAACGCGGTGCAGAACGGCCTCAACGGCGGGGACAATTCGCTCACGGGGGCCGTGGTGCTGGCCGGATGCCTGATCGCGCTCAATTACGCGGTGGCGTGGCTGACGGCGCGCAGCGCCGTGGCGCGGCGCATCGTCGAGGGCGAGCCGGTGATGGTGGCGCAGGATGGGCGCGTGTTCCACGACGTGCTCAGGCGCGAGCTGGTCAGCAAGGCCGATTTCCACGAGGCAATGCGCGAGGCGGGATGTTCCGACGTCGCGCTGATCAAGCTGGCGTTGCTGGAGACCAACGGCCACATCAGCATCACGCAAAGGGACGGGTGAGCAAGGGCATGCTTTGCGCGGCATTGCCGCGCAGCCCTTGCGAACGCCCGGCCGCGGATGGCCGGGCAGGACGCTCCGAAGTCATTGCGCAACGCCATGGAGGGCGGAGGCCATCTTGAAAGGATGGGCCGGCTGCGCAGTTGAGGACGAACGAATTACGAGGTCAATTCCCGCAGCCAGTCGCGCGGATGCAGGTAGTCCTGCAGCCGCGCCTCGGCGCTGCCGGGCTCGGGCGCGAAGCCGTATTCCCAGCGCACCAGCGGCGGCAGGCTCATCAGGATCGATTCGGTGCGGCCGCCACTTTGCAGGCCAAACAACGTGCCGCGATCCCAGACCAGATTGAATTCGACGTAGCGGCCGCGCCGGTACAGCTGGAAGGCGCGCTCGCGCTCGCCGTGGGGCGTGTCACGGCGGCGTTCGACGATCGGCAGGTAGGCGTCGAGGAAGCCGTCACCGACAGCGCGCAGGTAGGCGAAGTCGCGTTCGAAATCCTGGTTCAGATCGTCGAAGAACAGGCCGCCGACACCGCGCGTCTCGCCGCGGTGCTTGAGGAAGAAATACTCGTCGCACCAGCGCTTGTGTGCCTCGTAGCGGTCCTCGCCGAACGGCGCGCACAGGGCTTGCGCGGTGCGGTGCCAGTGCAGGATGTCTTCGTCGACCGGATAGAACGGTGTCAGATCGAAGCCGCCACCGAACCACCAGGCCACGGTCTCGCCGTCGCGCTGGGCGCGGAAATGGCGCACGTTGGCATGCGTTGTCGGCAGATGTGGATTGTGCGGATGGAACACCAGCGAGACGCCCACCGCGCGCCACGACGCGCCCGCCAGTTCCGGCCGTGCGGCGGTCGCGGCTGGCGGCAGTTTGGTGCCGGAAACGTCGGAAAACCCGATTCCGGCCTGCTCGAACACCGCGCCATCGCGCAGGATGCGCGTGCGCCCGCCGCCGCCTTCCGCGCGCGACCAGAGGTCTTCTTGGAAGCGCGCGGCGCCGTCGGCGTCCTCGATCGCCTTGCAGATGCGGTCCTGCAGGTCAGAGAGATAACCGTGGACGAGGTCGAAATCGTTCATGCCGCCATTGTAGGACACCGCCGATTCGATCCCGGGTGATGTCTTGTCCCAGCTCCGAGAGCGCCCGGCGTCGCGACCGCGCCGGTGAACGAAGTCAGTCGCCGCGCGCCTGCAACGCCCACGCCCGCCAGGCGCTCATGAGATCGGCCAGCGCCTGCGCACTGCGGCCATAGGTATCCGGCAACGCCGCCTCGAACCCGGACAGGCCGGCGTTGAGCTTGCGCAGGTGCCCGTGCCCGGTATGGCCGGTGGTGAAGTTCCAGCCGACCATGCGGTTCAACATGATCTGCATGACGCCGAAGCCCGCGACCTCGCGCCAGGCGACGCGATGCGAGCGGAACAGCGAGCGCATTTCGAATCCTTCCGCATCCAGGCGCAGATGGCTGGCGCCGGGCAGCAGGTTGAGCAGCGCGACCAGCGCGCACAGCGTGAAGAACGGCCCGGCGAGGACGGCGATCCAGAAATGATCCGGCAGCAGGCGGAAGCCGCCGTAGGCGAGTCCCGCAGAAGCGGCCAGCATCAGCAGCCAGCGTCCTTTCGACAGCCGCAAGGTCAGCGTCTTGCCGGGGCCGGGAGCGTCGTCACTCATGTTGGTGTTCCCGCGATCAGAACTGCGTGCCGGAAGATTCGAGGCGCGCGGCGGCGAATTCCGCGCGCACCCGCGGCGAGCGCAGTTTCCACGCCAGCCAGGCGAACAGCCCGCAGAAGACGAGGCCGAACGCGGCGCCGAACAATCGGGAGATGATCGTCGTCGCTTCCATCTGCGCCTGCATCATTGCCTGCACCTCTGGCCG
Organism: Luteimonas sp. GW821-FHT14E02; assembly: GCF_058803905.1. Classification (NCBI taxonomy): domain Bacteria; kingdom Pseudomonadati; phylum Pseudomonadota; class Gammaproteobacteria; order Lysobacterales; family Lysobacteraceae; genus Luteimonas; species Luteimonas sp. GW821-FHT14E02. The sequence continues at coordinate 154,573 of NZ_JBXAPK010000001.1, read as the reverse complement.
GACTTCCTGTCCCATCATCATCAACCCTTGCATGTGCCCGACCATCGACCACTGCAACGGAATCATGACGATCTGCCAGACGATGAGCAGCACGAGCAAGGCGATGAACAATTTGCGCCCCCACTCCCGGCGCTTGAGCAATCCGACCGACGCCGTCACGAAGAGCAGGTTCTGCACGGTGAACAGCACCGCCAGCCAGGGCAGCCATTCCAGCGCCATCGACAAGAACGCCGATGCCTGCGGATCGAGCGCGAGTTGCTCCTGCATCTTGGCGAACAAGCCCGTGCGTCCGGCGGCCAGGAACATCGCCGCCTGCAGCGCCAGCATGAGCAGGCCCAGGCCGGAGAGGCAGAGGGTGATCCAGGCCGTCGCGCTCACGAACGAGGAGCGTGGCACGGGCGGCAGCGGCGGCGGGATGGCGGGAGTGTTCATTTTTTGAGAGTCCGTTCGAACAGTTCGTCGATGCGGCGATATTCGTCATACCAGCTGTCCGGATGCACGAAGCTGTGGCGTTCCAGCGGGTAGGGCGCGATTTCCCACTTGTCCTTGCGCAATTCGATCAGCCTCTGCGTCAGCATCACCGAGTCGCGGAAGAAGACGTTGTCGTCGAGCATGCCGTGGCAGATCAACAGATGATCCTGCAGTCCGTCGGCGAATTCCATGGGCGAAGAGGCCTTGTACGCCTCGGGATCAATGTCCGGAGTGTTGAGAATGGCCGATGTGTAGCCGTGGTTGTACTGCGACCAGTCGGTGACCGGGCGCAGCGCCGCGCCGGCCTTGAAGACGCCGGGCGCGCGGAACAGCGCCATGAAGGTCATGAAACCGCCGTAGCTGCCGCCGTAGATCCCGGCGCGGTCGCGATCGCCTTGTTTTTCCGCGACCAGCCATTCGACGCCGTCGAGATAATCCTCCAGTTCCGGATGGCCCATGTTGCGGTAGATCGCGGTGCGCCAGTCGCGGCCGTAGCCCTGGCTGGCGCGATAGTCGAGATCGAGCACGATGTAGCCCTGCTGCACCAGCAGGTTGTGGAACATCTGCTCGCGGAAATAGTTCGGATAGCGCGCGCTGACGTTCTGCAGATAGCCGGCGCCGTGCACGAACATCACGATCGGATATTTCTTGCCGGCTTCCGGCTGCTTCGGGCCGTAGAACTTGCCCCAGATCATTCCGGTGCCATGCTTGGACGGCACCTGCACGATCTGCGGCGGAATCCAGTCGATGGCCTTGAAGGCGGGTTTGCGCGTGTCGGTGAGTTCGCGCACCGTGCCGCCGTTCGCATCGACCACAGCCAGCTGGATGGGCACGTAGCTGGCCGAGTGGCGGATCAGCAACTGGTTGCCGTGGGGAGAGAGTATGAAGCTTTCCACGCCGTCGAGCGAAGTAAGCTCGCGCACCTCGCCGCCAGTGGCCGGGATGGAACAGACTTCGTAATCGCCCGGCGCCTTGCGATTGCAGAGGAAGAAGAACGTGCGGCCATCCGGTGACAGCACCGGCGCTGAAACTTCCCAGCGGCCCGACGTGAGCGCGCGCCCCTTGCCGCCGTCGGCAATGTAAAGGTGCGAATAGCCTGACTGCTCCGACTGCAGCCACAGCCGGTCGTCCGGCGTCCAGCCGAAATCGTTGTAGTCCCAGTTGATCCAGGCCGGATCGTGCAGTCGATGACGCGGTTGCGGCGTCGCATTGGCCAGGTCGACCTCGGCGATCCAGCGATCCTTGTTGTCCACCGAACGCAGCATCAGCGCGACATGGCGGCCGTCGCTGCTCCAGCGGATGGTGCTGCTGCCGTCAGCCTCTTCACTGGTGAGATAAAGATCGCGATTGCCCTGCAGTACCGGTTTGCCGGCAGCCTTGCGCAGATCGGCGAGCGGGTCGTTCTTGATGCCGGGCAGAGCGTCGAACTTGAGTTCGCGCGCGGAGGCATTGGCGATATCCACTAGCCACGCCTTCTGCGGCGGCGGCGGGTTGCGGCCGACGCGGGTGCGCGCCTCCTCGGTTTCCTCGTAACCGGATTCGGTGACGTATTTCGGCAGCTTGCTCTTCTGGCCTTCGTCGATGTCCTTGGGTTGCGTCACCGCGATCAGCCAACGTCCTTCCGGCGATAGCACGCTGTCGACGATCGCGACGTCCTTGCCAAGATAGACCGCGGCTGCTGCGCGACTCGGGTCGGCTTTGCGCCATTGCAGATCCTGCTCGCGCGCCGCGTCCTTGCGCGCCTTGTCGTCGCGCAGCGTGGCGATGTAGCGCAGCTGGCGCGCGCGCAGCTCATCAGTGAGTTCATTGGGCGGCGGCTTCGCCGGATCGTCCTCGCTCTTGAGGTTGGAGGCTTGCCAGACGCCGTCGCGTGCCGTCCAGCGGAACCAGTTCTCGTCCGAACGCCACACCAATGCGCCGGAGCTCGACCATTGCGGACGCGATTCCTTAGCATCGCTGCGGGTGAGCTGGGTGAGCGCGCCAGTTTTCAGATCGCGCACGAAGATGTCGCCATTGCGCTCGAAGGCCATGCGCGCGCCCGTGGCATCGATCACCTGCTGCGCACCGTCGATATCGGCGAGCGCGGCACCATCCAGACGCGCCGCCGCACCGCTGTCCACGCGCTGCGCATACGTGTCGCGGATGCTGCCGCCCTCGCGCTTGAGCAGGTAGTACGCCTGCTTGCCGTCCCATGACCACCAAGCCTGCTCGACTGGCGGGCCGATCCAGTCGGGATCGGCCATGATCTGGGTCATGGTCAGCGGCTGTGCCGGCGCGGCCGCTGCCGAGAGGGCCAGCAGCAGGGCCGTGGAGAAGACGGACAAACGAAGCATCGGGGACGGGCTCGCGGGCTGAAAAACCGCAGGGTAACAGCCGTTTCGCGTGCCCGGATCGGCCGGTGGTCATGCTGGCCGGCTGAATTCTCCGCAAACGGTACTGACGGCTTGGCGCGCGATCTTCCATCGCGCGCCGGATCGCGAATGGCATCACCAGCTGAAGCCGGCGCCTCCCATCAAACTCTTCTCGCCACCACCGAACGCGGCGCCGATCGACACGCTGGCGCGATCGCCAATGGCGCGCTGGTAGCCCACGGCCATCGCCTTCTCGCCGCCCTGGCCGCCGACGCCGACACCCACGCGATTGCGTCCCGCCAGGCCGGAGGTGTTCATCGCCATGCCGGCGTAGGCGCCGCTCATCGCCGCCATCTTGTCGATGCGCTTGTCCATCTGCCGGAAGCGATCGTCGATGTCGGTGCGGAAGCCGGCCAATGCCTGATCCGTGTATTCCTTGGCCGAGGCCAAGGTCTTGGTGGCGGTGGTATCGGTGTATTCCCTGGCCGATTGCAGGGTCTCTGCATCGCCAGCTGCCATGTCATTGCGCACGGCGGTTTCGCGCTGGTCGGTGTAGGTCTTGGACGAGGCGAGTGTCTTGGCATCGCCGGCATCCATCTGGCCCTTGTTGACCGCATCGCTGGCCTCGACGCCATCGCCGAGATTGGTAATGCGCGTGCCGTCCTCGCCCTTCAGAGTGACTTGCTCGCCGTCTTCGAGCGGAACCTCGCCGCCGCTGGGCGGATCGTAGAACACCGCGTTGTCCAGGCGCGAGGACAGGTTGTTCAGCCGTTGATCGACGGCGAAGAAGGCATCGCCGACGTTGTGATAGTCAACGCCTTGGATGGAGTAGGTGGGGGCCATGAACACGCCTTCCGCAAAATAAGCGTTGCCGCCTAGAGCCCATGCCAAGGGTTCCACCTGGAGGAGGTTGACCGCATCGGTGCCTTGTGTCGCAGCCTCGACGTTGATGATTTGACGCCGCATCAGCACGGCGCCAACGGAAACCGTGTTGGCTCGACCATCGCTGGTGGAGAATGCGCCTAGCGCAACACTATTTTCTCCGGTGGCCATGCTTGCATATCCAAGGGCCAGGGCGCCCTTGCCAAAGGCAGAGCTGTTGTAGCCGAAGGCATTGCTATATTCGCCGTGGGCAAGGCTCGAAACGCCAAAAGCACTGCTGTATGCGCCAAGAGAAAAATTGTCGGTACCAAAAGCACTGCTATATTCGCCTGCGGCCGTATTGTTGTAGCCGAAAGCGTTGCTGTGGTCGCCGCCTGCGAAGTTGCTGCTGCCAAAAGCGTTGCTACTGGAGCCGCGAGCTTCATTTACAAAACCGAAGGCATTGCTATCGCGGCTGAAAACTCTGTTGAATACGCCAAACGCGCTGCTGTAAGCCTCATAAGCTCCGTTATTGGCGCCGAAAGCACTGCTCGAATGACCTTCCGCTATGTTATAGCTGCCGAAAGCACTGCTGTTGGATTCTTGCGCAATATTGTAGCTGCCGTATGCATTGCTGGTAGTGCTGTTGCTGAAGTTCCATGCACCTATGGCATTGCTATAGGTGCCGTAGGCATGATTCCGCTCGCCGTAGGCGCTTGAGGTCTCAGTGCAAGTTGTATTTTGCTCGCCGTGCTCGTTTCCCCGATCAGTGCTCCCACTATCGGGGCAGACAACATCGGCCCAGGCGGGGGCGGCCATGATCGAGAGCATGAGGGTCGCAAGAAGAGAGATGGTAGGAGAGTGCCGACCACCAAATCGGCGGTCGGAGAAAGTTATCGCACGCATGAGATTCCCCCAGGAAAGTTGAATGCCGCGAACGGAGACATTCCCGTTCACGCTAAATCCTAAGCCAGGAGGATCTCATTTACTGCGTCGCCGGAAATTTGGGTGGCCTTTGTTTATCCGGCGCCGATGGAGGAGGCTGCAGGTTCAGGAGAAACTGTTCAAGCCCGCATAGGCCGGTAGAGGATTGCTGCCGGCCAATACGATCAAGCCAGCACGCGCCCGCGCGAGCCGGGATGGCTCGATGCCGGGAACGCCGAGGTCGCGGGCGATGCTGTCGATGAGTAGATCGGTCTGCCAGATCACCGGTTTGTCTTGGGAGTTGATTGCGCGCGCCAGTTCATCCCGCTCGGCGCGCATCGTCTGCAGCACCATCGGATCTCGCGTGATGAGAGCCTGCGCCCAGGCACGATGCAGCTTGCAGCGCAGCGTGCGCGGATGCGTGGCGCCAAGCGCGGTGGTCATCGCTATGACTGCGCGTTCGAAGTAGTCGCTCGCGCCAGTAAGGTCGTGCGCCAGCAGTCGGCAACGGCCAAGGCTGTCGAGCGCTTCTGCGGCATTGGCGTTGGCCGGATCGTCGCTGGTGGCCAGCGCGTCGGAGAGGGCGATCTTGAGCGCGGGCTCGGCGCTGGCGCAGTCGCCGTTCTGCAATGAGGTCTCGCCGATGATCCACTGCATCCGGCCACGCTCGAATGAAGGTTCCATCGGGTGATCGTGCAGGTAATTCTCAGCCTCGCGTGCCAGCGGAGCGGCCTCGGCGCTGCGCAGCGCGTAGTTGAGAATCTTCGCCTTGACCAGACCGATCTCGATGCGATCGCGCGGATTCTGGATGCCGCTGGCCGCCACAGCTTGCAGGTTGCGTTCGATCACGGCCAATGCCTTGTCGTACTCGCCGTTGCCGGAATAGGCCTGCGCCAGTTGGCTGCGCGCGATCATGGTGCGGTTGGATGCGAAACCGACCAGCTTCTCCTGCTGGGGCACCACTTCTTCGAGGATCGGAATGGCGTGGGCGTAATCGCCCAGACGGGAATAGGCGAGGCCAACGTTGAAGCGGCTCACCAGACGTTGCAGCTTGCTGGCATCGGAGGATTGGCGCACCAGCGTGTATGACTTCTGGAAATTGACGAGGGCCTCGCGTGGACGGCCGGTGCCCAGTTGCAGGTGCCCCAGGTTGTTGTACAGCAACGCATAGCTGGCGGTGCCGGTGGCGGCGGCCTGTTCGTAGAGCGAGATTGCGGCGCGCAGATCGCGCTCCGCCTCTTCCGTGCGGCCGATCTCCGACAATGCCCAGGCACGCTGCGACAGCAGGATCGCGTCGGCCGGTTCACCGTGCAGGACGATGCCACGCAGGCGGGGGCGTTCGCGATCGACCAGGCGCAACGCGCGATCGTACTGATAGGTCTCCAGATAGGCGGAGCCCAGCGCTTCGACGCGCCCGGCGTAGAGTTCGCCATGGTCGGCTCGCGCGGCGCGCAGCAGCGAGACGGCGCGATCGAGATGCGGGATGGATTTGTCGTGCAGGGTCAGGTTCTGGTAGACGTCGCCGAGTTCGCCGAGCAGTTGTGCCTTGGCGACGGGATCGTTCGGAAAGTAGCCGTCGATGCGTTCGCCGGCGCGATCGAGCAGCTGCATCGCGGTGAGCTTGGCGCCATCGGTGTTGTCGGGTGCGTTGGCGGCGAAGATGTCGCGCATGAACGTCAGCGTGGTTTCGGCGCGTTCGCGTTGCAGGTGTTCGGCATGTGCGCGCTGGAATGCATAGAACGCGCTGCCGGCCAGCGCGAGCGCGAACACGGTGACCAGCGCGGTCGCGACCCGGTTCCTGCGCACGAACTTGCTTGCGTGGTAGGCGAACGTGTCGCCCCCGACCGAGACAGTGCGGCCTTCCAGGAACCGCCGCAAATCCGTGGAGAACGCCGCCACGCTGGCATAGCGGCGCGGTGGTTCCTTGGCCAGCGCGGTCTGCACGATGCGGGTGAGATCGCCGCGCACGAAGCGGCGGAACGCGGTGGGGCTGGTGTCGCGTTGCGCGATGCGGGCGCGAACGTCATCCGCGTTGCCGGTGACCAGCGCCTTGTCCATGCGATCGGCGGTGCGCGAAGTGATCGTCTCGGCGGCGGCGCGCAGGTCGTCCTGGTCGATGCGATAGGGCAGTTGGCCTGCGAGCAGTTGATAGAGGATCACGCCGAGCGCGTAGACGTCGGTGGCGGCGCTGATGGTGCCGCCGGTGATTTGTTCGGGTGCCGCGTATTCGGGAGTGAAGCCGGCGAACACGCCGGTGCGGGTGGTGCCGGGCGTGTCGTCGATGCGTTTGGCGACACCGAAGTCGAGTACCTTGGGATGGCCTTCCTCGTCGACCAGGATGTTGGCCGGCTTGAGATCGCGGTGCACGACGAAATGTTCGTGTGCGTGCTGTACGGCGGCGCAAACCGTGCGGAACAATTCGATACGTGCGTGCAGGCCGAGCCGGTGCGTGTCGGCCCAGTCGACGAGATTGCCGCCGTCGACGTATTCGAGCGCGAACCAGGGGCGGCTTTCGGCATCGAGGCCGTGGTCGAGCAGTCGCGGGATATTCGGATGGGATAGCGCGGCCAGGATGCGCCGTTCCTGCAGGAAACGCTGCGCCTGCAGGCTGCCGTCCCAGCGTCGATGCAGCCGCTTGAGCGCGGCGCGTTGCAGCGTGTCGCCATCGTCGCGGCGCGCTGCGTATACCGTGCCCATGCCACCGCGGCCGAGTACGCGTTCCAGCAGCCAGGGCCCGGCGTGATCGCCTAGGACGCCTTCCTCGTCATCGGTGAGAGACTTGCCAAGATCAAACCTGCCGACATCGCGTGACAGGATGTCGGCGATGCCCTGATCGAGCGCATTGGTGCTGGCATCGGCGGCCAGCATGCGTTCCAGGTCCGCGCGCAAATTGCGATCGTCGGCGCTGAGGTCCTGCAGCCATTGCGTGCGCGATTCGGGTGGCAGTTCGATGGCATGGTCGAACAGCGCCGATAGGCGGCGCCAGCGTTCCGGATCGACCGAGACGCTCATCGCCCGGTATCGTCCAGCACGGCATCGTCCAAATATGCGAGCAGGAAGGCGCGCGCCTTGCGCCAGTCGCGATGCACGGTGCGTTCGGTGAGGCCGAGGTGCGCGGCGATCTCGGCGAATTCCATGCCGCCGTAGAAGTGGTATTCGACGACCGTCACCAGGCGCGGATCGAGTTGCTCCAGTGCGGCGAGTCCCTGCTCGATGGCGAGGATGTCGACGCGATCGTTCTCGGCGGCCATGGGGATGTCCGTGGCCAGGGTCACGCGCACGCGATCGCCGCCGCGCTTGTGCGCGGCGGCGGCGCGCACATGGTCGACCAGCACGCAGCGCATCGCCTTGGCAGCCAAGGCGAGGAAGGCGCCGCGATCGCTGGCGTCGACGGTGTTGCCGGCGAGCTTGAGATAGGTCTCGTGCACCAGCAGCGTCGTGGAAAGCGTGGCGCGGGAGCGGCGGCCGGACAATTCGCGGCGTGCAAGCATCCGCAGCTGCTGATACAGCTGTTCGAAACGTGCGCGATAGTCTGGATCGTTCCGCTGGGCGACGGGCACGAGCGTGCTGGCAGCGGAGCTGGTATCGAACATCGTCTCCCTCCCCGGAGCGAGTCCTGCCACGTGCGATGTGATTATGCGCTTGTAAACATGGACAAAACGTCACATTTACGCAATCCATGATACGGAGCACACTATCTGCACCAGCGCTGCCCCGCGCTGCGGAGAACGCCCGTGGACACGCTCTTATTGTCGCGGATCCAGTTCGGTTTCGTGATTTCGTGCCACATCCTGTTTCCGGCCTTCACTATCGGGCTGGCGAGCTGGCTGGCCTTTCTGGAATTCCGCTGGCTGCGCACGCGCGATCGCGCCTGGCTCGATCTGTATGCGTTCTGGCTGAAGGTCTTCGCGGTGTCGTTCGGCATGGGCGTGGTGTCGGGCATCGTGATGAGTTTCCAGTTCGGCACCAACTGGTCGGTGCTGTCGGAGCGCGCGGGCAATATCCTCGGGCCGCTGTTGTCGTATGAGGTGCTCACCGCGTTCTTCCTGGAGGCGACCTTCCTCGGCGTGATGCTGTTCGGCATGCGGCGCGTGCCGGAGAAACTGCATTTCCTCGCCACCTGCATGGTGGCGCTGGGCACGTTGATCTCCACGTTCTGGATCATTTCCGCCAACAGCTGGATGCAGACGCCGGCCGGTTACACGCTGGTCGAGGGGGTGTTCGAGCCGGCTGACTGGTGGCAGATCGTCTTCAATCCTTCGTTCCCGTACCGGCTGGCGCACATGGTGCTGGCCGCGTTCCTCACCACCTGCTTCGTGATCGGTGGCGTCAGCGCGCGTTATCTGCATCGCGGCGAGCATGCCGATGCGGCGAAGCGGATGCTGCGGCTGGCGGTGGTGTTCGCGGCGATCACGGTTCCGTTGCAGATCTTTGCCGGTGATCAGCACGGCTTGAACGCCCTCGAACATCAGCCGATCAAGGTCGCGGCGATGGAGGCGCACTGGAAGAGCGAGGGTGAGGGAGAAGGCGTGCCGCTGGTGCTGTTCGCGGTGCCGAACGAGGCGCAGGAACGCAACGATCACGAGATCGCGATTCCCCGCCTCGGCAGCCTGATCCTGACGCATTCGGTGAATGGCGAGATTCCGCCGCTGACTTCGGTGCCGCGCGATCAGCGACCACCGGTGAAACCGGTGTTCTATGCGTTCCGGGTGATGGTGGGGCTGGGCGTGGCGATGCTGGCGCTGGTGCTGCTGTCGCTGTGGACGTGGTGGCGCAAGCGGCTGTTCACCGCGCGCTGGGTGCTGGTCGGATGGCGGGTGATGACGTTGTCCGGCTTCATCGCCATCCTCGCCGGCTGGTACGTGGCGGAGATCGGGCGACAACCGTATGTGGTGTATGGATTGCTGCGCACGGCCGATGCGGTGAGTCCGACGCTCGCCGCCGGCAGCGTGCTGGCCTCGCTGCTTGTGTTCATCACGGTATATCTGGCCGTGTTCGGTGCCGGCGTCTGGTACCTGTTCAAGCTGATCCGCAAGGGGCCGCAGCCGTTCGAGCTTCCGGCGATGGAAGAGGGCAAGGACAAGCGGCCGGCGCGCCCGTTGTCCGTGGCCGATGAACCGTGGGAGGGACAGACATGATCGAGCACTGGCTCCCCATCCTCTGGTTCTGCGTGATCGGTTTCGGCGTGCTGATGTACGTGCTGCTCGATGGTTTCGTGCTGGGCCTCGGCATCCTCGCGCCATTCGCCGAGGACGAGAAGCAGCTCGACCACATGATGAACACCGCCGCGCCGATCTGGGACGGCAACGAGACCTGGCTGGTGCTGGGTGGTGCCGGACTGCTGGCGGCGTTCCCGAAGGCGTATGCGCTGATCCTGTCGGCGCTGTACCTGCCGGTATTGCTGATGCTGATCGCGCTGGTGTTCCGCGGCGTCGCGTTCGAGTTCCGCTTCAAGGCGCATCGCGCGCGGCGCTGGTGGGGCGCGGCGTTCGCGCTCGGGTCGCTGTTCGCGGCGTTCGCGCAGGGGGTGATCCTCGGTGCGATCGTCGAGGGCATGCCGCTGGCCGATGGCAAGTACATCGGCGGCGCATTCGGCTGGTTCAGTCCGTTCTCGATGCTGACCGGCGTGGCGGTGGTGTTCGGTTACGCGCTGTTGGGGTCCACTTGGTTGATCCTGAAGACCGAGGGCGCGATGCAGCAGGTGGCGCGGGCGCTGACCCGGCCGCTGGTGCTGGTGGTGGTGGCGTTCATGGGCCTGGTGAGTGCGTGGCTGCCGTTCCTGGATTCGCGGATCATGGCGCGCTGGTTCGAGGGCGGGAATTTCTGGTGGCTCTCGCCCATCCCGCTGCTGGTGCTGGCGAATGCCTTCTGGCTGTGGCGCGCGGCGATGCACCGGGATCGCGACGCCCGGCCGTTCATGCTGACGCTGAGTTTCTTCGCGCTCGGCTTCGCCGGCCTCGTGCTCGGCATCTGGCCGTATCTGGTGCCGCCGGCACTGACGATCTGGCAGGCGGCTTCGCATCCCTCGTCGCAAACTTTCGTGCTGGTGGGATTGGTCGTGCTGCTGCCGGCGATCCTCGGCTACACCTACTGGTCGTATTCGGTGTTCAGGGGAAAGATCGCGGCGGATGCGGGATATCACTAGCAAGCGTTTTCAATACGCTGCCGGAAAAACCGCGAAAATCGGCGATCGGAATCGCAAAAGAAGGTAAGCTTCGGCCGTTGTTTTCCGACGCTTCCCAAGAGCCCGTTCCGGCTGCATGCACGCCTACGTCTACAAGAGCCAGCGCAAGGCTGATACCTACGTCTATCTCGCCGCCCGCGACGATTTCGCGGTGCTGCCCGAATCCCTGCGCAATCAGCTGGGCCCGTTGAACTTCGTGCTGGATGTGGCGCTGACGCCGGATCGCAAGCTGGCGCGCGAGGATGCGGCCGCGGTGCGGGCCAATCTCGCCAGCCGCGGGTTCCATCTGCAGTTCCCGCCGACACTCGGGCAGGACCCGATGACGGAGGATTGGGGGACCGATGCCTGAACCATCGCGTCCGATGCCATCGCGTCCGAACCGGCGATCGATGATCGCGCTCGCGCTGGGCGTGGGACTGGCGTTGCTGACCGGATTCGGCGGCGTGCTGGCGGTGCTGGGCGGGTGGCTGGCGCAGCCGGTGCTGGCGCTGGCGCTGCGCTGGTGGCGCGGCGAATCGCGTGAAGAGGTCAGAGCGCTCGAAACGGCGGCGCTGCGCCAGGATCTGCTGGCATTGGGATTGTTGTGGGGCGGAACGCTGCTGGCGGCCGCGGCCCTGGTGGTGTGGCCGCTGACGGCATTGCGCCAGAGCGGAAGCCTGGGCGCCGTGCTCGGGCTGAGCGCCGTGGTCGGTCTCGGCGTGGTCGGTTTGTGGCGGACCTGGCCGCTGTGGCGGGCCGTGGAGCGGGAAGGCGGCAGCCTGGCGCAGCGTTGGCACCAGTTCGGCGAGAGCGATGCCAGCGGCTGGCAGGGCGTCGCGGCCGCGGCTTGCGTGGCGGTGGTACTGACGCTGGTGCTGGTGCTGGCCTGGCCGGATCTGTTGCCGCCGGGCGCGCGCTGGGGCCTGGCCGTGCTCGCCGCGATCGCCTGGCCACTGCTGCATGGCGCCTTGCAGCGCTTCGCGGCGCCGGCGGCGCTGTCGCTGCCCGTGATCGAGATGCCGGGCGTCATCGCCGCGGCAGCGCCGGAAATCGACGGCGATCCGACCACGCTGCTGTTCGATGCCGCGCGCCGTGGCCGCGTCGATCGCGCACTCGAACTGCTGGACGCCGGCGCCGACGCCTTCGCGCTCCCGCCCGCGGACGAGCGCGACCAGCGCAACTTGCCGGTGCTGGCGGCGGTGCTGCCGGACCTGCGCCTGCTGCGCGCGCTGATCGCGCAGGGCGTCGACCTCAACGCCACATATGCGGGCATGACGCCGCTGCTGGCGGCCACCCGCGACAGCTGGCACGGCCGCCCCGAGGCGGTGATGACCCTGCTCGCCAACGGCGCCGACCCGCGCGCGCGCGATGCCGATGGCAACACGCCGCTGCACCACGCCGCGCGCAGTTCCGATCCGGGCGTGGCCGCCCTGCTGCGCGATGCCGCGGCGGAGATGACGGCGCTGAACAACGATGGCCTGACGCCGCTCGGCGTCGCCTGCGCTTCCGGCAACTGGCGGCTGGCGCGTTTCCTCCTGGAGCGTGGCGCCTATCCCGAGCCGGAAGACGCCACGCCGGCCCTGCTCGCCGCGTCCGGCGGCGACGAGGACGACTGCGCCGGCGTCACCCTGTTGCTGAAGAACAAGGCCAAGGTGAACGTGCGCGGCCGCGACGGCCGCAGCGCCCTGCATGAAGCCGCCTTCGCCGGCCATGCCGAGATCGCCGCAGCCCTGATCGACGCCGGCGCCGACGTGCAGGCGCGCGACGCGGCCGGACGCACGCCGCTGCTCGAAGCCGCGCGCGGTGGTCGCCTGTCCACGTTCGAGGCCCTGGTGGCGGCACGCGCCGACATCCATGCGCTCGACAACGATCAACATGATGCGTTGCAGCTGGCCAGCCGCGCCGAGATCGTGTCCTCATCGCTGGTGCGGCGCCTGCTCGAACTCGGCGCCGATGCCACGCGCACCGACGCCGATGGCAAGCGGGCGATCGATCATGCCGCGAGCGCCGGCCGCTGGACGCTGGTGGCGGTGCTCGATCCCGACTATCCGCTGCCCTCGGCGGTCGCCGCCGAGGCCGGCGACGAGTTGGCTAACGGCCGGCCGCCGCCGGATCGCGCGCCGCTGTCGCTGCTGCGCGATGCCTTGCGCGAGCAGCGCTTCGAAGGCCACGAGCGTTTGCTGTCGCTGCTCTCGCCAACCGAACTTGGCAGCCTGCTCGTCGATGCCGAGGCGCCGCTGTCGATCCCGCGCATCGAATGGCTGCTGGCGCAGGGCGCTGATCCCGAGGCGCGCGACGCGCATGGGGATACTCCTGCGTTCACTCTGCTCGCGCAGGGGCCGGCCGCGGTGTCGGCGTTGCAAGTGTTGCTGCGTGCCGGCGCGTCCCCGGCCGGCAGCGGCGGACTGGCGCGCTTCCTCGATGCCTGCGCCGCCGGCGATCAGGCCGGTCGCGGGCTGGAGCAGTTCGCGCTGGAACTGCTCGAACGCGGCGCCGATCCGCACACGGTGTCGAAGACGGGAAGCCCGCCGCTCTCGCTGGCGGTGCGCCTGGGCTGGTCGCGCTTGCTCGAACGTCTCGTCGCGCACGGTGTCGACCTCGACGCGCGCGATGCCCACGGCATGACCGCGCTGCATCTGTGCGCGGCGCTGGCGCGCGAGCCGGCGCTGAAGATCCTCATTTCGCACGGCGCCTCGCCCGACATGCGCGCCGCCGACGGACAGACGCCGCTCGGCGTCGCGCTCTCCGGCGGTCATCGCGAACTGGCCGACTGGCTCGACTGGCGCGGCTGGCCGCTGCCCAAGCGCGCGCTACGCGACACCGACCTGCCGTCGGCGGCGATCGTCGGCGACGCCGACGCCGTGCGCCGCCTGCTCGATCTCGGCTTCGGCGTGGACACGCCCGACGTGCAGGGCTGCACGGCGCTGCTGCGCGCGGCCGGCGGCGGTCACAGTGCGGTCGCCGATCTGCTGCTCGCGCGCGGCGCCGATCCGCGGCAGTCCGCGAAGACCGGCGCGACGCCGCTGTCGGCGGCGGTGAGCATGCGCCAGGGCGAGATCGTCGAACGCCTGATCAAGGCCGGCGCGCAGCTCGAACAGCGGCTGCCGGGCGAAGTCACCGTGCTGATGCTGGCGGCCGCATTGGGTCTGCCCGATCTGTGCGCGCGCCTGCTCACGCATGGCGCCGATATCCACGCCGTCGACGCGCAGGGCCTGACGCCGCTGCACTGCGCCGCGCTGTACGGCTTCACCGCGCGCGATCGTCCGCGCCTGCTCGCCCTGTTCGACACGCTGCTGCTGGCCGGCGCCGAACCCGATGCCACCGCCGCGGGCGGCGTCACGCCGTTGCTGCTGCTGGTCGGCGCCCGCGCCGAGCCCGGCACCGCTTGCGACGAGGACGTGGTGATGTCGGCGCTCGATCATCTGCTCGACGAGGAAGTCCTGCTCGACGCGCAAGACCCGCGCGGCTTCGGCCCGCTGCATCTGGCCGCGTTGCACGGCCTGCTGCGCATCACCCAGCGCCTGCTGCGCGCCGGCTGCAACCCGGACCTGCGCGACGCCCTCAACCGCCCGCCGCGCGAGATCGCGGTGATGCGCGGCTTCGTCGACGTCGCCGCGCAGTTCGCGCCGATGCAGACTGGCGTGTCGATGGCGCGGTTCCTGCGCGATCAGGCGGGGTGAGATTGGTGCCGTTCCCCGTCGCTAACATTAGGAAGGGCGGTTCAGTCCCTCTACTTTCGCCTTTCTTGGCATTGGGGTGATCGATATCCCCTTATCTGGCTTCGATAACAACGCAACATGCATGGCAGGAATGTGCGGTAGTACGATGCAATTTTCCGATTAGCCTAAGAATTTCCGATTGGCGCTCGACCATTGGGATACATTCCACGTAACACTTCGAATTTATGGACGAATAAGCGTTAGATGGCCTTTGGGGGGAGGGATGCATGGTCATTCTCTTTATCATCTTCGCAATTGGGCTCGGCATAGCTGCGTACCGCACGGAAGATCGCTTCATTCGTATCTTCTGCATTATCTGTTGCCTGGGTAATCTTGCGGCTGCTACATTGGCCGTTTACAACAACGATCCTTATGCTTTCAAGCTGCGTCCAAACGATGGGGGATATGATCCGAGCTATCGTGGAGGCCGCCGTTAGTTCTCTGGTCGATGTATCTACAAGTCGTTAAAACCGACGCCGCTTCGCGAGATCGCTTGGCTCAGGTGTTGCTAAAGGTTTTTGGAGAGTTAAATGTTTTCAGATCGAGACCCCGCCACTGGTATTCTTTATCTGAGCGAAACCACGCCAGGAAAGAAAATCAAGAGCTCTATCGTCGATGGTGATGAGGTGACACTGAAGATAGGTGACGAGGAAATTTTCGTGCGGGATGTTGCTACCAACTCACCAGGACAATTCTCTGGAATCATTTATGGCTTTAATCCGAGTCACGCCATGGAATTTGGCGAGCTCAAATTAGGCGACCGGGTTGAGTTCGGTGAACATCATGTCATTTTTTGTTGTGGCCTCTAGCAATTCAGCAGAAGCCACCCTGCGGCTCGGCTTAATTCAGGCGTAGGCGATATGGACGGATGCTGGTTCACATCAACCTTGTTCAAGGTCGAGTCCGGAGAGGACGAGGAGATCAGTCCTGGTCGATACGGGCGACAGCTCGCTATTTGGCTCAAAGCACAACCAGAGCAGCGTGGCTATGACGTCGAGCTGGTTATTGCGGAGGACTGGGGCCGTTGCCTTATGCTCTCTCGCGATCCATTTCTGCTGTGCTTTGCAACCGCCGAAGTTCCGCTGCTCAAGCGCATCTTCGGCAAGCCAGATACAAGCGCCGCTCTTTCAAAGCTAGACGCGGACTTGCATGCCATTCTTAGTGCGGAGCCTGCGATTACGTTGGTGGCGGAGCCATAGACTCGCTGCCTATCATTCAAGACTTAGGTTAGGCATATGGACATTCCGAATATCGGCCCTCTTCTGCAAAGCCTTGCGATTGGTTCTCGCGTACAGGTCTCGGCCAAATGTGCAGGCTGGCGAAACAATTTTCATGGCGTAGTTTGTAGCGGTCCCGAATCAGTCGAAACAATGCAAGGCCCGGACTACTTGTACTGGATCCAGTTCGACTCTCCGCAGCAGGATCTCAGCGAAGATGGGCCGTACTGCAAGGCTCAGATTCTGGGTCGTTGTCTAGCACCCGCGCCTTAGCCCTCACTGCGATGGGCACAATTCTGCAAGCCGAACTCGGTTGGTGTTCCAGGCCATGAACGCGGCCTATCTCGGTTACATGGATCCTTTCGCGGCGATCGCCTTCGTGATGTCGCTGTTGTTCACCGCAGCCACGGCGTTTCTGATCGGATTGGCGTTCCTCTGGCGTTGCAAGGCGCGCCGTGGCGAAGCTGGCGGAGATTGAAGCAATGCGCGCGGACAACGACGAATTCGTGCAATTCGTGCTGGAACAGCTCTCACCGCTGCGCGAGCTGAACGCCGCCACTTTTTTCGGCGGCACCGGCATCAAGTCCGGTACGGTGATGTTCGCCATGATCATGGACGGCACGCTCTACTTCGCGACCGACGAGGCCACGCGCCCGGAATATGTCGCGCTCGGGAGCCGCCGCTTCTCGTACCGCACGAAATCACGCCTCGTGGAGACGAAGTTCTTCGAAGTGCCGGCGGACATTCTCGATGACCGCGAACGGCTGGCCGAATTCGCCGAACGCGCGATCGCCGTGGTGCGAACGACTTCGCATGCGCGCACGCGAGGTCGTCGCAAGAAGAATGTTTGAGCACTAGCGCCGGGCCGCTACGGCTTTTTCCGATTAGGGCTCAGATCCGTCATCCCAGCGAAAGCTGGGACCCATTTTGATCTTTTCTTCAATCAGCGCAAAAGCAACAAGGGTCCCAGCTTTCGCTGGGATGATGGAGTGGTGTTATCGCGTGAATCGAAAACGCTCTATTTGACCGTTCCCTGCGGCGGAGCATTCTCCGTATCCGCCTCGAACAACTGCATCAGTTCGGCCCGCGCCTCGCGCCCGGTCTGCCGCAGCGCCTCGTCGTCGTCGTACACCAGATGCTGGGCGCGCAGCACCTTCTCGTCGTGTTCGCGGAAGCGCCGCGCGTGATCGGCCGCGACTTCCGGGTCCATGCCCAGTGCCGTCATCACCTGCTCGCCCATCTCCATGCTGGAGCCGAACATCTCGCGGAAGACCGTCGCGCCGAGATCCATCAGCCGCCAGGCATGGCGGCGGTCGCGCGCCCGCGCGAACACCTTGGCGTTGGGATACATGCGCCGCACCAGGCGCACCGCCTTGGTGTTGGTGTCGGCATCGTCGATCGCCATCACGAACACCTTGATGCGGTCGCCGCCGGCGGCGCGCAGCAGGTCGGGCCGCGTCGGGTCGCCGTAGTACAGCTCCACGCCGAAGCTGCGCAGCGTGTCGATGGTTTCCAGATCGTTTTCCAGCGCCACGATCGGAATGCGCTGCGCCACCAGCAGGCGCGCGACGATCTGGCCGAAGCGGCCCATGCCGGCGATCATCACCTTCGGCCGTTCGATCTCGATCTTGTCGAACTCGCGCTTGGGCTTCTCCTCGCGCTTTCCCGGGAAATCCTTCAGCAGCCGCGTCAGGCCGATCAGCAGCAGCGGCGTCAGCGCCATCGATACACCGACGATCGCCACCAGCCGGTCATGCACCGCGTTATCGAGCAGGCCCACGCGCAGCGCCTCGCGGAACACCACGAAGGCGAACTCGCCGCCCAGCCACAGCACGCCACCGAGCATGAGCGCGCTGCGCCCCGGCAGACGTCCCGGCCACAGCTTGCCGACCAGGAACAGGATCGCGAACTTCACGATCAAGAGCGCCAGCACGCCGCCGGCGATCAGCTGCGGCTCCTGGATGATGCGGTCCAGGTCGATGCCCATGCCGACCGCGATGAAGAACAGGCCGAGCAGCAGGCCCTCGAACGGCTGGATCTGCGATTCCAGTTCGTGGCGGAATTCCGAATCGGCCAGCAGTACGCCGGCGATGAACGCGCCCAGGCCTGCGCTCAGGCCGGCTTCCTGCATGAACCAGGCCGACCCCAGTACCGCAAACAGGGCGGTGGCCGTGAATACCTCCGGCATGCGCGTGCGCGCGACCACGCGGAACACCCAGCGCAGCAGATAGCGTCCGCCGATCACCACCAGGATCACGGCGCCGATCGCCTTGCCGGCCACATCCCAGGTCAGCGTCTCGGCGTTGGCGCCGCCGAGCAGCGGGATCGCGGCCAGCAGCGGGATCGCGACGAGGTCCTGGAACAGCAGGATCGCGAACGCCAGCCGCCCGTAATCGGCGGACAGTTCCTTGCGTTCGCCGAGCAGCTGCAGGCCCACCGCCGTCGAGGACAGCGCCAGGCCCAGGCCGATCACCAGCGCCGGCTTCCAGTGCTGACCGCTGGCCAGCGCGATCGCGCCCAGTGCCGCCGCCGTGAGCACCACCTGCAGGCCGCCCGAATAGAACACCGGCTTGCGCATCACCCGCAGCCGCGGCATCGACAGTTCCAGGCCGATCACGAACAGCAGCATGACCACGCCGATCTCGGAGGCGTTGAGGATGCGCGCGGTATCGTTGACCACGCCGATCCCGTCCGGCCCCAGCACCACGCCCGCGGCCAGATAGGCCAGCACCGCGCCGAGGCCGAAACGCTTGAACACCGGCACGGCGATCACGCCCGCCAGCAGGAACACCAACGCCAATTCCAGACCGCTACCGTGCATGTGCACCTCCGCCAAGGATTATGCCCGCTAGGGCCTTAACGCGGTTCGGAGGAATGGTTGCATGGACCATGTATGCAGGACTGTGCAAAGATTTTCTCCTGGGAATACAGCATGCCGGCCCAGGGAAAAGGACGAGGAGTTCGGAACAATGAAAAGATTATGGATTGGCGTCTGCCTGATGGCCGTGGCGGCGGTCGCGATGGCCGGTGGCGGACCTCGCGCGGTACGCAAGCAGGCCGAGGCAAGCATGCGGGTCACGGGGATGATCCATATCGCCGCCGACGGCGCCGTGAGCGGCCATACCTTGGACAAGTCTGATCGGCTGCCGCCCGGTGTGATCAAGCTGATTGCCGACAATGTGTCGAAGTGGCGTTTCGAGACGACGGAGAAACCGGACCCGTCCGCCGTTTTGCGCGCGAAGATGAGCTTGCTGCTTACGGCGAAGAAGCTCGACGACGATAGTTATACCTTGCGCATCCGCGCCGCGCATTTCGACGATGAGCTTGAGTTGCCGGGAGAACGGATCAAGGCAATCGACATGGGACCGCCGCGGTATCCGGGAAACGCGGTACGCTCGAACGTCAAAGGCACGGCGTATGTGGTGCTTCGTGTCGGCAGGCAAGGCACGGTGGAGGATGCGTTTGTAGAACAGGTCAATCTCACGGTGATCGGCAGCGAGCATGGAATGACCAAAGCGCGCGACATGCTGGGGCGCAGCGCGCTGAATGCCGCGAAGCGCTGGACCTTCAAGGTGCCGACTGCAGGCAAGGAAGCGAGTGCCGAGTATTGGACGGTTCGTGCTCCCGTGAGCTATTGCATTTCGGAAACCCGCGGCAACGCCTGCGACAGCAAATATGGGGAGTGGAGCGCCTACATCCCGGGCCCTCGCCAGCGTGCGCCATGGATAACGGAATCTCCCGATGCAAATTTCAGTCCGGATACCTTGGCCTCGAATCAGGTCTATGACATGAGCAGGCGCGGCCCGCGTCTGCTGACTCCACTTGAGCAAGGATGAAAGAACATGGGGGCTGTAGTTGACCTGCTCTTCCTCTTCGCGCGTTAAATCGAAATGGCCGCGCGTCACCGGAAAACAAAACGCCCCGCATCGCGGGGCGTTTTGTTGAAGCCGCATGAACCTCAGCGCTTCATCGACTGGAAGAACTCGTCGTTCGACTTGGTGGTCTTCATCTTGTCGAGCAGGAATTCCATCGCCGCGATCTCGTCCATCGGATGCAGCAGCTTGCGCAGGATCCAGATCTTCTGCAGCAGGTCCGGCTCGATCAGCAGGTCCTCGCGGCGGGTGCCGGACTGGTTGACGTTGATCGCCGGGTACACGCGCTTCTCGGTGATGCGGCGGTCGAGGTGGATTTCCGAGTTGCCGGTGCCCTTGAACTCTTCGTAGATCACCTTGTCCATCGCGCTGCCGGTGTCGACCAGGGCGGTGGCGATGATCGTCAGCGAGCCGCCTTCCTCGACGTTGCGGGCCGCGCCGAAGAAACGCTTCGGGCGGTGCATGGCGTTGGAGTCGACGCCGCCGGTGAGCACCTTGCCGGAGGAGGGCACGACGTTGTTGTAGGCGCGGGCGAGGCGGGTGATGGAGTCGAGCAGGATGACGACATCCTTCTTGTGCTCGACCAGACGCTTGGCGCGCTCGATCACCATTTCGGCGACCTGCACGTGACGCGCGGCCGGCTCGTCGAAGGTGGAGGAGACCACTTCGCCGCGCACGGTGCGCTGCATTTCGGTCACTTCCTCGGGGCGCTCGTCCACCAGCAGCACGATCAGGTGCACATCGGGATGGTTGCTGGTGATGGCGGTGGCGACCTGCTGCATCATCATCGTCTTGCCGGCCTTCGGCGGCGAGACGATCAGCGCGCGCTGACCTTTGCCCTGCGGCGCCATCAGGTCGAGGATGCGACCGGTGATGTCCTCGGTGGAACCGTCGCCGCGTTCGAGCTTGAAGCGCTTGCGCGGGAACAGCGGGGTGAGGTTCTCGAACAGCACCTTGCCGCGGCTGGCTTCCAGCGGCTCGCCGTTGATGGTGTCGACGATGGCCAGGGCGAAGTAGCGCTCACCGTCCTTCGGCCAGCGGATGCGGCCGGAGAGATGGTCGCCGGTGCGCAGGTTGAAGCGGCGGATCTGGCTGGGCGAGATGTAGGTGTCGTCGGGACCGGCCAGGTAGCTGGCCTCGGCCGAGCGCAGGAAGCCGTAGCCGTCGGGCAGGATTTCCAGCACGCCATCGGCGGCGACGCCCTCGCCGTGGCGGGTGAGTACCTTCAGCAGGGCGAAGATGACGTCCTGCTTGCGGGCGCGGGCCACGCCTTCATGGATGTTGAGCTGTTCGGCGATGTCCAGCAGCTTCTGCGCCGGCATGCGCTTGAGGTCGCCGAGCGAGTACTGCGGGAAGCCTTCGGGGATGTTCGGGGGCGGCAGGCGCTGCGCCTGGTCGTTGTTGCCGTCTTCGCGGGGCAGGCCGTCTTCACGGTAGCCGCGGTTGTTGTTGCGGTCGCGGCGGTTGCGGAAGCGGTCGCGACGGTTGTGGCGGTTGCCGAAGTCGTTGCCCTGCTGCTGCGAGCGCTGCTCGCCGCCGTCCTGCTGGCCGTTGCCGTTGTTGGGGTTGCCACCACCGCCGTTGCTGAAGGACTCGGAAGCGGCGGGCGCTTCGGCCTGGGGAGCGGGAGGCGGGGGCGGCGGTGCGGCCTGGGCCGGAGGCGGTGGCGCAAGAGGCAATGGCGCGGTTTCGGGCGCGTCGGCCGTGGTTTTGGCGGTCTTGGTGGTGCGCACGGTTTTGCGCACACGCTTCACGGCGGTATCGCCGGAATCGGAAGTTTTGTTGGACAAGTGCGAATTCCTCGCTAGCTGCGAGCGTCCGCAGAAGGCGGACGGGGGATGTGGAAAATATGGAGGCTTCGAGAGGGGCGCGGCGTGTGGATCGCGGTGGACCGCGCCGATTGAACCGCCGGTTACGGGAAAACTAGCACTGACCTGACACGTCGGCAAGCGCCGAGTGTGCGGCGATTCATCGAAGCCTGCGGTCGGCGGCCGGTGCGGAAGGTGCCCGGCCTCGATTCGGAGATGGGGATGATGTCCTGGAAATCAAGCATTTCGCGCGCGCTGGCGGTGTTTGGCCGGGCGCGCGTGGGGCGCTCAGAGCGCCTTGTCGATCATTTGCGCCAGTTGCGCCTTGCCGACAGCGCCGATCTGGGTGGCCTGGACCTGGCCGTCCTTGAACAGCAGCAGCATGGGGATCGAGCGCACGTGGTACTTCATGGCGGTGCTGCGGTTCTGGTCGACGTTGACCTTGGCGATGCGGATCTTGCCGTCGTAGGTCTCGGCCAGCTCGTCCAGGGCGGGGGCGATCATCTTGCACGGACCGCACCATTCGGCCCAGAAATCGACCAGAACGGGCTCCGACGACTGCAGCACGGCAGCGTCGAAATCGGCGTCGGTGGCATGGATGATCTTGTCGCTCACTGCAATCTCCTGGTCAATCAAGGGGATATAAATGACATGGCGCCGCGTGGCGGTACCGGTTAACTGTTAAACTGGGGTAAGTCGCGACCGTTTCAAGAGTCATTTCAAGAGCGAGCGGCCGAACCAGGGAGGGCGGTTCCGAAGCCGTGGCCGATCTTTCGGCCGGCGCAGCCAGTCTGCGCGGCGGCCGCCATCCACGCAAGCGCATCGATGCGCACACTGCATTCTTCATGAGCGACAAACCTCTTACCGATATCACTTTTTCCGCGTTCGATCTGCATCCGGCATTGCTGGCTGGGCTCGACGCTGCGGGATTCACCCGCTGCACGCCGATCCAGGCGCTGACCCTGCCTGTGGCCCTGCCTGGACGCGACGTCGCTGGCCAGGCGCAGACCGGCACCGGCAAGACCCTGGCCTTCCTGATCACGGTCATCAACCGCCTGCTGTCGCGTCCGGCCCTGGCCGAGCGCAAGCCCGAGGACCCGCGCGCGCTGATCCTGGCGCCGACCCGCGAGCTGGCGATCCAGATCCACAAGGACGCGATGAAGTTCGCCTCCGACCTGGGCCTGAAGTTCGCGCTGGTCTACGGCGGCGTCGATTACGACAAGCAGCGTGCGCTGCTGCAGGCCGGTGCCGACGTCATCATCGCCACGCCGGGCCGCCTGATCGACTACGTCAAGCAGCACAAGGTGGTCTCGCTGCACGCCTGCGAGGTCTGCGTGCTGGACGAGGCCGACCGCATGTTCGACCTCGGCTTCATCAAGGACATCCGCTTCCTGCTGCGCCGCATGCCGGCGCGCACCGAGCGGCAGACCCTGCTGTACTCGGCCACGCTCAGCCATCGCGTGCTGGAACTAGCCTACGAGCACATGAACGAGCCCGAGAAGCTCGTGGTCGAGACCGAGACCGTCACCGCCGCGCGCGTGCGCCAGAAGCTGTACTACCCGGCGGACGAGGAAAAGCTGCCGCTGCTGCTCGGCCTGCTGTCGCGCAGCGAGGGCGCGCGCACGATGGTGTTCGTCAACACCAAGGCCTTCGTCGAGCGCGTGGCGCGCGCGCTGGAGCGGGCGGGCTACCGCGTCGCCGTGTTGTCGGGCGACGTGCCGCAGAAGAAGCGCGAAACGCTGCTGAAGCGGTTCCAGGCCGGCCAGCTCGAAATCCTGGTCGCCACCGACGTCGCCGCGCGCGGCCTGCACATCGATGGCGTCAGCCACGTCTACAACTACGATCTGCCGTTCGACGCGGAGGACTATGTCCACCGCATCGGCCGCACCGCGCGCCTGGGCGCCGAGGGCGATGCGATCAGCTTCGCCTGCGAGCGCTATGCAATGGGCTTGCCGGACATCGAGGCGTACATCGAGCAGAAGATTCCCTCCGAGCCGGTGACGGCGGACCTGCTGACCGCGCTACCGCGCAAGCCGCGCGAAGGCGGGGACGTGCAGATCGAGGACGAGGAGGAAAGCATCGGCGAGATCTTCAAGGAGGCGCGCGAACAGCGTGCCGCCGACGAGGCGCGCCGGGGCGGCGGTTCGCGTGGACGCGGAGGGCATGGCGCCGGTGGTGGTGCTGGCCGCTCGCGCTCTGGAGAGGCACGCTCTGGAGAAGCACGCTCTGGAGCAGGCGGTGGCGAAGGCCGGCGCGAACGCGGACCGCGTCCGCCGCGCAAGCCGGAAGACGCGCCGCGTCCGCAGGTTGCGAATGCTGCGAGCGCTCCGGCCGTGGTGGAAGGCGAGGAACGCGCGCCGCGCAAGCGTCGCCGTCGTCGCGGCGGACGCCGTGTCGAAGGTGGCGAGGCCGTGGCGCAGAACGCCGCGCCGGCGCAGGGCGCGCAGACCGCGTCGGTCCGTGCGTCCCAGCAGGTCAAGCCGAGCAAGCCGGCGGCCGTTTCGTCCGAGCCCGCACCGTCATTGCTGGCCCGCATCGGCCGGGGCCTGAAGAAGCTGGTCACCCGCGCGCCGCGGACGCAGCACTAGGTTTTCCCTTCTCCCTCCGGGGGATCGAAGCCGCTTCAAGCGGCTGAGGGCCCGGAGGGCGGATGAGGGTGGGAAAGTGATGTGCCATGGAGCGTTCTTAGGTCAGTGATTTTCCCGCCCTCATCCGGCGCTTCGCGCCACCTTCTCCCGAGGGGAGAAGGATAAAAAGCTTGAGGCATAATCACCGCATGAGCGTCCTCCGCTTCGACAACGTCAGCAAGCAGTATCCGGGCGGCCACGCGGCGCTCTCGGACGTCAGTTTTGAAGTGCGGGCCGGCGAGATGCTGTTCATCACCGGCCATTCCGGCGCCGGCAAGAGCACGCTGCTCAAACTCATTCATCTCTCCGAGCGGCCCAGCCGCGGCGCGGTGCTGTTCGGCGAGCGCAATCTGATGAAGGTGCGCGGCCGCCGCGTCGCGCTGCACCGGCGCGAGGTCGGTGTGGTGTTCCAGGACCATCGCCTGCTCACCGATCGCAGCGTGTTCGAGAACGTGGCATTGCCGCTGATCCTGCGCGGCATGCGCCGTGGCGAGATCTCGCGGCGCGTGCGCAGCGTGCTGGAGAAGCTCGGCCTCGGCGCGCGCGAACGCGCGCTGCCTTCGCAGCTGTCGGCCGGCGAGCAGCAGCGCGTGGGCATCGCGCGCGCGGTGGTGTCCGAGCCGCAGCTGCTGGTCGCCGACGAACCCACCGGCAATCTCGATCCGACCCTGTCGGCCGAGATCATGACCCTGTTCTCCTCGCTGCCGGCGCGCGGCACCAGCGTGCTGATCGCCAGTCACGATCTCGGGTTGGTGAAGCGCATGAAGAAGCGGGTGCTCGTGCTCGATCACGGCACGCTCGCTGACGACATCTCGCCGGAGGACCTCGCCGATGAGTGACGATGCCCCGCAGGCGCCCGTGACACGCGCCAACCCGCTTGCGCAAGTGGTGGCGGGCGCCGAGCCGCTGATGCGCGCGCCGCCTCCGAAACCCAGTCCTGTCGGCACCTGGTTCGATCATCATCTCTACAGCTTCGTCGCCAGCCTGGGCCGCGTGCTGGGCAAACCGTGGGCGACGCTGCTCACCATCGGCGTGATGGCGGTGGCGCTGGCGTTGCCGCTCGGGTTGTGGCTGGTGCTGGGCAATGTTGAACGCTTCGCCGGGCATGTGGAACAGTCGCGCGAGATCAGCGTCTTCCTCAAGCAGAACGTGGATGCCGCGCGCGCCGAAGCGCTGGCGCAGGATCTGCGCGGCCGCCGCAATGTTGGCAAGGTCGAGCTGCGCACGCCGCAGCAGGGGCTGGAGGAACTGCGCGACAAGGGCGGTCTCGGCGATGCGATCGACGCGGCCGGGGGAGAATCCTCGCCCAATCCGCTGCCCTTCCTGCTGATCATCACGCCGAAGGGCGACGAGACCATGCTCGCCGACGGACTGCGGCAGCTGCCGGAAGCCGATCTGGTGCAGCACGACGCGCAATGGCGCGCGCGGCTCGACGACTGGCTGCGCTTCGGCACGCGCGTCGCCTGGGTGCTGGCGGCGCTGCTCGGTCTCGGCGCGTTGCTGGTGGTGGGCAATACCGTGCGTCTGGACATCCAGTCGCGGCGCGAGGAAATCGGCGTCCTGCAATTGCTGGGCGCCACCGACGGCTTCATCCGCCGGCCGTTCCTGTATCTGGGCGCGTGGTACGGCCTGGCGGCCGGTGCGGCCGCGATCGGGCTGCTGACGGCAATGGGGCTCGCATTGCGCGAGCCGCTGGCGGAACTGGCGCGCAGCTATGGCAGTCATTTTGAGCTGGCAGGCTTCACACCCATGCAGATCCTGATCGTGTTGATCGGCGCCGCCTTGCTCGGCTGGCTGGGCGGAGGCCTGGTCACCGGCCACTTCCTGCGCCAGACCCGTCCGACCGAAACCTGACCCGCGCGCACCTCCGACCCGATGGCCGCAGCCCAGGACCTCCGCCACGTTGCCAGCGATGCGCCGCGGGTGATGGTGGTCGACGGCTCGCGGATGATGCGCAAATTGATCGGCGACGTGCTGCTGCGCGAATTGCCCAATGTCGAGGTGATCGGTTGCAACGGCCTGGCGGAGGCCGCCGCGGCGCTGGCTTCCACGCCCGTCGATCTCGTCACCACCGCGCTGGTGCTGCCCGACGGCGACGGCCTGCGGCTCGCGCAGGCGGTGCGCACCGCGGCGGGCCAGCGCTACATGCCGGTGATCGTGATTTCCGGCGATGCGCAGTCGCATCTGGAAAACCGGCGCTTCACCGAGGATGTCACCGACTATTTCGACAAGTCGCTCGGCCATCATGCGCTGGCGGCGTTCATCCGCGGCTACGTGCAGCCCGAACCGATTCCGGGCGCACACGTGCTCTACATCGAAGACAGCCGCACCGTCGCGTTGGCGACGATGCGCATGCTGCAGGCGCGGGAGATGCGCGTCACCCACGTCGTCAGCGCCGAGGCGGCGCTGGACTTCCTGCGCGAACGGCGCGAGGCCGGCGATGCGCCCGGTGCGGATCTCGTGCTGACCGACGTCTACCTGAAAGGCGCGCTCGACGGACGTGACGTGCTCGCCGCCGTGCGCAACGAATTCGGTTATGGCAAGCGCCGCCTGCCGGTGCTGGTGATGACCGGCGATGCCAATCGCGACAACCAGTCGACACTGCTGCGCGAAGGCGCGAACGATCTGGTGATCAAGCCGATCGAGGAGCGGTTGCTGGTGACCAAGGCGTTGTTTCAGTTGCGGTTGGCACGGATCTCGGAGCGTTAGCTTCTATGGCAACAGCAAAGCAACAGTTGGGCACATGGGGCGAGAAGTTGGTTGCGGCAAAGTGCACTTGCCCAAAGTGCAAGCGGCCAAAGACGCTGAAGCTTCTACCGCCAAATTTCAAATGTGCCGACCTCATTTGTGACTTCTGCGGGTTCTTGGCGCAAGTTAAGGCCATGACAGTTCCCACCGTTTCACCTCTGCCCAAGCAGGTTCTCGGCGCCGCCTGGGGGCCACAAAAGGAACGGATGGATTCTGGCATCTACTTCCCGCTCTTCTTGGTTCTAAAGGCGCCGGCTGCTCAGGCTGTCTACTACCTGCCAGTGGACTTCCAGAGTCCTGCGCTGTTCTCTGCTCGCAAGCCACTCTCCGCTTCGGCCAGACGTGCCGGCTGGCAAGGCTTCATGTATGTTCTTGGAGCAGTGCCGGAAGGGGCATTCGTTCGTCTGCTTTAACTGCCGAATAAGCGGACGCCATTTCGCGGCACCGCTTAATTCAAGCCTAGACCGCCTTTTGAGGCAAAAGCGGGTACGCTTCAACGTCTTCCGTCCCACGATTTCGCTCCATGTCCGACGACGATCGCATCAAGCTCGAACCCTCCTGGAAAGCGCACGTCGGTGATTACCTGCAGCGCGACGAGATGCGCGCGCTCTCGCAGTTCCTGCGCGAACGCAAGGCGGCCGGCGCGCGCATCTATCCGCCGGGGCCTCGCATCTTCGCCGCTTTCGACGCCACGCCGTTCGATGCGGTGAAGGTGGTGATCCTCGGACAGGATCCGTATCACGGACCAGGCCAGGCGCACGGCCTGTGCTTCTCGGTACTGCCGGGCGTGCCGGTGCCGCCGTCGCTGGACAACATGTACAAGGAGCTTCAGCGCGATCCCGGTGTCACGCCATCGTTTCAGCGTCCCGATCACGGCTATCTGATGCCATGGGCCGAGCGCGGCGTGCTGCTGCTCAACGCGGTGCTGACGGTGGAGGAAGGTCGCGCGGGGGCGCATCAGGGCAAGGGCTGGGAAGGCTTCACCGATCACGTCGTCGATACGCTCAATCGCGAGCGTGAGGGTTTGGTGTTCCTGCTCTGGGGCAGCTACGCGCAGGCCAAGGGTCGGGTGATCGACGTGCGCAAGCATCGTGTGCTGAAGACCACGCATCCCTCGCCGTTGTCGGCACATCGCGGCTTTCTCGGCAGCGGGCATTTTTCCGCGACCAACGATTACCTCACGCGCCGCGGCGCAACGCCGATCGACTGGTCGCTGCCGCCGCGCGCCGAACTGGTCGTGAAGTGAGCATGCATTCGTGAGCACGCCTTCGATACGATCGGTCGTCGCCACCCGCTACGTCACGCCGCTGCGCGAGGGTGGTTCGTTGCCGGCGGTGATCGAGGCCGACGACGACGGCATGTACGTGATGAAGTTTCGCGGCGCCGGGCAAGGCGCGAAGGCGCTGATCGCGGAGCTGATCGCGGGTGAATTCGCGCGCGCGCTCGGCCTGCCGGTGCCCGAGATCGTGCTGGTCGAACTCGATCCGGACATGGCGCGCACCGAGCCCGACCCTGAAATCCAGCATCTGATCCGCGCCAGCGGCGGGCTCAATCTCGCGCTGGATTATCTGCCGGGCTCGCTCAACTACGATCCTCTGGTCGATCGTCCGGAGGCGGATCTGGCGTCGCGCATCGTCTGGTTCGATGCCTTCGTCAGCAACGTCGACCGCACCGCGCGCAACACCAATTTGTTGATGTGGCATCGCCGGTTGCACCTGATCGATCATGGCGCGGCACTGTATTTCCATCACGACTGGAGCAGTGCGTCGCGCAGCGCGGCCGCGCCGTTCGCGATGATCAAGGATCACGTGCTGCTGCCGTTCGCCACGCGCTTGCGCGAGGCCGATCTCGAACTGGCCGGCCGCGTCGACGAGAGCGCGATCGCGCGCATCGTCTCGCTGGTGCCGGACAGCTGGTTCGAGGGAGAATCGGCGTTCGACGATGTGGCGCATCATCAACTGGCCTACATCGAATATTTCTGCCGGCGCCTGTCTGGCCGCTCGGCGTTCGTGGAGGAGGCGATTCGTGCCCAGTCCATCCACGTATGACTACGCCATCGTGCGCGTGGTGCCGCGCGTGGAGCGCGAGGAGTTCGTCAATGTCGGCGTGATCGTGTCGTGCCCGGACGCGAATCTGCTCACGGCCGCGATCGAGCTCGACGAAACACGCGTGCTCGCGCTCGATCCGCGTGTCGATCTGGAGGCGGTGCGCGCCCATCTCGATGCTGTGGTACGCATCTGCCGCGGTGGTGCGGAGGCCGCGCCGATCGGTCTGTTGCCGCCGCGTGCGCGTTTCCATTGGCTGACCGCGCGACGCAGCGCGATCATCCAGATGTCACCGGTGCATACCGGACGCACGAGCGATCCGGAGGGCGTTCTCGAACACCTGCTGACGCGCATGGTGCGCGTCTGAGAGCCCGGTCCGACACGGCGCGCGTGTCGGACCGCGTCGCTTACTTCTTCGTGAGTTCGAAGTAGCCGATCAGGCGACGGCCGTCGGTCAGCGGTTCCTTGGTCATCGCCACGGCGATGCGGCGCGGATCGTCACCGACCTTCCAGACCGCCACGAGGTCGATGCCGGGATCGTGCCAGCTGTAGCGTTCCTGCGTGCCGCCGAGGTCCTGTTCGACGTAGTTGCCGATCAGTTTCTCGACTGCGTTCCAGGTGGTGAAGTCCTTGCGCGTCAGGAAGTAGCGCTGGGCGGTGATGGTGTATTCGCCCTTCATGTAATCGCTGAGCCAGCCGGACAGGGCCTGTTCGGTCCTGGCCTGTTGCTGCGGTGAAAGCGGCTGACCTTGCGGGTCGCTCCATGCGGGAAGTTGGTCGATCAAGGTGGCATCCTCGGTAGCGGGACAGCCTGCCGTCATGCCCAGCAGGGCTGTCAGAAGAATGGATTTCAACAGGGGGAAGCGTTGTAGGGCCATGCCATCTCCCGGGAACCGGTACGCGCCAGTTGGGGTGAACTGTACAACCTCGGTTCCGGCCCGGGATGAAGGCGGCGGGCGGCGTTACATCCGCCGCGCGGCCTGGGCCTTTTCCGCGACTTCGACGGTATCGGGCTGCGGCTGCGCGGCCTGCTTGGATTGCTGGTCCTGCGCCTGCTGCTTCCCTTCGGCCTGGAAGGCCTGGCCATCCGGCGAGCCGGCGAGGCCTTTCAGCGCTTCCTTGAACGCGCCCGGATCGCCGAGGCTGCCCAGCAGCGCGTCGATCTGCGCGCCGGCCTTTTCGCCGAGCGTCTTCGCGGGCGTCTTCACTTCCGGGCCGATGTTGAAATACTCGAAGCCCTGATCCTTGAGGATGTCGTTGAACTTGACGGTCATGATCGGGCTCGGGTTGTCCTTGCCCTCGCCGACGTTGCTGTTGTTCGTCCACGGATTGCGCAGGTCGACCATCACGTCGCCGGCCTGGTTCTTGTACATGCGCTCGACGGTGTAGACGTGGTTGTCGACCAGTCCGTCCTGGGCCGCGCCGGCCTTCTCGGGATCGGTGGACAGCGTGACCGGACGGCCGTCCATCAGCGCCTTGTCGATGCGTTCGAGCGTCTTGTCGACGCCGATGCTCTGCGCGGTGGCGTTGCTGATGTCCTCGCCCTTGCTGCCGGTGAGGGTGAGCATGGCGTTGCGCGCCTTACCGCCCGCAGCGATGACGTTGTAGCCTTCCTTGAGGCCTTCGACCTTCGGGTCGGAATCGTTCAACTTGGCGAACGCGGTCTCGATCACCGCCGGCCAGATCGGCGAGTCGCCGGCCTTGCGGTTGTCGACCGTGCTGCCGCCCTGGCGCTTGAGGTTGTCCTCGAGCTCGGCCTGGGTGATTTCGAGCTTGACCGGCTTGATCTTGCCGCCTTCGTCCTTGTGCAGGGTGACGCTGAAGGTTTCGGTCTTGGGGTCGTACTGGATCATGTCCTTGATCCGGCTCGGCTGCTGATCGGCGATGGCGCCGAGCGAGGCGACGAAGAAACAGTCGCCCAGCGCATCCTGCTGGATGTCGCGAGCCTGGGGTTGTCCGTGCTTGCGAAAGAGGTCTTCGCTGGTGAAGCGAGGGGTAGGCGTCCCGGCCATAAATGCTCTCCTTGAGCGAGTTTGGGCGGCGGAAAGCTAATACCCCGGTCCGGCCTCCGGTCAAGCAGAAACAGGGGGTTTCGCCGGCTGCCGGGCGTGCGCCGGTCTGGAAATCCAGGGGCGCGGTGATTTGAATCGGTTGAAATCCCTTGAAATCGCGGAAAACCGAAAACCGGGTCATCTCCGACCGTTCGGCCGGAGATAATCAGGATTACATGGAATTCGCTGGAATTTGCTGCGTTTGCACCTGGGCTAGCGCTCAGTTGCAGAGCGGGACAGCGGGCGTCGCCGCCAGCCGGGGGCCGATATCAGCCGGTTCTGGCCACCGGGGGCGGTGGCGCCGAGGCCGCGCTGCCAATCCGCTTGCTCGCCGTCCGTGTTGGCTAGGCGCCAAGGTTCTGTTAGCAAAGGTGTGGTTTTCCCTCTCCGCACCTGCGCCATCCGATACGATGGCGCCGACGCGCCATTGATGGTTTTCCGGGTCGAATGGCGGAAATGCTGGTTCCGGAATTATCGCAATCACGTAGAGCCAAGGAGTGTGGCGATGTCAGTTGCTAAAGCAATCAGCGGTGCCGTGATTTTGTCTGCGTTCTGCATGCCGGCAATGGCCGGCGAGAAAGTGCCCACCATTCCGGAGGCAACGTATGCCGCTGCAGCTTCCATACAGTTGATTCCGCAAGGCGATATCGAATTCGATCACCACCCGCACTTTGTCAGGACCATTGACTTTAATCACGACGATGTATCGGAAATCGTCTACCTGCTGACAGCGATCAACACGGGTTCAACCGTCGATGCCACCAATGACCTGGTGGTGATGAGCAAGCTCAAGAAGGGCGATAAGCGAGGGATCAATCCCTATCCTCGAACACTGGACGATCGCGAATATGCGGAGATTCGCAAGAGCGGTTACGCGAATGACGCATGGGCACATATTCCAGGCAAGGTCGAACGCCTCGATAGCACGAGCGATAACATCCAAGTGATGTTCACTAGCGAGGAAGATTCACCGATCTGCAAGCGCTTCTACGGCGAGGACAGGAAGCCAACCAAGCACTGCCCTCCGCCGGGAACCTATATCTGGACCTATACATGGACGCCGGGCAAGCTGAAGCGGATCCTGTGCCAGAAAGCATCCCAAGAGGAGATGCCGTGCAACCCGGATCATGAGGTCGGCGGCTAGAGAAAGCGTAGGTGTCAGATTGGGCGCTCCCGGCTAGACACGGGAGCGCCCTGCGGCCGCGGCCTACTCGCCCAAAGTCAGCAGCGAGGCGTTGCCACCCGCGGCGGTCGTGTTGACGGTGACGGTCTTCTCGGTGGCGAATCGCGGCAGGTAGTGCGGGCCGCCGGCCTTGGGGCCGGTGCCGGAGAGGTTCTGGCCGCCGAAGGGTTGCACGCCGACCACCGCGCCGATCTGGTTGCGGTTGACGTAGACGTTGCCGACGCGGGCGCGCGCGGCGATGCGCTCGATGGTCTCGTCGATGCGCGAGTGGATGCCGAGGGTGAGGCCGTAGCCGGTGGCGTTGATGGCGTCGATCACGGCGTCGAGCTGGTCGGCCTGCCAGCGGATCACGTGCAGGGCCGGGCCGAAGTTCTCGCGGGTGAGTTGCGAGAGCGATTGCAGTTCCCAGGCGCGCGGGGCGAAGAAGGTGCCGTGGGCGACGCTCTCGTCGGTCTGCGCTTCCGCGATGAGTTTTGCGCTGACGGCCATCTTCGCGGCGTGGTCTTCGAGCAGCTTCAGCGCGTCGGTGTCGATCACCGGGCCGACGTCGGTGGAGAGCAGGCCGGGATCGCCGACACGCAGTTCGGCCATCGCGCCGGCGAGCATGCCGATCACCTTGTCGGCGATGTCGGCTTGCACGAACAGCACGCGCGCGGCCGAGCAGCGCTGGCCGGCGGAGGTGAAGGCGGAAGCGAGCGCGTCCTTCACCAGCTGCTCCGGCAGCGCGGAGGAATCGGCGATCAGCGCGTTCTGGCCGCCGGTCTCGGCGATCAGCACGCCGATCGCGGCATCACGGGCGGCGAGCGCGCGGTTGATGGCGCGGGCGGTGTCAGTGGAGCCGGTGAAGGCGACGCCGGCCACGCGCGGGTCCTTCGTCAGCGCGGCACCGACGGTGGCGCCGTCGCCGGGCAGGAACTGCAGCACGGCCTCGGGAATGCCGGCTTCGTGCAGCAGCTTCACGGCTTCGTAGCCGATGAGGTTGGTCTGCTCGGCGGGCTTGGCGATGACGCTGTTGCCGGCGGCGAGCGCGGCCGCGATCTGGCCGGTGAAGATCGCCAGTGGGAAGTTCCACGGGCTGATGCAGACGAACACGCCGCGGCCGGCCAGTTGCAGGGTATTGGATTCGCCGGTGGGACCGGGCAGGGCCTCGGGTGCGAACAGCTTGCGCGCCTGGGCAGCGTAGTAACGCAGGAAGTCGGCCGCTTCGCGCACTTCGGCGACGCCGTCGGCGAGGGTCTTGCCGGCTTCCTTGGTGCACAGGGCGATGTACTGCGGCAGGCGCTGTTCGAGCAGGGTGGCGGCGTGTTCGAGGATGGCGGCGCGCGAGGCGGCGGGCGTGGCATCCCAGGCGGGCTGCGCCGTCACGGCGTTCTGCAGCGCCAGTTCGACGGTGGCGCTGTCGGCGGCCTGCCATTGGCCGACCTGCTGGCGGCGATCGGCGGGGTTACTGACGGCGATCAGCGGTCCGCCAACCTGCGCGCCCGGCACCAGCGGCGCGGCGCGCCAGGACTGGCCGGCGGCTGCGTTCACTTGTTCGGCCAGCGCGCGCAGCTGATCGTCGTTGGCGAGGTTGACGCCCATGGAATTGCTCCTGTCTGCAAACTCATTAACAGCCGCTTGGCTGCGGTACAGATCGACCGGCAGCGGAATGCGGGGGTGGGGAATCGCTTCGAATGCGCTCACGGTCTCGACCGGGTCGCGGATGAGGTCGTCGATGGCGACGTCCTCGTCGGTGATGCGATTGACGAAGCTGGAATTGGCGCCGTTCTCGAGCAGGCGGCGCACCAGATAAGGCAGCAGGTCCTCGTGCGAGCCGACCGGGGCGTAGACGCGGCAGGGCACGTTGAGGCGATCGGCGGGGATGACTTCCGCGTACAGGTCGTCGCCCATGCCGTGCAGCTTCTGGAATTCGAAGCCGCGATCGCCGCTCTGGCCCGGCGGCAGCAGCTTCGAGGCCATGCGGTGCACGGCGGCGATCGTCTGCGCGTTGTGGGTGGCGAACATCGGATAGATCGCGTCGGTGGCCGACAGCAGGCGCCGCGCGTTGGCGAGGTAGGAAACGTCGGTGTTGGGCTTGCGCGTGAACACGGGGTAGCCGGCCTGGCCTTCCACCTGCGCGCGCTTCACCTCCGAATCCCAGTAGGCGCCCTTCACCAGCCGCACCGGAATGCGGCGTTCGAGGCGGCGTGCCAGGTCGGCGATGAAGTCGATCACGAACGGCGCGCGCTTCTGGTAGGCCTGCACGACGATGCCGAAGCCGTGCCAGCCGCGCAGCGAGGGGTCGGCCAGCACCTGCGCGATCAGGTCGAGCGAGAGTTCGAGGCGGTCGGTTTCCTCCGCGTCGATGGTCAGGCCGATGCCGTATTGCTTGGCCAGCTGCGCCAGTTCCAGCAGATGCGGGCCGAGTTCGGCGAGAACGCGGGCGCGCTGGCCGTGCTCGTAGCGCGGGTGCAGCGCGGAGAGCTTCACCGAGATGCTGGGTGAGGAGAACACATGACTGAAAGGCCCCGTCTTGCCGATCGCATGGATGGCCTTTCGGTAGGCTTCGAGATAACGCTGCGCATCGCGCGCGGTCAGCGCCGCCTCGCCCAGCATGTCGAAGGAATAGCGGTAGGCGGCGTTGTCGCCCTTGCGCGAGCGCGTCAGCGCCTCCTCGATGGTGCGGCCCATGACGAACTGATGGCCCATGATCCGCATCGCCTGGCGCACCGCCAGCCGGATCACCGGCTCGCCGACGCGGCCGATCAGACGCTTGAAGGCGCCATGCACATCGTGCTTGGTGCCGTCGGCGAGGTCGACCAGATGGCCGGTGAGCATCAGGCCCCAGGTGGAGGCGTTCACCAGCACCGAGTCCGATTGGCCCAGATGCCGCTTCCAGTCGGCCTCGCCGAGCTTGTCGCGGATCAGCTTGTCGGCCGTTTCCTGGTCGGGAATGCGCAACAGCGCCTCGGCCACGCACATCAGCAACACGCCTTCCTCGCTGCCGAGGTCGTACTGGCGCATGAAGGCCTCGATCGCGCCCTGGTTCTCGGCATGGGCGCGGACGCGGCGGACCAGATCGGCGGCGGTGGCCTGGATGGACTGCCGGTCGGCATCGCTCCAGTCGGGGTGGGGCTGGCGCGCCTGTTCGAGCAGTTCGCGCACGTGCGCGGCCTCGTCGCGTGCCCAGGCAGCGGTGATCGCCGCGCGCAGCGTGGCCGGCGGGGCGGGGAGTTCGGGGGAAAGAATGCTGGTCACAAAGTGCTTCAGGGCACGAGAGGGGCGTGATTTTAGGGGCGAAGGCGTTCTTGACGCGACCTTCATCGGTTTCGGCCCGTGCGGGAGGCGGTTTTCGGCATTGCCGGCTGTCTTGGGGTGGGATGGTGTGTTCGCCCAGGCTGTGAAGTGCGCATTTTCTGCACTTGTCGTGCTTCCCCCGGCTGTCCGTGGCGGCACGAATTTGGCTTCGGATCGCCCGGCCCGGCCCTCCGTGGCCGGGCACTTCCCGGGCCTGCGCGGCAGTGCCGCGCAAAGCGCGGCCTGGTTCGTCCTTGCCCGCAAATGCCCGTCACCGCTACCATTTGCAGGTTATCCGCAGACCGCCGCCGCTTCCTGCGTGCTTTCCGGCCCCCGGCCGTGTAGGCCGGACGTGGTCGACGTCTCAGCCATTTCGCCTAGCCAGACGCCAACGAGGCACTCGGGGTTCGATGTGATGCAATTCGGTCAGCTCAAACAAGCGCTGCTTTCACCGTTCCGCTCAGGACCGGCAAGTCTCAAGCAGTGGGCCGCGGGCCTTGCCCTGTCGGCGGCCTCCGCCAGCGCCTTCGCACAGTCGGCCGATCCGGTGGAATGGCAGCTCAACATGGGGCGCGGTGTAACCCCATTGTCCGAGCACGCCTACGACGCGCACATGTTCGTGCTGTGGGTCTGCGTGGTGATCGGCATCGTGGTGTTCGGCGCGATGGCCTATGCGATGTTCAAGTTCCGCAAGTCCAAGGGCGCGGTCGCCGCGCAGTTCAGCCATAACACCAAGGCCGAGATCATCTGGACGATCGTGCCGGTGATCCTGCTGATCATCATGGCCTACCCGGCCACCAAGAAGCTGATCGCCATGTACGACACCCGCGAGAGCGAGATGTCGGTGAAGATCACCGGCTTCCAGTGGATGTGGAAGTACGAGTACCTGGGCGAGAACGTGTCCTTCACCAGCCGCCTGGATCGCGAGAGCGACCGCGTCCGCCAGAGCGGCGAGCGGCCGACGACCGAGTCCAATCCACACTACCTGCTCGATGTCGACCACCAGCTGGTGCTGCCCACCGACACCAAGATCCGCTTCCTGATCACCGGCGACGACGTCATCCACGCTTGGTGGGTGCCGGCGCTGGGCTGGAAGCAGGACGCCATCCCGGGCATCGTCAACGAAGGCTGGGCGGTGATCCAGAAGCCGGGCATCTACCGCGGCCAGTGCGCGGAACTGTGCGGCAAGGACCACGGCTTCATGCCGATCGTGGTCAAGGCCGTGCCCAAGGAAGAATTCAAGCAGTGGCTGGCGGCCGAGAAGGCCAAGAACGCGCCGGCGCAGCCCGCCGCGCCCGCGACTCCGGCACCCGCCGA
This sequence comes from Luteimonas sp. GW821-FHT14E02, assembly GCF_058803905.1. NCBI lineage: Bacteria > Pseudomonadati > Pseudomonadota > Gammaproteobacteria > Lysobacterales > Lysobacteraceae > Luteimonas > Luteimonas sp. GW821-FHT14E02. The sequence goes on along the minus strand of NZ_JBXAPK010000001.1, from coordinate 117,940 downwards.
AGCGCCGGCCGCTCCGCCGGCTGAAGCCGCTCCCGCGCCCGCCGCGACGGCGCAACAGCATTCCGACGCCTCCGCGCCCGCGGCCGGCTGATCGCACGCATTTCCTGAGGTTCTAGCTCATGTCCGCCACTCATCCCGAAGCCGTCGATCACGCTGTCGACAAGCATGGCCACGACGATCACGCCCACGAGCACAAGCAGAGCTTCGTCGAGCGTTGGTTCTTCTCGACCAACCACAAGGACATCGGCACGCTGTATCTGCTCTTCAGCTTCGTCATGTTCATCATCGGCGCGGGCTTCTCGGTGTACATCCGCGCCGAACTGGCCGAGCCGGGCCTGCAATTGCCGGGCGGGCCTGAATTCTTCAACCAGATGACCACGATCCACGCGCTGGTCATGATCTTCGGCGGCGTGATGCCGGCCTTCGTCGGCCTGGCCAACTGGATGGTGCCGCTGCAGATCGGCGCGCCGGACATGGCGCTGCCGCGCATGAACAACTGGTCGTTCTGGATCCTGCCGTTCGCCTTCACCATGCTGCTGATGACGCTGTTCCTGCCGGGCGGCGCGCCCGCCGGCGGCTGGACGCTGTATCCGCCGCTGAGCCTGCAGGGCGGCAGCAACGTGGCCTTCGCCATCTTCGCCATCCACATGATGGGCATCAGCTCGATCATGGGCGCGATCAACGTCATCGCCACCATCCTCAACATGCGCGCCCCGGGCGTGGACCTGCTGAAGATGCCGGTGTTCTGCTGGTCATGGCTGATCACCGCCTTCCTGCTGATCGCGGTGATGCCGGTGCTGGCCGGCGCGGTGACGATGCTGCTCACCGACAAGTTCTTCGGCACCAGCTTCTTCAATGCGGCCGGCGGCGGCGACCCGGTGATGTTCCAGCACATCTTCTGGTTCTTCGGCCATCCCGAGGTCTACATCATGATCCTGCCGGCTTTCGGCGTGGTCTCGGAGATCCTGCCGACGTTCTCGCGCAAGCCGCTGTTCGGCTACCAGGCGATGGTGTACGCGATCGCGTCGATCGCGTTCCTGAGCTTCATCGTGTGGGCGCACCACATGTTCGCCGTGGGCATGCCGCTGGGCGGCGAGATCTACTTCATGTACGCGACGATGCTGATCGCGGTGCCGACCGGCGTGAAGGTGTTCAACTGGGTCAGCACGATGTGGCAGGGCTCGCTGAGCTTCGAGACACCGATGCTGTGGGCGATCGCCTTCGTCGTGCTGTTCACCATTGGCGGCTTCTCCGGCCTGATGCTCGCCATCGTGCCGGCGGACTTCCAGTATCACGACACCTATTTCGTGGTGGCACACTTCCATTACGTGCTGGTCACCGGCGCCCTGTTCGGCATCATCGCCGCGGTCTACTACTGGTGGCCGAAGTGGTCCGGGCGGATGTACAGCGAGAGGTGGGCCAAGTTCCACTTCTGGTGGACGGTGGTCTTCGTCAACCTGCTGTTCTTCCCGCAGCACTTCCTCGGATTGGCCGGCATGCCGCGCCGCATCCCGGACTACAACGTCGTCTTCGCCGACTGGAACCTGGTCAGCTCGATCGGTGCCTTCGGCATGTTCCTCACGCCGTTCATGATGCTCGCGATCCTCGGCTACTCGCTGAAGAAGGGCGCCCACGCCCCGGCGCGTCCGTGGGAAGCGGCGAAGGGCCTGGAATGGACGGTGCCGTCGCCGGCGCCGCACCACACCTTCACCACGCCGCCGGTGATCAAGGACGGCGATCTGGCGCACGGCGACGTGACGCACTGAGCGATCCGCGATGAGCCCCGCACAACTCTCCAGCGATGACGTCCAGGCACGCCGCAAGTCGGCGCGCCGGACCGCGCTGTGGGTGGCGGGGATCGCGGTGCTGATCTACGTCGGCTTCATCGTCGCGGGAGTGCTGCGATGAGCGTGCGGCGTCTCGGCGTGCTGAAGATGGTGGCCGTCGCGCTCGGCGCGTTCGCCTTCACCTTCGCGCTGGTGCCGCTGTATCGCATCGCTTGCGAGAAAGTGTTCGGCGTGCGTCTGGAGAAGACCGCGCTGGCCGACGAGCGCGCCGCCGCGATGGAAAAGTCTGCCGGCCAAAGCGAGGAACGCTGGATCACGATCGAGTTCGACGGCGGCGTCAATTCCAAGCTGCCGTGGGCGTTCCATCCGGAGCAGACGCGCATGCGCGTGCGCCCCGGCCAGCAGTACGAGACCCTGTTTTACGCCCGCAACAACGGCCAGCGCGCCATCGTCGGCAACGCCGTGCCGTCGATCGCGCCGGCGCGTGCCTCGGGTTATTTCAGCAAGACCGAATGCTTCTGCTTCACCGCGCAGACACTGGCGGCGGGCGAGTCGCGCGACATGCCGGTGCGCTTCATCGTCGCCCCCGACCTGCCGCCTGAAGTGAAGACGATCACGCTGTCCTACACGTTCTACAAAAACGACGCGCTCACGTCGCAATTGGCATCGCCGGTTTCGGGTGCCGTTGCCTCACGCGCCAAGCAGTAACCACCGCAAGCCCCGTTTCGTTCCCGGACATCCGCCATGGCCCAAGCTCACGCCCACCACGACGCCAACATCTACTACGTGCCGCACGGCAGCCGTTGGCCGGTGTTCGCCTCCGTCGCCCTGTTCATCACCATGTTCGGGCTGGCGAGTTGGATGAACGACGAAAGCTATGGCAAGCCCACGTTCTTCGTCGGCGCGGTAATCCTGCTCGCCATCCTGTTCAAGTGGTTCGCCGACGTGATCCTCGAGTCGATCTCCGGCTACTACAACAAGCAGGTCGACACCTCGTTCCGCATGGGCATGGTGTGGTTCATCTTCTCCGAGGTGATGTTCTTCGCCGCGTTCTTCGGTGCGCTGTTCTACGCGCGCCAGTTCGCGCTGCCGCACCTGGGCGGCGACGCCAGCCGCATCATGACCAACGAGCTGCTGTGGCAGGGCTTCAGCGCGGCGTGGCCGAGCAACGGTCCGGGCGCGATCGGCGGCCAGTACCAGATCATCCCGCCGTGGGGTCTGCCGTTGCTCAACACGCTGATCCTGCTGACCTCGGGCGTGACGATCACGATCGCGCACCACGCGCTCAAGGCCGGACACCGCAAGCAGCTGCTGCTGTTCCTCGGATTGACCGTCCTGCTCGGCGCGACGTTCCTGTACTTCCAGGCCGAGGAATACATCCACGCCTACAAGGAACTGAACCTCACCCTAGGTTCGGGCATCTACGGCTCCACCTTCTTCATGCTCACCGGCTTCCACGGCGCGCACGTGACGCTCGGCACGATCATGCTGATCATCATCTGGCTGCGCTGCGCGCGCGGGCACTTCAAGAAGGACGACCACTTCGCCTTCGAAGCGGTGGCCTGGTACTGGCACTTCGTCGACGTGGTGTGGCTGGGCCTGTTCCTGTTCGTGTACGTGCTGTAAGAGGTTGGAGCGGAGGGCGCGTAGCCGTTCCGCTCGTCTCCAAATAAGCGCGACACTTGCCCGTCATTCCCGCTTACGGGAATGACGGCTCAGAACGACAACGCTATCGTCCGATCCCGTGGGGCGTAATCCACCCCATGTAGATGCTGAGGATCACCAGCAGGATCAGCAGCACCGACAGCGCGATGCGGCGGGTGAGCGCGTTCACCGTGCGCTTGGTCTTGCCCTTGTCGACCAGCATGTAATACAGACCCGCGCCGAGGTTCCAGAGGATGAGTATCAGGAAGGCGACGATCACCAGGGTTTTCAGCGAATCGTTCATCACGGGCTCCAGCGCGGGCGCATGAGCGATTATCGCAGGCCTGGAACGAAGCGCGCATGAGCCGCTCTCGTCATCTTCCGCTTCTGTGGACGCTGGCGTTGCTCGCGGCAGCGGGTTTCTGCGCGCTCGGCACCTGGCAATACGGCCGCATGCATCAGAAACAGGCGATGCTGGATGCGGTGCAGACGGTGCTGCAGCGACGCGAAGCGCAATCAATGGCGCTGGCCGCCGATCCCGCGCGCAAGGCCGACTACGACTGGACGGCGGGCGAGGGCGAATTCGTACCGGGTCCCGCGCTGTTGCTCGACAACCAGCAGCGCGAGGATCGTGCCGGCGTGCGCGCGTATCGGCTGTTCCGGCCGGCTGCGGGCGCGCAGCCGCTATTGGTTGAGCTGGGCTGGCTACCGCTGCCCGGCGATCGCCGCCTGCCCGTGATCGCATTGCCGGCCGGCCGCCAGCGTATCCAGGGACTGCTGTCGCCGCCGCCCTCGCACGGCCTGCTGGCGGCCGTGGTCGCCAGGCAGCCGGACGGCACGCTGCTGACCACTGGCCTGGATGCCGCGGATCTGCCGCGCGAATTGCAGCTGGAGCGGTTGCCCCCGCGCGTGCTCAAGCTCGATCCCGCGCTCCCGCTCGGCTATGCGCGCGACCTGGACATTTTGCCCAACACCCTGACGCCGGAACGCCATCTCGGCTACGCCGTGCAGTGGTTCGCGCTGGCAATCGCGGTATTGGTGACGGCGTTGGTGCTGACTTTGCGCGGATCGAAGCCGAAAATAGCCGCATGAGCGAAGTCATCAACCCCCGCCAGCGCAATCGCAACCGGCTTCTGCTGCTGGTGATCTTCGGCGTGTTCTTCGGCGGCGCGATCCTCGCCGGCGCGTTGCGTTTCTCCGGCTGGAAGCCCGAGGGCATGAAGAACCACGGCGAACTGCTGCAGCCGCCCGGCGATCTGCGCAAGGTGGTGCCGCATCTGGCCGATGGCGGCGAATACCGCTGGGAGCCCGCGGCGCGCCGCTGGCGCATCGCGGTCGCGCCGCCGGCAGGTTGCGCTGAGGTATGCGTCGGACTCGCGCACCAGCTCGATGTGGTGTGGCAATTGTTCGGTCGTGACGCGGACCACGTCGACATTCTCTGGATCGGCACCCCGCCGCCGGCCGGCGCCAAGACCAACGCCGCCACGCGCGTATTGCGCGATGATCCGGCGCTGCGTGCGGTATTGCCGCGCCTGGATGCCCCATCCGATGCGGGCGCGAAAGAGAACAAGAATGGCATGAGCCTGCCCGTCTACGTCATCGATCCCAACGGCTTCGTGATCCTGCGCTACGCACCCGGCGCCGATCCCGGCGATTTGCGCGCCGACATGTCCAAGCTGTTGAAACTGATGTGAGGCCGGCGATGAGTCAGACTCGATGAGTGTGCCCACGAAACCGGCGATGTCTCGTCCCGCCGCCTACAAACCGGCTGTTTACAAGCACTTCCACAGGATCGCCTGGCTGGCGGTCGCGCTCGCGCTCACGGTGATCGTGTTCGGCTCGTTCGTGCGCCTGTCCAATGCCGGCCTCAGCTGTCCCGACTGGCCGACCTGCTACGGCCGCGCGGCCTGGCCGACGGCGGTGAATCAGGCGATCGACCATGCCGCGACCGCGATCCGTCCGGTCGAACCGCACAAAGCCTGGCGCGAACAGTTCCATCGCATGATCGCCGGCCTGCTCGGCGTGCTGGTGCTGACGCTGGCCTTGCTGTCCGCGCGCAAGCGCCGTTACGGCGTGCTGCAGATTCTCGCGGCATCGGCGCTGGTGGCGCTGGCGATCCCGCTGTACATGCGCGGGTTGCACGGCGCCGCGTCCGCACTGGCGGTGCTTGGCGAGGCGATCCTGCTGTTCGCCGCATTGCGCTGGTCGAATCTCGATCTCGCGCGGGCTTCGGCACTGACACTGGCCGTCATCATCTTCCAGGCACTGCTCGGGATGTGGACGGTGACCTGGCTGCTCAAACCCATCGTGGTGATGGGGCATCTGCTCGGCGGTCTGCTCACGCTCTCGCTGTTGGTCTGGATCGCCTGGCGCGCGACGCATCTGCCGATCCGTCTCGCCGATGCCGTGCGGCTGCGGCGCTGGCTGATCGTGACGCTGGTCCTGCTCGTGATCCAGATCGCGCTCGGCGGCTGGGTCAGCGCCAACTACGCCGCGCTGGCCTGCGCCAACGATTTCCCCAGATGCGTGGGGCAGTGGTGGCCGCCGCATGATTTTCGCGAAGGCTTCGTGCTCTGGCGCGGCATCGGCGTCGATTACGAAGGTGGCGTGCTTGATGGCGCCTCGCGCATCGCCATCCAGCTCGCGCATCGGATGATGGCGGTGGTCGCGTTCACGGCGCTGATCGCCACGGCGGTGCGGCTGCTGCGCACGCCCGGTTTGCGCGGCTGGGGGACGCTACTGGCATTGCTGGCCTGCACGCAGGTCGCGCTTGGCATCGCCAACGTCGTGCTGTCGCTGCCGTTGCAGGTCGCGGTCGCGCACAACGCCGGTGCCGCGCTGTTACTGTTCGTGCTGATCTCGCTGCTGGCGCGCTTGCGCTCGATCGATCAATGACATGAAAGGCACTTTCGGCCAGTACTGGGAACTGACGAAACCGCGCGTGGTGGCGCTGATCGTGTTCACCGCGCTGGTCGGCATGTTCTTGGCCGTGCCCGGCTTGCCGCCGCTGCGCGAGACCGTGTTCGGACTGCTCGGCATCTGGCTGGCGGCGGCGTCCGCCGCGGCGATCAACCACCTCATCGACCAGCGCATCGACAAGGTGATGGTGCGCACCGCGCATCGGCCCCTGGCGACCGGCGCATTGCGGCCGGCGCAGGTGCTGGCGTTCGCGGTGTTCCTCGGCGCGGTGTCGATGACGCTGCTGATCGCACTGGTCAACCCGCTCACCGCCGGGCTCACCTTCGCCTCGCTGATCGGCTACGCCGTCATCTACACCGGCTTCCTCAAGCGCGCCACGCCGCAGAACATCGTCATCGGCGGCATCGCCGGCGCCGCGCCGCCGCTGCTGGGCTGGGCCGCGGTCACCGACATGCGCCACGAATGGGACTGGGCGCATGCGTTGCTGCTGGTGCTGATCATCTTCGTGTGGACGCCGCCGCATTTCTGGGCGCTGGCGATCTTCCGCCGCGACGACTACGCGCGCGCGCTGATCCCGATGCTGCCGGTGACGCACGGCGTGGTCTACACGCGCTGGCAGATCCTGCTGTACACGTTGCTGCTGGTGGTGGCGACCATGCTGCCCTGGGCGGCGGGCATGAGTGGGCTGTTCTACCTCGGTGGCGCGCTGGTGCTGGGGCTGATGTTCGTCTGGTACGCCTGGAAGCTGATGAATCCGCCGGACGAGTTTTTCGCCATGCGCGTGTTCAATTATTCGGTGATCTATCTGATGGCGCTGTTCGCGTTCCTGCTGGTCGATCACTGGCTGCTGCCCGTGTTGCAGCCGACGCCCGCGTTTGAACTGCGGCCGACGTACTGACGGATCGATCAGCACCTCGTTCCGCGTTTCAATCAATGCATCAATCGGCGATATCGCCGGCGGTCGCATCCGCCGCGCGACGATGCGCGGCGCGCGCGTAACGCTGTGCCACGAAGGCGCAAACGATCAGCTGGATCTGGTGGAAGAGCATGATCGGCAACACGATCGCACCGAGGCTCGTGCCCGCGAACAGGACCTTCGCCATCGGCACGCCGGTCGCCAGGCTTTTCTTCGAGCCGCAGAAGACGATCGCGATCTCGTCCTCGCGCGAGAAGCCGAGACGGCGTGAGCCGAAGGTCAGGATCGTCATCACCAGCGCCAGCAACACGATGGCGATCAGCGCGACCGCGAACAGTGCGTCGAGCGGCGTCTTGCGCCACAGCCCCTCGATCACCGAGGCACTGAACGCGGTGTAGACCACCAGCAGGATCGTGCCCTGATCGGTGTAGCGCAGCACGCCGCGGTGACGCTCCACCCAGGCGCCGATCCACGGTCGCAGCAGATGGCCGGCGAGGAAGGGCAGCAACAATTGCAGCATGATGCTGCCGATCGCCTGTAGCGGATGCGCCATCGAGGCGCCGGCACCGTTCTGCGTGCCCGCGAGCAATCCCATCAGCAGCGGCGTGAGGAACACGCCGATCAGGCTCGACATCGAGGCGCTGCACACCGCCGCCGGCACGTTGCCGCCGGCCATCGAGGTGAAGGCGATCGACGACTGTACCGTCGACGGCAGCGTGCACAGGAACAGCACGCCGATATAAAGCTCCGGCGTGAGCAGCCAGTGCGCCAGCGGCTTGCCCGCCAGGCCCAGCAGCGGAAACAGCACGAAGGTGCTGGCGAAGATCGTCAGATGCAATCGCCATGCGGCCGCGCCGGCGATGATCGCCTCGCGCGCGAGCTTGGCGCCGTGGAGGAAGAACAGGAAGGCGATCCCGGCATCGGTGACGACGTCCATCACCTGTGCCGCGGTGCCGGACAGGGGCAGCAGCGAGGCGAGCAGGACGGTCGCCAGCAGTGCGAGGGTGAAGGAATCGATGCGGAGCTTGGACAGGATCGGCATGGCGGAAGTCTAGCGTCCCGCCCGCGTCATCTCGTGAGCGCGGCGAAACACGGAGTTCGGGCCGGCGCGAGGCGAGCCTATGATGACGCCACCGGATCATGGGAGCGGGCGATGGACAGGCGCGATTTCTGCATCGGCACCCTGGCGTTGGCGGCACCGGCCGCGGCGCAGGCGAAAAGCATCGGAAAACCGGGTCGACGCGCCATCGCACCGGCGGCCGACGGCACCTACGCGCAAGCGCACGAAGTCACGGGCGCCACGCGCGTGCTGTTCGTGAGCGGCCAGGTGCCGGCCGATGGCGAAGGCACGGTGCCCGAGGGCTTTCGCGCGCAGTGCCGCCTGGCCTGGGACAACGTCGGCGCGCAGCTCAAGGCCGCCGGCATGGATTACGGCCATCTGGCCAAGGTCACCATTTACCTCGCCGATCGCCGCTATCGCGACGAGGCGCGCGAGGTGCGTCAGCAAGTATTGGGCAAACTCGATACGCCGCCCGCGTTGACGGTGATCATCGCCGAGATCTTCGACGAGGCATGGCTGCTTGAGATCGAGGCCGTCGCGCTGGCGTGACGGCCTCTTCGAGGCAATGTCGAAAGTCTTCGTCATCCCAGCGCAAGCTGGAATGACGGCTCTTGCTTATTTCGTCTCGCTAAGCAGGTGCTGCTGCCAGAACAGGACGGACGCGGCATTGAAGTAGTCGCTGTTCGACTTCTTCTTGAAGCCGTGTCCTTCATCGTCGAACATCAGGAACCACACCGGCTGATCGTTGCCGCGCACGGCCTTGGCGATCTGCTCGGCCTCGGTATACGGCACTCGCGGATCGTTCTTGCCCTGCGCGACGAATAGCGGCACGCGGATCTTGCCCGCATTTTTCAGCGGCGAAATGCGTTCGAACACTGCTTTCATCTCCGGCACGCGCTCATCGCCATACTCGACGCGACGCAGATCGCGGCGATAGCTTTCGGTATTGTTGAGGAAGGTGGCGAAGTCCGAAATGCCGACGATATCGATGCCGGCGCGGATACGGTCGCTGTAGTGCACCAGTGAGGCCAGCGTCATGTAGCCGCCGTAGCTGCCGCCCATCACGCCGACGCGCTTGGCATCGAGTTCGGGCTGCTGCGCGATCCAATCGAGCAGGGCACCGATGTCCTTCACCGAATCCTCGCGCTTCTCGGCGTTGTCCAGCGTGACGTAGGTCTTGCCGTAGCCGGAGGAGCCGCGCACGTTCGGCACGAGCACGGCGATGCCGAGTTCGTTGACCAGGAACTGCGTGTTGGCGCTGAAGTTCGGAAATGCCTGAGCTTCCGGGCCGCCGTGGATGTTGATGATCACCGGCACCTTGCCGCCGTTGGCCGCCTTGGCGGGACGGTAGTAGAAGGCCGGGATCGTGCGTGGCTTGCCATCGACGCTGTCGAAGGTGGGGAAGCGCACCAGCGTCGGCGCGACGAACTTGCTGGTGTCGAGCCCGCCGACTTCGCTACGCGTCCAGCGCGTGAGCTTGGTGGACGTCAGGTCGATGACGTAGGCGTCGGTCGGCGAGGTCGCGGTGTTGAGGCTCAACGCCAGGCGCTTGCCGTCGGGTGAGAACTCCAGGCCGCCGATCAGACCGATCGGCAGCTCGGGCAGTTTCACCGGCGTGTGCGAGGGTAGCGACAGCACGTGCAAACGCGCGATGCCGTCCTCGTTGGTGGCGAAGGCCAGATGCTTGCCATCGCCGGAAATTTCGAGATCGGTGACATCCCACGGAATGTCCGCCGTCAGCGCCTTGAACGTACCGGTAGCGGGATCGTGATAGCGCAGCGTCTGGAATTCACTGGGCTTGCCGTCGATCGGTTCGTCGGAGACGAAATACACCGCCTTGCCGTCCGGCGCGAACTTGAAAGGACCGAACGCCGCCTTGCCGCCGTCGACGGGAAACATCTCCAGCTTGCCCGTCGTCAGGTCGACCACGCCCGGATACGCCTCCGTCGCCGACACGCCCTTGAAGACGAGCAGGCGCTTGCCGTCTGGCGAGAAATCCAGGGCTTCCCATGCGCCGCCCTCGGTGACGACGGCCTTCGCCTGTCCCGTGACGAGATCGCGTACCCAGACATCCGTATCGGTGCCGTTGCGCGCGGTGCTGCTGTAGGCGAGCAGCTTGCCGTCATGCGAGAGCTTCGGGACGTCGTTCTTGCTGCGCTTGCCATCGGTGAGCAGGCGCGTCTCGCGCGTATCGAGATCGAACCAGTGCAGTTGCCAGAATTCATCACCGCCCTTGTCCTTGCCGAACACGAAGCCGTTGCGCCTGGAGGCAGGCGTGATCTCGCTGAGCGGTTCCGCATAGAAGGTGAGCTGCTCGCGCATGCCGAGCGGTTCGCAAACGCGATGCGCCTGGTTGGTTTCGGCGAAGCGGGTGGTGATCAGCAGGCAGCCGTCCTGCGCCCAGCCGTTGACGGCGGCGCCGCGCGTGTTCTGATAGCGGCTGAGTTGTTCGGTCAGTGACGGCGGAATCGCGGGGATGCTTTCGCTGACGCGATTGCCCACGGTCTCGCGGGCCACGCGCTTGTCTTGCTGCTGCGTGCCTTGCGCGGGCGCGGATGTGATCCAGGATGCACAGGTGCAGGCGATGGCTGCGAACAACAGACCGCGAACGAGCTTCATGTCGACGTCCCCAGAAATGGAAGCCGCAGTCTAGCGCAAGGCCCCTGGGGTTTCCCCTACATAGGGTTGGTCCGAGTTACATCCCGATGCGTGAGTGAGGAGACTGCATTGCGAATGCAGCGCAGGGGGCTGCTCACGATCCGCGTTCGACCATCCGCAGTGCGGAGAGGGCCTGCCATGATCCACAACATCGTCAGGGGCGACACGCTTTCGGAACTCGCGCTTCGCTACGGGACTTCGGTCCATCGGCTGATGGCGTTGAATCCCAAGATCAAGGATGCCGACCTGATCTATGCGGGCGATACGCTGGATATTTCCGGCGACGCGTCACGTGGGCATGACGGAGCGAATGGCACGGGTGGGACGAGTGGCGTGTCCTCCGACACGCGCGTGGATTCCGGCATCGGCAATGCCGCCGCGATCGCGAAGCGCTTCATCGGCCGCGATGCCAGCGAACTCAAGCGCAGCGGCGAGTTGCCGATGAATCCCAACGTGCCGAGCAACGTGTGTTGTGCGAACTTCGTCACGGCTTGCCTGCAGAAGGCCGGCGTGATCGATTGGCACACCGATTCGGTCAGCGTGCTGCGCGACCGGTTGCAGGCCGAAGGTTGGCAGCGCGTCGACTTCCGTCACGCCAAGCCTGGCGATGTGGTGATCATGAAGAACGCCAACCAGTCGCATACCGTGCTGTTCGCCGGTCTCGATGCCAGCGGCCGGCCGCAGTTCATCGGCTCCAACAATCGCAATGCGGATGGCACGCAGGAAATCAGCTGGGGTGGGGCTTCCGGCAACTGGTACATTCTGTCGCGGCCAGGCTGATCGCCTTCTCGACGCGAATCAGTATTCGTGCGTGAGCACGATTTTCTGGAGCATCACTGGCCGAAGAGTGCGGCGGGCGCGCCGTAATCCTGTGGCCAGGATTCCCATGCGACGTCGGCGGGTCCGATGACGTGCGCGACAATCCTCCATTGCGCTTCCTCTTGCTTCAACAGCGCCGCATACACGTCGGAAAGGCCGCCGGTCGCGGCCTGCTCGGCCAGAGGCGTGCGGGAGTAATCGAGTCGCCGTCCATCGGGGGCGCGCAATTGCGCCAGCAGGAAGGCCCAGGCGCCGTAGCGATCAAGGCTGTCGACGTGCAGCGCGACAGGCAGCGCCAGCGTTTGTTCGGCAGGAATGCGGGCGATATCGAGAATGGTGCTGTAATCGGTATCGTCAGGTTGAAGCGCCTGCAACGTCGTTTGTGGAAACGAGGAATTCATGGCGACTCCGCTGCGGTCGATGCTCGAATACTAGAGCGTTATCGATTTGTCCGCGAATCAAGAAGGTTTGTTTGCTCGTCATTCCCGCGAAGGCGGGAATCCATGGACTTTCGTCAAGATAGCGGCCATCGGGCCGAACGTCCTTGGATTCCCGCCTTCGCGGGAATGACGAGCGACGTCTCTAGCACAGATCAAGAACGCCTCAGCGCGGCCCGGTCCTGCTGGCAAGCAAACCACGTAACTCGGCTTTGTCCGCATCATCGAGACTGGAGTCGCGTTGCTTCGCCTGCAATTCATCGACGCGCTGCTGCAGCGTCTGTTTGTCCAGCTGCGCGATGGTATCGAGGAATTCGCGCTGCCAGGCGGATTCCTCGCCCGGCAACTGCTGGCTCGCCAACTTCTGCAGCGCCGAGGCTTCCTCGCGGCCGTCGAAATGTTCGAGCAGGGCGCCGGTGCTGATCTCGGGACGCGCGCTGATCAGCGCGATCAGTTCGGTCAGCAGTTCGATGCCGGGTTGGCGCAGGCTGATGAAACGGAAGGGCGGCGCGAGTTCGAGCGCCAGCGCGGGCTTCTGCAGCAGCAGCGCGATCGCGCTGCGCACGAAGCTGCGCTTGGGCGCGGTCGTGGGCGTCGCATCGCGCGCGCGTTGCACGGGCACGTGCGTGTCGGGCGTGCTCGCGCGCGCGCCGACGCCGGTCAGTTCGGTGAGATGCTGCTTCATCAGATCGCCGAAAGCGCCATCGGGAATCTGCGCGAGCATCGGCTTGGCGCGTTCGGCCAACCGCGCCTTGCCATCGAGCGTGGCGAGGTTGACGTCGGCCGATAGCGAGTCGAACAGGAATTGCGACAACGGCGTGGCGGCGCGCAATCGCGCGTCGAAGCCCCCGGCACCTTCGCTGCGCACCAGCGTATCGGGATCTTCGCCGTCGGGCAGGAACAGGAAGAAGGCCTGGCGCCCATCACGCATGCGTGGCAGCACCGATTCCATCGCGCGGGTGGCCGCCTTGCGTCCGGCGGCGTCGCCGTCGAAGCAGAAGTACACGTCGGGTGCGTTGCGGAACAGCAGTTCGGCGTGATCAGGCGTCGTCGCTGTGCCGAGCGTGGCCACGGCCTGCGACACGCCATGCTGGAACAGCGCGATCACGTCCATGTAGCCTTCCACCACGATCAGTCGCTCGATCTTCTGGTGCGCCTGCCGTACCTGCCACAGGCCGTAGAGTTCGCGGCCCTTGTGGAACAGCGCGGTCTCCGGCGAGTTCAGATATTTCGGTGAATCTTCGGGATCGAGTACGCGCCCGCCGAAGGCGATCGCGCGGCCGCGGCGATCGAGGATCGGGAATATCACGCGATCACGGAACTTGTCGTAGACCGACCCTTTCTCGCTCTTCGACAACAGGCCGGCACGATCGAGCAGGTTCATGCGCCGCGCGTCGGTGCCGAGCGCGTCCTTCAGTGCCGAATAGCCATCCGGCGCATAGCCGATGGCGAACTGCGCGCGCACGCTCTCATCGACACCGCGGCGGTCGAGATAGGCGCGTGCCTTCTCGCTGGCATTCAACTGCCTGCGGAAGAATTGCGATGCCGCCTCCAGCGCGCTGTACAGATCGCGGCTGTCCGAATTCTCGTTGCGCTGCTGCGTCTCGCGCGGCACTTCCATGCCGACGCGCTTGGCCAGTTCGTCCACCGCATCGAGGAATTCGAGGCGGTCGTAGTTCATCAGGAACGAGATCGCCGTGCCGTGCGCGCCGCAGCCGAAGCAGTGGTAGAACTGCTTGGTCGGCGAGACGGTGAACGAGGGCGAGCGCTCGTCGTGGAACGGGCAGCGCGCCGAGTACTCCTTGCCCTGGCGCTTGAGCGGCACGCGCGCGTTGATCACCTCGACGATGTCCGTCCGGGCGAGCAGGTCGTCAATGAAGGCGTCGGGGATGCGGGCCATGCGACCATGATCGCATCTGTGTAAAGCGCCCGCGCCTTGAAGCCCCTCTCCCGCGAAGCGGGAGAGGGAAATGCGAGCGGAGCGAGCGAGGGTGAGGGGGCGGCTTTTCGCGAAAGACCGCGCCCCCTCACCCCCAACCCCTCTACCTGCTTCGCGGGAGAGGGGCTAGAACCATCGGAGCTAGGGTCGCCCCGGATGTGCGGAACGGGCGGGAGCGGGCTAGGATCGCCCCGTCCGATCAGGAGCGCCGCCATGTTTCCGTCCGACATCCGCCCGCCCGTCACCCCGCCGCCGCCCGCGACCTTGCCGACGACGTCCACCACCGCGCCCTACTGCCTGACCCCGGCGCAGACGCAGCAACTGGCCCAGCAATACGCGCCGATCCTGTATTTCCATCCGGACGAGCAGAATTTCCTGCAGAACCCGCAGACCTACATCGACCAGTCGACCCTGCGCCAGGAGCGCGATTTCTGGGGCGACAAGGAGCTCTACGGGCTCGGCGAGGTTCCCGGCAGCGAGTTGGCCGGGATCGGAGAAGACAACCAGGACGCCGACGGCCAACTCTTCCTCGACCACCAGAACGAGGAACTCGGCGACGGCATCCGCGCCGGCGACCTCGGCAACAGCCAGAACCTCTACCAGTACGATCCGGCCTCCAACACCATCACCTATCACCTGTTCTATTCGTACAACGACGGCCCGCCGGGTGTGGGCGACGTGCAGAACCACGAAGGCGACTGGGAAAAGATCACGGTGCAGCTGGACAGCAACTTCCAGCCGGTGGAGGTGCGCTACAGCGCCCACAACGGCCTGAACGTCTCGCGTTCCTGGGCCGATGCGCCGAAGGAGGATGGCCGCCCCGTGTCGTATGTGGGGCAGGGCTCGCACGCCAACTATCCCGAGCCCGGCGACTGGTCCACCAACTTCCCCGGCGTGAACGACGTCGCCGCCACCGGCGGCATCCGCTTCGATCTGGCCGAGCGGCCGGCGGTGGACGTCACGCAGGAGGATTACTACGGCGGCTACGTGCTGTGGGGCGAGCGCGGCAGCGCCGCGGAAGTGGGCATCGGCGAGACGACGGGGCCGACCGGGCCTTCGGCCACCAAGGGGCCGATCCTCGACGCATCGCCACGCGAGCCGGAATAGACGAGCCGGTGTGGATCAGGGCGAAGTGAACTCGCCGGCGAGCTTGCGCAGTGCCTCGCCGTCGATGCGCTGCACCGTCCATTCGTCCATCGCCACGGCGCCGAGCCGGCGATAGAAATCGATCGCTGGCGCATTCCAGTCCAGCACCCACCATTCGAAACGGCCGCAATCGCGTTCGACCGCGAGTTTTGCCAAAAAGCGCATCAGCAGCAGGCCGAGTCCGCGGCCACGGAATTGCGGGCGGACGAACAGGTCTTCCAGATACAGGCCGCGCTTCCCGAGCCAGGTGGAGAAATTGTGGAAGAACAGCGCGAATCCGGCGGGTTCGCCATCCGCTTCCGCAATCACGACTTCCGCGCCCGGCCGCTCGCCGAACAGGCTCTCGGCGAGCGTGGCCTCGTCGGCCACGACCGCCTCCGGCGCGCGTTCGTATTCGGCCAGCTCGCGGATGAAGGCAAGGATCAGCGGGATGTCCGCGCGTGTGGCGAAGCGCAGGCGGACGCTTGCATCGGAAGTCTCGATCGGTGCGTTCATCGCGAACGCGATCAGGGAGAAAGCTTCTTCTTCACCAGCGCCGACACCTGGCCCATGTCGGCCTGCCCGGCGAGCTTGGGCTTCAGCACGCCCATCAGCTTGCCCATGTCGGCGGGGCCGGTAGCGCCGGTTTCAGCGATGGCGGCATCGATGGCTGCCAGGATCGCCGCCTCGTCCATCTTGGCGGGCAGGTAGCCTTCGATCACCACGATCTCGGCGCGCTCGACGGCGGCCAGGTCCTCGCGGTTGGCCTGCTCGTACTGGGTCACCGAGTCCTTGCGCTGCTTGACCATCTTGTCGAGCACGGCGACGACTTGCGCATCGTCAAGCTGAATACGTTCATCGACTTCCTTCTGCTTGATCGCGGCGTTGATCAGGCGGATCACGCCCAGGCGATCCTTGTCGCCCGACTTCATCGCGGACTTCATGTCGTCGGTGAGGCGTTGCTTGAGGCTCATGACAAATCTCCTGTATGCGGGTCCTTCCGCAAGAGCCCGCACATCCCGTGCGGACTTCTGAATGCTCTAAAACACAAAAAGCCGGCGACGCTTGCGCGTGCCGGCTTTGCGGACAAGCGACGCTGCCTCAGTAGAGGCGCTGGCGCTTGGTCACGTCGCGCGAGCTGCGGCGCGCCTGGCGCTTCACGGCCGCGGCGGCTTTGCGCTTGCGTTCCTGTGTCGGCTTCTCGTAGAACTCGCGCTTGCGGGTTTCGGCAAGCACGCCGGCCTTTTCGCAGGTGCGCTTGAAACGGCGCAGCGCAAACTCGAAGGGCTCGTTTTCGCGGACTTTGACGCTTGGCATGGAATCTCCGGGACAATAAATCACCGGGGTCCACCCGGCGAGCCGCGTATGATAGCTGCTGCCCTTGCGGGGGCGCAACCCATACCCAATTCTGACCTCATGCGTGTTCTAGGCATCGAAACCAGCTGCGACGAAACCGGCGTGGCCGTCTACGACACCGCCCTGTCCGGCGCGGCGGGGCTGCGCGCGCATGCCGTCTACAGCCAGATCGCCCTCCACGCTGAATACGGCGGGGTGGTGCCGGAGTTGGCCAGCCGCGATCACGTCCGCAAGCTGCTGCCGCTGATCCGCCAGACCCTGGCCGAGGCGGGCCTGGGCACGGGCGACCTCGAGGGGGTGGCCTATACCGCCGGTCCGGGCCTGGTCGGGGCGTTGCTGGTCGGGGCCGGGGTGGCGCGTTCGCTGGCCTGGGCGCTGGATCTGCCGGCGATCGGGGTGCATCACATGGAAGGTCATCTACTGGCCCCGCTGATGGAGGACGACCCGCCGGCCCCCCCGTTCGTGGCCCTGCTGGTCTCCGGCGGCCATACCCAGTTGGTCGCGGTCGAGGCCATCGGCCGCTACCGCCTGCTCGGCGAGACCCTGGATGACGCCGCCGGCGAAGCCTTCGACAAGACCGCCAAGCTGATGGGGCTGCCGTACCCCGGCGGACCGCAGCTGGCGGCGCTGGCCGAGCAGGCCCGGCAGCGGTCTGGCTCCGATCAGACCTGCTTCAATCAGAGTGGTCCGACCCGCCGCTACCGCTTCGCCCGGCCGATGACCGACCGGCCCGGCCTGGACTTCAGCTTTTCCGGCCTGAAGACCCAGGTGCTGCTGGCCTGGCAGGGCAGCGACCGCAGCGACACCACCCGCGCCGACATCGCCCTCGCGTTCGAGGATGCCGTGGTCGACACGCTGGCGATCAAGTGCGAACGCGCGCTCGACGCGGCCGGCAGCAAGGTGCTCGTGGTGGCCGGCGGCGTCGGCGCCAATCGCCATCTGCGCGCCAAGCTGCAGCAGATGGCGGTCAAGCGCGGCGGGCGCGTGTGCTTCCCGAGGCCTGCGCTGTGCACCGACAATGGCGCCATGATTGCCTTCGCGGGTGCGCTGCGCCTGCAGGCGGGGCAGCACGACAACGCCGAAGTGCACGTGACGCCGCGCTGGGACATGGCCACATTGCCCCCGGTCGTGGCCGGTGGCGTTCAGGCGTCATAATTCGCGTCTCTCCTCGCGCCTGCTTTCGGGATTCATGGATAAAGTCTTCATCGAGGCCCTCGAAATCGAGGCATTGATCGGCATCTACGACTGGGAGCGCCGCATCCGCCAGCCGCTGCTGTTCGACCTCGAAATGGACTTCGACAACCGCAAGCCGGCCGCGAGCGACGACATCGCCGATACGCTCAACTACAAGGACGTCAGCAAGCGGCTGATCGAGTTCGTCTCGCAATCCGACTACGGGTTGGTGGAAACACTGGCCGAACGCTGCGCCGAGATCGTGCTGCAGGAATTCGGCGTCGCGCGCGTGCGCCTGAAGCTGAGCAAGCCGGGCGCGGTGCGTGGCGCCAAGGCGGTCGGCGTGATCATCGAGCGCAGCGCCGCCTGATGGGCACGGCCTATCTGAGCCTCGGCAGCAACGTCGAGGCGGAGAAGCACATCGCGGCGGCGTTCGCCGCGCTGCGCGAGCGCTTTCCTGGCGCGACATTCTCGGCGGTGTATCGGACGCGCGCGGTCGGTTTCGAGGGCGCCGACTTCCTCAATGCCGCGGCCAGGATCGAATCGGATCTCGATCCTTATGCGCTCGATGCCTGGCTGCATGCGCTGGAGGATGCGCACGGCCGCGATCGCAGTGGGCCGCGCTTCGGTGATCGCACGCTCGATCTCGATCTGGTGCTCTACGACGATCTGGTGCTGGAAGGGGCGGGGCATCTGCAACTGCCGCGTGCGGAATTGCGGCATGCCTTCGTGCTGCGGCCGTTGGCCGAAATCGCACCGGATGCGGTGGAGCCGCGCAGCGGACTCACGCTGGAACGATTGTGGGCGTGTTCGCCAGACCGGAATGCGGTGATGGAGCTGGTTCCGGGATTTGGCGAGGAACTCCGGCGCCAGCAGGAGTGACGCGGCGGCTTTAAGGCGTCGTTCGGCAGGATGCTAGCCGCCGTCGGCGCCCTGGACCACCTCGTAGTGAGAGACGGTTGGGAACGGTTCGTAGAAGTGGTGTAGCCGTTGCTTCCACTCCTGGTATTCCGGCGATCCGCGAAAGCCAATTTCGTGGGCTTCGAGCGACTGCCAGCGGACAAGCAAAATGTACTCGCAGGGTCTCTCGATGCAGCGCCGCAGTTCATGCGAGAGATAGCCCGGCATTGCCGAAATGATGCGCTGGGCTTGCAGGAAGGCGGCTTCGAACTCTTCGGCTTGGCCGGCTCGGATCTGCAGCGGAGCGACTTCGAGGATCATGGGTAGGCATTCGCAGGGCAGGGCGGGGCATGCGCCGCGACACTCGGCAACTGGCGCCCGCGCCGAGCGGCGATGCGGCTTTGCTGCAGCGATGTCGGGCCTAGGCTATGTTCGCAAGATGCATGGGAAGAGGGTGTGCAGGCGATGATGGTGGTTGCGAGGCTGGTCATCGGGTCTGTGCGCAGGCAACCCCGTGCCTCCATGTTCCGGGTGCGAGCCGTCGTCGGGGGCGCGTTGCGCTCGGTCTAGGATTCGAGCATGCGTCCACCATCCAGGCGAATGATTTGCCCGGTGGTGTAGGTCGCATCCTGTAACAGCCAGCGCACGGCTTCGGCGATTTCTTCGGAGTTGCCGGTGCGGTTCAACGGCGTGCGCGCCAGGATCGCCTGCTGCTTGGCCGTATCGCCCTGATCGGGCCAGAGGATCGCGCCGGGCGCGATCGCGTTCACGCGCACGTCCGGCGCGAGTTCCAACGCCAGCGAGCGCGTGGCCATCACCAGCGCGGCCTTGGCCATGCAGTAGATCGTGTGGTCGCGCAGCGGGCGTTCGGCGTAGATGTCGGCGAGATTGACGATGGCGCCGCGCGTGGCCTTCAGATGCGGCGCCGCGGCCTGCGCCAGGAAGAACGGCGCGCGCGCGTTGGAGGCGAACAGTGCATCCCATTGCGCCGGTGTGGCGGTGCCGAGCGGCGTGGGCGTGAAGGTCGAGGCGTTGTTGACGAGCGCGTCGAGCCGGCCATAGCGGCCGATGGTGCGGGCCACGAGCTCCGGGATGCGATCGAATTCGGTCAGATCGGCTTGCAACGTCAGGACGCTGCCGCCGCGCCGTGCTTCGAGTTCCACGGCCAGTGCTTCCATCTCGGTGGCGGAATCACGGTAGTGCAGGGCCAGGTCGTAGCCCGCCGTGTGCAATGCACGCGCGATGGCGGCGCCGAGGCGGCGTGCTGCGCCGGTGATCAGGGCAACGGAGCGGGCGGATTGCGGTTCCGGCATGGGCACAGGATACGTGCAGAAGGCATGCGCGCGCGATGGGCGCCACACAGGGGGTTCCTGAAGCTCGGCGGTCGTACCCGACTGCTCGATCAACGACATGCGCCCCGGTAACACGAGGATGCATCGCTTCGCCTTATGCTGATGGCATGCCTTTCATTCCCCCAGACGCCGAGGCCTCGGCACATAGCGCGCGTTTGCGCGAGCTGATCCGCGCGCAGATCCTCGCCGCCGGTGGCGTGATCCCCTTCCATCGCTTCATGGAATTGGCGCTGTACGCGCCGGGCCTGGGCTATTACAGCGCTGGTGCGGCAAAGTTCGGCCGTGCCGGTGATTTCGTCACCGCGCCGGAGCTCGGTTCGCTGTTCGCCGAATGCGTTGCAGAGGCGGTGGCGCCGGTACTCCGCGAGATCGGCGAGCGTGCGGAATTCATGGAGCTGGGCGGCGGCAGCGGCGCCTTCGCCGAATATGCGATCAAGCGCCTGATGGCGATCGATGCGATGCCGGCGCGCTATGCGATCCTCGAGCCCAGCGCCGACCTGCGCGAACGCCAGCGCGAACATCTGCGCCGGCGCCTCACGCCGCCGGTGTTCGCCTGTGTGGAATGGCTGGACGGGCCGGTGCAGGAATCCTGGAACGGCGTGCTGTTCGCCAACGAAGTGATCGACGCCTTGCCGACCTCGCGTTTCACTTTGCGCGATGGCGAAGTGTTCGAGGAATTCGTCGCGCTCGATGGCGGCGGCGATTTCATGCGCACGGAACGACCAGCCGATGCGCTGCTGGCGGCGGCAGTGCGTCATGTCGAGCGGCAAGGGCCGGGGCCGTTCGCCGATGGCTATCGCTCCGAACTGTTGCCGCAGTTGCCGTATTGGGTGCAGGCGGTGATCGGCGGGCTCGATTCCGGCGCCATGCTGTTCGTCGATTACGGTTACCCGCGTCGCGAGTATTACGCGGCTTCGCGCGGCAACGGCACGTTGCGTGCGTTCTATCGGCACCATGTCGTCGACGACGTGTACGCGCGCGTCGGGTTGCAGGACATCACCGCCTCGGTGGATTTCACCGCGTTGGCCGAGGCCGGGACCGAGGCTGGTTTTGATTTCGCCGGATACTGCTCGCAGGCGAGTTTCCTGGTCGGCAACGGGCTGGAGCAGCGGCTGGCCGAACAGGAAACGCGCGCGCCCACCGAAGCGGCGCGCTATTCGCTGCGCCAGCAGGTGCAGCAACTGACATTGCCCGGTGCGATGGGCGAGCGTTTCCAGGCGATGGGCTTCGCGCGCGGTGTCGAATTCGGCACCGCGTTCCTCGCCGGCGACCTGAGTTTCCGTCTGTGAGTGTCGCCGCTTCGCTGAAACCGTTGCGGTACCCGCGCTTCTGGCTGGTGCTGTGGTGGCTGGCGGTGATCGTGACCGTGGCCGCCTGCCTCGTGCCCGCCGCCGACCTGCCCGAGACGCCGCCGGGGGGCGACAAGGTTCAGCATTTCCTGGCTTATTTCGTGCTGATGGCGAGCGCGGTGCAGCTCTATGCGGGCCAGCGCTCCCTGCTTCGTGTCGCGCTGGGTTTGCTCGTGATGGGGATCGCCATCGAGTTCGCGCAGGCCGCGCTCACGGCGACGCGGGCCGCGGATTTCTGGGATGCGGTTGCCGATCTGCTCGGCATCCTGGTGGGATGGGGCCTCGCGTGGACGCCCCTGCGGGATCTATTGCTGCATCTGGAGCGGAAGGCCGCACCGCGCGCGTGAGCGTGACGTGCGCGGCCATGCACGCGTCAGCGCGCGCGTCGCGCCACGGCGCGTTTGCTGGGCAGCAGAGTCACGCGGTCCACGACCCACATCGCCGGTCGCGTATCGCCGGTGAAAGTGATGCACAGGTCCTGCGTGGCGGCGGCCTGCTTGCGCAGCGACAGCTTCAACGTCGCGAAGCCGTCGGCGCCCGGTCTCGCCGGCAGGCGCGCGCGGCCCAGCACTTCGCCGTCACAGCCGGCGCGGATCTCCAGTTCACCTTCCGATGATGCGGCCGGTTGGAACTTGCGCTTGGCTTCGTCATGGGCGAGCTGGAAGTTGTACGGCACGTGCCCCGCGCGAACCTCGATGGCGGCGATGCCGCGCAGGTCGGCCTTCGGCCAGAGCCAGCAGGGGTTGAGGATGTCGGCGCCGAAGATTGCGCCCTCGCCCTCGCGCGGACCATCGTCCTCGAGGCGCATCATTGCTTCGCCGTTGCAGGATGCAAGCGTCGAGTTGCCGCGCGTGCGCAGTGAGACCGCATCGAAGTCGCGCGCACTGGCAGCGACCACGGCCTGCTCGCCAACGAACACCGCCGCCTTCACTTCCGCCGGAAGTTTCAGCACGAACGGCTCGGTGTAGCGCTGCGACTGCGCGGTAGGCGCGCTGCCATCGGTGGTGTAGCGAATGTCCTCGTATCCGGAGGGATTGGACAGCGCGATTGAGACCTGGTTGTCCGGGATATCGCCGGTGCCGTCGATCCACACCTGGAACGGCGTCTCGGCATAGGCAATGCCGAGTTGCCGGTACCGCGGCAGCTGCATCGGCAGGCGCGCGAGGAAATCGCGATAGTCCTTGCGCTCGGCCGGCGACCAGGCGATCTCCGCGACCGCCGCCAGACGCGGGAAGAGCATGTGCTGCACGCGCGCGAAGGTGCGGACGTGCTCGGTCCAGAGGTTGGCCTGCACACCGATGATGTGGCGCCGCTGCTTGGGGGTGAGCGCGGCCGGCACCGGTTCGTAATCGTAGATGTGGCGCAACGTGGTGGTGCCGGGATGGCTCGGCGGCTCGTTCGGCAGATCGCTCTGCGGGCGATTGAGGTAAAGCAGGTTCGAGGGCGTCATCACCGCATCGTGGCCGCCGCGCGCGGCCGCAATACCGCCTTCGATGCCGCGCCAGGACATCACCGTCGCGTCGGCGGGCAATTCGCCGTCGAGGATCTCGTCCCAGCCGATCAGGCGACGCTTGTGTGCTTCGAGGAAACGATTCAGGCGCGCGATCATCCACGCCTGCAGTTGGGTCTCGTCGCGCACGCCCAGCGCGCGCCTGCGCGCCTGCACCTGTGCGGAGGCCTGCCATTGATCCTTCACCGCCTCGTCGCCGCCGATGTGGACGTAGCGGCCCGGAAACAGTGCGATCACCTCGGTCAGCACGTTCTCCAGGAACGTCATCGTGGCGTCGTCGGGCTTGAACAGGTTGGGATACACGCCCCAATCGTTGCCCACCGGCAGCGACTGGCCGGAAACGCCGAGCTCGGGATAGGCGGCGATGGCCGAGGTGGCATGTCCTGGCACGTCGATTTCCGGAACGATAGTGATCTGGCGCTCGGCGGCGTAGCGGACGACATCGCGGATCTGTTCCTGCGTGTAGTAGCCGCAATATTGCTGTGGTTTGCCATCGGCGCCGATGCCGGCGTCACCGGCCGGCACGCGGCAGCCTCCGACTTCGGTGAGCTTCGGATAACGCTTGATCTCGATGCGCCAGCCCTGGTCGTCGGTGAGGTGCCAGTGAAAAGTGTTGAGCTTGTGCAGCGCCATCGCGTCGAGCAGTAGCTTGATCTCCTCGACCGTCTGGAAATGCCGGGCGGAATCGAGCATCAGCCCGCGCCAGCCGAAGCGCGGTGCATCGTCGATCCGAACAGCGGGGACATGCAGGACGCCGTCATCACCAGCTTCGAGCAGCTGCCAGAGCGTGACCGCGCCGTAGAACAGTCCGCGCGCATCCGATGCTTTCACGGTGATGCCGTTGCGGTCGGCCCGCAGCGAATAGCCTTCCGGGTTGGAAGAGGATTTCCTATCGATGGCAAAGACGATGCCGCCGTTCGCCCGCTTCGACGCGATATGCAGGTCAAGGTGTCGGGTGCGGGCGACGTACTCGACGAAACGTCCCGCCACCGCCCGTGCGGCGGCCCCTTCCGCATGCACCGATGTCCGCGCATCCACGACGAAAGTGCCGTCGCCGGCTTGCAGCTTCGCCGGTGCCGGAATCAGCGCCGGCGTGGCCAGGGCCAGCGGTGATGCCAGCAGCAGGACACAGACAGTGAAAGCGTGGAAGAGCGAACGGTTCATATCGTCACCATCGGCAATAGCGCAAGCATCGCGGAAAAAAACGGGCCCGGACAAGTCCAGGCCCGCGAGACCGACACCTTGGTTGGGAGGGCGTGAGAACTTGGATCTTCAGAATTTGAAGCGGAAGTTGAGGTAGTACTGGCGGCCGTTCTCGTAGAACGCGTATGGCAGCTTGCGGCCTTTGCCGTTGACCTGGCTGTAGTACTTCAGCTTCGGATCGTTGAGGTTCAGGCCGTCCAGGCTCACCGTCACCATATCGTTGATCTTGTAGCCGATCGAGGCCGACAGGTTGCCGATGCTGTCCTGGAAGAAGTCGTCGTTGCGGTTCACGCCCGCGTAGAACTCCGAGCGGTGTGTGTAGCTCAGACGCGCGTTGAACGACTCGTTCTCGAAGTAGCCGGAAAGGTTATAGGTGTTACGCGAGGTGCCGTAGACAGGCTTGTCGCCGTCGGAATCACTGTCGGCATAGGTGTAGTTGGCCGAGATGCCGAAGTTCTCGCCGATCGGCTGCTCGTAGGTCAGTTCCACGCCCTTTACGCGTGCATCCGTATTGACCGGCACGGAGACGGTGTAATCGGAGAACACCTGGGTTCCGCCCTGAGAGGCTTGCTGATCGAGGTAGGTGCGGACCTCGTTGCCGAAGGTGACGTAGTCCTTCAGACGCATCGAGTACACGCTGGCCGCCAGCAGGGCGCGCGGGGCGAAGTACCACTCCAGCGAGGCATCGAAGTTGGTGGAGATGATCGGGTCGAGCTCGGGATTGCCGCCACTGCCGCTGTGGGTCAGGTCGTCCAGCGAGACCGAGCCGGCCAGTGCCGAGAAGTCCGGACGGGTGAGCGTCTGCGAGCCGGCCAGGCGCAACACCAGGTCGTCAGCGAGGTCGTACTTGAAGTTGGCGCTGGGCAGCAGCTTGCTGTAGGTGTTCTCGTAACGGTTCTTGTAGTAGTTGCCGAACGCCGAACCGGTGATGGGCCCCTGCACCGTGTTCTTTTCCGGGACGCCCGTGTTGTAGTCGATGTCCGCGCGGGTACGCACGTAACGCAGACCAAAGTTGCCGCTCCAGCGGTCGCCCTGGAAGTTGGCCTGGATATACGCCGCACCGGTCTTCTCCTGCACGCTGTACAGGTCGGGCCAGTAGAAGCGCGTCACCGGATCGCGGTTGGCGAACTGCGCATTGATCTGCTTCAGCTGCTCCGGCGTCCAGTACCAGATGCCGCCCGGGACGTTGCCGCCGATGCCGCTGCCGAAGTCGTTCGGATAATGGCTATATGAGGCGGGATAGGCGGCGGGATTTTGCCAGTCGGTGGCGAAATTGGGGCCTTGCGCGATTTCATTGAGGCTTTCGCGCGTGTGATCGGAATAGCGAAGACCGAAATCGAGCGAGGACAGCACGCCTTCGAGGAAGGTGACTTCACCGTCGGCCTGCGCCCACTTCTCTTCGTCGAGGACGTCGATGCCCTGGCCGCCGAAGATCCAGCCGTTCTGCGGACGGATGCCCGAGGGCGAGCTGTTGTCGCCGCCGAGCGACCAGTCGATCGGATTGCCGTAACCGTTCATCGTCCAGCCCGCGCCGGCGTTGCCGGCGGTACCGAGTTCGATCACATCCTGCGTCGGGCTGCGGCCGTGGCCTTCGGTCTTGCCGACCTGCATGTTGAGATGGAAGCTGTCGCTGACCTGCCAATCGGCATCGGCGGTGACGTACTTGGATTCGGAACTGGCGTTCGGGCGCGAGATCTGGTCGTAGACGCCGAAGGGCACGGCCGGATCGGAGTTCGTCGGCGCATATTGCGCGTGCGTCAGGATGCCGTTCTCGACGCGGTAGCCGGGCAGTGGCGCGAAGTTCGGCGCGAACTGGCTGGTCCACATCATGTAGTTGCGGTTGTAGTTGTCCGCTTCCAGCTTCGAGTAGAACGCGTTGAGGCCGAGGGTGAGGTTGTCGTTCGCCTTCACCTGGATGTCGAGGACGCCGCCTTTGCGCGTGCGCTCCTGTTCGAACAGCACCGCGCCGACGAGGTTGGGGTACAGCACGCCGATGAGGTCAGGGTTGGTTGTGGCAAGAGGATTAGGCGAACCATCCGCTAGCGTCGCTGGGATTGTGCCGAATCCACCGACCACTTCCTGCCCATCACGCCGCAGATTGCGCCGCTCGTAGAACGCCTGCAGCATCACGCCGACATTGTCATCGGCACTCTTCCAGTTGAACAGGCCATTGAACTGCGGATCGGTCTTGCCGGGCAGATCGGCGTACACCTCGCCGAACGTGGCTTCGGTGGTGATCTGGTCGGCGAACTGCAACGGCCGGCGCGTGATGATGTTCACCGAACCGGCGCTGCCGCCTTCGACCAGCTTGGCCTCCGACGATTTGTGCACGACGACCTGGCTGACGATTTCCGACGGCAGCAGGCTGTAGCTGACGCTGCGTCCCACGGTCTGCACCTGGCTGAGCACGAACCAGTCGCCGGTGCCGACGGTGTGGCCGTTGATCAGCGTCTGGGTGAGGCTCGGGCTGGTGCCGCGCAGGCTGATGCGGTCGCTCTCGTCGAAGCCGCCTTCTGTGGCGCTGGAGGAGCTGATGTTCACGCCGGGCAGGCGTTGCAGCGTGTCGGCCACGTTGCGGGCCGGCAGCTTGCCGATGTCCTCGGCGGTCACGGCCTCCACGTGCGAGACCGAGTTGCGCTTGGTGTCGAGCGACTTCTCGACGCTGCCGCGAATACCGACCACGACGACGGTGTCCAGATCGGTCGCGGTAGGGGTCTGAGCTTGCGGTTGTGGTGCTGTCGCGGCTTGTTGCGGTGGTGACTGTTCCTGTGCGTGCGCCTGCGCGGCGAAGCCGAGACAGGTCACGATCGCAACGGACAGCGCGGATTTACGGGTCGTCATGGTCTCTCTCCCATCAATGTGATGAATGCCAAGCGTCGGATGCATGCCCGCCGCCCTCTTGTGCCGCCACGCTCCGCATCGCTTCCCTTGGATGCGTTCCCCCTCGATGCGGAGCGCGTTGTTTCTTATCTCTCTCGTCTGGCGAGGAACCAGTGCGCCGCGCCGATGACGCCGAGTTGGCCGTGCTCGACCAGCTTCACCGGGATACGCTCCAGCGCCTCGCGCATCACGCCCTTGTTGAGGAAGCGTTCGACAAAGCTGCTCTGCAGCAGGAATTCGCGGATCTGCGGCAGGATGCCGCCGGCCAGATAGATGCTCTGCACGCCGTACAGCAGCGCCATGTCGCCGACGGTGCCGCCGAGCAGGCCGCAGAACACGGAAAGACTGTCGCGCGCATTTGCATCGCGACCGGACAATGCCGCCGCGGTGATGTCGCCAGGTGAGGCGTAGTCGTGCGTGATGCCGCGCAGCGTGCACAGCGCGTTGTGCAGGTTCATCAGTCCGGGACCGGAGAGCGCGTGCTCGACCGGGACGTGCGTGCGCTGCGACAGCATTTGCTGGAGCAGCGCCATCTCCAGATCGTTGCCGACGGTCAGCGCGGCCTGTCCGGCCTCGGTGGCGAGCACCACGGCGCCGTGCGCGGTCGGAATCCAGACCGCGGCGCCGAGTCCGGTGCCCGGGCCGACCACCAGCGTCGGACCGCGCGGCGAGGTGTCCGGGCCGGCGAGGCGCAGCACTTCGCTGGCGTCCATGTGCGCGGCCGCATGCGCGACCGCTTCGAAATCGTTGACCAGGCGGAATTCGCGAAAGCCCAGGCGCTCGCGGATATCCTTCAGCGAGACCGGCCAGGGCAGGTTGTTGGTGATCAGCGTGCCGTTGTCGTGGCCGCCGTTGTCGAGAAGGTAGCCGGCGCTGGCGATCGCGCCGGCGTCCACGCGCACGCCCTCGAGCGTGCCGAGAAAGTCCTCGATGATCTCGGCCAGGCCTGCGAACGCGGCGCAGGCGTACTTGCGATAGCTGAGCACTTCGACCGGACGGGTCGCATCGCCGCCTGGACGGACGAGTCCGATGCGGACATGGGTGCCGCCGACGTCCGCGGCGATGAACGGCTGCGTCGCCGCACCCGTGGCATCCACCGCTGGGGGTCTTGCGATTGCGGACACTGCGTACTCCCTCCCGATCGCGCTCGTTGCCGTTGGCGGCGTCAGCGCGGGGCGGAGTGTGGAAGTGGTTTGACAACGTTGTCAACAAGTCGTCACGATGCGCCGCGCCTGCTCTCGCCACGCCGGGAAAATCGCGGCAGCTGGCGCCGGCAAAATGTGACAATAATCAATATTTGGCTGAAACCATGGGGATTTTCATTCGAAATGACGAGGGCAAACGCGCTTTCGATGTTGCGACGCAACAGAAATCCGCGCGGGAACGATGCTTTCGTTTGTGCGGAAACCGTGGCCGCCACGGTAAAAATATGACAACGTTATTCCTGGAATGATCCGGGTCACGGAGAATTCCTTCGCCCGCTTCACCGCCCGCTGCAGGAGCCACCGCGTATGTCCACAGCCGCCGCATCCCCATCCGCCACCGCGCGCCCGATCGTCTCGATCGCGATCATCGGCGGGCTGTTCTTCATCATGGGCTGGTTCACCTGGCTCAACGGGCCGCTGATCTCGTTCGTGCAGCTTGCGTTCGATCTCAACGAGGTGAACGCGTTCCTGGTGACGTTCGTGTCGTACCTGTCGTACTTCGTCTGGGCATTGCCGGCCTCGGCGATCCTGGATCGCACCGGCATGAAAAAGGGGATGGCCATCGCGTTGTGGGTGATGGCGATTGGCGCGATGGCGTTCGGCCAGTTCTGCACGCAGCGCTGGTATCCGGGCGCGCTGGGCGGGCTGTTCGTGATCTTTGCGGGACTTGCGATCCTGCAGACGGCATCCAATCCCTACATCAGCGTGTTGGGGCCGATCGAGAGCGGCGCGCAGCGCATCGCGATCATGGGCATCTGCAACAAGGTCGCGGGCATCTTCGCCCCCATCGTGCTGGGCACCCTGGTGCTGCACGGGATGGGCGATATTGCTGACAAAGTCGCCGCGGCCAATCCCGCGGACAAGGAGCATCTGCTCGACACCTTCGCGGCCAACATCCATACGCCATATCTGATAATGGCGGGCATTCTCGCGCTGCTCGGCGTCGGCATCCTGTTCTCGCCGTTGCCGGACGTGCGGGCAGAGCGCGGCGAAGCAGGCGCGGAAACCGGAAAAACCCGGAAGACCCTCTTTCAGTATCCGCACGTCTGGCTGGGTGCGCTGGCGATCTTCGTCTACGTCGGTGCAGAGGTGATGGCGGGCGATGCGATCGGCACCTACGCGCGCGGATTCGGCATCCCGCTGGACCGGGCCAAGATGTTCACGTCCCTTACCTTGGGCGGAATGCTCATTGGCTACATCGTCGGCCTCGTGGCGATTCCGTGGCTGATCTCGCAGCAACGCTACTTGGCGTTTTCCGCGCTGGTTGGCGTTGCCTGCACGCTGGGTGCGTACTTGACGACCGGTTACATTTCGGTGGGCTTCGTCGCCGCGCTCGGTTTCGCCAACGCCATGATGTGGCCGGCGATCTTCCCGCTGGCGATCCATGGGCTCGGTCATCTGATCGAGCGTGGATCGGCGCTGCTGATCATGGGCATCGCCGGCGGTGCGGTCATCCCGCAACTGTTCGCGATTCTCAAGCAGCACCTGCACTTCCAGCTGGTGTTCCTGCTGCTGATGGTGCCGTGCTACCTCTACATTCTTTACTATGCGCGGCGCGGCCACCGCGTCGGTCTGGCGAAGGACTGACGACCAGTGGACGATCGAACCGGAGGTCCCGTGCGCAGACCGACCATCAAGGACGTCGCCGAGCGAGCCAAGGTTTCGCTGAAGACCGTCTCGCGCGTGATCAACAACGAGCCGTCGGTGATGCAGGCCACGCGCTCGCGCGTGCTGCACGCGATCGCGGAACTGGATTACGAGCCGGATCCGTCCGCGCGCAATCTGCGCAGCGCGACGCCGTTCGTGATTGGCCTGATCTACGACAACCCCAATCCCTATCACATCATCGGCGTGCAGAACGGCGTGCTGGCGGCCTGTCGCGAGACCGGGTTCGATCTGCAGATCCATCCCTGCGATTCGAGTTCGCCGCTGCTCGCCGACGAATTGAGCGAGTGGGTGCGGCGTTCGCGTCTGGCCGGCTTGGTGCTGACCGCGCCGATGTCGGAGTCGATCGATCTGGTGGCGGCACTGGCCGCGCGCGGCGTGAAGTTCGTGCGCATCATCGCCGCGACCGAGGATCCGAAGGACGGCCACCCCTGCGTGTTCGTCGACGATCGCGATGCGGCCTACGAGATCACCGAGCATCTGATCCAGCTCGGCCATCAGCGCATCGGCTTCCTGTGGGGCGGCCTGGCGCATCGTTCGAGCACGGAGCGTTATCGCGGCTACGAGGAAGCACTGAAGGATTACGGCATCACACTGGACAAGCATCTGGTGGTGCCGGGCGATTACACCTTCGACGACGGATTCCGTGGCGCGCGCCGCCTGCTGGCGCTGCGTTCGCCGCCGACGGCGATCTTCGGCTCGAACGACGAGATCGCCGCCGGCGTGTCGGCGGCGGCGAAATCGGCGGGCATGAGCGTGCCCTACGATCTGTCGATCGCCGGTTTCGAGGACAGCCCGTTCTCGAAGCAGTCGTGGCCGGCGCTGACCACGGCCAAGCAGGCGACCGAGGACATCGCGCGCCATGCCGCGCGCCTGCTGATCAGCGGGCTGCGCCAGGACGCCTACGACGATCATCCGTTCGTCGTCCACAACCAGGGTTTCGTGCCACAACTGGTGGTGCGCGGCTCCACCGCGCCGCCGGTGCAATCGCGCGTGGCCGCGCGCAGCGAGGATTGATCCGTGATGTCAGACGTGGCCAATGGGGTGATGGCCGATGGGTTGCCCGCTCCCGAGCAGACCTGGATGTTCCGCGAGGCGGCGGAATCCTGTGATGCGATCGCGCGCCAGTACATGCGCAACATCGATGTCGTGCGCGCCCTTGGCGAGGAGTTGCGGCAGTCGCCGCCGCCGTTCGTGGTGACCTGTGCGCGTGGCAGTTCCGATCATGCGGCCACTTACGCCAAGTATCTGTTCGAGACGCAGCTGGGCATCGTCACAGCCTCGGCCTCGCCTTCGGTGGGATCGGTGTACGCGGCGCGGCAGAGCGTGCGCGGAGCGCTGTATCTGGTGATCTCGCAGTCGGGCAAGAGTCCCGACCTGCTGCGCAATGCCGAAGCGGCTCGCGAAGGCGGTGCGCGCGTGGTGGCGCTGGTGAACGTCGAGGATTCGCCGCTGGCGCAACTGGCGGACGTGGTACTGCCGCTGCGCGCGCGCGAGGAGCGCAGCGTCGCCGCGACCAAGAGTTATCTGGCCTCGCTGGCGGCGATCCTGCAGCTGGCGGCCTACTGGAAACGTGATGCGGCACTGATCAATGCGCTCGATGCGTTGCCGGACGCCTTACGCGAAGCCTGGCGGATGGACTGGTCGCCGCTGATCGATGGCCTTGCGAATGCGCGCAACCTGTTTGTGCTCGGTCGTGGGCTGGGCTTGGCCGCGGCGCAGGAGGCGGCGCTGAAATTCAAGGAGACCTGCGGCCTGCACGCCGAGGCCTACAGTTCGGCGGAAGTGAAGCACGGGCCGATGGCGCTGGTCGGTCCGGGATTCCCGGTGCTGGCGTTCGCGCAGCCGGATGAAACCGGCGCGGGGATGCTGGCGCTGGCGGAGGAATTCCGTGCGCGCGGCGCGCCGGTCTGGGTGGCTTCCACGCGTGATGATCCTTCGGCGGGGCCCGGCGAGGCATTGCCGCTGCAACCGGCGCCGCATCCGGTGTGCGCGCCGCTGCTGACGATCCAGAGTTTCTACCGCGCCATCAATGCGCTGGCGCTGCGTCGCGGCCGCAATCCGGACATGCCGCCGCATTTGAACAAGGTGACGGAGACGGTGTGATGTCGGCTTTGGGCAAACTCGACGCGCTGGTGAATGGCCGCGTGCTGGCGGACGAGGAGATTCGCGACGGTCTGGCCGTGCTCGTCGAGGGCGGCCGCATCGTCGACGTCGTGCGCGAGGACGATGCGCGGTTGCGCGATGCCGAGCGTCATGATCTGCAAGGCGGCACGCTGCTGCCGGGCTTCATCGACGCGCAGGTCAATGGCGGCGGCGGCGTGCTGTTCAACAACGCGCCGGACGTCGACGCGATCCGCCGCATCGGCGCGGCGCATCGCCGCTTCGGCACGACCGGCTTCCTGCCGACGCTGATCAGCGACGATCTCGCCGTGATGCGGAAGGCGATCGACGCAACCCGCGAAGCGATCGCGCAAGGCGTGCCGGGTGTGCTCGGCATACATCTCGAAGGCCCGTACCTCGCGCCCGCGCGCAAGGGCACGCACGATGTCGGCAAGTTCCGCGTGCCGGATGCGGAAGAACTCGCTGCGGTGACCGCGCTCGACAACGGCATCACCCTGATCACGCTGGCGCCGGAACAGGTGCCGGTCGCCTCGATCCGCGCGCTGGTTGAACGCGGCGCGGTCGTGGCAGCGGGCCATACCGCCGGCAGCTACGACGACATCCGCGCCGGTCTCGCGGCCGGCGTGAGCGGCTTCACTCATCTCTACAACGCGATGTCGCCGCTGCAGGGCCGCGAGCCCGGCGCGGTGGGTGCGGCGATGGAGGATCGCGACAGCTGGTGCGGCGTGATCGTCGATGGTGTGCACGTGCATCCGGCCAGCCTGCGCGTGGCGCTGGCGGCGAAGCCGCGCGGGAAGATCTTCCTGGTCACCGATGCGATGCCGCCGGTAGGCGCGGATGATCCGAGTTACGAGCTCTACGGCGAGGTGATTACCGTGAAGGACGGCGTGGTACGCAATGCCGCCGGATCGCTGGCGGGATCGGCGCTCGACATGGCGACTGCGGTGCGCAACGCTGTCGGCATGCTTGGATTGCCGCTGGCGGAAGCGGCGCGCATGGCTTCGACGTATCCGGCGCAGTTCCTGGGGCTGGGTGAGACACACGGCCGCATCGCGGCGGACTATCACGCCGATCTGGTGCTGTTCGACGAGGGCATGCAGGTCGTTCGCACGTGGATTGACGGCGTCGCCGCCTGATCGGCATGGGCGCGAGCGAATCGGCTGCTGCGATTCCGCGTTTTTCCTCGGTCGATGCGCTGCGTGGCCTCACGGTTGCGGCGATGCTGCTGGTCAACAATCCGGGCGATTGGGATCACATCTATGCACCACTCGAACATGCGGAGTGGAATGGCTGCACGCCGACGGATCTGATCTTTCCGACGTTCCTGTTCGTGATGGGCGTGTCGATCACGCTCGGCATCGCGCCGCGCATGGAACGGGGAGTCGATCGAAGCCGGCTGCGGCGTGAGGTGCTCCTGCGCGCGGCACGCATCGTCGGGCTGGGTCTGCTGCTACATCTGATCGCATGGATCGTGCTCGATCGAGATTATTTCCGTCCGTGGGGTGTGCTGCAACGGATCGGCGTGTGCTTCGCCGCCGCCGGTTTGCTGGCGATCCAGGTGCGGGCTCGCACGCAATGGTTCGTACTAGTGGCCTTGCTGTTGGGTTATTGGGCTTTACTCGCGGCTGGCGGGTCGTATGCGCCGTGGACCAATCTCGCCAGTCGTGTCGATACCGCGTTACTGGGGCCGCTCAATTACAAATTCGATGCCGCCACCGGACGTGGTCACGATCCGGAGGGTTTGCTCAGCACTTTGCCTGCGATCGCCACCGCCTTGCTCGGCGTGCGTGCTGGCGCCTGGTTGCGAGAAGGCAACAGTAGATATCTTCTGATCGGCGGCTTGTTGTCGCTCGTGCTCGGTGGTGCATGGGCGCAGGTGTTTCCACTCAACAAGAATCTGTGGACCTCTTCCTACGTATTGTGGACGGGCGGATGGGCGATGCTCGCGCTCGCGGCCTGTTACGTGGTGATCGATCGCTTGGGTTGGCCGCCGCTCGGCCGTCGCTTCGGCGTCAACGCGATCGCGGCGTTCGCGGGTTCGGCGCTGATGGTCTACGTGTTGCTGGCGCCGGGCTGGTGGGAGCCGCTGTATCGCATCGGCTTCGCGCAGTGGATGACGCCGCGGTTTGGCCCTTATCTGCCGTCGCTGGCGTTCGCGCTGGCGTTCGTTGCGGTGTGGTGGGGGATCGTGTATTGGATGGATCGGCGTGGCTGGCGGTTGAAGATCTGAACGATGAAGATTGCAGGTCGTGGAAGATTAAAGATCGTCATTCCAGCTTCCGCTGGGATGACGACACTAACTACATTCCTTCGTTTAAATCGGTTGCCCGGATGCTTGTGTTATTGCCCGCGCGGGTAAACGCGCGGCGCAGGATCGTCATGCCAATGGAGTTCAAGCGTTTTCCCGTTGAGCTTCGCACGCATGACGTCGTTGCCTTCGATGGAGAACAGGCCATCCTGCGTCAACGGCGACAGGCGTGCCGTTGGCCGGTTGGGCCGCGCCAGCCAGAGTGCATCGTCACGATACGTGACCTCGATCGGTCCCGGCCCCATGTTCGGCTTGCCATAACGTCCTGCCAGAGCCGCGAGCGCCGAAGGCGCGATCGTGACCGGATGCAGTCGCGCCTCCACACCCGTCTTCGCCCAGGCGTATTCGGCACGCGCCTCGGGGGTTGCCTTGGCATCGCCAGACAATCGATCCAGCGCACGCACCTGTGCGATGTCGAGCGCCTGCGCGGAGGGTGTTTCCACATCGGGCGCCACGCCGACACCTTCCCAATTGCCGTGACTGACCGGATGTTCGGGTCGCCCGTATGACACGCTGAGGATGAAATCCGGCGCCACCGGCAGCAACTTGTTGTTGTTGGCCGCACCGACGGTCTTGACGCCGATCAACTCGCCCAGCTTGAACTGCTGCACATCGTAGGCGAAGGCTTCGCCCGCCGAAGCGGTGAAATTGTTGATCAGCACATAGAGCGGCTTGCCCTTCAACCGGCCCGCCGGGAGATATTCGAGTGTCCGCGATTGCACCGGTGGCTGGGAGCCTTCCAGGAATGTCATCTCCAGCGTGTCGCCGTCCATGAAATGGCTGACCAGATAGCGCACCGCCGCATGCGAGCCGCCACCGTTGTCGCGCAGATCGATGATGATCGCGTCGCCGTCCTTGAGGAAGCGCATCGCATCGTCGTAGGCCGCGCCGGTTTCGTCGTTCACCCATTCGAAACCGTTGATCTTCAGGCAACGGATGTTGCCGGGCAGGCGCTTCATTTCGGCCAGGCCATGGTGATTGCGAATCGCCTGCTTGCGCATGAAGGCATCTTCGCCGGCATCGCTTGCCGGTGCCGCCAGTGCCGCGGCATAGGCGGCCGGGTTGACGCGCAACGAGAGATGCTTGTCGTGCGCGACATCGCGCAGGTCTTCGGTGATGCGGTCGGCGAAGAGGAGCGGATCGTCCACGTCGTAACGGCCGGACTTCTGTTCGCGATCGAGCCGTTCGATGATCTTCGGCCGCATCTCCGGGAAGACGTAGCGCTCCCGGAATTCCGTCTTGATGGCGTCCAGCGCGGCGTTTCGCGTTTTCGGCGAGAGTGTCGGCGGTCCTGGCCTGGGAGGAGGGGCGGCGACCGCGGTCGCGCAGAGCAGGCCGAATGCGACGAGCAGGAAGGATACGTGCCGCTTCATCGGGAAGTGTCCTGGTCGGAGGATTGGGAATTCGCGATCGATGCGAGCCGGTCGCTGAAGGGTTGGCGTTCCAGTGCTTGGATTGCTTCACGCAGTAATGCCGAAAGCGGCATCGACAGTTCGCGATCGAGCGCTTCCGCCGCTGCGTTGGTGGCGGCCCACTGCCGTTTCAGTCGCGGCACGATCGCCTTCGCCGCGGGCGTGAGCGCGACGATGCGTTCGCGCGCATCGCCGCCGGGACGCAGCTTCACCAGTCCCTGTTTCGCCATCTGCGAAACGGTCTGGCTGACCGCCGAGTGGGTGATGCCGGCGTGCTGCGAAAGCGTCCGGATCGAAGCGGGGCCGAGTTCGAGCAATGCGCGGACGATCGGTGTGAAGCGCGGGCGATAGCCGGGGGCGACACGGGCGTAGGCGTCCTCGACGGCGCCGTCGAGGGTTTCGGTCAGGTGCCGGAGCAGGGTGCCGAGGGTGGCGGTGCGGAGGGTCATGGCGAATATATAACAGCGCTGTTATATATCGGCATATGCCATTGGATGGGGTGGGCGGTTTGGAGATCGCCCCGTTTAGCGCCGCGCGGCGGCGATCGCGGCGATGCGGGCTTTGCGCAGCGCTTCGCCGAGCGCGGGGCCGGTGAGGCCCGTGTCGGCAAGATCGGCGCCGCGCACCGACACGGCGGCGGCATGCAGGCGCCGCAATTCGGGGCCCTGCGGATAGTCGTGGTCGGCGAGTCCCGCGCGGCCGCGCTTGTCGGCTTCGCACACGAGCGCGAGACGGGGGATGCGCTCGGGCTTGCGAAAGGCATCGCAGCGGGCGAGTAGATCGTGCACGGTGGTGTTGCGCAGTTCGAGCAGGCGATGCACGTTGAGATGCTCGCGGCAGGCAAGCAGGGCGAGGTCGCGATGTTCGGCGGGGACGCGCAGCCGTTCGCTCAGGGCGCGCAGCGGCGCTTCACCGCGCTGCTCGTGCAGGAGGTGTTTCGGCAATTCCTCGGCGGGCGTCAACGCCTTGCCGAGATCGTGGGTGAGCGCGGCGAATCCGACGACATCATCGCCGGGCGCAAGCCTGGCGGCCATGTCGCAGACCAGTTCGATGTGGATGCCGGTGTCGACTTCGGGATGGTATTCGGCGCGCTGCGGCACGCCGTAGAGTGCGTCGACTTCGGGCAGCACGGCATGCAGCGCGTCGCAGTCGCGCAGCGTGCGCAAGAATGCAGACGGGTTCGCCATGCGCAGTGCGCGTGCGAGTTCCTGCCACACGCGTTCGGGTACGAGCGCGTCGAGTTCGCCGGACGCCGTCATCTCGCGCATCAGCGCCATGGTTTCCGGCGCGACGGTGAAACCGAGATCGGCTAGCCGCGCCATGAAGCGCGCGGCGCGCAGCACACGCAGCGGATCCTCGACGAAGGCCGGTCCGACGTGGCGCAGCACGCGCGCCTCGATGTCGCGGGCACCGCCGTAAGGATCGATCAGCGCGCCGTCCGGCATCTGCGCGATGGCGTTGATGGTGAAGTCGCGGCGTTGCAGGTCTTCTTCGAGCGTCACCGATGGATCGCTGTCGACGACGAAGCCGCGATATCCGCGTCCGGATTTGCGCTCGGTACGCGCGAGGGCGTATTCCTCGCCGGTCTTCGGATGCAGGAACACGGGAAAGTCGCGTCCGACCGGCTTGAAACCGGCATCGAGCATCGCCTGCGGTGTTTCGCCGACGACCACGTAGTCGTTGTCGCCCGCGGGCTGGCCGAGCAGTTTGTCGCGGACGGCGCCGCCGACGAGATAGGCCTTCATGGACGGCGCGGCGTCACTTCGAGGTGTTCTGCGCCAGGATCGCGACGATGTCGGTGGCGCCGGCGTTGCGGCCCAGGTGCAGATCGAGCGGCGTGGCCTGGCCGGAGATCCAGATGCGCAGGTCGGCTTCCAGGTCGAAGTGTCCCGCGGTCTCCAGCGAATACATGACGATGGCGCGGTAAGGCACGCTGCGGTATTCGACCTTCCTCGCGGTCACGCCCTGCTTGTTGACCAGGATCATGCGGCGATCGGTGAAGACGATCAGGTCGCGGATCAGCCCGAAGGCGCGTTGCAGGGTTTCGCCCGGGGCGAGCAGCGGCGCGAATTCCTCGCGCAGGTCGTCGATCGATTTTTCGCCGGCGTGGCCGAGCAGGGTGTCGATGAGGCCCATGGGTGGCTCCAGTCAGGCGTGGAGGGCATTGTAGGCAAGGAAAGGGTCGCCTCGCTGACCTCGTGTAACCAACCGTCATCCCAGCGAAAGCTGGGACCCATGTTGCTTTTGCCGTACCCGCAGGAAAATCAAAATGGGTCCCAGCTTTCGCTGGGATGACGATAGTAAGAGGAATCAGCCGGCCGTCTGCTTGGCAGCCGTGCAGACGAATTTCTTGCGCTTGTCGGGGGCTTGTCCGCGCAGACGCTGCGAGAGTGGCACGGCGTCACCATTCATGCGCCAGTCGTAGAGCACGCTGAAGGCGAGCACCCGCGCGACGTATTCGCGGGTTTCTTTGTAGCTGATCGTTTCGATCCAGAAATCTGGATCCATGCCCGGCCGCTGCGACTGCCAGCGCGCCACCGGCGCGGGGCCGGCGTTGTAGGCGGCGATGGCGTAATAAGGCTGGCCGTATTTGTCGAGCATCTGGCGCAGGTAGGCGCTGCCGATGGCGATGTTGGTGTCGGAGTCGTACAGGCTGTTCGCGCCCGCGTAGGGAATGCCGAGGCGCTTGGCGACGCCGGCACCGGTGCCGGGCAGCACCTGCATCAGTCCCATTGCGTTGGCGGGAGAACGCGCTCTGGGGTTGAAGATGCTCTCGGCGCGGATTTCCGCGGCGACCCAGGCCGGATCGAGCGCGTTCTTCGCCGATTCGCGGCGGATGGTGTCGCCGTGATGCAGCGGGAAGCGCAGCGTGTACAGGCGCGATTCGTCCGGATAGTTCTTGCCGCCGACATTGACCAGGCCGAACACGCCGCGATCGAACCAACCGTTGTCCTGCGCCACTTCCACGGCGAGGCGGCGCTGGGTGTCGTCGAAGCGCGACAGGGCATCGTTCCATTCGCGTTGCGCCCAGCTGGCGCGGTCGATGCGGTTCAGGGCGACTGCGCGGATCAGCGCGGGATCGCGCGCGACCGTGGCCTTGGCGCTTTCGCTGTCGTTGGGGTCCCACGGGCACAGCGTGTAGGGCAGGTTGAGCCGGTCGGCGGCCAGGAAGCCGTGGAAATCCGTTTTCGTCGCGGCGACGCGGTAGAACGGCTCCGCGGCGGCCTTGTTGCCGGTGAGTTCGGACAGGCGCGCGGCGAAGTAGCTCCAGCGCGAATCGCTGCGCTGCTTCTCGCCCATCTTCTTGATGGCGGCGAGCGCGGCGGGCCAGTCGGAACGCGTCATCGCCTCGCGCACGCGCCATTCGTGCAGGCGCTCGTCATAGGCGGCGTCCGGCACGGCGTTGAGGCGGCGCGCGGCGTCGGGTTCGTAGGAGGCCACCGTCCACAGCGCGGCCTGGTACAGCACGCGATTGCGCTCGGCATCGTTGAAGCCGAGCGCCTGGGCGAAGCGCGGCAGCGCCATTTCGGCGGCGACCGGCGTGGATTTCGCCAGCCGCGCCAGGCCCTGCGAGGCCATCAGTCGGCT
This sequence comes from Luteimonas sp. GW821-FHT14E02, assembly GCF_058803905.1. NCBI lineage: Bacteria > Pseudomonadati > Pseudomonadota > Gammaproteobacteria > Lysobacterales > Lysobacteraceae > Luteimonas > Luteimonas sp. GW821-FHT14E02. The sequence continues at coordinate 78,611 of NZ_JBXAPK010000001.1, read as the reverse complement.
GCGCGGGGTCTTGGGCCAGGTCAGCGCGCGATCGTTGACCGCCTCGAAGAACGCGGCGTAATCGTTGGCGAGCGCGAACTCCTCGGCGGGCAGGCCGCGCGCGGCGGCGCGGATCACCGACGGTTGCCATTCCTCGGCGGCCTTGTCGATGCGCTCCCAGCGCAGCGAGGCGGGCAGTCCGCCTTTGGCGGCGAGGATGCTGAGTGGCGCATCGCAGCTGTCGGGAAGCGACTTCCCACTGTTGCTCCAGAGCGCCTGCGCGTCCTTCACCCATTGCGCGTCGGCGCGGCCGGTGGCCTGGCGGGCGTCGAGTTCGGCGCATTGCAGCTTCACATCCTTGATGCCGGGCTTCCATGCGGCGAGGAACGCCGGCCAATCGTTACGACGCGCGGCCACCACCAGCCAGGCTTCGCGGAACGTTTCGGCCACCGCCTGACCCTGGTAGCGCTTCAGGAAGGCCTGCGCCTGCGTGCTCGGCAGCGTGTCGATGTTGCGGCGCAACCCGGCGTATTCGAGCCAGCCGAACAGCGGATCGCGCGCGAATTGCGCGCTGTCGACCGGCTGCCCGCGCTCGCTGGCCTCGATGGCGGCGCGGATGGCGGCGTCGGACGAGGTGGTCTGGGCCTGTGCGAGGCAAGTGAACGCGACGCAGGCGAAGGCGGCCGCGATGAGCGGAACGAGTCGTGATTTCGGCATCGGCGGACTATAGCCGAAGGGAGGTGAACCGGATTTTTCGCACATTTTTGACGCACGTCTTGGTCACAACGGGTGCTTTCGGCCTTGTATGTGCCGGTCGACTTGTTTACAAAGTCGTAACGTCGTGGGAACAGGGGCGCGACGTCCAGACCAAAAATCCGGGAGAGAACCGATGAAGTCGTTGTCCCGCCACCGGCTGGCTGCTGCAGTCCAGCTGTCGCTGCTGTGCCTCGTTCCGATGAGTGTGCTGCCCGCCCTGGCCCAAGCCCAGGAGGCGCAGCCTCAGCAGACCCAGGCCGACGAGGCCAAGACCCTCGATACCGTCACCGTGACGGGATCGCGCATCAAGAAAGCGGAACTCGAGACCTCGGTCCCGGTGCAGGTGCTGAGCCGCGAGGACATCGACCGGAGCGGATTCACCTCCGTCGCCGACATCGTGCAGAACCTCACCGCCAGCGGCGCGGGCCTCAACACCAAGTTCAATTCGAGCGGCAACTTCGGCTTCCCGCCGGACGGCGGCGGCGTCGGTGCCGGCGCGGCCACGGTGGACCTGCGCCATCTCGGCGCCAAGCGCGTGCTGGTGCTGGTGGACGGCATCCGCTGGGTCAACGAATCCTCCGCCTCGGGCGTGGGCGCCTCGGTCGACCTCAACACGATTCCGCTGAACATCATCGAGCGTATCGAGGTGCTGGAAGACGGCGCCTCGTCGATCTACGGCTCAGACGCGATCGCCGGCGTGGTGAACATCATCACCAAGCGCAATGTCGAGGGCGCGACCGTCGAGGTGCACTACGGCCAGAACGGCAAGCTCGATGGCGGCGAGACCTACGGCGCCGACATCAGCTGGGGCGGCACCACCGAGCGTGCGCAGTGGTTCATCGCCGGGTCGTACTACAAGCAGAAGGAAATCTCGTCGTCGGAATACTGGGCGGCGCGCGAGCCGGTGCCGGGCACCGGTTTGGCCAACGGAAGTTCGGCAACGCCGAACGGGCGCTTCATTTTCGCGCCGGCGGACGGAAACAACACCTATGGTGGCCTGTGTCCCCTTGCCGAGGACGCGGCGGGGAATCCTATTCCCGGCACCGCATCCTGCAATATCACAACGCCCAACGGCAGCAGTTTCTCGCCGACACCTGGTTTTCCCAGCGATTTCATCGGATTCAGCACGGCAAATCGTTTCAACTTCGCGCCCTACAACCTGCTGCTGACGCCCTCCGAGCGCAAGTCGATCTTCGGTCAGGTGCGCTTCGAGTTCACGCCGAGCTTCAGCGGCTACGCCAAGGCGCTGTACAACGAGCGCGAATCGGCCAACCAGGCCGCGCCGGAGCCGATCTTCCTCGGCACCGACGCCGGCGTGTACAACAAGTGGGCCGAGAGCCTGCTGGTCATTCCCGCCAATCAGCCCTACAACCCGTTCGGCTTCGACCTCACCACGATGGGGAGCAGTCCGAACTTGTTCCTGATCGGCCGTCGTCCGGTTGAGGGCGGCCCGCGTCGCTACGAGCAGAAGGTCAAGACCTGGTACGTCAACGCGGGCCTGGAAGGCACGTTCAACGTCGGTGACCGGCCGTGGAGCTGGGACGTCAACTTCGTGCGCAGCGAAAGCAAGGCCGACCAGACCAACTACGGCAGCTACAACCTGCGCAAGATCAACCTCGCCCTCGGCGATCCGGCCGTCTGCGCGGCGACGCCGGGCTGCGTGCCGCTGAACATCTTCGGTGGCCCAGGCACGATCACGCAGGACATGTTGAACTGGATCCAGCCGGTCGTGCGCGACGAGAGCGAGAACAAGCTGACCCTCGCCTCGGCCAACATCACCGGCGATCTGTTCGAGATGTGGGCCGGTCCGCTGTCGTTCGCGGCCGGTTACGAATACCGCAAGTACGAAGGCAGCTACACGCCCGATCCGATCACGGTCGCGGGTGAGTACAACGGCGTGCCGTCGGGTCCGACTTCCGGCGAATACGACGTCAACGAAGCCTATCTCGAACTCAGCGTGCCGCTGATGAAGGATTCGGGCTTCGGCAAGAGCCTCGATCTCAGCCTCGCCGGCCGCTACTCGAAGTACTCCACCTTCGGCAGCAAGAACACCGGCAAGGTCGGCCTGCGCTGGCAGGTGGCCGACGAGTTCCTAATCCGTACGTCGTGGGCGCAAGGCTTCCGCGCTCCCACCATTGGCGAGCTATACGGCACCTTGAGCCGCTTCGACGCGACGCTGCAGGATCCCTGCTCGGGCCTGGCCACGGTCACGCCCGAGTGCGTCGCCAACGGCGTGCCGCAGGGTTACGAGCAGACCAACTCGCAGATCTCGGTGGTCACCTCGGGCAATCGCGAGCTGAAGCCGGAAAGCAGCCGCAGCTTCATGCTCGGCGCGGTGTGGAGCCCGTCGTTTGCCGACAACGCATCGTGGTCCGACAAGCTCGATCTCGGCGTGACGTTCTACAAGCACGAGATCACCGACGCGATCCAGGCGCCGGACGCGCAGGCGATCCTCGACCGCTGCATCTCGAACGTCGATCCGGCTGCGTGCGCGTCGTACAGCCGCAGCTCGACCGGCCAGATCATCCGGTTCGACGACATCCTCGACAACCTCGGCACGATCAAGACCGACGGCTGGGATTTCACCGCCGCCTGGACGCTGCCCGAGCAGAATTGGGGCCGCCTGCGCTTCGACTGGAAGAACACATGGGTGACCCGCTACGAGCTGGTCAACGAAACCGGACAGCTGGAGCCGCGTCAGCCCGGCATCGAAGTGAACAACAGCGCGATTCCGGAGTGGACCTCGACGCTGGTGACGGACTGGAGCCTCGGTCCGTGGAGCGTGGCCTGGTCGATGCGCTTCATCGACGGTGTGGACGAATCCTGCGGCGGCGCCAACGGCTTTGCCATCTGCGACGACAGTGGCAACGACATCAACCACCTCGGCGCGGTCACCTATCACGATCTGCAGGTGTCCTGGGAAACCCCGGCCGTCGCCAAGGGCCTGAAACTCACCGCCGGCGTCAACAACGTGGGTGGCAAGGATCCGCCGACCTGCCTGAGTTGCTCGCTCAACGGCTACGACGCTTCGACCTACGATCTGCCGGGCCGTTTCTGGTACGCGCGGGCGAAGTTCGAGTTCTGAGTTCGTTGTCTCAGGTGTGATGAACGAAGCCGGCCTCGCGCCGGCTTCGCTTTTTCAGGGTCTTGTAAGCGTGATCGGAATGCATGTGACGCTCGTTATTCCCGCTTTCACGGGAATGACGAGCAAAAAGCACTCTCTGGGAGTGGGAGCGCGCGCGAAAACCGCGCCAGCTCAGCGCTGCAACGCGACGTCGGGAATCTCCAGCTCCACCGACAGCGCCAGATGATCCGAATACGCCGCCGGCAGCGCGCGCATATCGCGTGCGCCGAGGTCGCCGGTGACCAGGATGTGGTCGATGGCGCGTTGCGGACGCCAGCTCGGGAAAGTCGGCACCAGCGACACCGAAGGCTGCAAACGCGTGAGCCGGTACAGCACGCCCATCTCGGGGCGTTCGGCGGTGCAGTTGAAGTCGCCCATCAGCACCGCGTGCGGATGATCGCTGATGAGTTCGGCGATGTAGGCCAGCTGCGCGCGCCGCGATTGCGCGCCTAGCGAAAGGTGCGCGACCGCGACCAGCAGGCCTTCCTCGCCCTCGCCGAAGCGCGAGAGCAGCACGCCGCGTCCGCGCACGCGGCCGGGCAGGGGGTAGTCGGTCACTTCCAGCGGTTCGAGCTTGCTGAGCAGGGCGTTGGCGCTGGAGGCGACGTTGCCGATGCGACGATTGGGCTGGTGGCTCCAGTAGTCGAAGCCGCCGCGCTCGGCGAGATAGTGGGTCTGGTTGGTGAAGCCGGAGCGCCAGCTGCCAGGATCGCTTTCCTGCAGGCCGACGATGTCGTATTCGCTGGCGAGCTTGGCGATGGCGTCGAGCGAACCGCGCTTGTTGCCGGCCGGCAGCACGTGCGACCAGCTGCGCACGGCGTAATCGCTGTAACTACGCGTGCTGGAGCCGGCCTGGATGTTGGCGCTGAGGAATTTGAGGCGTTGTGTCGCCATTCGGGCGAATTATCCCTGCCCGTCAGTCCCACGGAGAAGTGGGATCGACGAGCGGTGGGAATCGCACATGGCGGCTTTCAGCGGCAAGCGATTACTTGCTGCCCGACGCGCGCTCCTGCGCGATCAGCTGATCGGCGATGCGCAGCTGGTCGTCGCGCGAGGTGCCCTTCACCAGGTACTTGCCGTTGACGATCAGCGACGGCGTGCCCTGGATCTGGCTGCGCAGCGCGAACTGCTTGGCCTTGCTGGTCTTGCCGGCGATGGTGAAGCTGTTCATCGTGCTGATGAAGGTTTCGGCGTTGACGCCGTACTTGGCGTAGAACTTGGCGATGTCCTCGACCGAGTCGCGGCCGCGCTCGCCCTTGAGCGTCTGTTCCATGTGGATGGCGCGGTACAGGTCGTCGTGGCTCTTCTCTTCGATGCCGAGCGCCTGGGCGGTGTAGAAGGCCTTGGCGTAGTCGTCCCACATGCTGCCGAACAGCGCCGGCACGTAGGTGAAGCGCACGTCGGCCGGCAGCTTGGCCTTCCAGGCGGCCAGCTGCGGCTGGAAGCTGGCGCAGGCGGGGCAGACGAAGCCGAACACCTCGACCACTTCGATCTTGCCGTTGAGCGGATCGAAGGGCTGGCCGTTCTTGATCTCGTCGTAATCCTGGCCCGGCACGAGCGCGGCGCCGCTGTTGGCGGCCGATGCCGACGCGGCGGGCGGCGGGGTGGCTTCGGCCGGCTGCGCGTCGGCTGCGGGCGTGGTGGCGGCATCCGCGGCGGGCGCGGCCGGGGCTGGTTCTGCTGCGGGCGTGGTCGCGGCGGGCGTTTCGCTCGTGGCCGGCGTCGCGGTGTCGGCGGGCGCGGCATTGTCCTGGCGCGTGCAGGCCATCAGCGGCAGCAGGGACAGGGAGAGGAGGGCGAGGCGCAGGTTCATCGGATAACTCTCTCGTGGTGTTCGAATCGTGGGCGCGGCGGATCGTGCGGTCAGGGGGCGATCAGGGTTACTTGCCGGCCGCGGCGCGTTCTTTCGCGATCAGGTAATCGGCGACCTTCAGTGTATCGTCCGGGGACTTGCCGTCCACGCGGTACTTGCCGTTGATGATCAGCGACGGCGTGCCCTGCAGGTTGACGCTCAGCAGGAACGTGCGCGCCTTCTCCATTTTCGCATCGACGGCCGGGCTGGCCATCGCGGCCTTGAGCTTGGCCGCGTCCACGCCTTGCTGGCTGTAGAAGGTGGCCAGTTCGTCGACGCTGGGACGGCTCTTCGGCACGGTGCCGCTGTCGTGTACGGCGTGGAACAGCGCGGCATGCGTCTTGCGCAGCACGCCGAGCTGTTCGGCGGCGAAGAACGCGCGCGAGAAATTGTCTTCCGATTCGAAGGCGGCCGAGAGGTAGCTGAATTTCACGTCCTTGGGCAGCTTGGCCTGCCAGGTCTGCACGTGCGGTTCGAATTCGGCGCAGTGCGGGCACCAGTAGGCGAAGACTTCCACGACTTCGATCTTGCCCTTCTGCGGCTGCCAGGGCTGGGCGTTGATGACGGTGTAATCCTCGCCCTCGACCGGCGCCGCGGAAGAGGCGGATTGCGCGCAGGCCACGAGGGGCAGCAGCAGGAGCAGGAGGGTGGCGAGGCGACGGATCATGGCGGGCCTGAAGTCAGTGGTCATGGTCGAGAAGGTTAAGGATGCCATCCGTTGGCGGCATGGCTGGCTTCGGGAGGCAAAAAAATGCCGGTACAGAGCACTGTACCGGCGTCTGATTCAAGGGCTGTAGGGGGTTCGACAACGCCGATCCCCGGAAGTTCATCCGCCCTGGGCGGGCGCCTGCGCGGGCGGAGTGGCGGGCGCGGGCGCCGCGGCGGCAGGCGCGGGAGTGCTCGGCGCGGCCTCGGCCATTGCCGCCTGGGTTTCGGCGTCCGGGCGCTCGTGCAGGCCCTGCAGGTAGCTGCCCAGCGACTTGATTTCCTCGTCGGTCAGCGACTTGGCCACGGTGGCCATGATGTTGAACAGGTGCGCATCGCGCTCGGTGGTGGTGCCGGCGCGGTATTCCTGCAGGCGGCGCTCGACATAGGCCGCTTGCTGGCCGCCGACGTGCGGATAGGCCGGGCCCGGATTGCCGGCGCCGGCGGGGCCGTGGCAGGCCATGCAGGCGGGGATGCCGCGGCTCTTGTCGCCGGCGCGGAACAGCTGCTGGCCGACTTCGTAGAACTTCTTGTCCTTGTTCGGGCCGTCCTTGATGACGGTGTCGTCGGCGATGCCGGCGCCCGCCTTCTGCGTGGCGAAATAAGCGCCGATGTCGCGCATGTCCTGCGCGCTGAGCGAGGAGGCGAAGGGCACCATCACCGCAGCCATGCCGGTGTTGCGTTCGCCGCTCTTGAACAGGGCCAGCTGGCGGGACACGTAGCGCTCGCTCTGACCGGCGATGCGCGGGTATTGCGGATCGGCCGGATTGCCGTCGGCGCCATGGCAGGCGGCGCAGGCGGCGGCCTTGGTGGCGCCTGCCTTCGGGTCGCCCCAGTTCGCCTTGTCCAGCTCGGACACCGCCGAAGCGTCCAGCGGCGCGGTCTGCACCGGGGCGTTTTCCGGCAACGGCGTCACCGTGGTCTGGGCGAAAGCGGCTGCCGCCACCGCGAAAGCGGCGAGGCCGGCGATACCGTAGGCGCGAGCGTGGCGCATCAGCTGGGCTCCGAAAGGCTTGGGTCGTGCTTCATATTGTTCGCGAACCCCCGGGCCCGCGTGACGACACGGGCGCTGATCGCGCCCGCTCGAACGCGGAATTATCGTCGCGGGCCGTTGGCGCGGTCAAACCGAAGCCGCCGCCGAGAGGCCATGGGCCAGACGCGACCCTCGATCATGCGATCCTTACCTCATGGCATCACCCAACCCACTCGCTCGCGCCCGCTATCTCCTCGCGGCCCACACGCACAAGCAGCTGCCGCCCGATGGCGGCTGGGAGGTCGCTTTCGCCGGCCGCTCCAATGCCGGCAAGTCCAGCGCCTTGAACGCCATGTGCCAGCAGAACGCGCTGGCCCGCGTCTCCAAGACGCCCGGGCGCACTCAGCAATTGGTCTACTTCGAAGTGCCCCCGCACGAACAGCACTACCTCGTCGACCTGCCCGGCTACGGCTACGCCAAGGTGCCGCAGGAACTGCAGGCGCACTGGCAGGCCTTCCTCGACGGCTACTTCGGCAGCCGCGACGCGCTCAAGGGCCTGGTGGTGGTGATGGACATCCGCCACCCGCTGAAGGACTACGACCGCCAGATGCTCGGCTACGCCGTCGAGCGCGGACTGCCCGCGCACGTGCTGCTGACCAAGGCCGACAAGCTCTCGCGCGGCGCGGCGGGGAACACGCTGCAGGCGGTGCGGCGCGAACTGGCATCGGCGTTCGGCGACAGCGTCAGCGTGCAGACGTTCTCATCCTCGTCCAAGCAGGGCGTGGACGAGGCGCGGGGCGTGGTGTCGTCCTGGCTCGGGTTGCGCGAAGGCTGAGCGCGCCGCTTCACACCCGCACGTCGAACAGGCGGCCCACCGCCGAGGCGGCCGCCATCGCCAGCGCACCCCAGAACGCCACGCGCAAACCGCCACGCAGCATCGGCGCGCCACCGATCCAAGCGGCCAGGGCGCCGGAGCCGAACAGCCCCAGCACGGTGACGGCGGTGACAATCCTGCCCGTCCATGCCTCCGGCGCGAGCAGCACCGCCGCGATCGGTAGCAAGGCGCCACAGGCGAACGCGAAGGCGGACGCCATCGCCGCCTGCAATGGCTTGGCGCGCAGCGGTTCGGTGATGCCGAGTTCGTCGCGCGCGTGGGCCTGCAGCACGTCGTGCGCGCTCAGCTGACGCGCTACCTCCGACGCCAGTTCCGGCGTCAGGCCGCGCTTGACGTAGATGTTGGTCAGTTCCGCCAGCTCGCCCTTGGGGTCCTCGCGCAGCTCGCGTTTCTCGATGCGCAGGTCGGCCTGTTCGGTATCCGCCTGCGATTGCACCGAGACATATTCACCGGCGGCCATCGACATCGCGCCGGCCACCAGTCCGGCGATGCCGGTGGCCAGCAGCGCCGTCTGGCCGACGCCGCTGGCGGCCACGCCGACGACCAGGCCTGCGACCGAGACGATGCCGTCGTTGGCGCCGAGCACGGCGGCGCGCAGCCAGCCGCTGCGCTGGATCAGGTGGCGTTCGCGGTGACGTCCGGCCATCTCGGTCCTGCGGTCGAGGAAGATGGCGCGATCATGCCATCAGTGTGAGGACAACGCGCTGCTGCGGAGTCCAAATGGTTCCAGGCGATTGATTTCCGCCGGGCGAGGTCTAATCGCCCGAGCTGGAGTTCGGTGCCTCGGGGGCTTGTCGAGGCGAGAAGCGATCGCTGACGACGGGCGCCCAGTACGCCAGCGCGAGGATCACGCCCCAGAGGATGCTGGAGGTCTCGAACAGGGCCTGTTCCGCGGCCGACGACAGCGCAGCTCCGGAAAAGGGGATGAGGGCAATGCTGATGATCGTCGTCACGAGCGCCAGTGCGCGCGCCCACGACTTGAAGAAGAACATGCCGACGTAACTGGCGAGCATGCCGATCAGCAGGACGGCGACGATGCCCAGGAACACCCAGAAATGGTCCATCCAGGCCGGTGCGGGTTCGTTCGCGTAGGCGGTCGTCAGCTCTTGCGAGTATCCGCCGGGAAGGAAGGAGACGGCGATGCTGGCGATGAAGAGAACGCAATACACGGCCAGCAATAGGCGGAATCTATCTGCGGTCATGATGGCTTCCTGCGTTGGGGTTTGGTTTCGCCGCGGCGACGCGATCAGGGAAGGCTTTTCCGCATGTCGCAAACGGCGAGGCTGGCAACGAGCTGGTAGTAGCGCATGGCTTTCGCGTCCTCCAGCTTTTCCGGATCACCGAGCGCGCGTTGTTCCTGGCGCATGGCCTTGCACTGCTGGGTGAATTCCTTGTCCGACAGCGTCGGCGTGTCTCCGATCGGAGCGCCGTCGACATTGGACACCATGTCGGTGACGCTGCCGTCGCCGCGCGGGAAGACATCGACCCGGTAGATGAAGTCCTTTCCGGCACATGCTTCGACCGACCAATGCTCGATCGTGCCGCCAGCGCGTTTCTCCACGGTCCTGGAACCGGTGGCTTTCTTGAAAGGACAGTCGGGATGCTGCAGGTCGTGCCATTCGGCGACGTCGCGGATCACGGCCGGAATCTGCGCCTTGGGCACGGCGGTTTCCCGGAAGTCGGCCGCGTGCGCGGCACCGGTCGCGAGCACGAGCATCGGAATTGCGATTCTCAGCCGGGCGCGCATGCGGCGGTCCGTCAGTCCGCCTGACTCGCGCGCCGCTTGAGCAGCGCGTAGATCGCACGCAATCCCTGCGCCTCGCCGCCGGCCGGACGTCCCGGACGATCGTTGTCGTTCCAGGAATACACATCCAGATGCGCCCACTTCTGCTCGGCGGGCACGAAGCGCTCCAGATACAGCGCCGCGGTGACGCTGCCGGCCATGCGCGAGGGGCCGCCGTTGGCGAGATCGGCGATGTTGCTGGTGAGATAGCGCAGATACGGACGCCAGAGCGGCATGCGCCAGAGCGGATCGCGCGTCTGCAGACCGGCATCGAGCCAGCCCTGCGCGAGCGCGTCGTCGTTGGCGTACAGCGCCGGCAGATCGGGGCCGAGCGCGATGCGCGCCGCGCCCGTGAGCGTGGCGAAATCGATCAGCCATGACGGCTTGTCCTCGCTCGCCAGCGTGAGCGCGTCGCACAGGATCACGCGGCCCTCGGCGTCGGTGTTGTCGATCTCCACGCTTACGCCCTTGCGCGTGGCGATCACCTCGCCCGGGCGGAACGCGTTGGGACCGATCGCGTTCTCCACCGCCGGAATCAGCAGCGTGAGCCGCAACGGCAGCTTGCGCGCCATCACCAGCTCGGCCAGGGCCAGCGCGTGCGCGGCGCCGCCCATGTCCTTCTTCATGTTGCGCATGCCGTCGGCGGGCTTGATGTCGAGACCGCCGCTGTCGAAGCACACGCCCTTGCCGACGAGCGTGATGTGCGGATGTGCGTCCTCGCCCCAGTCGAGGCGGATCAAACGTGGCGCGCGATGCGAGGCGCGGCCGACGGCGTGGATGGCGGGGAAGTTGCGCGCCAGCAGTTCATCGCCGACCACGCTTTCGAAACGGGCGCCATGCGCCTGCGCGATCTCGCACGCGATGGCTTCCAGCTGTTCCGGCCCCATGTCCTCGGTGGGCGTGTTGACCAGGTCACGCACGCGCGTGCAGGCGCGCAGGAGGTCGGCGGTTTCCGCGTCGATGTCGGTCACGGCCAGTTGCGCCGGCGCGCGCGGCGCCTCGCGGTAGCGCGTGTAGCGGTAGGCGCCAAGGCCCCAGCCCAAGTGCAACGCGCGCAGTACTTCGTCGTCGACCTTGGCATCGAGTTGCCACAGTCCCGGCGGCAGCACGGTGGGCGCGTGCGCGTAGGAGAACGGATCGAGCGGATCACCGATGCCGAGCAACGCGGCGGCGAACCCGCCATCCTCGCCCGGCAGTGACAGCACTGAGCCGGGCGCGGCATCGAAGGCGTGCGTCTGCAGCCATTGCACCAGCGCGGGTGTCTGGTGTTCGCGCCAGGCGGCGAAGTTGTCGCGTTGGATCAGGAAAAGCTGGCGCGGCGCCTGCGCAGGGTTGTGCTGGGCAGAACCGGCACGTTCGGGATCGAGTCGGACGAATCCGTTCGGGAGAGTCATGCGCAGGCGGCTCTGGAAGCAGGAAGGGAGGCGGCGGCATCGAGCCAGTCGGCCAATGCGGTGAGCGTGTCGAATTCGAGATCCGGACGCGGATCATCGTGCGGCCATTCACTATGACCACGTACAGCCGGATCGGCGCGGCGCGCTTTTTGATCAACACGATTGATCCAGCAGGTCCGCAACCCGGCGCGCGCGGCGCCGACGATATCGAGATCGGCATCGTCGCCGACGTGCAGCACCTGATCGGGCGCGATGCCGAGGCGTTCGCAGGCGGCCAGGAAGATGCCGGCTTCAGGCTTGGCCGCGCCGTGCTCGTGGGCGCGCAGATAGAAGCGGAAATGGTGCGAGAGGCCGATCCGTTCCAGATCGGCATTGCCGTTGGAGAGCGCCGCCACCGGCACGCGCGCGGCGATGCGCGCGAGCGCGTCGAGGCTGTCGGGATAGCACTCCACTTGGTTGCGCGCGGCGTAGAACGCTTCGTAGGCGGCGTCGGCCAGGGATGGATCGGCGCCGCTTTCGCGCAGCGCGTGCGTCAGCGTCATGCGCCGCAGCGTGCCGATGTCGTGCACCAGTTGCGGATTTTCGGCGACCACGCGTTCGCGCAGGGCGCGCATCTCGGGAATCGGAAAGCGTTCGGCGGTGCGCGGGCTGTGCGTGCGGAACCAGTCGTCGAGCACCCGTTCGATCCGCGTGGCGATCGGCGCGAACGGCCAGAGCGTATCGTCGAGATCGAGGGTGATGGCGCGGACGGGGAAATTGGATTGGGAGCGGGGCACGCACGTATGTTACGGGATTAGGCAAAGCCCCGGCCTTTGCTTTCCTTCTGCTTCCGGAGATCGAGGCCGCCTCAAGCGGCTGAGGGGCGCGTAGCGCCGGATGAGGGCAGGGAACCACTGGCCGATGCACAGCACATTCCATCCATGACAAGTCATTCTCCCGCCCTCATCCGCCCCTTCGGGGCACCTTCTCCCGAGGGGAGAAGGGGAAGGCAGAGGCGAGAGCTTTCAGCGTTCCGAGATTTCCGTCGCCGCTTCCGCCGGACGCGGCGGCGCGTTCCAGGTCGGGTCCGGCTTGCGGCGGCGGTCGGAGGGCGGCACGGCTTCGGGTTCGGCCGTGGCCGCGACCTCGGTCGCACGACGCGCGGCCTCGATGTCGGTTGCGGGCCCCGCCTCGGGCGGTGTCCGCATCGTCGCGTCGTTTGCCGCGTCCGCGGCCTGTTCGGTCGCTTGCTTCGCCGTCGCCGCGGCGAGCCCGCTCTGCAGCGATGCCAGCAGCCCCGAGACCGCGGTGAACAACTGCACCCAGCGCGCGCCGTTGAGCCCGCCGAGCTTGCGCACGACACGCCCGGGCCGCGCCCGTCCGATCAGGAAACCGCCGACCAGGCCGGCGAGCAGGATCCGCGTCGGCGTCCAGCTCTCGCGCCAGGTGTCCTTCAGCGAGGTGGCGTGCGCCTGCGTCTGTTCGAGGCGACCCTCGACCAGGCGTTCGCCGCGGATCACGCGCTGCTTCAGGCGTTCGAACTTCATGGCTGCCGCGCCTGCGCGTCGGGGGTGCTCAATGTCTCGCCGCGTGGTTCGCCGTCCTCGTCGTCGCCGTCGCCGATGCCCAGCCGCGCCAGCTGGCGCCGCGTGGCATGCATGCCGGCGTAATCGAAGAACACCGACACACGCCAGGCGGCGATCGCGGTCACGGTGAGGCTCAGCACCGCGGCGATGGAAATCGAGGCCAGCCACGGCAGCCCCAGCGATTGCAGCAGCGCGATCAGCGCGGCCATCGCCAGCAGCCAGGTCGAGGCGCCGAACACGATCGCCACCGCCAGCCACGCCAGCGCGCGTCCGCTGGCGCTGCGCGCGAGGGCGAGGTCGGCGCCGATCAGTCGACGCAGCGCGCGACCGGTGTCGAGCGCGGAATCCAGCGTCGCGCGCCCCGCGGCGTGGATGCGGCGCACGCTTTCATCCAGGTGCGGCGCCTTGCCGGCGTCGGCATCCTCGCGGCGTTCCTCGCTCACGATGTCCCCCTCGATGCAGAGGGAATCAGCTTACCTGTCTCCACCGCCGCCGCGCGCGAGCTTGGCGATGATGAAACCGGCGGCGAAGGCAACGCCGAAGGAGGCGAGCGGGCGCTCGCGGATCAGGTCGGCGGCGCTGTCGATCAGGTCGCGGCCCTTGTCCAGAAGCGCATCGACCTGTTCGCGCGCGGCCGCGCCGCCTTCCTCGAGCGCGGCGATGCCGGCCAGTGCGCCATCGGCCAGATCGGCCTTCATCTGCGCGCGTCCCACGCGGGCCTCGTCACCGGCGGCGCTGGCGGCGTTGCGCAGTGTTTCGCTCGCGTGGCTGGCGGCGTCCTTCAGATGCGTGCCGGCTTCGCCGAGATTGCTCTTGAAGTTTTCGCTTGCGGTCGGATTCATCACGAGCTCCTTTGCATGAGTGCCTGGGAAGTGTGCCGGACGGCGGGTTGCCGGAGGGTTAAGACGTGAAATTCTTGTTGAACGCTCACCGCATCAGCAGATTGCCCGTCGTCCCGCCACGCAGTACGCGCAACACCAGCTGCGTGGGCTTTTTCTCAAAACTGGCGCGGAAGCTGGGCAGGTCGCCGAATTCGCCGTTGCTGCCTTCCACGATGATGTCGTTCGGACGCAGCCCGTTGTTCCAGGCGCGGCTGCCGCGCGTCACCGTGCCGACCTGCAGGCCGCCGTCGGCGCCCATGCTGCGCAGCTGCTGGCGCGTGGCCTCGTCCAGTTCCTTGAAGGTGGCGCCGGCCAGGCGTGCGTCGAGTGCATTGCCGTCGAGCGCGCGCGGGCTCTCCTTCAGCGTGGCGGTGAGCTGCAGCGCCTTGCCCTCGCGGCGCACGTCGAGCGTGACGCGGCTGCCGACATCCTGCAGGCCTTCGAAGTTGTGCAGGGACGGGCTGTTGTCCACGCGCTGCCCGTTGGCGGACAGCACCACGTCGCCCGGCTGCAACCCGGCGGCCGCGCCGGCCGATCCCGGATACACGCGCGTCACCACCGCGCCGCGCGGCTCGTCGAGGCCCAGGCCCTTGGCGATGCGGTCGTCGACGTTCTGCGTCTCGATGCCGAGCGTGCCACGCCGCACCTCGCCGGTGCTGACCAGCTGGTCCTTGATGTTGCGCGCCATGTTGATCGGAATCGCGAAGCCGAGGCCGATGTTGCCGGCCATGCTGCCGCGCGGATTGAAGCTGGCGGTGTTGATGCCCACCAGTTCGCCGCGCAGATTCACCAGCGGGCCGCCGGAGTTGCCCGGATTGATCGAGGCGTCGGTCTGGATGAAGTTCTGGAAGCCGGCCACCGGGATGCCGCTGCGGCCCACGGCCGAGACGATGCCCGAGGTCACCGTCTGGCCCAGGCCGTAGGGATTGCCCATCGCCACCACGAAATCGCCCACCTGCAGCGCGTCGCTGTTGCCCAGCGGAATGGCGGTGAGGTTCTTGGCGGGGATGCGGATCAGCGCCACGTCGGTGTCCGGATCGGAGCCGAGGAATTCGGCTTCCAGCGTGCGGCCGTCGGCGAGCGTCACCGACACACCGTCGGCGTTCACCACGACATGGTGGTTGGTCAGCACGTAGCCGTTCTGCGCATCGATGATCACGCCGGAGCCGAGCGCGCGCTCCACGCGTTCGCGCGGCATGTCGGGGATGCCGAAGAAGCGGCGGAAGAACGGATCGTCGGCGAACGGCCCGAGCGGACTGGCCACGCGCACAGTCTGGCGGCTGTACACGCTGACCACGGCCGGGGTGACGCGCTTGAGCATGGGCGCGAGCGAGGGCACGGCCTGGCCCTCGACGGTGGCGGGCAGGCTGGCCATGGTGGCCGGCACGGCCACGGGCGCCGCCGATTCGGCGCGGGCGGGCTGTTCCAGGCCTTCGCGCAGGGCCGTCGCGGCGAAGCCGCCGAAGGCCGCGGCCAGGGTCAGGGCGAGCAGGGTCTTGGTGGGGGTCGACAACCGACGCATGGGGTCCTCATGAGATGGCGCGTGGCGCACGGCGCACAGTGTGCCGGGACGGGCCCGGGGATGGCGTCGCGCGGTCCGATTAAGACGTTCAGTTTTGATGGAGACCGTTTAATCGGGCATGAAGTTTCGCCGATCCGCGGTGGCTTGGCGCCTTCCTGTCACCACTGAAATCAACCCTGAAAACCCCCAAACCCAGGCCCAGGGACCGCCCGTCCGACCGGCCCCGGGGGCGAGGCGGCTGTCACAAAAAAACTTCCAGATTTCCATTTTTCCGGTTGACAGCGCCCTTGCCCCGGCGTAGTTTGACCTCCCGTTCGGCCACAAGATGTTGGGGTCGGACTGGGAGGAGAGGCCCAAGTGGTAGGGTTTACCTGATTTTGACACGTCGCTACAGGGGAAGGCGCACGATGCAAGCAGGCTCGGCCCCGACTACAGATCACGGAATGGAGCGCGACGCGTAACACGCGGCTGCGGCTTCGCCGTCGGTCGCTTCTAAGGCAGGACGGCGGCACCGGGTTCCCGATGACGCCTGCAAACGGCAATCAAGAAATCAACGACAAGAACAACAAGCCGCGCCACGAGCCCGGCCAGTCAGGAGAAAGATTCAGCATGAGCACGGTGCGCCTGGAGGCGGTGAAAAACGATATGGGACAGACCCCTGACCCCAATCGCGCGGCCCTTGATCGCGGTGACCCCAATCGCGCGGATTTGAATCGCGAAATCCCCATGCAGCCCGCGTCGCAGGACATCTGGGACAAGAAGTACCGCCTGAAGACCAAGCAGGGCGTGGCGGTGGATGCCGACATCGACGGCACCTACCAGCGCGTCGCCCGTGCCCTGGCCGACGCGGAAACCGCCCCGGACAAGCGCGCCTACTGGAACGAGCGCTTCCTGTGGGCGCTGCGCCGTGGCGCGATCCCGGCCGGCCGCATCACCTCCAATGCCGGGGCGCTGGAGCACAAGCCGGCCACCAGCACGATCAACTGCACCGTCTCCGGCACCATCGTCGACTCGATGGACGGCATCCTGGACAAGGTCCACGAGGCCGGCCTCACCCTGAAGGCCGGCTGCGGCATCGGCTATGAATTCTCGACGCTGCGCCCTAGGGGCGCCTTCGTCGCTGGCGCCGGCGCCTACACCTCCGGCCCGATGTCCTTCATGGATATCTACGACAAGATGTGCTTCACCGTGTCGTCGGCCGGCGGCCGCCGCGGCGCGCAGATGGGCACCTTCGACGTCAGCCACCCCGACGTGCGCGACTTCATCCGCGCCAAGCGCGAGGACGGCCGCCTGCGCCAGTTCAACCTGTCGCTATTGATTACAGACGGCTTCATGCAGGCCGTGGAGACCGACGCCGACTGGCCGCTGGTATTCCCGATCAACGAAAAGGAAACCGGCGACCTCGACCTGTCCAACGCCGAGCAGGTCGTCTGGCGCGACTGGCCCCAGCACGCCAGCTACATCGTCCGCGACGATGGCCTGGTCGCCTGCAAGGTCTACGGCCACATCAAGGCCCGGCACCTGTGGGACATGATCATGGTGTCCACCTACGACTACGCCGAGCCCGGTTTCATCCTGATCGACCGCGTCAACGAGATGAACAACAACTGGTGGTGCGAGAACATCCGCGCCACCAACCCCTGCGGCGAACAGCCGCTGCCGCCCTACGGCGCCTGCCTGCTGGGCTCGGTCAACCTCACCAAGTTCGTGCGCAACGCCTTCACCGACCAGGCCGAGTTCGACTGGGAGGAATACAAGGAAGTCGTGCGCGTGTTCACCCGCATGCTCGACAACGTCGTTGAAGTGAACGGTCTTCCGCTGCAGCAGCAGCGTGACGAGATCATGCGCAAGCGCCGCCACGGCATGGGCTTCCTCGGCCTCGGCTCCACCGTGACCATGCTGAAGATGAAGTACGGCAGCAAGGAATCGTGTGAGTTCACCGAGCGCATCGCCCGCGAGATGGCCGTCGCCGGCTGGGAAATGGGTCTGGCGCTGGCCGAGGAAAAAGGCCCCGCGCCGATCATGGAGGAGCGCTTCACCGTCACCGCGGCGATGCTGCGCCAGCGCCCGGAAATGGCCGCCGACGGCTGGAAGCTCGGCCAGGAGATCCCCGGCAAGGTCCTGCACGCCCGCTACTCGCGCTACATGCAGCAGATCGCCACCGTGGCCCCGGAGCTGGTCGACCAGCTCGCCGAGAGCGGCGCCCGCTTCACCCACCACAGCTCGATCGCCCCCACCGGCACGATCTCCCTGAGCCTGGCCAACAACGCCAGCAACGGCATCGAACCGTCCTTCGCCCACCACTACAGCCGCAACGTGATCCGCGAAGGCAAGAAGTCGAAGGAAAAGGTCGACGTCTTCTCCTTCGAGCTGCTCGCCTACCGCGAACTGATCAACGCCCGGGCCATGCCGTTCAGCGAAGACCCGGCCGCCAAGCTGCCCGACTACTTCATCGCCGCCGACGACATCACCCCCAAGGAACACGTCGACGTCCAGGCCGCCGCGCAGAAGTGGGTCGACAGCTCCATCTCCAAGACCGCCAACGTCCCCACGGACTACCCGTACGAGGACTTCAAGGACATCTACCGCTACGCCCACCAGCAGGGCCTGAAGGGATGCACCACCTTCCGCTTCAACCCCGCCGCCTTCCAGGGCGTGCTGGTGAAGGAAACGGACCTGGAGAACACCACCTACCGCTTCGAACTCGAGGATGGCAGCGTGGTCGAGGTGAAGGGCAACGAGCAGATCGAATACGACGGCGAACTGCACACCGCCGCCAACCTGTTCGACGCGCTCAAGGAAGGCTACTACGGCAAGTTCTGAGGTTTTCCCTTCTCCCTCCGGGAGAAGGTGGCGCGAAGCGCCGGATGAGGGCGGGGAAATTCCGTGTCATAGAAGGTTCCCTCGCGAATGATTCTTCCTCCCTCATCCGCCCCTGCGGGGCACCTTCCCCCGATGGGAGAAGGAAATCAAACGCGCTACATTTCGCTCCACGGGCGCCCGCCCGTGTCCACTGACCTGAGGGAACCATCATGAGCAACGGCAACGGGGTCACCGCGACCCTCTCCAACGCCGCCGAAGCCGTCGCCGACAAGGCGAAGGAAATCGGCAGCGCGGTGTCGAAAAAAGCGAGCAGCGCGGTGAAGACCGCGAAGAAGAGCGCCGCCAAGGCCAAGAAGGCCGTCAGCAAGCGCGTCACCAAGGCGAAGAAGAAACTCGCCTCGGTCAGCGCCAGCGCCAAGGCCGAAGTCGCCGCGCTGAAGAAGAAGGGCGCCGCGAAGAAGGCTGCCAAGAAGACCGCCAAGAAAGCTGCGAAGAAGGCTCCGGCCAAGAAGGCCGCCGCCAAGAAAGCGCCAGCCAAGAAGGCCGTGAAGAAGGCAGCGAAGAAGACCGCCCGCAAGGCCCCCGCGAAGAAGGCGGCCAAGAAGGCGGCAAAGAAGAAATAAGCAACACCGCCCCGGTAGCCCCTCTCCCGCCCGCGGGAGAGGGGTTGGGGTGAGGGCATCCAGCCCCACGTAAACCTCATAACCACAAAAACAAGCAACACCGACCCATCAGGAACCGCGTCATGGCCGTCAAGATCGACAAGAAAATCAAGGGATACGCCGTCGTCACCGCCGAGGACAAGGAGAAGGCCGTCGCCGGTGCCTCCGTCGCGCGCGAGAAAGTCGAGGCCGAACTGCCCACGGCCGACGTCATCCAGATGCACGAGCGCATCGAGCGCCCGGAAGTCCTGATCGGCAGCACCTACAAGATCAAATCCCCGCTGGTGGAACACGCCATGTACGTGACCATCAACGACATCGTGCTCAACGCCGGCACCGAGCACGAACAGCGCCGCCCCTTCGAGATCTTCATCAACTCCAAGTCGATGGAGCATTTCCAGTGGATCGTCGCGCTCACCCGCATCATGTCCGCAGTCTTCCGCAAGGGCGGCGACGTCACTTTCCTCGTCGACGAGATGAAGGCCGTGTTCGATCCCAAGGGCGGCTACTTCAAGGCCGGCGGCGTGTACATGCCCTCGCTGGTCGCCGAACTGGGCATGATCGTCGAGGACCACCTCAAGTCGATCGGCATGATGCACGACCCCGAAATGAGCGACCACCAGCGCGCCCTGATCGCCGAGAAGCGTCGCGCATACGAAGAGCGCTCAAAAAAAAACACTGAAGTAAGCGTTCCGGTCCATCCGCAGCGTGAGGCGGGTGGGATCGAAGGGTCGTATCCCGATACCTATCCCGAGGACATCGCCGTGACCGGCGATGGCACCTCGTTTCCGCCGTCGGCGACCATGTGCCACAAGTGCAATACCAAGGCTGTGGTGATCATGGATGGATGCGCGACTTGCTTGAACTGTGGCTATTCAAAGTGCGGCTGATTGCCGACAAGCGGTAGAAGGATCAGTTATGGCTTGAAGTAATGGCTATTCTCGAATTCCGACAACTACCATGTATTCGGGAGTTCCCAGTGGCGCAAAGAGTTTGATAGTTACTAGAGCATATGTAACGCCATTGAGTGTTGCCCAAGCACTACGAAGTCTATGAATTTCATCGGGGGCAAATTCTTGCTCAGGATGTGTGCTGCAGCCGACCCAATACGACATTGTTTCAGTTTGTCCGAGAATCAGCTCGCGAACCAATGGGCGGAACGATTCGGTGCCAAGACGAGCTAAGGCATACGCATAAGCAATCTTTGCAAGCATTCTGGCAAAAGAAAGCGGGTTGATTGAAGAGAGATTGAGCGCTTCTTCATCTTTCTTCAATTCGTGCAACTTTTCTGTTCTGTCTAAGCGTGTCCAGAATGATCCACTCCAATGATTGCTTGGGGGTGTGCCAAGAAGGATGCCGGGTGGCTCCATGTTGGGCGTAATGTAGACAAGAGGGAGATCATTGGCTGGCGCAGTCAATTTTCGACCGCTAGGTTGAAAGCTTCCATCGATGCCCCGTTGCCCGATATTAATATTAACTGCGGCGTTCATAGTGCGCCTTGCACGCCTTCGAGTCGGCATGTCAGTCTGTTGGCGGTATAGCCCCCATGTCGATCGTAAGCAGTCCAGCTCGAAGCGGCTGGTGATTTTCTCGCAAGCGCGACAGCTTGCTTTTGGAAGAATAAGAGAGTTGCCGCCAAGTCCAAAGGGCACAATATGCTCGTCACTGAAAGGGCCTTCTATCGCTCCGCAATAGATGCAAAACCCAATCGGACGAAATTTTTCGGAAGTGGCAAACTTCATTGTGGGCATTATATCTTTCGTGCCATTTCCTCAAAATAGGCGGCAAAATAGCGCAAAACAGGCAAAACAGGGGTCAGAGTCGACTTTCTGAGAAGGGAAGGAGCAGAGTCGACCCTGCGATCCGCCCCGGCCAGTTCCAGATCGAAAACAGCAAGAGGTTCACCAATGGATGGATCACCGCATCGAGCATCTTCGGCAAGTGCATTCGGGTGGAGACCTAGCCCTCCACTAACGGGGTCTTTTCTCTAAAGAGGGTGCTCGAAGCATGGACGACCGTCTCTCCTTTGCTGTCTTGGAAAAGAAGCTGCAAGCCCTCCCGGATGGGCCGGCCGCCGTTCTGAGCATGCCGTCGTGGATGGGGATGTGGAACGCCATCGGTACGGTCGGCGTCGTGACCGGCTTGCTGCCTTCACTGCTGATCAAGTTCATGGTGCCCGCGATGTGGATGGTGTTCATGGCGAAGCTCGGCGTATGGTTGGCACTCATAGGTTATGGGCCTGGCATCGTGCGAGGACTCTGGGTGATGGCATTTGAGTTCTGGCACTGGAAGCCCAAGTTCGTCGCGCAAAGCGATCATGATCTGGCACATTTCCGCGAACTGAAACGCTGGTTGTCGACTTATCCGCAAGAAGAACTTGAAGAGCATCATCGCTTTGCCAGGCTCTCGCAGGACCGGCTAACCTCAAAGCTTGGCTTGCTGGCTGGAGGCTTCGACAAGCTAGGCATTATTCCGGCGCTGCTTGCATTGTTACTGCTACTCAGGAACTCGGGTGAAATCACGCTGGAAACGCTACTCGCGATTCCGCCTTGGCAGGCTGTCGCCGGCATCATTCTCTCGATCATGTACCTTCTCGGTCTGCTTGCGATGCGCATGCGGCTCTGTCTGCAGTTGTACGAAGCGATGCTGAGCGGGGCGCTCGACCACAAGATGAAAGAGGCACGAGGACAAGCGAATGGCTTGTCTTAGTTTAGACAGTGCAAAGCCGACCATGATGCATGGTGATGCTCGCGTAGACCGTCCTTCCGCCGCATCTGATTTGGGCAAAACAGGGGTCAGTGTCGGCTTTCTGCAGAAAATAGGGTCAGTGTCGATTTTCCGATACGGCCACAGTAAGGCGTTCCTGCGCGAAGCGCATTGGCAGGATGCCGGGATGTCCGCCGCGAGCCACCTCGGTTATCCGCTGCAGCATTTGATAGAGGCGGTGCTGGGGGAGGGGCCATGGCAACCGACTCCGGATGCCTGGCATTCCGAGATCGAGCATCAACCACCGCGCGATCGCGAATGATCTGCATGGTGTTTTTGCGGACAAGCTGGACTTGCTAGCCGCTTGAATTCGTATCCGGCCCGCAGCAGACTGCGCCCAGCGAGAGCAAAGGGGGCTCGGCAATGGAACGCATCGGCTTGACGATCGTGCTGACGGCACTGTTGTCCGCACCGGCCTGGGCCGGACAGTTCAAGGAACAGGACACGCTGAAGCCCGACGAGGGCATCCTGGCCACCACGTTGACCTGCGGTCACCCGATCGCGGGCGTCCAGCTGTTCCGTGCCGGCAAATCCAGCGGTGGATTCTGGGGGCCGCTCAAGTCCGATGGCTCCATCGCTTGCAGGAAGGGCGCTTGGCTGATGCGGCTCAAGGCGGGGCGTTATTACGTCGGGCAGTTCTACAGCGGCACCGACAATCTGGCCGTTCCCGAAGACAAGTCGCCGCAGATCAACATCGAGGCCGGCAAGCTGAATTACGTCGGCGACCTGTATGCCGGCAATGTTTCCGTGGGCGATGTCGACGAGCAGACGATGATCCGCATCGCCGGCCGCATGCTGACCGCGCTCAATCACGAACCGCAGATGCGGGAGACGCTCGAACGCGAGCATGCCGGCGTGCTGTCGCGCTATCCACTCGTGGTGGACGCGGCGTTGTCGCCGGTGGTGCCGGCGGCTGCTGCGGCGGAACCGCTCGTGCCCGGTCAGATGCGGGGCATCATGACAGTGTCCGCTGCGCGCTGGAAACGCGGCGAGGATGGGCAGCCGCTGATCTGCCGGCGTCCGGTGCCGCTGCCGAAAGGCACCAAGCCGGCGCCGGGCGAAGAGCTGCAGTGCAGCGAGGAATACATCACTGCGGAAGCCTACGTCGTCGCCCAGAACGGGCCGGGCGCGCAATTGGGTAGCGTGCAGCCGCAAGGGGACGACAACAGCACGCTGGTCATGACGTTCACGGGGTCGCCGCCCGCCAAGTAAGGGCGGAGCAGGCCCGCCGAGGCTGGGGACACTAATCGGACACAGTGCTGTGCCGTCATGTATCGGAGCGTTTCCGCTTGCGCGGTTTGGAGCGGAGTAGCTGAGTTTTCGTACTCATCTGTCCTTACCTGAAAGAACCCGTGGCACCAGGCGGCTGTGGCAGGGGCGTCGACTTTGGGCTTGGGGCGACCGTCCATCAGAGCGGGCACGGAAGTAGTTGCAAATATTTCAGGAAAGATTTAAGTTTCATTTCATGAAAGTGCCTCGCCCGAAATCGTCGACCGAGTATGTCCGCGAATTCCGCGAACGCATGCGCCGCGAGGGGTTCGTCAAGAAGGATGTCTGGATCCTGCCGCAGCACGCTCCGGCCCTGGCCATGGTCGAGCGCCGCCTGCGCCAGCCCGGGGGCATGGGGTCGGGCCACGCCGAGGGCGAGGGCTTTCCGGCCTGGACGGCGCGTTCCCTGCACGCCGCCCTGGCCGATGCCGGGCCGGTGCGGGCGGGCGAAGTGGTGCTGGAACTGCTGGAGGGCGTCGAACCGAGTCTGCATCTGGTGATGCGCGAGTACGGCGATCTGCCGGTCTTCATCGCGGTGAGCGGCGAGCAGATCAGCGTCGAGTCGCTGATGTGGCCGGTGGAGGATGTGGCGGATCCGGCCGCGTTCAACGCGCACGTCCTGCGCACGCACAAGGTGCTGCCGCTGTCGACGATGGGTGTGGAGATTATCGGCGGTGTCGCCTGCTACATCATGTCCGGCTCGCTGGACACGCGCTCCAGCCTCGACAACGTGCTGTTCGAGATCGAGACGCTGGCCGAGAACGTCCTCGGCGCGGCGGAAGCCTATGCGCCGTTCCTGCGTCCGGAAGTCTTCGCCGTGGAGGCCGCCGCATGAACGCGCTGACCCGCATCTTCGGGCGTGTGCGCGAGCAGCTGGCCGAGCTTGGCGAATCGATCGCCGGCAGCCAGGCGCAACGCGAACTCGACGAGGAAATCCGAGGCATGGACGAGCGCCTGCGCGAATGGCGCGCGAGCCTCGCCGCGTTCCAGGCCAACCGTTTCACCACGCAGGAGCGCGTCGAGGCGGCGGAAGCGGCGATCGCGCAGCGCGAGGCGCAGGCGCTGGCCAGTCTGCAGGCCGGCAAGCACGCACTGGCGCGCGAGGTGGCGACGGCGATCGTGCAACTCGAGGAGCGGCGCGACGATGAAATCGTGGCGTTGTCCCGCATCGACGAGCACATCACGCAGATGCGGCATCTCATCGGGCAGGGCGAGAACGGTCTGCGCCGATTGCAACAACAGCTGGATACGCTGCGTGCCGCCGAGACCGTGCAGCGGGCGCAGGAGAGCGTCGTCGGACGTCAGCCCGGTGTCACGCGGCCGCAGACGGCGATCGAATCGCTGCTGCGCGCGCGCCGGCGCGAGCCTGCGCCGGAACTGTCCGCTGATGGACACGCGGCGGTGGACGATCCCGAACTGGATGCGCGCCTTGCGGCGGAAGGCATCGATGTCCGCGATGCGCGCATCCAGTTCGTGCTCGACCGCGTTGGCCAGCGCGTGATCGATACCTCGCGTCCAGGCGGACGCCGTGCCAAGCCGCGTGCAACTCCGGGGAGTTCTCGATGATCGCTTTCCTGCAGACCGTGCTGACGTTTCCCACGCTCATCTACAGCATCCTGCTGACCGTGTGCGTTCTGTACTGGTTGTTGGCGGCCACCGGGTTGGTCGATCTCGACGGGCCCGATCACGTGTTCGGCGGCGATGGCGACGGTGATCCGGGCGCGGCCGCGGCGATCGTGTCGAAGCTGGGATTGTCGGGCGTTCCCGTAATGATCGTGCTGACGGTGCTGAGTTTCTGCGGCTGGCTGGGTACATATTTCGTGCAGCTGCTTGTACTGCAGCACCTGCCGGCCAGCTTGCGCATTCCGCTCGGGATCGTCGTCGCCGTGGGGATGCTGATTCCCGGGGTGATCGCGACCTCGCTGCTGCTGCGCCCGCTCAGCCGCGTGCTGTTGCGGCTGCGTCCGCCACAGGAACCTTCAATCCTGGGACGCACCGCGATCGTCAGCACCCCGTCGGTCGATGCCGGCTACGGTCAGGCGACGGTGGACGACGGTGGTGCCGGGCTGGTGTTGCAGATCCGTTGCCAGGAAGCCGGTCGTTTCAAACGGGGAGATCGCGTGGTGCTGATCGAGTATCTCGACCAGCAGCACGCGTATCGGGTGATTTCCGAAGAGCAGTTCCAGAGCCTGTAACTGTATGTGCTTGAGTTCCAACCCTACAACGTAGGATCACTAAGGAGAGGTTGAAATGAGTGTGTCCATGGTCCTCCCGCTTTTGATCGGTGTGGTCGTCGTGCTGGCCGTGATGCTGGGTCTGTTCGGTCTGTTCAAGGCCTTCTACATCAAGGTCGACCAGGGCACCGCCCTGATCGTCAACGACATGAGCGCCACGCCGAAGGTGCGTTTCACCGGCGGGCTGATCATCCCGGTGCTGTATCGCGCGGAACACATGCGCATCAGCCTGATCACCCTGCAAGTGGATCGCCGCGGCAAGGAAGGACTGATCTGCCGCGACAACATGCGCGCGGACATCACCGTCGCCTTCTACCTGCGCGTGAACGAGACGCAGGCCGACGTGCTGCGCGTGGCCAAGGCCATCGGCGCCGATCGCGCTTCCGACAAGAACGCCGTCGACGAGCTGTTCAACGCCAAGTTCTCCGAGGCGCTGAAGACGGTCGGCAAGAAGTTCGAGTTTACCGATCTGTTCGAGAAGCGCCAGGAATTCCGCGACGAGATCATCAAGGTGATCGGCAACGACCTCAACGGCTACGTGCTCGAAGACGTGGCGATCGACTATCTCGAACAGACGCCGAAGAGCCTGCTCGACCCGAGCAACATCCTCGACGCCGAAGGCATCCGCAAGATCACCGAGCTGACCGCCACGCAGAACGTGGTGACCAACGAGCTCGAACAGAACGAGAAGCTGGCGATCACCAAGAAGAACGTCGAGGCGCGCGAAGCCACGCTGGCGCTGGAACGCCAGCAGGCCGAGGCCGAGGCGCGGCAGAAGCGTGAAGTGGACACCATCCGTGCCCGCGAGGAGGCCGAGACCGCGCGCGTGCGCGAGGAGCAGCGCCTGATCGCCGAGCAGGCGCGTCTCGCGGCCGAGGAACAGATCCAGATCCGCGATCAGAACCGCCAGCGCGAAGTGGAAGTCGCCGAGCAGAACCGCCAGCGCGCCGTCGCCATCGAGGCCGAGCGCGTGGCGCGCGCGCGCCAGCTGGAAGAAGTCACCACCGACCGTGAAGTGCAGCTGCAGGGCGTGGAGCGCGACAAGGTGGTCGAGACCGGCAAGATGGACGTGGCCAACATCACCCGCGAGCGCATCGCCATCGACAAGACCGTGGCGCAGGAAGAGGAGCGCATCAAGGAGGTGCGCACCGTCTCGCAGGCTGAGCGCGAGCGTCAGGCCAAGGTGATCGCGGCCGAAGCCGCGGCGCAGGAAGATCTGGTGCGCACCGTCAAGGAAGCGGAAGCCGCGGAAACGGCGGCGAAGTACCGGGCGGTGGAACTCACCACGCTGGCGCAGGCCGAAATGGACGCGGCCGCCAAGCAGTCCGATGCCAAGAAGCTGCTGGCCGAAGGCGTGAAGGCGGAAACCGCCGCGCCCGGGCTGGCCGAAGCGCAAGTGCGCGAGGCGACCGCGAGCGCGATCGAGAAGGTCGGTGTTGCCGAGGCGCGCGTGATCGAGGCCAAGGCCGAGGCCAACTACAAGCAGGGCAGTAGCGAAGCGCGAGTGCTGGCCGAGAATCTCGCCGCCAAGGCCGAGGGCGAGGAGAAGATGGGTCGCGCCAAGGCGACGGCGGTGGAGTCGGTGGGCGTCGCCGAAGCGAACGTCACGGTGAAGAAGCTCACCGCCGAGGCGGAAGGATTGACCGCGAAGTTCGGCGCGATCGATTCGCTGAGCGACAACGCGCGCGGTCACGAGGAATTCCGCATGACGCTCGAGACGCATCTGGAGCAGGCGATGGCGGCGATCGAGGCCGGACGCGAAGTGTCGAAGGAAAACGCGGAAGTGATCGCCACGGCGCTGCGCAACGCCAACATCGATCTGGTCGGTGGCGACGGCGGCCTGTTCGAGAGCTTCTCCAAGGCGCTGTCGCTGGGCAAGGCGGTGGAAGGCTTCGTCGGCAAGAGTCCGATCGCGCAGGACCTGCTGGAGCGCTTCCTCCGCGTGCCCAAGCCGGAGCCGCGCGAGCCGCAGGCACTGGTCGGGCGTGATACGCCGGAACTGGGCGAACCCGCCTGAAACCTTTGAGGCACTGTCCCGCGGCACTGTCGCCGCGGGACAGCGTGCTTTGATGCTTCGGGCCACTTCTACCGCGATCGATCGAGAGTTCAAGACATGAGCAAAGAGAACCGAGACTTCCTGGAAATGGCCTTCCGCTCGATCCGCTGCTTCAGCGACGACGGCCGTCTGGACGCGACCGAGCTGGGCAAGATCCTTGCCATTGCCGAACAGGATGGCGTGGTGGATGCCAATGAGCTGCGCGTGCTGGGCAACATCATCGCGCGCATCCAGCCGCACGAGATCGACGCGCCGATGCAGGCGCAGCTGGCCGATATCACCCGCAAGTTCGGCCTCCAGGCGCCAGGCGCGACCAAGGTCTGACCCCGTCGTTCCAGTCCCGTCTTTTCGCAGCCGCTCATTAACCGCCCAGGATCGGGCGAGGTATCACGATGTCGCAATCCGTCACGCCAGCCGTGCAAGACGCCGCCACCGAAACCAGCCAGGCCAATCAAACAGTCGATCAGGCGGTCGATCAGGCCGTCGCCCAGGGCGGCGCCTATGAAGTCCTGCGCCGCCGGCTGAGCGAGCAGGGCGAGCGCTTGCGGCAGACGGCCAACACGCTCAACCAGCGCCGCTTGCAGGAATTCGGCGACAGTCGTCTCGAGGCGATCGGGCGCCTGCGCATCCGCACCGAGAACAATTGCATCGGCCGCGACATCGTCCCGGTCGGCGATCTGCTGCTGTTCGGCTACAACGTCTTCATCGGCCTGAAGACCACCACGCGCGTGGAGGATGTGTTCGGCCTGTACAAGCTGGTGGAGGGCGCGGAAGGGTACGACGTCACGCCTGTGGAGATCGCGACGAGCTTCCTCGGCGACGCGGCCTTCGTTCGTGATTTCAACGAACTCTACGCGTATTACAAGGACGCGCGTCTACTGCAGCTCGACGTGACCGGCAGCAAGCTGCTCGCGGCATTCCAGATCGGTGCGCGCAGCAGCGACGTGCGTGTGTTCCGCTGGGCGATCTCCAACCAGGGCGAGCTGAGCTACATCGACATGCGCGGCGAGCGCGATCTGGTGCTGGCGCCGCCATTCGATTTCACCTGGACGCGCGCCACGCGCGAGTTGATGGTCAGCGGCCGTTTCCCGCACCTGAACATCCTCGACACGATCTTCGTCGAGACCAGCGGCGGCGATCTCACCATCAAGGTCGAGAACAATACCGAGCGCGGCGAGGGCATCTACAGCGAGCCGGTGGAGGACAAGACCCAGTCGCTGGACGACGCCGCGTTCGAATTCGCCCGCGTCGGCTCGCTGATCCTGCTGAAGGTATTGCCTTACCGCGAAACCGTCTGGCGCGGCCTGGTCTACAACACCTTGACCGGCAAGGTCATACGCAACGACGCCATCGTGCAGGCCTGCGTGCAGCTGCCGGAAGACCACGGCATCATTTTTCCGGGCGGCTACTACCTGCAGAACGGCGAGCACAAGGCCTTCGACGCCAGCATGGACGGCATGCAATTGCAGCGCTCGATCCGCTCGCCCAACGGCGAGGACGTGATGTACGTCTTCTACGAACATGAGGAAGGCCGCAGCGCGCTGTTCGTCTACAACATGATCCAGCGCAAGCTGCAGAATCCGTTGTTCGGCCATGGCCATGCGGTGTTGCAGGACGGTCGCATGGTGCTGTTCCACGCCGAAGGCGACGGCGCGACCCGCATCCATCCCATGCAGGTCTGGCAGACACCGTTCGCCAGCGCGGAGTTCGCCGCCAGTCGCCCGATGGGCACCAGTTTCATGGGCAAGATCGGCAACGCCGAGCTGGTGCGCGGTATTTCCAATCTGTTCGATCTCGGTCGCGAGATCGAGAGCTCCGAAGTATCAGTGCAGCGTTACCAGCTGCTCGTGCGCAATACCCGGCGCCTGTTCGATGCCCATCATTGGCTGGACGATGCCAACTGCGAAGGCGCGGCCACTCTGTTGCGCGAGATCAGCGCAACCGGCGAGTCGGTGCTGGACGAATTCGAGAAGGTCGAGAGCATCCGCCGTCAGTCGGATGCGGCGATGACGCAGGCGCGCGCCGACCACAAGGCGCTACTTGGTCGGTTGCTGCCGGAAAACTGGACGCAGGTGTCCGAGTTCGTGGAGGCGCTCAATGCCATCACTCGCCAGCGCGGCCATCTGCTGACCATCCGCGAATATCGCTATATCGACACCGCCGCGATCGACGCCATGGGCGCCGAACTGCAATCCGAGCACGCGCGTATCGGTGCGGCCACCGGCACCTTTCTTGGCGATGACAAGGCATTGCAGCCGTATGCGAAGCGCGTGGAGGAACTGGATGCCCTGGCCCAGCAGGCACAGACCGCGAAGCAGCTGAGCGAACAGGTGCAGGCGCTCCAAACCATGTCGGCCGACCTCGACATGCTCTCGGAACTGATCGCCGGCCTGCAGGTCGACGACGCCACGCAGCGCACGCGCGTGGTGGAGGCGATCTCGGCCATCTACGCGCGTCTCAACCAGGCCAGGGCGCGCGCCGAGCAGCGGCGCAAGACGCTGGGTTCTGCCGAGGCCGTCGCCCAGTTCGGCGCGCAGTTCGCGCTGTTCGGGCAGGCGATCACCAGCGCGCTCGGCCTCGCCAGCGATCCGGAACGCGCCGACGAACAGCTGTCGCGATTGATGGTGCAGCTGGAAGGGTTGGAAAGCCAGTTCGGCGAGCACGAACAGTTCCTCGACGACATCCTCGGCAAGCGCGAGGAGTTGCTGGAAACCTTCGAGTCGCACAAGCAGGCATTGCTCGACGAACGCCAGCGCAAGGCGCAGGCGGTGCTGGATGCCGCCGATCGCATTCTCGACGGCCTGGGTCGGCGCACGGAGAAATTCGCCAGCGCCGATGAGCTCAATGCCTTCTTCGCTGGCGATCCGCTGATCCTCAAGGTCCGCGAACTGGCCGATCGGCTGCGTGCGCTGAAGGACAGCGTCAAGGCCGACGACGTCGAGGCGCGACTGAAGAGCGCGCGCGATCAGGCCGTGCGGGCCTTGCGCGATCGCACCGATCTGTTCGAGGACGGCGGCAACGTCATCAAGCTCGGCCGTCACCGCTTCAGCATCAATACGCAGCCGCTGGATCTCACCTTGCTGCCGCGTGGCGATGCGCTGGCCCTGCATCTCACCGGCACCGATTTCATGCATCCGCTCCAGAGCGAGGAACTCGCCGCGCTGCGCGAATTCTGGCCGGTCACGCTGGAGTCCGAATCGCCGACGCTGTATCGCGGCGAATACCTGGCCGGCGAGTTGTTGGATGCGGCGGAAGCGGGACGGGACGGCCTCAGTCTCGATCTGCTGCAACGCCAGGTCTCCGACCCGGAAGCGCTGGCCAAGACCGTGCACGGGTTCGCCGCGCCACGTTACCGTGACGGCTACGAACGCGGCATCCATGATCACGACGCGACGCTGATCTTGCGCACATTGTTGACGCAGCGCGCAGCGGCTGGCGCTCTGCTTCACGCACCGGCGGCACGTGCGCTCGCCGTGCTGTTCTGGGCTGAGCACGGACAACGCGAGGATGCACATGGCTGGGTACAGCGACGCATGGCTGCTGGTGCCATGCAGGCACTCTTTGGTGCCCGCGCAGGGCTCGAAGCGCTGCGCGCGGAGATCGCAGAGGCCATCGCTAACCATATCCGGGATGCCGCGCTGGTCTTCGATCCAGCGCTCGCGCGCAAGGCGGCGGATTATCTGGTCGAGGAGCTGGGCGACGGCGAACCGGCCTTCGTGCTCTCGTGCTACGCGCGCGAGTTGCGCGAAGGATTGCATGCACGCCTGGCGGCCGCCGGCATGCAGGACGCCTTCGCGCGCACATTGACGGCATTGCCGACGGCCGCACGCTGGGTACATGCCTTGCATTGGCTGGAAGGGCTGTGTTCGCAATCGCAGTTCGCGCCGCTGGCCGCGTATGCGCCGGAAGCGGCGGCGCTGCTGCTTAGCGGATCGGCGTTGCGCCGTCGCGACAACGATACCGCCCTGCTGGCGATCATCGAAGGATTGCTCGGCGAGCATCCGCGCATCCAGGGCGGGCGCATGACGCTGGCGGCCGACGATCTGATCGAGCGTCTGTGCGTGCATCGTGACAGTTTCCTGCCCGGTTATCGCCGCTACCAGTCGATCCGCCAGGACGTCGTCACGCGCGAGCGCGAGGCGCTGCGGCTCTCGGAGTTCAAGGCGCGGCCACTGACCTCGTTCGTGCGCAACAAGCTCATCAACGACGTCTACCTGCGGATCATCGGTGACAATCTCGCCAAGCAGATCGGCACGATCGGCGAGGACAAGCGCAGCGACCTGATGGGTTTGCTGATGATGATCTCGCCGCCGGGTTACGGTAAGACCACGCTGATGGAGTACGTCGCTCATCGCCTCGGCTTGATTTTCATGAAGATCAATGGCCCCGCGCTGGGCCATGGCGTGCGTTCCATCGATCCGGCGCAGGCGCCCGACGCCACTTCCCGGCAGGAGCTCGAGAAACTCAACCTCGCGCTGGAAATGGGCAACAACGTGATGCTGTATGTCGACGACATCCAGCACACGCATCCGGAGTTCCTGCAGAAATTCATTTCGCTGTGCGACGGCACGCGCCGCATCGAGGGCGTGTGGAAGGGCGGCACCAAGACCTACGACCTGCGCGGCAAGAAGTTCTGCGTGGTGATGGCCGGCAATCCTTACACAGAATCCGGCGAGGTGTTCAAGATTCCGGACATGCTCGCGAACCGCGCCGACATCTACAACCTCGGTGACGTGCTCGGCGGCATGGAAGATGCGTTCACGCTCAGCTACATCGAGAACTGCCTGACCTCCAATCCGGTACTGGCGCCTCTGGCCACGCGTGATCTTGGCGATCTCTATCTCTTCGTCGACAGGGCGCAGGGCAAGGAGGTCTCGCTCAACGGCTTGAGCCACGCTTACAGTGGCGCTGAGAGCAACGAGATCGTCGCCACCCTGCAACGCCTGATGCAGGTGCGCGATGTGGTCTATCGCGTCAACCAGCAATACATCGCCAGCGCCGCGCAGTCCGACAAGTACCGCACCGAGCCGCCATTCAAGCTGCAAGGCAGCTATCGCAACATGAACAAGCTGGCGGAGAAGATTTCGCCGGTGATGAACGAAGCCGAGCTGCAGCAACTCATCGGTGATCATTATCTCGGTGAAGCGCAGCTGCTGACCATGGGCGCGGAGGAGAACCTGCTCAAGCTCGGCGAACTGCGTGGCACGCTGACGACCGAGGACGCCGCACGCTGGGCGCAGATCAAGCGCGAATTCCTGCGCAACAAGGCGATGGGCGCCGACGATGCCGATGTCGGCGGTCGCGTGGTGGCGCAATTAGCCGATATCGCCGGCGGTCTGCAAGCGATCGGCGATGCTGCGGCGCAACCGCCCGCGCCGGTCGTCGTGCCTCCACCAGCCGCTACGCCGGCCCCTTGGGATGCGTTGCTGGCATTGCTGCAACGCGTGGCCGATCGACCGTCGGCCGCATCCGAAACATCCGTATCGGGAACGACAACGACGAACATCACCGAAGCCTTGCCGCACACCTTGCGCGCTGCGGTCGAGCCCTTGCTGGAAGCATTACGCGCCAGTCACGACCAGCAGCAGAAAATCCAGACCATCATGTTGCAGCTGGTCGATGCGACCCGTGCCACCGGCATGGAGCCCAGGGCCAAGTCTTCCGGTGTGCGCAAACAACCGCATCGTCCCACGTCGGCGGAACTCCCGCTCGATGCGGCACTGGAAAGATTGGGCGATGCGGCATCCACGGAAGCGGCACCGGTCAAGACCTCGAGGCGCGGCATCGGCCCGGAGGCGGATCCCTCGTGATGCCCGACGCGCCAGGTTCCGAAGCGATGTCGCCCGAGCCAGACGATGGCCGTGACGCCGTGCGACAGATCGGCGCCGACATTCTTGCCGCTGTCGACCTGGCCACCATCAACGCGCGCCTGGCGCAGCTGCCATCGGGCGCGCTGCTTGCCGAGCTCGAGCGCGTCCTGGCGGCGATCGATAGCGGCGATCCGGTGCGGCGCCGCCAGCGCGCCGGCGTCTTCGGCCGCCTCATCGGCCGCGATCTGGTCGCCGAAGCCCAGGCCGATTCAGTCGAGAACCGCGTTCGGCTGCATGCCCTCGCGGCACAGGCGCACGCCGACGCACTCATCGGCGGGCGCGCCGAGTTGAAGACGCTGTCGGCCTCCCTGCAACAGCAGATCGAGCGCCTGAACGACTTGCTGGCGCGCGAACGCGTGGCACCACCGGCGACGGCCAAAAACGAGGCGGCCCGGCAGCGCCGTCTGCAGCACCTCGATGCCATTCTCGCTTCGTGGCGGATGAGCGTGTCGCAGATCGCCATGGTGTGCGACCATGCCGCCGCGCTGCTCGATCGCCATGCGCAGCTGCGCGACGTCCTGGTGCCGCTCTGGCGCCAGCGTGCTTCCGCCGAAGCCGTCGCCGCGCAACTCGATCGCGAACGCGCGGCCGCGATCGCCGACGTTCGCGACGCCTTGCGCGCGCAACTCGCCTCGCTGCACATCTCCGCTTCGCGCCTTCCCGCAGACGGACTTCCCACAAACGCGACACCCATCGAACGCATACCCAAGGAGCCATCGCCATGACCCAGCCCACCACGGACGTCGTCGTACTGCCCGCCTCGGGCCTGCCGGACGAAGCCGCGTTGACGGCGCTCGGTCTCACCACCGCCGATACCGCGCGCATCGTGGAGATCAGCCGCACGCTGCAGGATCTCGCCCCGGCGGGCATCCAGGGGTTCGGTCGCGACGCGGCCGCCAAGACCACGGCGTTTTCCAGCCAATTGCTCGACCAGGTGCGCAACCGCGATCTCGACGGGACTGGCGACAAGCTCGGCGAGGTCGTGCGCATCGCGCGCACGCTCAACCTGCAGAAGCTTGGCGCGCGCTCGAAGCTGCCGATCGTCGGACCGCTGATCGACCGGATGCGGGCGTCCAAGGGCGAGCTGGTACAGAAGTTCAGCAATACCAATCAGCAGATCGAGCAGCTGATGCGCGACGTTTCGCGCCAGCAGGAGGACCTGGGCAAGCGCGTCAGGGAGTTCGACCGCATGCACGAGATCGTGCGCGAGGAGCGTCACGATCTCGGCGTACACATTGCGGCTGGCCGCCTGCGCATGGCCACTCTCGAAGAGGAGCGGCGCGGGTTGGCGGACAAGGACGACCCGGAATCGCGCACGCGGCGCTCGGAACTCGACAACGCGGCGCGCCTGCTCGACAAGCGCATCGGCGATCTGGTGCTCCTGCAGCATGCGGCCGACCAGTCACTGCCGACTATCCGCATCATCCAGGCCAACGCGATGCTGCTCATCGAGAAGTTCGCCGCGGTGCGCGACATCACCATCCCGGCCTGGAAGCGCAGCTTCGCCATCCAGCTGTCGCTGCACGAACAGAAGAACGCAGTCGAACTGGCCACAGCCATCGACGACGCCACCAACGAGATGATGCGCAGGAATGCCGATCTGTTGCACGAGAACTCGGTGGCCACCGCCAAGGCCAACCAGCGCGGCGTGATCGATATCGAAACCCTGCAATACGTCCATGACCAGCTGATCAAGACGGTCGAGGACGTGCGAGAAATCCATCGGGAAGGCATCGAGAAACGGCGTCAGGCCGAGCGCGATCTCACCCAGATGCGCGAGGACGTGCAGAAACGTCTGGCCGCGCCCACGATCGAGCCGGCGGCGTAAGCGATGGATTTCGGCCGGCTCGATGAAGTCCTGCGCGCCAGCGTCGCGGATTTCAATCTCGACAACGAGGAGCGCTTCGAGCTGCGGGAGGTCGGCGCGCGCCTCGACGCCGAACGCATCCGCTATCTGCGCAACCGCGCCTTCGAGATGGCGCGAGAGCTGGTGCTGGCCGATGGCACCGGCACCCTGGACGTGCTGCGCTGGCTCGAACAGGTGGTCAAGACGCTCGACCTCTCAACCGCGACCGCCGTCGCGGCGACGACGGCATTCTTCACACCCGGCGAGAGCTGCCTTCGCAAGCTGCGCGAACTGTGTCGCAGCAGCCGGCACAGCATCGATGTCTGCGTCTTCACCATCGCGGACGATCGCTTGAGCAGTGAGCTTGTCGCCGCGCATGGCCGCGGCGTGCGCGTGCGCATCATCAGCGACAACGACAAGCGCTTCGACGAAGGCAGCGATATCGCGAGACTGGCATCGGACGGCATCGAGGTGAGGCTGGACGATGCACCCTCCCACATGCATCACAAGTTCGCGCTGTTCGATGGCGAGCAGCTTGCCAACGGGAGCTTCAACTGGACGCGCAGCGCGAGCAGCTCCAATCAGGAGAATCTGATCGTCAGCCGGGATGCGTACCTGATGCGTTGTTTCGGCATGCAGTTCGAACAGCTGTGGGAGCGGTTTCCGGCGCTGTCCTGACGATATCGTTCTATACCCGCAGCAGTACCGCCACCTGTGCCACGCTGCCGATCCCGATGCCGTAAAGGACGAGATAAGGCGTGCGCAACTGTTTGCGGTAGCGGGCGAGGGTGAAGGGGACGGAGGCGAAGATCAGATTGCCCGCATCTTCGAGGGTGTCGAAGTAGTCGCGCGGGCGGATTTTCGCGTTCCAGTGATCCATCAGCTTGCGGCTGGCCTGGTGGCCGATGAAGGTGATGTCGTCTCCGCGCAGGCCGGCGCGTTCCAGTAACCGTCCGACGAGTGCGGGCGCACCCTCCATGCCCAGGCTGAGGAAGGTGCGCATACCGTCTTCCTCGAGCGCGAAGGTCGGCTGTTCCGCCCCGGTGCCCGCGCGCGAGCGCAACGTCATGGCCTGGTACTGCGAGCCGAGCGTTTCCGC
Organism: Luteimonas sp. GW821-FHT14E02; assembly: GCF_058803905.1. Taxonomy (NCBI): domain Bacteria; kingdom Pseudomonadati; phylum Pseudomonadota; class Gammaproteobacteria; order Lysobacterales; family Lysobacteraceae; genus Luteimonas; species Luteimonas sp. GW821-FHT14E02. The sequence continues at coordinate 42,557 of NZ_JBXAPK010000001.1, read as the reverse complement.
TTCCCAGTCCTGCACGATCAGAGATTCGCTTGCGCCAAGCACGACAGCGGCGGCACCGTCGCCGATGCCGAAGGCGCTGCCGCGACGGTAATCCATGTTGCGCGTCCAGCCGGCGCCTGTGGCGATCAGCGGATGTTGGCAGTGTCCGGACTTGAGCGCTTCCCAGGCAGTAATCAGGCTCAGCACGAAGTTGGTGAATTCACCTTGCAGCGGCAGCGTCATGAGGTTCGGGCGCAGGCCGAGGAGTTCGTGCACGCGATACAGTTCGGCCGGTGCGAGGTATTCCGACAGCGAGACGGCGCCGTAGAGGCGATCGATCTGTTCCGTGGCCAGTTGTGCGTCCGCGAGTGCCGCGCGCGCGGCATCGGCCGCCAGTTCCGCGAGCGTCTCATCCAGCCCGAGTACGTGATGCTGACGATTGCCGTAGAACAGCGCGGCTTCGCTGATGCCGTTGCTGGCGGCTTCCTGGCGGATGTGGTCGAAGATCGGGTCCTCGCTCGTGCGCACACGTTTGGGCAGGGCGGTGCCGAGCCCGACGATGCCGAACTCCTGCGCCATCACGCGGCTCCCGGCGGGCCGCCACCCGCGGCCTTGGCGACGGAACTGAAACGATCGCCGTAGGGTGGGCAGACACGATGATCGATGTGCGCGACGACGACCTGCGGTTGTTTGTCCGTTTCGGCGCGCTCGAACGCGTCGGCGAGGCAGGGCCAGAGTTGGCTCGGGCGGCGCACGGCATGGCTGCGTGCACCAAGTGCGCGCGAGAACGCTTCGAGATCGAGCGTGCCCAGCGAGTAGTAGGGATCGTCGATCGAATAGGCGCGATCGGCGCTGGCCCGTTCGCCATGATTGACCGTGCCGAGATAGTTGTCCTGCAACACGATCGTGACGGTGCCGATGCCGTATTTCGCGGCCACACCGATCTCGCTGCCATTCATCAGGAACGCGCCATCGCCCACCAGCGAGACGGCGCGCCGTTCAGGGCGCGCGATCTTGCCGCCGATCACTGCGCCGCAACTCCATCCCATCGATGACAGTCCGCAAGGGATGAAGATGCGCGCCGGCGGCCGCACGCAGAGATAGTTCGCGGCCCAGGCGGTGCAGTTGCCCATGTCGACGTAGAGATCGGTGTCCGGACGCAGCACGCGATTGAGTTCGCGCATTACGTGCTGTGGCTTGAGCCGGTTCTGATCGGAGGTGTCATCCTCAATCGGCTGCTCTTGTGGTCTCGGCAGGCTTTGCAGCTGTGCAATTTCTTCGAAACGGCGCGCATCGGGCGCGGGCGCCTGCAGGTCTCGCGCCAGCGAGATCAGCGTGCGCAGGAAAGCGCCGGCCTCGGCGACGATCGGCACCTGTGCCGGTCGCGTCTGGCCGATGTTGGCGAGCTTGAGATCGACCTGCACGAGCGTTGGGATGCTGTGCAGCGCGGCCGAGAACCCTTTGCTCGACCATTCGCCGAGACGGCTGCCGATCACCACCAGCAGATCGACACCATGCTCCAGATAACGATCGGCGCGCGCACTGCCGCCGATGCCGTAGACGCCGAGCGACAGTGGATGGTCTTCGTCCAGCAGTCCCTTGCCACGCACGCTGGTGACGGTGGGCAGGCAATGCGTCTCGATAAACTGGCTCAGGCTCTCGTGCAAGTCGGGCATCGCTTCGCGCGCGCCGGAGCCCAGGTACAGCAGTGGCCGTTTGGCGCGGCGGATCATGTTCAGGACCGCGCGCGTTTCTTCCACGCACACGTTGTGCGCATGCCGTGTGGCCGAGACCGGCGGAATCTTCGTTCCCGTCGGAATCGGCTGATTGCCGATGTTCGCGGGCAGGCACAGATGCGCCGCGCCGGCCGGCCTGGAACAGGCGGTGCGCATTGCGCGCGCCAGCAGGCGCGGGAAGCTGCGCACGTCGCTCACCAGCGTGGAGCTGGCGGTGCAGTGTCGCAGCATTTCCACGGTATTGATGCCGTTCTCCGATGTACTTTCCTGGATCGCGGATTGCCCGAAGCGGTCGGTCGCGGTCTGTCCGCTCAGCAGCAGTAGCGGCACGTTGTCCAGCTGCGCGGACGCCACACCGGTGATGGCATTGGTCGCGCCGGGACCGGCGGTGACCGTGCACACGCCGAGTTTTCCACCGGAGCGCGCGTAGCCATCCGCCATGAAGGCGGCGCCGGCTTCGTGATTGGCGATGAAGTAGCGCACGCGCTGTTGCCGGCGCAATGCCTGTGTCAGCGCCGAGATGTGTCCGCCCGGCACGCCGAAGACCGCATCGACACCTTCGGCATGCAGGCTGTCGAGAAAATGATCGACAGCGGATACCGGGCGCGGAGGCCTGGACGCGGTAACGGGTTCCGCATCGGCGATCTCGGGTCGGGCGTCGGTGAGTTCCATCGCGGCCTCCACAGGCTCGGCGTATCGCACTGGCTTCCATCATGCGCAGCTCGCGGCGGCGGCTTCACCTGACAAAGTTCGCAGGTGCCTGACATGGCGCTGTCGTCTAGATTTGCTAGCGACGTGACGGTGGTAGCGGTTTTGAATCCCATCCTCGACCGGAGTCACGTCCGTGATGGGTTGACCTCTGCTTCCAGGAACTCCCGATGTCTGGTCTGGTCCGCTTCTGTCTGGTGTGTAGCATGGCGACGGCATGGTCGAGCGCGTCCGCGCAGGGCGGTTCGCAAGTCGTCGCCGAACCGCCGCAGGCCGTGATCGTGCGTGCCGACGATGCCGATGGCGGCCTCAAGCGGGTGGCGGGCGTGGCGCCGATGTCCGGAGGTGGCGCCCGGCTGATGCTGGATCTGCAATACACCGACTCGCAGATCTTCAATCCGGCCACTGGCCGTTTTGACAAGGTCCATCTGCGTTCCTACCGAAACCCGGGCAGTGCCACGCCGGCCGTGCCTTTCGTGGCGCCAACAATCTCCGTCTATCCGGGCGAAACGGTGCGCGTGAGCCTCAACAACAAGCTGCCGCGGGAAACGGGGTGTTCGCTCGCGGATGCGCCGCCGGACAACCACAACATTCCGCACTGCTTCAATTCCTCGAACCTGCATGCGCACGGTTTGTGGATCAGCCCCAGCGGCAACAGCGACAACGTGCTGATCACATTGCGTCCCGGTGTGAGTTTTCAGTACGAGTACAACATTCCCGCCGATCATCCCGCTGGCACGTACTGGTATCATCCGCACCAGCACGGATCGACCGCGCTGCAGGTATCCAGCGGCATGGCCGGCGCGCTGGTCATTCGCGGCACGCGCCTGCCGACATCCGCGCGAACCGGCGATATCGATACCTTGCTGCGGCAAAGCAGCGGCGCATCCGTGCCGGAGCGCGTGGTGCTGCTGCAGCAGGTGCAGTACGCCTGTCGCGACACGACGGGCAAGATCAAGACGCAGAAAAGCGCCGACGGCAAGACCGTGTCCTGGATTTGTGATCCGGGCGATGTCGGCGGCCTGGAAGGCTACGATCAGTTCGGTCCCTTCAGCTGGGGGGAGTCCGGCCGCTACACCAGCATCAATGGCCGCATCTTGCCTGTCTTCACCGACGTGCGCGCCGGCAGCATCGAACGTTGGCGCATCATCGACGCCGGCGTGCGCGACACCATCCAGGTGCAGTTCCGCAAGCTGCGCATGAGCGCGGCGGCGCCCGGGAAGCTACGGCCTGCTCAGCAGAACAAGTGGATTTCCGAAAATTGCACGGGCGAACTGCTATCGCAATGGGAGATCGCCGCGGACGGCCTGACGCACGGTCAGATGATCCACAAGACCAGCAACACGATGCAGCCGGGTTATCGCAGCGATGTGCTGATGGTGTTCCCGGAGGCAGGGAACTATTGCATGCTCGATGCCGCGGCGCCGGCCGACGGCAATGTCAATGCCGTGCTCGAGAGCCGGCAGCTGCTGGGTTTCGTCTCGGTCGGCGAGGGCACGAATGTCACTGGCGATCCGCAAGCCTATCTGCGCGACCAACTGGTCGCCGCCGCGCAACGCTTCATGCCGCCCTCGATCGCGGCGAGCGTGGTGGCCGATTTGCGGCAAGACCTGCGCACGCGCGCCTTCATGCCGCACCCGAGCATCACCGACGACGAAATCACCGGACACCAAAGCGTGACGTTCAACATCGATCTGGCCAAATCGCCACCGGAGCCGACCATCGACGGCAAGCTGTTCGACCAGAACAATGTACGGACATTGGTGTTGGGCGATGTCGAGGAATGGACGCTCGCGTCGAAGTTCATCGGTCATCCGTTCCACATCCACGTCAATCCATTCCAGATCGTCAAGATCCTGGATCCGGATGGCAACGACGTCAGTGCGAGTGGCGAACCGGGCGATTCGCAATACGCGAATCTCAAAGGGACATGGAAAGACACGATCTTCGTCAAGCAGGATTACAAAGTCGTCGTGCGTTCGCGCTACCGGCGCTACACCGGCGACTTCGTCCTGCATTGCCACATCCTCGATCATGAGGACCTGGGCATGATGCAGATGGTGCGTGTGGTATTGCCGGATGGCGAAGGAGGCGCGATGCCGGTGGGACACCATCACTGAACAAAGGCGGATATGATGGGGACAGGGGAAACATCGGAGGCGCGAGGAGAACGATGAAACGCGAACGGCGATACTCCGAAGGCTCCGACGTTGTCGGAGCGGGCAGACAGTTACATCAGCAGCAGGCCAAGCACGACGGCACGAACGACAGCCGCGGTCTTGTTGGTCGCGTTCAACTTGATCATGGCATTGTTGATGTGGAAGTTGACCGTGCGCTCGGTGATGCCGACGATCTGCGCGATCTCGCCAGAAGTCTTGCCCTCCGCAGTCCAGCGCAGGACCTCCACTTCCCGCTCCGACAGCTTCTGCGTGGTTTCCGGCATCAGTTTGCCGGCCAGGCAACTGGCCATGCCCTGGTGGGCTGTCTGCGAGAGCCACATCATCTTCAAACCCTTGTCCTTGAGTTCGGCTTCGGAGAGCGGGTCGTCGGAGCGCGCCAGCGTGAGCATGCCGCGCGTGCCATCCGGGCTGCTCGAGGCTTGTGCCCAACCGAATCGCAGTCCGAACGAATAAGCGTCTTCCCAGAATTCCGGCGACGAAGCGGAGGTGCTGTCTGACCAGGTGGTCGGCAGAAGCGAGCGCATCCCTTGCTGCACGGTGGGATCGACGGCGAGATAGTTCTTTTCCTGGTACAGCTTCTGCCAGGCAACCGGATAATTGTTGAACATCACGGTCTTGGGTTGCGTCAACGGCAAAGGCGTGCGCATTCCATAGGCGCAATAAGTGAACCCGAGATCTTGCGCGATCGAAGTGATTTTCTTGAACAAAGCTTCTTCGCCACGAGTGGACAGCAACGCGTGAAGCAGCTCTTCATTCCAGGTGGTCATGGCGCCTCCCCAGGCCCAATCTGTCGCAAACGATGACGTAAGTCACGATTCGGCCTCAATCTAAGGGAACGTAATGTCTGCGGCGCGTGAAAGATCTACTCCCCCAAAAGTAGATCGGGTTTTTGGATCGATAACTGTCAGAACTGACACTACTACGCTAAAGAAGCCATATGTATCTTGCGTGACCAAGTAATCAAAATTACTCATGAGCACAATGTTTTTCTTTATTAAATACGCGGTCGCAGGGATGCCATTGGATGATTAAGCTCGCCGAAAACGGGATCGTCCGTCTGAAGCTGGCCGCGCTTCTGGATCTCCCTCTAGTGCATTTGCTCTCGGGGTTGGACGAAGACTTGCACGAACAAAGTCTTCACGGCGCCACGCGCGCGACGATCTCAGGCTATACCGAATGGGTGACGCGAAGCGTGCCCGTCATCACGCTGGGATGGGACTGGAAACTGGACACCTTGCGCGGGAGTCCGGACCTCGTGCGCGTGGGTGAACCGCGCAGCAATGTCATGCTCGTCGATGTGCGCGGCAGCGATCTCGGCTTCGACAAAACTTCCGTACTGATCGAATCCGCGATCGATTCATTGCCGTGGCAGCCGGTCGTGATGAAGACGATCGACGCGCGTTATTCGAGCCCCTGATAACGTTGACAGTTACGTGATTGATCTTTCACTCGCAATACTCCTAATCGCCATCCAAAAAATGAGCGGGGAGATATGCGAGTCATTTCAGGTGCTCCGGCGACGCTTCCAGAAGGGGTGCATGCGAAGGTCGCGAATTATCGTCACAAGATTTTTGTCGAGCGGCTGGGCTGGCAGCTGCAGACACAGAACAACGCAGAGCTTGACCAGTTCGATCGTCCCGACACGATCTATGTCGTAGCACAGGACAGCGACGGTCGCGTTTCAGGCTGCGCGCGACTGCTGCCCACCAACCGCCCTTATCTTCTGGGCGAAATCTTCCCGGAGCTGTTGAACGGGCTTCCGGCGCCGAATTCTCCCGAGGTCTGGGAGCTCTCGCGTTTTGCGGCGGTGGATCCGGACAATCCGGCCAATACGGCGCGTGGGCAGCTTTCGTCGACCACCGCGATCAAGCTGCTGCATGAGGCGATCGCCTGTGCGGCGCGTCATGGCGCGAAGCATCTGATCTCCGTGTCCCCGATCGGCATCGAGCGGCTGCTGCGCGCGGCGGGCGTGCGCGCGCATCGCGCCGGTCCGCCACTGGTGATCGGTGATCATCCGATCTTCGCGTGCTGGATCGAAATTCCCTCGGCTGTCGCGGCGGCGGCGTCCGCCGAAATCGCTGCCTGAGCACGACACGCCGCCCATGTCTCGCGCAGCCTCCCAATACATGCCCATGCGCCTCGGAAGGCGCTCGCTCCGCATGCAGCGGAATGGCGCTGTGAGCGCGAGCGCGCATACGTTTCGCGAGAGCGCGTCATGATCGCGAAGACGGCCTGGGTGTTCCCGGGGCAGGGTGCGCAATATCCCGGCATGGGGCGTGGCTTTCCGTTCGCCGTCGCCGTCGTGCACGGCATCTTCGAGGAAGCCGAAGCTCTGTGCGGACAACCGCTGCGCCGATTGGCGCAGGAAGCTTCGGCCGACACGTTGCGTGATCCGGCCGTACTCGAGCCGATGCTCACCGCATTCGCATTGTCCTACGCCGCGCTCTTGCAGGAGCGTGGACATCAACCATCGGCGGTGGCCGGATACAGTGCCGGCGCCATCGCCGCATTGTGCTGCGCCGGCGTGATCGATCGCACCAGTGCGCTGACGATCGCCGCGCGCCGTGGACGCTTGCTGCGCGAAGTCGCGCCATGCCATGCGGGGCGGTTGACGGCCGCATTCGATCTTTCCGCCGAGAAACTGCTTGCCGTCACGGCAGCGGACGATGTCGAGGTCGCCGGCTGGAACGCGCCCGATCACCTGACGTTCGTGGCGAGCGAGTCGGCGATGCGGGACGTGATCGAGAAGATTGCGGCCGCGGGCGGACACTGCTTTCCCGTCGATGTCGCGGGTGCCTGGCACAGCGAGCGCGCCGCGCCGGTGGCCGAGCATGTCGCGCGCCTGCTGCGGGATTTCGAATTCAAGACTCCGCGGATTCCCTTTTACTGCAGCGTCAGCGGGACGCGGGAATCGGTACCGGAACATCTTCGCGCGCATCTGGCTGCGCAGATCCATCGCCCCGTGATGTGGCATGCCGCGATCGGCAACCTGCGCGCGCGCGAGGGCATCGATCGTTTTCTGGAGGTCGGCTGCGGGAGAACCCTGCACGGCCTCACCCGCCGTGTCGCGGCCTTCGCCGGCGACGCACTGTCCTTTCTCAATCTGTATCAACACCTGGAGCCTGCACATGCGTAAAGCAATCCTGACCTCGGCCCTGCTTCTGGCCTCGGCGCTCGCCAGCGCCAGCATCAAGCCGGGCGATCCCAAACTCACCGGCGAAGGCATCGAGCGCGATCAGGACAAGATGCAGAGCGGCTATATCGGCGAAACGCGCGATATGACGCTCACCCTGATCAGCGCCGATGGCAAGGAGACGGTGCGCAAGCTGACCTTCGAAGGGTTCGAAGGCCCGAACCGCCGCGACAAGACCGTCATGCGCTTTGTCTATCCCGCCGACATGAAGGGCGCGGCAGTACTGACGCACGAGCAGGGCTCCGGCGACGACGATCAGTGGCTGTTCCTGCCGGCGATCAAGCGCGTCAAGCGCATCGCTTCCAGCAATCAGAGCGGCTCGTTCATGGGGTCCGAGTTCTCCTATGAAGACTTGGTCGTGCGCCAGTTCGACAAGTACACCTTCAAATACCTCGGTGACGAGGTGATTGACGGCAAGGATTGCTACGTCATCGAGCGCATTCCGAAGAACAAGAATTCGGGCTATTCCAAGGTCGTCCGCTGGCGCATGAAGGACAACCTGCAGGAGCTGCGCACGGACTATTTCGACCGCAAGGGCGAGTTGCTCAAGCGCCGCAAGATGGAAGGCCATCATCTGGTGGACGGTTTCTGGCGCGTCACCAAGGTCACCGTCACCAACGTGCAGACCAACAAGAAGTCGACGATGAGCTTCGACACGGTTGCGGTGAAGCAGAAGCTGCCGGAGCAGGAGTTCAGCGTGCAGGAATTCAACGCGGTGCAATGACGTGATCTCGACGAAGACGATCGCCGCCGGTATCGCCGCGCTTGCCTGGGCCTCGGTCGCCCAGGCCGAGTGGAGCTGGAAAGGCTTCGCCGGCCTGGAGGGCGCGCGATATCCCCAGTTCGTCGGTGTCGACGGCGTCGTCAACCCGCGCCAGGAACGCGACAACCTGGCATTCAAGGGGCAGCTGGAGGTCGGCTACACGGCGGAATCGAACTGGAGCGTCGGTGTGCGCGCCTTCGTGCGCGAGGACAAGTACAACGACGATCGGGATGCGACCCGCTTCGACGAGGCCTGGATTCAATACGCGACCGATGATTGGGATCTGCGCGTGGGCAATCAGCTGGTCACCTGGGGCAGCGTGGAGAGTGTCAGCCATCTCGACATCGTCAATGCGCGCGATTACGAGGAGGACATCGTCGAACCGATGAAGATCGGGCAGACGGCGGCGCGCATGCGCTGGCGCTTCGATTCCAGCGATCTCGCGCTGTACTGGCTGCCGTATTACGAGCCGTCGCAGTTCGCCGGTCGCCGCTCGTACTACAGCATCGGCGGCGGCGTTCCGGAGGACTATCCGGACAGCGGCTGGAAGTCGGATCAATGGGCGCTGCGGTATTTCCAGCAAGGCGATGGTTTCGATTGGGGAGTGAGCTACTTCAACGGCTTCGAGCGCAACGCCAGCTTCGATTTCGATGCCGAGCGCGGCGAACTGGTCGGTGAAACGTACCGCGCAAGCCGGCTTGGATTGGAAATGACCAAGGTGATCGGCGACTGGCTGCTCAAGGGCGAGTTCGTCTATCGCCACAGTGGCCAGCGGAACAATCGCGACGCGCTGCTGTACACGGTCGGTGTCGAGTACACGGCGAGCAGCATCTGGCGGCACTCGGATCTGACGTTCTATGGCGAATACCTGGCCACCACCCGTAACGTGGCCGCGCACGAGCTGATGCAGAACGATCTGTTCGCGGCGCTGCGCTGGACGGTGAACGACCGTCATCAACAGCGGCTTCTGCTCGGCACCTTCCTCGATCTGGACAACACCACGGGCCACGTCTACAGGCTCGAATACACGATCAGCCCCATTCCGGATTACGACGTGGTGCTGCGCTACACCGATACCCGCAACTACTACCCGAGTCCCCGCCATACGGAGCGGAATGACGGCGCGATCAGCCTGTTCCTGCGCCGCAACTTCTGAATCTCCGCAACTTCCGAGCCGCGAACATGAAGCTTTCCGACTTCGTCCAAAATTACTCCGCCTGGATCATCCGCAACCGGATCGTGGTGATCCTGACCTGCCTGATCGTGACGATCGCGCTGGGCACCTTCACCGACCGGCTGAAGTTCGACACCAACTACCGCATCTGGTTCGAGTCGGACGATCCCTATCTCGCGCAACACGACAAGTTCCTGCGCGAGTTCGGTAACGACGACAGCTTCGTGGTCGCCTTCGAGGACGAGCAGGGCATCCTGCGCAAGGAACCGATCCAGGCGATCCAGCGGCTCACGGACAGGTTCTGGCACCTGCGCGGCGTGATGCGGGTCGATTCGCTGAGCAATTTCCAGGCCACGCGCGCGACCGATGACGGCATCTCGGTGAAGGATCTGTTCCCGACCGACGAGCCCCTGGATGCACAGGCGATCAAGGCTGGTGCCGAATACATCGCCGGCGAGCCGCTGATCACCGGCGCCTTGCTCACCAAGGATCAGAAGGTCGCGGTGATCCGCGGCAAGTTCGCGCCCAACGCGATCAATCCGGAGCTGCCGCACGCGGTCTACACCCAGCTCAAGCAGATCCTCGATGAGGAATCCGCGCGCAGCGGCTACACCTTTCACATCGCCGGCGGCCCGATCACCGACGAGGCCTTCGATCAGGTCTCCAAGAGCGACGGCGCGAAGCTGATGCCGCTGCTGTTGCTGGCGATGGTGGCGATCCTGGCGCTGCTGTTCTTCTCGGTCTGGGCGGTGATCATCCCGCTCGTGGTGGCGGTGCTGACCATTGCCGCCACGCTGGGCCTGCACGGCCTGCTCGGCTTCAAGATCGACGCGGTGACCGCGATCACGCCGCAAGTGCTGCTCGGCATCTCGGTGGCGACGGTCATGCACGTGCTGGCCACTTTCTTCGACGAGAAGCGCAAGGGCGCGACCTCGAAGGACGCCGCGCGCGAGGCGCTGGCGGACAATTTCGTGCCGGTTGTGCTCACCAACATCACCACCGCGCTTGGATTCGCATCGTTCATGGTCGGCAATATCGTGCCGGTCACGTTGTTCGGTTTCCTCGCCTGCGTGGGATCAATGTTCCTGATGGTGCTGTCGCTGAGCCTGGTGCCAGCGCTGTTGAGCTTCTATCCGAAGAAGGCGGGCCGCTCGCCGCTGGCCGCGCTCGATCTGTCCTCGCGGCTAGGCCGCCTTGGTGCATGGGTGGTGCGTCATCGCAAGCCGGTGATCCTGAGCTGGGTGGCGCTCACCGTGCTGTTCGCGGCCTTCATTCCGAGGTTGACGGTGGACTCCAACCCCAGCCTGTACTTCCGCGAGGGGCATTGGTTCCGCGATTCGATCAACTTCATCCAGACGAAGGGATCGGGTGGCGCGGTGTACGAGATCGTGGTGCGCGGCAAGGGGCCGGAGTCGATCAAGACGCTGGACTACATGCATGACCTCGACAAGTTGAGCGAATACCTGAAGAAAGACGCGCCGGTCGATTTCGCCAACGTGTATTCGCTGTCGATCATCCTGCGCAACATCAACCGCTCCATGCACGGTGACGATCAGGCCTACCACGTGCTGCCGGACAGCGATGAGGCCATCGCGCAGTACCTGTTGCTGTATTCGCTGTCGGTGCCGGTTGGTCAGGACATCAACGACCGTTTCAACGTCGACAACTCGGCCACGCGCGTGACCGTGATTCGTCCGCTGACTTCCACCAAGATCAGCCGTCGCAACATCGACGCGATCAGCGCCTGGGCGGCGCAGAACCTCAAGCACGCCAAACTCGAGTTCACCGGGCGCGACGTGCTGTACACCAACATGGGCAACAATCTGACCGACAGCATGGTCAAGTCGCTGGCGTTCGACCTGCTAGTGATCATTCCGGTGCTGCTGTTGATGTTCCGCTCGGTCACCGCCGGGGTAGTGAGCGTGTTCTCGAGCGTCGCGCCGCTGGTGATCGTGCTTGGCCTGATGGCGCTCCAGGGCATCATGCTGGACGTCGGCACGCTGATGGTGGCCGCGCTCGGCCTCGGCATCGTCGTCGACGATACGGTGCATCTGCTGGCGCACTACTTCAAATACCGCAAGGCCGGAGAAGACGCGGAAACCGCATCGGTGTCGACGATGCGCCACATCGGCACGCCCGCGCTGGCAACGACGCTGACGCTGATCTGCGCATTCGCGATGTTTACTCTCGCGCAGTTCCAGCCGAACCATTACTTCGGTCTGCTCATCAGCATCATGGTGGCGCTTGCACTCATCGCCGACTTGAGCCTGACGCCGGCACTGCTGGCCTGGCTTGACGGCAGACGCGCAAAGACGCCAGCGGCGAAGCCGATTCGTGAGAACGCCGCGCCGCCAGTGTGGCCCGAAGGCAAGGTCGATATCCCGGCAGACGCGATTCCATCGCCGGCGCAGTAGGCATGCAGTCAAGACACGCTCCATTCCTTCCGAAACGAACAGGGAAACTCATCGGATTCCGTCATGGCCAAGAAATCTGCGAAAAAAACCGCACCAGTCCGCAGCAACAAGCGCAAGACACCCGCCATGTCGCATGCGATCGGGCGCGCGCCGGCCGGCATCCTCGATGCCGAAGGCTCGCTCGCCGATCTGCTGCTGCGAGGCGCGCAAGAGAACGACGTCGGCATGGTGTTCGTGCAGCCTGATGGCAGCGAGCTCAACGTCAGCTACGCACAGATCCTGCAGCAAGCGAAGGCACGGCTGGCCGGGTTGCGCGAAGCCGGTGTACCGACCGGCGTTCCGGTGCCGATGGTGGTCAACCACGGCCCCGATTTTCTGGTGACGTTCTGGGCCTGCATTCTCGGCGGCATCGTGCCGGCGCCATTGACGTATCCGACCTCGTTCACTTCGCCGAACAACGCGCTGACCAAGGTGTATGAGGTCTGGCAGCAGCTGGAACAGCGGCCGATCCTCGGCGATCGCACGCTCGCCGAGAAGCTGGTGCAGACGGAGCTGATCGATACGAGCAACATGCGCGTGCTGGTCGGCGACGACCTCGACCGTCCCGGCACCGAAGCCGAACCCGCGCCTGGTCGTGCGGACGACATCGCCTTCATCCAGTACAGCTCCGGCAGCACCGGCAGCCCCAAGGGCGTGACGCTCACGCACCGCAATCTGCTGATCAACGTCGAGGCGCTGATGCTCGCCACGGAGCACAAGTCCGGCGAGACGACGGCGAGCTGGATGCCTTTCAGTCATGACATGGGACTGATCTGCCTGCATCTGTTCCCGCTGGCCGGGCTCGCCAAGCAGATCAACATGGCGCCGCAGTTGTTCGTGCGACGGCCGCTGCTGTGGTTGGAGAAGATCGCCCAGCATCGCGCGGTGCTGACCGGATCGCCGAATTTCGGTTATCGGCTAGTGCTGGACAAGCTCACGCCGGAATACGTGCAAGCACTGGACCTGAGCGCTTTGCGCGTCATTCTCAACGGCGCCGAACCGATCTCGGTGCCGCTGATGCGCGAATTCACCGAGGCACTCACGCCATCTGGATTGCGTGCGGAAGTGGTGTACCCGGTCTACGGCATGGCAGAGGCCAGCGTCGGCCTGGCGATTCCGCCGATGGGGCGGCCGGCCATCATTCGCGCTGTCGATCGTCGCCTGCTGGCGGAAAGCGGCCGCGTGAAAGTGGTCGACGAGCACGACCCCGAGGCGATCCTGATTCCCGACGAAGGCCCGCCGATCGCCGCCAGCGAATGCCGCGTGGTGGACGATACCGGCAAGCTGTTGCCGGAAGGCAACGTCGGACACATCCAGATCCGTGGCCTCAACGTCACGCAGGGGTTCTACGCCAATCCGGAGGCCACGAGCGAAGCGAAGGATGGCGACTGGATCCGTACCGGCGATCTCGGTTTCATGATCGACGGGCGTCTGAGCATCACCGGTCGCGCCAAGGACATCATCATCGTCGATGGGCAGAAGTTCTTCGCCTACGACCTGGAAGCCTGCGCGGAAAGCGTGGAAGGCGTCGCCACCGGCAAGGTCATCGCCTGTGGGTGGAATGACGCGGATATCGGCCGCGAACGCGTGGCGCTGTTCGTCGGCGTCCGTGGCGAGCAGGGCAGGGACTTGCTCGCAGAGGTATGGCGCAAGATCAACGCGGTGTTCGGCATCGCCGCCGACTATCTGGTGGCGATCAAGTCGGTGCCGCGCACGACCAGCGGAAAATTGCAGCGCTTCGCGATGCGCAAGGACTTCCTGGCCGGCGAATTCGCCGACAGCACGTTCACCGCCGACGATCTGCTCGCCGAGCCGGTGCGGGCGGAAGCAGCGGTGCAAGGCATCGAGGCCCCGTCTGCGGAGACGTTGAAGACGCGGATCCGCACAATCTGGGCGCAGATCCTCGGTCGCGACGAAACACGGATTCCGCTGGATCGCCCCTTCCTGGAGCTGGGCGGCTCCTCGGTGAAGGCGGTGCAGGTGTTGGGCGCATTGGAACAGGATCTGGCGACCACGCTCAGCCACGAATTCCTTCTGCAGTGCCGCACCATCGAGGAGATGGCGGCCTACTTACAAGCGCATCTGGCACGGCACGATCACGCCGTCCTGGCGGAAACCAAGACCGTTGCCGCCAGCATCGACAACGACGAAGACATCGCGATCATCGGCATGGCCTGCCGTTTCCCGCAGGCCGACACGCCGGAAGCCTTTTGGGACAACCTCATCCAGGGCCGAGATTGCGTGAGCGAAGTGCCGCGTGATCGCTGGGATGCCGACATCCACTACCAGCCCGGTGTGGCCGGCAAGAGCAATTCGCGCTGGGGTGGATTCATCGAAGCGCCATATGCGTTCGATCCGGAGTTCTTCCACATCAGCGCCGAAGAGGCGCGGATCATGGATCCGCAGCAGCGTCTGTTCCTGCAGACGACGTGGGAAGCGCTGGAACGCGCCGGCCACGCGGGTGCGCGCACGCAGGGCAAGCGCGTGGGCGTGTTCGTAGGCGCTGGGCATCTGAATTATCTGGAACACCATCTGCATGGTTTGGACCTGCAGCGTCTGCAAGGCTTCGATAGCGTGCGCAACCTGCCGCAGGAGCAGCGCGAGGCGCTGGTCGCGGAATGGAAGACGCGCTTCGGCGATAGCGAGCTGCAGCCCAACACGCTGGTCGACAATCTGCTCAACATGATCGCCGCGCGCACCTCGCACGCGCTCAACTTCAAGGGACCGAGCCTCGCGGTCGACACCGCCTGCTCGTCCTCGCTCGTGGCGGTGCATCTGGCCTGTGACAGCCTGCGGCGCGGCGAATGCGAGATCGCGGTGGCCGGTGGCGTCAACCTCAATCTCACGCCGACGCCTTATCTGATGTTCTCGCGCGCCGGCGCGCTCTCGCCGAGCGGTCGTTGCCGCGTATTCGACGCCGAGGCCGACGGCATGGTGCCGGGCGAGGGTGCCGGCACCGTGGTATTGAAGCCGCTCAAGCGCGCGCTGGCCGATGGCGATCCGGTGCTGGCGGTGATCAAGCGCTCTGCGATCAACAATGATGGCCGCTCGCTTGGCGTGATGGCGCCCAATCCCGATGGTCAGCGCGTTGCCGTCGCCAGCGCCTATCGTGATGGTCGCTTGAAGCCCGCCGATATTCAGTACGTGGAAGCACACGGCACCGGCACGGCGATCGGTGATCCGAGCGAGCTGCGCGCATTGGCGCACGTGTTCTCGGAGCTCGGCGCTCCGGATGATTGCGTGGTCGGATCGGTGAAGGCGAACATCGGCCATCTGCTCAGTGCGGCGGGTGTCGCCAGCCTGATCAAGCTGGTGCTCGCGCTGCAGCATCGGCAGATGCCACCGAGCCTGCACGTGAAGCGTGTCAACGCGCAGATCGACGGACAGATCGATTCCACAACAGGCAAGCCCGTATTCCGTGTATTGCAGGAAGCGCAAGGCTGGGAAGCGCCGAAGCAAGGCACGCGACGTGGCGCGATCAACTCCTTCGGCTTTGGTGGTACGAACTGTCATATGGTGGTGGAAGAATTCCGGTCGACCGCCCATGAACCGCGCGCCGAGCGGCCGCAGCACCTGCTGTGCCTTTCGGCCCAGAACGAGGCCGCCTTGCAGCGCCGCGCCAGCGATCTGGCCGCGGCGCTGCAACGGTGGTCCGACCAAGCCGCGATCGATGTCGGCGCTGTTGATGTCGGTGCGGCTGATATTGCATTTTCGCAACATACCGGTCGCGCACATCTGCCAGAACGGCTGTTCGTCGTCGGCGACAGCGTTGAAGCGCTGGCCGAGCAGCTCGCCGGTGGCGAATACAAGCGCGCTCGCGCATCGCAAGCGCCGGCCAAGGTCGCGCTGATGTTCACGGGCCAGGGCGCGCAGTATCCAGGCATGGCGCGCCGCCTGTACGACACGCTGCCGAGCTTCAAGCGCATTCTTGACGAATGCGCGGCCTGTTTCGAGGGACAACTCGAAAAGCCGTTGCTTTCTTATCTGTACGCCGCCGACAGCGATGAAGCGCTGCTCGCGCAGACCTGGCTGACGCAGCCGTTGATGTTCAGCATCGACTATGCGCTCGGCCGGCTGTTGCTGGATTGGGGCGTCAAGCCGGCCTGCATGCTCGGCCACAGCGTCGGTGAATACGCAGCGGCCTGTCTGGCGGGCGTGATGCGGCTTGAGGACGCAGCGAAGATCATCGCCGCGCGCGGACGGCTGATCGCGGCGTTGCCGGCCGGCGGTGGCATGACCGCTGTGTTCGAATCCCAGGAGAATCTCGCGCCGCTGCTGGCCGCCTACGAGGGAGAACTTTGGTTCGGCGCCCACAACGGCAATCACCAGGTCGTGTCCGGCAAGTTGGATGCGCTGGCGAAGCTGCAGGAGCAGCTGCAGGCGCAGGGCAAGGTCTGTCGCGCGCTGAAGGTCTCGCATGCCTTCCACACGCCGCTGCTCGAACCGATGCTCGATGCGTTCGGGAAGGTGCTGGCCGAAATCGAATTCTCGGCGCCGAAGATTCCGCTGATCTCCAATCTCGGCGGCCAATGGATCGAGGATCGTGCTCTGGACGCTAAGTATTGGCGCGAGCACGTCTTGGCGCCGGTATGTTTCGAGCAGAGCGTGCAACTGGCGGCCGAGCGTGGCATCGGCGTCTTCATCGAATGCGGCCCCGACAAGGTGTTATCGAATCTCGCCCGTCACATCCTGGGTGCGCAGGCACAAGTGTTTCCGACGCTCGATCGCAAGCGCGACGACTGGCATGGGCTGCTGCCCGCATTGGGCGGGCTGTATCTCAATGGTGTTGAACCGGATTGGGAGGCTTGGGACGCCGATTTCGCGCCGAGGCGGATCGGGCTTCCGACCTATCCCTTCGCGCGCGATGAATACCGCATCGTCACCAACGATACGGCTTCCGCGTCGGAAGCTCCCGCGCCTCGTGTGCAGGATTGGAGTGGTACCGCCGAATCCGGGCGTTTGCTTGCCTTGCAACCCGTGCCGGCGCGCACCGCCAATGAAGAGCGTTTCATTGTTCCGACTCCCGCTCAGCAGGGAAATGAAAGTGGGAAGCCGTTGCAGGACTGGTACCAGGTCGTGCAAACGCTGGTGGCTGAACTCGCGGAGATTCCGGCGTCGCAGGTCGACATGTTCCGCAACTTCCACGATCTCGGCCTGGATTCGGCGACGGCAGTGAAACTTGCGGGACGGCTGGGCGAATTGACGCAGACCAAGCTGCCACCGACGCTGTTGTTCGAGCATCAATCGCCGACGGCCCTGGTCGAATATCTGCGCGCGGAAGCGGTACTGACGCGTGAGCCCGCCGCGCGCGAAACCGTTGAAGTATCGGCGGCATCGTCCCTGATCCCTCTCGGCGCGACGAGCTCGGCGCCCAGCGCAATCTCCATCGAGTCCAACGCGGATCTCCCCCACGTCCGCGATCACGATATCGCCATCATCGGCATGTCCCTGCGCATGCCGGGCGCCGACACGCCGGAGCAGTTCTGGCAGGCGCTGATCGAAGGCCGCAAGGCGATCCGCGAGGTCCGGCCGGATCAATGGTCGCTCGAGGACTACTTCAAGGCCGAAGACCAGGAGGCGCATACCAGCTACACGAAATGGGGCGCCTTCCTCGACAAGCCCTACGATTTCGATCCGATGTTCTTCGGTATCTCGCCGCGCGAGGCCGAGGCGATGGACCCGCAGCAGCGGCTGTTCCTCGAAGTCGCGTTCGAAGCCCTGCAGCAGTCCGGCTACGGCGGTGATTTCCGCACGCGCGAGATCGGCATCTATGTCGGCTGCGAGCAGAACCAGTATGGCGAACACTTCGTCAGCCATCAGCGTTACCAGGCGCTGCTGCGCCGCTACGCGCGGATGGAGTGGTTCAAACAGCTGCCAGAAACCGCGCGCGCGGAGCTGCTCGGCACGCTCAACGACGTGATGCGGCCGGCCGAGCTGATCTCCGATGCGGTGGCGGGGCAGGGCCTCAACGAAATTCCGGCGCGTGTGAGCCACTGGCTCGATCTGCGCGGACCGAATCTGATGGTCAACACCGCGTGCTCGTCGTCGCTGGTTGCACTGCACCTGGCCTGCGAAAGCCTGCGTGCGGGCGAATCACGCATCGCCATCGCCGGTGGTGCCTATCTGACCGGTTGCGACACGCCATTCGTGTTCCTCAGCCGTCTCGGCGCGGTGTCGCCGACCGGCGAATGCCTGCCGTTCGATGCCAAGTCCAACGGCATGGTGCTCGGCGAGGCGGTGTCGGCGGTGATCCTCAAACCGCTCAAGGATGCGATCGCCGATGGCGATCATATCCATGCTGTGATCAAGGGATCGGCGATCAACAACGACGGGCATTCCAACGGCATCACCGCGCCGAATCCGCGCGGCCAGGCCGAAGCGTTGCGCAAGGCCTACGTCAACGCCGGTCTGAGTCCGGATCTGGTCAGCTACGTCGAATGCCATGGCACGGGCACGCCGCTGGGCGATCCGGTCGAGATCGAAGGCATGACGCAGGCGTTCCGCAAGTTCACCGATCGCAAGCAGTTCTGCGCGGTCGGTTCGTTGAAGGCGGCATTCGGGCACAGCCTGTCCGGTTCCAGTCTGCCGAGTCTGATCAAGGTGATACTGTCGCTGCAGCACCGCACGATTCCGGCCACGATCGGTTACAACCAGGCCAATCCACACATCGATTTCGCCAGCTCGCCGTTCCATGTCGTGGCCGGACGGCCGCTGTCGTGGCAGCCGAGTGGCGATCAGCCACTGCGCGCGGGCATCAATTCGTTCGGTTTCGGTGGGACCAACTGCCATGTCGTGCTGGAGGAGGCGCCGCGCCTGCCGCCACCGGTGCAGAGCCAGGATGCGACGCAGCTGTTACTGCTCAGCGGCCGCACGCAGAATGTGTTGCAGGAGATCGCCACGCGTCTGCTCGGCGCCGTGGAGCAGCATCCGGAATACAGGCCGTCGCAGGTGTGCCTGAGCATGAATGGCACACAGCGCGATCTCGCTTTCAAGGCCGCGTTGCTGGTGCGCGATCGTCATGATCTGCAGAGCAAGCTCGCCGCCCTGTCCGCGGGACGCGAAGCCCCGGGCATCGAGGTGCGTCGCGGCAATCCCAAGCAGGTGCCGCAGGTGAGCCTGGTGCTGGATGGCGTCAATCCGCTCGACGCGCAACAGGCGCAGGAACTGATCGACGCCTTCCCGCTGCTGCAGCAGATCTGCGCCGACTGCAAGGGCTATTACCGCGATGCGATGGCCTACAGCAATCCGCTCAACCAGCAGCATCTGGATGAGCTGCTGTATGCCTTCGCGGTGCAGTACGCGCTCGGCCGGTTGTTGATGTCGGCCGAGATCAAGCCGGCGGCGATCGTCGCGGAAGGGACTGGAGTGCTGGCCGGCGCCTGTCTGCTCGGAATGTTGAGCCTGAAGCAGGCGGTGGCGATGTTGAGCCGGTATGCGCTTGGCCGGCACGAAATCGTCGATGGCGCATTCGAGTCGGAGGCGCGCGGCGACAGCTGGCACTGCCCGCTGGTGCTGCCGGGTGCGGTGTTGCGCAGCAATCAGGACCAGGCGGCGGTGCAGCTGAGCGCCTATCTGCAACAGCCGCGTCGTCTCGGCGCGCAGGACGTGCAGGAACTCGCGCGCGGCGACTACGGCCTGGTGCATCTTGGCGGCTCGCGCGAGTTACGCGAACAGCTGGGCATCGCCGACGCCGGCAACTGGCTCGGCGTGTCCGAGCCCGGGCAGGCGCGCGATGGCCACGAGCGGCTGCTGGCGCTGTTCGGCCGCATGTATGTGCGTGGCATCCGCTTCAATGCCCGCGTGCTGGCGACGGCGGGCGCGCGTCGCGTGCCGCTGCCGACCTATCCGTTCGAGAACAAGCCATACCGCTACAAGGCGCTGACCGTTCCGGGCCAGCAGGCCGTCATCGCTGCACCGGCGCAGGTGGCTGCTCCGAGCGCGCCGACGCTGGTTCCCATCGCGACGCCGAAGATATCGCCCTCGCTGCCACGCTTACAGCCGGCCGCGCCGTCATCGCAATCGCTCACACGCCTGCAGCCAGTCGCGCTGGCACAGCAGGCGCTCTCGACCGCACAACGCACGGCCCTGGCCGAGGAGCTCCGCAAGGAGCTCAGCCAGGTGTCGTGACCAATCAATGCCGTTGCCTATCGATCAGGTGAATTCCATGGCTACCGATTCCAATTCCTTGCAACAACGTCTGCGCATCGCCGTCTCGGCCGTGACCGGCCACCAACCGGAGGACCTGGATGCCGACCAGTTCCTGGAAAGCGATCTCGGCATTGATTCGATCAAGATGGTGGAGCTCACGCAAAGCCTGTTGTTGATCGTCGCGGAGCCGCTGCGTGAGCGTTTCATGGCAGAGGTGCCGACCGATCGGCTGATGCAGGTGCAGACGCTGCGTGAGCTGGAGACGATTTTCCAAGGGTGGGATGGCGCTCCGGCTTCTCAGCCGGTTGAGACGGCTTCGATTCCTGCGATCACGCGTGAGGGCATTGCTGCCTCTTCTCCTGCGGCTGCAGGGATCGAGGTCGCCTCAAGCGGCCGAGGTTGGGGAGAGGCTGTGCCCGTAACAGCAACGCTTCCGGAGAATGTCTTTGTGCCGGCGGCACCCCCTCCCAGCCTCCCCCTGCAGTCGCAGGGGGAGGGGTTGGGCGCCACGGATCTCGCGCCACGCGTATTTGCGTTGATCTCGCAGATCACCGGTCACAACCCCGACGATCTCGACCTCGATCTCTTCCTTGAAGGCGACCTCGGCATCGATTCGATCAAGATGGTCGAGCTGAGTTCGAACCTGCTCAGCCTGGTGCCGGCCGATCGGCGCGACGCGTTCGCCGCGCAGGTGCCGACCGATCAGTTGATGCAGGTGCAGACGTTGCGCGAAATCGTGCAACTGTTTGCGCCCTGGCAGACATCCGACAATACAGCCTCCGGGCCGTCTGTCACCGCGGCTGCGATGCCGGCGCCTCAGTCGCAGGTGGACACATCCGCGAACGTGGCGTCCTGGCCGGGCAATGCACTGTCAGAAGGCGGCGAACTGAACCTGCTGCCTTCGCAATACCCATTCCTGGTCTCGCACTGGGCGGTGTCCACCTGCAGCCTGTGCTCGCGCGTGCGCCTGCAGGGGCCGTTCGACCTGCAGCTGGCGCAGCGCGCCTGGAACGAGCTGCTCGGTCGCCATCCCGCCTTGCGGGCTCGCTTTGTGATCCCGGCCGAAGCACGCAGCTTCAAGGAGTATCGCTACGAAGTGCAGGCGCAGGTGCAGGCGCCCGCGCTGTCACTCACGGATCTGCGGCATCTGCCACGCGCGCAGCAGGATGAGGCTGTCGCCGCCGAAGTCGAGCGCAACGTGAATGCCCAGTGGGCACTGAGTGATCCTCTGTTGCATCGCTTCTTCGCCTGGCGTTTGTCCGATGATCTGCACGAGGTGTTCTTCACCAACCATCACCTGATCTCCGACGGCTTGAGCAACCAGCAGGTGATGCGCGAATTCCTGGCCTTGTATGCCGCCGCGGCGAATGGTCAGCCGGCGGCGCTGCCGCCGGCCACGTCGCTGCAGCGTTATCGCGAAGTCGTCGACGGCATCAACGCTTGGCATGATCCCGCCGAGGATCAGGCCATCGCCGATCTGCTCAAGCGCCAGGGCAAGCAATCCTTCGTCTGGAATCCGAACAACCGCCCGCGCGCCGAAGCCCTGGCGAAAGTGCGCAACTATCGCTTCCGTCTCGACAAGGGCACCACGCAGACCCTGCAACGCCTGACCGGCGAACTGCGGGTGTCGATGAACAGCGTGCTGGTCGGTGCCTATCTGCGCACCGTCGCCGGATTCGTCAACGAAGAGAAGCCCATCTTCGTCAATATCCCGACTAGCGGCCGCGTTTATCAAGGCATCGACGCCAGCGGGATCATCGGTTGCTTCGCGCAAAACCTGGCGCTGGACTTCGCGCCGCCTGCCGCCAGCGAGGCCTGGGACACGTTGCTCGAACGCGTCCACCGCGGCATCGAAAGCGCGATCGGGCAGGGTGTCGATCGCGCGCAGACGCGCTCGCTCGCGCATACGATCCGCGATCGCTTCCAGCTCGAGCACGGCCGCATTCCCGAAGCGCACGGTCCGCTGATCCGCGCGGGCATGAAGTCCAACCTGTTCCTGCCCTACATCGGCAATACCCACATCGCCGAGCAGTATGCCGGGCTGCGCGTGGTCGACTATCAGGCGGCGACAGTGACCAACGCCGGGACGCTGGACACGGTGATCGAGCAGTTCAACGGCCATCTGGAGATGACCACCAACTACGACGCCAACCATTACGACATCGATTTCATCGCCAAGGTCGCCGAAGCCTTCCTGGTGCAGCTGCGCAGCCTGGCCGTGTTCCGCACTCCACAACTCGCGCAGGCCGCTACGCCGCGGACGACATCGATCGATTCAGTGCAGGCCGATCAGGTGCGTCAGGTGGCCGAGGAAATCATGCATCGCGCGCTCACCGCCGCCGATCTGGACAAGGATCTGGAGGCCGATCTCGGCCTGGACTCGCTTGAACGCATTCGCATCGTCTCGCGACTGGAGCAGTTCTCCGCAGGACGCTTCGATCGTCAGAAATTGCTCTCTTGCAGAAGCCTGGGCGAGATGGTGGCGCAGCTGGGCGGCGAGCAAGCCGCGCCTGCATCAGCGAGTGCGCCGGTATCCCATGATGCCGACACGGCCCTCATGCCCTATCGACAGATCATCGCGCAATGCGCGCGCACGCCGCAAGCGGTGGCGGTCCAGGCCGACGGCGCGTCGCTCACCTACGACGAGTTGCACCGGCAATCCAACCAGCTCGCGAATCAACTGCGCGCGCTGGGCGTGACGCGCGGCAGCCTGGTCGGCGTAATGGCGCATCGTGGCATCAACATGCAGATCGCGCTGCTCGGCATCCTCAAGGCCGGCGGCGGCTACGTGCCGCTCGATCCGGATTATCCAAGCGACCGCATCGCCTACATCATGGAGCACGCGCAGCTGACCGCCGTGCTCACCGAAACCGCGGTCGCCCCGCAGATGGCCGCCTGCCTGTCGCCGTCGTTGCCGCTGCGGCATCTGGTCTATCTGGACGAAAAGCCTTTTGCAGCGCCGTCGAACCTGCACAGTGTCGGCCGTGCCGAGTGGCGCGCGCAGCCGGACGCCGATCTGGCGCAGATCAGCCAACCCGACGACACGATGGTCGTGCTGTACACCTCCGGCTCGACCGGCAGGCCGAAGGGCGTCGTGCTCGGCCATCGCGGCTACGCCAATCGCCACGATTGGCATCAGCAGCTGTTCCAACTGCAGCCGGGCGAGCGCGTCGCGCAGAAGACCTCGATCTGCTTCGACATCTCGGTGTGGGAGTTGTTCTGGCCACTGCAGGTGGGCGGAACGGTCTGCCCGGTGTCGACGGCGACACTGCGCGATCCCTGGGCGCTGGCGCAATGGATTCGCGACAATGGCATCCACGTCATGCATTTCGTGCCTTCGCTGTTCGGCGAGTTCCTCAACGCCGTCGAGACGCAGACCATCGCGTTCCCCGCATTGCGGCAGCTGGTGTTCAGCGGTGAAGCAATGCCGGTCACGCATGTGCGGCGCTGGTTCGCTCGTTTCGGCTTCGGCGCCAAGATGGCGAACCTGTACGGGCCGACCGAGGCATCGATCGACGTCAGCGCCTGGCAGATGGATCGGATGCCCGATCTGAACATGGCACGCGTGCCGATCGGCCACGCCATGCCGAACGTGCAGCTGCTCATCCTCGACGAGAACATGCAACGCGTCCCGCAAGGCGAGCAGGGCGAGCTGTGGATCGGCG
This sequence comes from Luteimonas sp. GW821-FHT14E02, assembly GCF_058803905.1. Lineage (NCBI taxonomy): Bacteria > Pseudomonadati > Pseudomonadota > Gammaproteobacteria > Lysobacterales > Lysobacteraceae > Luteimonas > Luteimonas sp. GW821-FHT14E02. The sequence continues at coordinate 18,558 of NZ_JBXAPK010000001.1, read as the reverse complement.
GCATTCAACTCGCGCACGGTTATCTGCACGATGCGCAGCGCACGGCCGACAGCTTCCGTGTCAATCCGTTCCCGGATGTGCCGTGCCCGACGCTCTACAAGACCGGCGATCTGTGCGTGCAGCTGCCGGATAACAGTTTCGATTATCGCGGCCGTGTCGACAGCCAGGTCAAGATCCGCGGCTTCCGCGTCGAGCTCGGCGAGATCGAGAGTGTGCTTGGCACACATCCGGCGGTGCGCGAGGCAGCGGTGCTGGCAGTCGATCACGGCGATGGACATCTGCGCCTGGAGGCCTGGCTCTCGGGCGAGTACACCGAGCCGCGCGCCTTGCGCGAGCATCTGGCCAGGAAACTGCCGGCCTACATGCTGCCCAACACGTTCGACTGGCTGCCGAGCCTGCCCAAGAACCAGAACGGCAAGCTCGACCGCAAGGCGATCGCCGCGCGCGGGAAGACGTCCGTGCCGGTGACGCCTGCGGTGCCCGCCAGCGCGCCCGCGGTGGAAGCGCCCGCGCAGACGCTGGAAGACCAGATTGTCGCCAACACGATCGATTTCCCGCTCGGGCCGGCACAGAGCTGGCTGCTGAACTACTTCGAGCCACCGTATCAGTGGGCCGGCTTCAGCCGCTTCCGCTACCTGCAACCGCTCGACATCGAGACATTCAATCGTGCCCTGCGCAAGCTGACGCAGAAGCATGCCGCGTTGCGCTCGGTGTTTCATCAGAAGGGTGGCGTCTGGCACCAGAACTTCCCTGAACCGCGTGCGTGGCCGCAGGCCGAGGTGTACGACGGCACGCATCTTCCGCCAGCTGTGCGCGAGGAGCAGCTGCGCGCATTGATCGTGGAGCGCGTGAAGGGCCTGCGCCTGGATGGCAACGGGCCGCTGTGGTCGGTGCTGGTGATCAAGGAGGCCGAGGATCGTTATGACATCTGCATCGTCGGTCATCACATCATCAGCGACATGCTCGGCAACGGCGTGGCCTTCAAGTCGCTGTGGCAGCTGTACAGCGAATGCTTGGCGGGCGAGGACCGCGAAGTACACGAAGATCCGCCGCTGTTCGTCACCTATCTCGAAGCGCTGGAGAAGAAGCGCACGCGTGATGCGGTAGCGCGCTACGTCGACTACTGGACCAAACAGTTCCCGGCCACCGATCCGGCCTTCAACGTGCCGCTGGATCATCGCAACGGCGAGAACACCGAGGCTTCGACGGCAAGCGAGCGCTTCGTCCTCGATGCCGTGGAAACGGCAAGCCTGCAGCGCGCCCGCCAGCAGTATGGCAGCACGCTCTATCACCTGCTGCTGGCGCCGCTGTACCGGGCGCTGGCGGAGTGGAGCGGAAATCCAAAGGTGGCCCTGAGCCAGCGCACGCATGGCCGCGATCTTGGCGATGGCGCGACGTTCTTCGAATGCGTCGGTAATTTCGCCGTGAACTATCCGCTCGCGGTGCATGTGGACGCCCAGTCCGGCTGGCAGAATCTCCTGCAGGCGATCAAGCAAGGGTTCGATGCGGTGCCGTTGAACGGGATCAGCTACGATCTCGTCGCCGACAGGCTGCCTGGGCACCTGTACCCGGACAACAAGCTCACGCCGGTGCGCGCCAACTATCTCGGCAACCGCGAGCTGCCCAAGAGCAGGCTGTTCGAATTCGACAGCGGCGACTGGGACCAGCGGTTCAACCTGCCGGAACAGAAGCGCAGCGCGTTGATCGAGGTGTTCTTCAGCATCGGCGATGAGAACACGCTGCAGGTGGAGCTGGCCTATTCGAGCAATTTCCATCGCGCCGAAACCATCCGTCGCGTCGGCGAGCGTTACATGCAGCTGTTGCGTGATGTGCTGACACAGGCGCCCGCAGCTAGGTCGATGCCGGCAGCGGTGCAGTCGGTTCCTGCGCAGTTGGTTGCCGCGAACGCGGAAGTCATCGCACCGTTGTCCGCGGTGGCTCCGGCACCCGCGACATTGAAGCCGCTCACCGGCAAGATCGCCGTCATCACCGGCGCCGGCCGCGGCATCGGTCGCGACATGGCGATTCGCTTCGCCGAACAGGGCGCCAGGCTGGTGCTGGTGTCGCGCTCGTCGGGACCATTGGAAGAGACCCTGCAGAAAGTGCGTCGCGTGACGCCGGATGCGATCGCCATCACCGCCGATGTCACACAGGAAACAGCGGTCGAGGCGATGATGCGGCAGGCGATCGCGCACTTCGGACGCGTCGACATCCTGATCAACAACGCTGGTGCCAATCACGCGATGTTGCTGGCCGAGTCCGATCCGAAGGCCTGGCGCGAGATGATCGACATCAATCTGATGGCCGCCTACCTGTGCAGCCGCAGCGTGTTGCCGCAGATGATCGAACAAGGTGGCGGAAAGATCGTCAATCTGGGGTCGGCGGCCAGCGTGATCGGCTACCCGCTGTTCAGTGCCTACTGTGCCGCCAAGCATGCGGTGGTCGGCTTGACCAAATCCCTGGCGGAGGAGGTGAAGCAGAAGAACATCCAGGTGAATGTGGTCTGCCCGGCCTTCGTCGATACGCGCATGACGCCAGCGGCGTTCCGCAGCGCCTCGATGCCGGTCGAGCAGGTGGCGGAAGTCGTGCTGTTCCTTGCCTCGAAGGCGGCCGATGGTATCACCGGTGAAACCTTGAACATCTTCGGCAAGCAGGACATGTACTCCTACGGCTCCGACAAGATGAGCACGTTCAAGTCGATCACGCGCGACTTCAAACCCGGAGTCGCTGCGTGAACATGCGGAATGCACCGCAAACGGCGCGGCAGGCAGTATCGCAGGCCAAACCCCGTCATTCCCGCCTCCCGGAGATGTCGTCAACACAACGGGACGGGAATGACGGGCGGGAGATGCGCGTCTTCTCGCCGCCGTTGCGTGCGTTGTATCTGGTCTCGGCGCTGGCGGGTGTCGCGATCGGGTTGTTCAATCCGCTGATCTCCGCGTTGTTGAACGAGCGTGGCGTTTCCGAGCTCGGCATCGGCTTGAATGCCAGCGTGTTCTTCGCGTTCACGCTGCTGGGGGCGCCGCTCGCGGGTCGGCTGATTCATCGTGTCGGCACGCGCGGGACGATCGCGATCGGCATCGTGCTCACCGCGATCGCAGCTATGCAGCTGCCCTGGTGGCATCACCAATTGGCGTGGTTCGCGGCACGCGCGGTAATGGGTGTGGGCATCGGTCTGTACATGATCGGTGGGCAGACGGCACTCAATGCCAGCGTATCCGAAGCGCAGCGAAGTCTGGTCGGTGGCCTGCATGCGTTGGCGTTCGGAGTCGGGCTTGGCGTCGGCCCGCTTTTGGGCGGTGTTCTATACGGAGCCTCGCCGATCCTGGCGTTCTACCTCGGTGGCGTGTTGTTGCTGATGGGGTTGCCCATCGTAGGAAAACATCTGCCGACGTTGCACGCGCAGACGCCATCGCCGCGCTTCGATCTCGTGCGCCGCCTATCCCTGCCGCTGCATGCGATCTTCGCCTACGGCGTGGCGGAGGCGACCTTGCTGACGCTTTATCCAGTCTTCCTACTGCAAAATGGGTACAGCGTGAGTGGCATGAGTTTCGCGTTCGCCGCGTTTATCGGTGGCGGGTTGATCGGGACCTTGCCGCTGGGTCATCTGGCCGATCGCCATGGCCGAGAACGCGTGCTTGCGATATGTGCCGGCGTCGGCACCGTGGCGACGATCACGCTCGCCATCGCACCGAGCCTGCCGATTGCCGCGGCGGTGTCGCTGCTGGTCGGCGCGAGTCTTGGACCGGTGTTCGCCATCGCGCTCGGCATCGTCGGGCAGCGTCTCTCGCGCGAGGAATTGCCCGGTGGCAGTGCCTTGTTCACCATGGCCTTCAGTCTCGGTTCGCTGGTCGCACCCTGGCTATCGGCGCTGATCATGCGCGAGCTCGGCAGCGTGCACGTGTTCACGCTGAGCGCGGTGTTGTTCCTGAGTCTGCTGCTGCGCCTGCTATGGCGGCGCCCGGCGGTCGCGCTGGTGTCGGCGGAGGCATGAGCAAGGTGCAGGCTGCGATCCGCCGACCGCAGGATTTGTTCCCTTCCACGTTGTTCAGCGTGGAAGCGGGCGCATCCAATGGTGACGAAGCGTCGCTGCATCCGCTCGAACGCGCGCTGGTGGAACGCGCGGGGAGCAAGCGCAGACGCGAGTTCGCCGCCGGCCGTGCCTATGCGCATCGTGCGCTCACGCGGTTGCAGGTCGCGCCCGGACCGATCCTCAGCGATCGGCATGGCTGTCCTCTCTGGCCGAGCGGCACGCTCGGCAGCATCAGTCACACCGAAGGCTGCGCGATCAGTGTGGCCGCGACGTCCGGGTGCGTCACCGCGGTCGGCGTGGATGTGGATCGCCGCAGTAACGCGTTCAGTCACTCGGTCCTGCGCCATATTTGCCGCGAGGAAGAGCTGCGCTGGATTTCCGGCTTGCCGGGCATGCTGGTGCCGATGTACGGCCTGCTGCTGTTTTCGATCAAGGAAGCGATCTACAAGTGCGTCTACGCCGCGACTGGTGAGCGCCTTGGTTTCGGCGACGCGTCTGTTGTGCTCGATCTGTCGCAAGGCCTGTTCAGCGCGCGCTTGCTGCGCGAAGTCGGCGAGGAGGGCCGCGACAGACTCGTCGGCCGCGTGGGCTGCAACGAGGACTACGTGTTCTCCGGTCTGTGGTGGCCATCGTTCAACCCGTCCACTTTCCCCCATTCCCCACTTCGTCATTCCGATGTGTTTCGGAATGCGACCGCTCACGAGAGGAGACTTTGATCATGACGACCGACCCCGTGCCTTCCCGCCGCAGATTCCTGCGCTACGCCGCCGGCGCGGCATCGCTAGCCGTCCTGGGCGGCGCCGGTGCGGTCGGTTTCGCCGGTGGCGTGCATCCCAATGCCGCGGCCTATGGCTACTGGCGGCAGAAGGAGAAGAATGGATTGAGCGATCTGCAGTATCTCGCGCTGTGCGCCACGCTCGCACCGAGTCCGCACAACACGCAGCCGTGGAAGTTCGGAATTTCCGGCGACCGCATCGAGATCTTCGCCGACCTCAGCCGCCATCTCGGTACCGCCGATGCCGAATTCCGCATGATGCAGACGGCGATCGGCAGCGCGTTGGAGAACATCGATGTCGCCGCGAAGCGCCTGGGTTACCGCGCCGAGGTACAGGATCTCGGTGCCGATCGTCGCTTCGCGCAGGACGGCTATTGCGCCAGTGTCCGGCTGCATCGCGGCCCGGTCGTGCGCGATGGTGCGTTCGATGCGTTGTTCACGCGGCAGACTACGCGCACCGAATACGACATGAGCCAGCCGGTTCCGGCCGCGCTGAAGACGGCACTGAATCAACGGACCGGCGATCTTCCCGGCATTGGACTAACCTGGTTCCCGGACGGCCCGCTGGTCGCGCGTCTTGGCAACATCCTGCGCGGATCGGTGCGTGGCTTCCTCAGTGACGAGCGCAATCGCGACGGCATGAAGTGGTTCCGCATCACGCCCGATCAGTGGGAAACCCGGCGCGACGGCATCGCCGTGTTTAACGGCGACGCGCCGCTGCTGGCCAAACGCTATGTCGAGTGGTTCGTCCATGAGAAGGATCTGCTCAGCGCGCAGTTCAAGCAGGGGGAGATCGACACGCTCGATCGCCTGGTGTCCACCACGCCGACATGGGGACTGATCTACGCCGATCGCGCCACGCCGAATCAGCGCATCCAGGCGGGGCGCCTGGCCGAGCGCGTCTATCTGGAAGCGGCCGCGCGCGGTTACGCGGTACAGCCGCTGTGCTATCCGACCGAGTTCGAGCCGAGCCGAGAAGGCTTGCGCGAACTAGCCGGCCTGGCGTCCGCGCAGGATCCGCTGTTTCTGTTCCGCATCGGCAAATCCGACTACGTCGCGAAGTCCGTGCGGCGCGATCTGAAGGAAGTTCTGCTGGCCTGAAGTGCTTCAGGAGCGATCGCTGAGTCGCCCGCTTGCGCGAGCGCCACGTCGTGCGCTGTTAACTTGTCAGAACACATTCTGTTTCCGGTGCGTTCGATATGCTCGGTCATGCCAGAATCGAGGGCGTGGCGCGCATATGCATGGCCGGGCTGATTACGGCGCCTGATCGATGGAGAGCGCGCCGCCGCCGGACAGGAGATCGCGATGACAGAACAACGTTTGACCCATCCGGAACGCATCGTCTATCCCGACGTGGGCATCACGAAGGGCCAAGTGGCCGAGTACTATCGCGCCGTCGCCGACTGGTTGCTGCCCGGGTTGGTGGAACGACCTTTGTCGCTGCTGCGCTGTCCGGACGGCATCGACGCGCAATGCTTCTTCCAGAAGCACCACAACGACAGTCTCGGTCCGGCCGTCCATCCGGTAACGCTGCGCGAATCCGATGGGGAAGCGGATTACCTCTATGTCGACGACATCGAAGGCGTGCTCGACCTGGTGCAGATGAATACCCTGGAATTCCATCCCTGGGGTGCGAAACGCGATGCGCCGGATCGGCCGGATCGACTGGTGTTTGATCTCGATCCTGACGAGAGCATTGCCTGGAGCGATGTCAAGCGCGCGGCGCGGGAAGTGCGCGATCGCCTGGGGGAGACCGGTTTGCGTAGCTGGGTGCGGCTGTCCGGCGGGAAAGGCGTGCATGTGTGTGTGCCGATCGTCCCCGATTCCGATTGGGACGCCGCCAAGGCGTTCTGCGAAGCCTTCGCCGATGCGATGGTGGCGCAGTCGCCATTGCGTTATGTCGCCACCGCGGCCAAAACCGCGCGCAAAGGGCGCATCTTCATCGACTGGCTGCGCAATACGCGTGGGGCGACCAGCGTGGCCAGTTGGTCGCTGCGTGCACGCGCGGGTGCGCCCGTGGCCATGCCGTTGCGATGGGAAGAATTGTCGCGCACGAAGTCCAGCGCCGATTTCGATCTGACGCGCGCTCTGCGACGCGCCGCGAGCCTGCGCGCGGACCCGTGGGAAGGATTCGTGGCGACGCGCCAGAGGCTACCTGTCATCTAGAGACCGAGGCCCGCATGGCCGTTGGATGTGAAAGCGACCCATCAGGCCATCACGGACGGCACGTCGTAGTTCAATCGCACGGCGCCCAGGCGTTCCAGTTGCGGGTCGGCGCGTTCGTGCAATGCGTCCTCGCAGTCGATCACGACCAGGACATGGCCGGCTTCGATCTCGCTCTCGAACTTGCGCCGCACCGGATCAGGCACGGACGAGCCGACCAAGGCGGACGCCCAGCAACCGACCAGGGCGCCGGCACCGAAGCCGGCGAGCATGATCCCGATCAGGGCGAGGTCCAATGGCGCGAGAACGATCGCCACCGCGCCCGCGGCGAGAAAGCCAGCGGCACCGCCGTATCCGGCGCCGCGGATCGCCGCCGGCATGAAATCGGTGTCCGCTGTCTTGCGGGCATCTGGAATCTGCGCGAGTTCGATATCCGAGCGCGCGATCAGGAAGATGCACGCGTAGGGAAGACCGGCCCGGTGGGCGACTTCCACCGCGTGTCGTGCCTGGCGGATGTCGGGCGTGCTGAACACATGGCGCCGTTTCATGACGAGCCTCCCGGGGCGTCGAGGGCGGTTCCACCATGCGCCCGCCAGCATTCATTGATCGTGAGCCGGACATGCAAGGCACGTAACGAATGTGGGAAGAAGATGTAAATACCGAGGAACGGAGTGCTCTCCGGAGCGCCTGGTACTCCGTTCATCTAGCCGCCGGGATTGGCCGCCACGGCTCATCCGGAATTCATCGAGTCCCGCCAAACTGTGCACACCATCACGAGGGGTACTGCAATGAACGGAATGATGAAGGGAGCGCTCGCGCTGGCGCTCGCACTGGGTGTCTGTGGCGCGGTCCAGGCCCAGACCATCGGCTACAACATCCACACGGGCGATGTGTGGGTCGACAATCGCTTGGGTGAGATCAACGACTACGGGACGCGCTATCGCGAACCGTTCATCGATGAAATGTCCGGTCACTACGGCGCACCGCGCTCGCTGGTGGAGGATCTGCTCGGCTCGCGGCATTGGGCGCCGGGCGATGTGTACTACGCCTGTGCCCTCGCGCGCGCGCTGGGATTGCCTTGCATCGATGTCGTGCGCGAGTACGAGCGCAACCCGGGCCAGGGTTGGGGCGCGGTCGCGAAGCGTTACGGCATCAAGCCGGGTTCTTCGGCTTTCCATGCCTTGAAGCGTGGCGCGGTGGGCACCTATGACCGTTGGGGATATCCGATCGCGATCGATCGTCCCGTGCAAGTGGACTGGTCGAAGCACGGACCGGGCGGCCCCAAGAAGGCCGCCGCCGCGCCGCGCGGCAAGGGCAAGGCCGCGAGAGCGTGGGATGACGACCACTCGGACAACGGCAAGGGCCACGGCAATGCCGACAAGGGACAAGGCAACGGAAAGGGTCCCGGCGGCAGCAAAGGAAATGACAAGGGCAACAACGGCAAGGGACACGGCAAGCCGATGTAAGTAGACACATCGCCGATGTCGAGCAGCCGGACGGAATCACCATCGTTCGGCTGCCCGATGCGCGAATCGCGCATAGCCGCCTTGCTTCTTCGATGTGTTAAGCAAGCGTTTGATGCGGAGCCGTGTGTCTGTTCGTGTTCATCTGCATGCGCGCATTCTTCGGCCTTGCGGTACAGGGGCGTTCCAACATGAGCGGGAATTCCGGACTGCTCATGCCATCTAGATGAGGAAACCACACTTCATGAACACCACGATCCGTAATGCCGTTTTCGCCCTCGCCGCTGTCGGCGCCCTGTCGCTGAGCGCGTGCAAGAGCACCGGCGAGACGAGTGAAGAACCGTCCAGCACGCCGGCCCCGACCGAGCAGCCGGCTCCCGACACCACGACGCCGCCGGCCAGCACCACGCCGACGGACTCCACGACCACGCCGCCTGCTCAGGACGGCACCACGGCTCCGACGACGACGCCCTGATCGTCTGACGTCACGAGGCAGCAGCAAAGGCGGTGAAAACCGCCTTTGCTGTTTTTGACGCGCGGGAATGCGGCGCGTGCTTTCGGGAAATCAAAGGTGGAAGATTTGCAGAAAATCTTTCCCAAGCGCGATCCGAATCCTCAGGCGGCCGTGGTGTGGACTGCCCGTGCCTGATCAGGACGCCATCCAAGCAGGCGCGCGGGGAGGAAGAGGACTGCGCGCAAGAATGCGAACACCGCCGAGACGGTGATGCCGACCAGACGGAACGGCAGCGAGAGCAGCCACAGGATTGGCAAAAGCACCAGCGCCAGCAACGCCAGTGGCCAGCACAGCACGAAAAGAATGCACCAGGCGATGAAGGCAATGAGGGTTTTCACGTGCGGGCTCCTTGAGGTCAACTGGTGGGATGCAGGCAGCCAGGGACGGTGGGCGCGGCCTGATGATCGACGCACTGTTGCAGATGCTTCGGCAGATGATCAATGCGTTTCGAGGCGCCGGCCTTGAGGCTGAAGGCCTGCAAGATGCGCGGGGCGCAGGCACGAGAGTCGTGCTGTTGCGGAGAGTCAGCCTGCGTCGTGCTCTCGCAGTCCTGGGTGAACAGCACGAAGTGGCACAGTCCGCTCACGCTGTCGATGCATTCGAACTCACCGTTGCCATCGAGGATGCGCGTGCGTGACGAATTCACGCCGACATCGCTGATCGAATAGTTGGTGGTGGTGAGCGTGCCTGCTTCGATCTTGCAGCCGGAAAGCAGGAGCACGGTGGCAAGCAGGGTCATGGCGATACGCATGGAATCGGCTCCTTTCGCTTCGGTTGCGTGCGGTGTTCGGGAAGAAGGGTCACATGTTGCGGAACAGGGGCATGAAGGGCTGGCTGATGGTGAGCGTTTCATCGCGCTGCTTCAGGCGCAGCGTGCCCTTGCCGGTGTCGTCGCGCACGATCGAGGCGATCGCCTTCAGGTTGACGATGGTGGCGCGATGGATCTGCTTGAACACGGTGGGATCGAGCGCCGCCAGCAACTCGCGGATCGGCTTGCGCAGCAGCGCCTCGCCCTCGGCGGTGACCACGGTGGTGTATTTGTTGTCGGCGCGGAAATAGAGCACGTCGTCGACCATGATCAGTCGCGTTTCCTTGCCGGTGCTGGCGGTGATCCAGGACAGCGCCTGCGCGCTCGCGCGGCCAGGGAGCACGTCCTGCAATCGCTTGACCAGGGCGGCGAGGGTGTCGGCATCGGGATGTCCGGCGGCGGCGCGCGCGCGCAGGCGTTGCACCGTGGTCGTCAGCCGTTCGCGCGTGACCGGCTTGAGCAGGTAATCGATGGCGCCGTTCTCGAACGCATCGATGGCGTACTGATCGTAGGCGGTGACGAACACGACTTGCGTGGGAATCTCCGCCTGTGCGGCGGCGGACGCCACTTCCATTCCGGTCAGGCCGGGCATGCGGATGTCGAGGAAGGCGTACTGCGGGCGATGCTCGGCGATGGCTTCGAGGGCGCTGCCGCCGTCCTCGCAGATCGCGACGATGCGCAGCTCCGGCCAGACCTCGCCGAGCAGCGACACCAGCGCGTTGCGTAGCAGTTCCTCGTCTTCGGCGACGATGGCACCAGGTTGGCGGGGATCAGGCATGTGGGCGTGCTTCCGTTTGACGTGCTTCCGTCGACATGGCCGGCACGACGATCGTGGCGGCCACGCCGGCAGGGAAGTTGCTGACGAGATTGAACGACGCGGCGGGGCCATAAAGCAGGCGCAACCGTTCGCGCACGTTCTTCAGGCCGATGCCGGTGCCGCTGCTTTCCGTGTGCAGGCCGTAGCCGTCATCGGCGACGGTCACCGACAGATCGCGATCGTTGGCCCTGGCGAGCACCCAGATCGTGCCGCCCTCGGGTTTGGGTTCGAGTCCGTGCTTGATCGCGTTTTCCACCAGTGTCTGCAGCATCATCGGCGGAAACGGCACCGATTGCAGCGTTGGCGCCACGTCGATCTTCGTGGTCAGGCGCGCGCCCATGCGGATCTTGAGGATTTCGAGGTAGGCGTTGGCGCGTTCCAGCTCCTCACCCAGCGTCGAGAACGTTTGCTCGGTGCGCGGCAGCGAGTGACGCAGATAGGCGATCAGATGGCCGAGCATCTGGTCGGCGCGCACGGCATCGCTGCGCGTGAGCAGCTGCGCGCTGGCAAGAGTGTTGTAGAGGAAGTGCGGCTCCACCTGCGCGTGCAGCAGGTTGAGCTTGGCCACGGTGAGTTCCTTTTCGGTGGCGGTCTGCGCGGCGGCCGCCTGTTCGCCGCGACGATATTCGGCGACGCGGCGGGCGACGGCGCGGGTGATCGCGTCGGCGTTCTCGAGATTGGTGCCGTGGTCGACACCGATGAAGTCCAGCCAGGCCGGGCTGTCCGGTTCGCACAGCAGGTTGACGCTGCTGGTATCCGGGCCGGGAATGATCGTGGCGGTGATTTGATTGCGACGGTTGCCGAACCACGTCAGCAGGCCGAAGCGATCGATGCGTTCGAGCAGGCCGTGGCCGTAGGGATCGGGACGACGCACCTTGGCATGCACCTGCAGGCTGTCGCGCGCGCTTTCGACCAGTTCCGTGCGCGGCAGCTCGCGCAGGGCCGCATCGACGAGCGCGAAGGCATCGTCGGCACCGAATGGAATCTCGACCTGACGATGATGGCGATTGCCCAGCGCTTCCCGGTCGAGGCGGCCGGCGATCAGGCGCACCCGGCGCACGTGCGAATAAGCGCTGGGGATGACCAGGGCGATGGTGACGACGACGAGCAAGCCGAACACCCAGTTCGGGCCATCGCCGCTGACCACGTTGATCGCGATCACGAGCATCAGGAAGAGCAGCAGCCAGGCGACGATGATGCGAAGGACGAAAAGAAAGCCGGTCATGCCGGAGCCCCTGATGGCGAAGTGCGGAGGAGCATAGCGAGCGCGCATCCGCTTGTGTCCGCCGTTGCGACGAAACCCGGGGCGGGGCGATGAAATCGGGTTTTGATGCCGCGAAACCGGTCGGGCAGGGCGCCCGCAGGGCTCGTCTAGTAGCGCAAGACAGCGTGCAGCGGCACGGCCGCGTTCCAGCGCTGGCGGCCTCCCAGGAAACCGAGTTCGACCAGAACGGCGGCTCCCACCACGGCGACGCCCAGGCGTTCGGCGAGCGCATGCGCCGCCAGCAAGGTACCGCCGGTGGCGAGCACGTCATCGATCAGGACGGCGCGGGCGCCCTTCGGCAGGGCGTCGACGTGGATGTGCAGATGGTCGCTGCCGTATTCGAGCGCGTATTCCTGCGACAGGGTCCGCGCCGGCAGTTTGCCCGGCTTGCGCACCGGCACGAAGCCGACACCGAGCACATGCGCGAGCGCCGCGCCGAGGATGAAGCCGCGCGATTCGATTCCGATCACCGCATCGAGACGCGCATCGCGCCAAGGCTGCGCCATCGCGTCGATCGCCGCGGCGAAGCCGGCGCGGTCGGCGAGCAAGGGCGTGATGTCCTTGAACACGATGCCGGGCTTCGGGAAATCAGGAACGTCGCGGATCAGGTGTGGCCAGTCGGTCATTTGCGCGGATGAGATGAGAGTCGAGCCGGGGATGCTACCCGTGATGCGCATCCCCGCGCCATTCACGCCGCGATCACGCCGCTCAGCGGTTGATGCGCAGTCCTGGGCCGTGCATCACACATTGCCTAGGGCTGTCACTAGCTTCCCGCCGTGGATCGAATTGCTAGGCTCGCGGCGGGGATCCGACATCGTCCATCAAGAGGGGAAATCTAGATGCAGATGTATAGAGGTCCGAACCGGCTGGCGGTCGCCATGCTCCTCGCTTGTGCGAGTGCAACATCCGTGGCGACGGCGGCATCTCCCGCCGAAAAATCATCCACGCTGGTCGCCGCCGACCAGCCCATCCGCGCCCAGGCGCAGGCCGCGCTGAACAGCCAGCGCACGCAGCGCGCGCACTATCCGGCTTTCTTCCAGCGCGCCTATGCGCGCTATCCCGATCTGCCGCGCGGCGTGCTCGAGGCGATCGCCTACAACGAAACCGGCTGGAACAACGTCGCGCCGAGCGAAAAGGCGGATCACCGCCACATGCCCGCTGCTTGGGGCGTGATGGGCCTGTATCACGGCGAAGGCTTCGCCGATCAGGTGTCGGAAGGCGCCAGGCTGCTCGGTGTGCCGGCGAGCCTGGTGATGCGTGATCCCGAGACCAACATCCTGGCCGCCGCCGCGTTGCTCGATCGCGCCTCGAAGGAGAACAAGGCGATCGGCGAACCCTCGGCGAAAGCCGATCAGCCGGAAACGATGAGTGCGGTGCTGGCGCGTTATGTCGGCTACGGCCCGGGTTCCGGACAGATCTACACCTATGCGCGGCAGAGCTTCGCCTACGGCGTGCTGTCGTCGCTACAACGCGGCGTGCGCGAGAACGGTATCGCGGTGCCGGCGCGCGCGGTGAAGATGGAGCGCGCCTTCAGCTCCAATCAGTTGAGCAAGCTGCGCGCGCCTGCGCTGCGCATGAATGCCGACGAGGACACCGTCGAACTCGACAAGGCGCCGACGACGACCAGCAAATCGACCGTCACCGTCACCGCCACGCTGGCGGGCGATTTTGGCGAGGCGATCTGGAATCCGGCCAGCTCCAGCAACTACAGCACATCCAGCAATGCGATGACCGCAGTGATCATGCATACGATGGAAGGTTCGTATGCGGGCGCGATCTCGTGGTTCCAGAATCCGAGTGCGCAGGTGTCGGCGCATTATCTGATTCGCAAGTCCGACGGCCAGATCACGCAGATGGTGCGCGAGTACCACCAGGCCTGGCACGCGAAGTACCACAACTACTACACCATCGGCATCGAGCACGATGGCTACGCTTCGGATGCCGGCAACTGGTCCACGGCGATGGTCAACGCCTCGGCGCGACTGACCAGCAGCATCTGCGCGCGTCGCGGCGTCAACTGTGCTTCCGCATGGCAAGGCCCCGGCTACGACACCTGGCATGTGGTGCCGGACAGCGTGCGCGTGAAAGGCCACGGCATGCTCACCCAGAACGAGAACCGCTACGACCCCGGAAAATACTTCCCGTGGGCGTCGTACTACAGCCTCATCAATGGTGGCGCACCGCCTCCGCCTCCGCCGCCGACGGATCGGTACTGGGTCGACACCTACGCCAATGCACCGGGTTATGGCTCGCCGACCAGCACCACGCAGACCGGTACGTTGAACGCGGGCACCAACTACGTGTTCTGCAAGGCCTGGGGCCGCGAGGTTCGCAATGGCGACAGCTTCAACCATTGGTGGCTGAAGACCGATCTCGACGTCGGCCCGACCGGGCAGTGGGTGTCGGCGTACTACTTGAGTCGCTGGGGCAACGACGAGGCGAAGGACAACAACGGCGCCGTCATTCCGGATTGCGCCACACCGCCGCCACCGCCGTCGACGAGCAAGTACTGGGTGGATACGTATGCCAACGCCTCCGGTTATGCCTCGCCGACGAGCACCACGGCCACCGGCACGCTCAACGCCGGCACCAACTACGTGTTCTGCAAGGCCTGGGGCCGCCAGATCGGCAGCGGCAGCAGCTACAACCACTGGTGGCTGAAAACCGATCTCGATGTCGGTCCTGCCGGGCAGTGGGTCTCGGCCTATTACTTGAGCCGCTGGGGCAACGACGAGGCCAAGGACAACAACGGCGCCGTGATTCCGGATTGCTGAGCCGTTGATTCCGCGAAACGGTTCGTCGCCTCTCCTTCGCTTTCGCGGGAGAGGCGACGAATGCCGTTGAATCAATTGCACCGCGCTTCACCCGTCTGCGACTCCCTGCGGGTCGCCAACGCTGACCAATTCACAAGGGGAATGCCCATGCTCGCCCGCTTACTTTCTTTCGCAGCGGTCCTTTTCTTCTCCTGGAGTTCGATGGCGCTCGCCGCACCGAACTTCAAGGCACCTTATCCCTGCAATCAGACCTATTCCTACTATCACCATTCCAGCGAGGTGCGTCAGGCGCTGGACTTCAATGCCCCGTATGGAACGCCGGTCCTGGCATCGGCCGCCGGCTACGCGACGAGATACTACGAAGCGGGCGGTGCGGGAAACTATATCGTCATCGATCACGGCGGCGGCTGGAAAACCTACTACTTCCATCTGGACAGCTTTTCGGTGGCCAATGGCACGACGGTTAGCCAGGGACAGAAGATCGGCGTCACCGGCAACACGGGCAACAGCTTCGGCGCGCATATCCATTACGAACAATTGCTCAATGGCGTCGGGCAGGTGATCTACATCAACGGCCGTTCGCTGGCGCCGTATCCGAGTGGCAGCGGCGTCGCCAGCCTGACCAGCGACAACGGCTGTGGCGGCAATCCGCCGCCGGCCGGACAGTACTGGGTCGACACCTACGCCAATGCGCCGGGCTATGGCTCGCCGACCAGCACCACGCAAACCGGCACGTTGTATGCGGGCACCAACTACGTGTTCTGCAAGGCCTGGGGCCGTGAGATCCGCAACGGCGACAGCTTCAACCATTGGTGGCTGAAGACCGACCTCGACGTCGGTCCGGCCGGGCAGTGGGTGTCGGCGTACTACCTCAGCCGCTGGGGCAACGATGAGGCCAAGGACAACAACGGCAATGTCATCCCGGACTGCGCGCCACCGGCAGCATCGAAATACTGGGTGGATACGTTCGACAATGCGCCAGGTTACGGCTCGCCGACCAGCACCACGCAGACCGGCACGTTGAACGCGGGCACCAACTACGTGTTCTGCAAGGCCTGGGGCCGCCAGATCGGCAGCGGCAGCAGCTACAACCACTGGTGGCTGAAGACCGACCTCGATACCGGTCCAGCCGGACAGTGGGTGTCGGCGTTTTACTTGAGTCGCTGGGGCAACGACGAAGCCAAGGACAACAATGGCGCGGTGATTCCAGACTGCTGATGATTTCCAGCGCCTCTCCCGCAACAGCGGGAGAGGCGCTGGATGAAGTTTTCCTCAGTACAGCCGCCGCTCCGCCGCAGACGGCGGTGTCCACTGGTACAGCCAGGTCTCGCTGAGCGCGCCGTCCGCGTTCTTGAGATACAGGCGGATGTCGATCTGCTGCGTCGAGTCATCCGGCGGAACAGCGTCGAACATCACGCGATAACCATCGATCTCATGCAGTGGGCGCGCGGACACGGTTTCGACGCGTCCACCACCGCCGATCTGCAGCACGGGTTCCACTGTCGCGTTCTTCGCAGCGAGCGCGGCGAGATCACCACTGGCGAAATCCACGGAGAAGCGCCAGGAAAAATACGAGCGCTTGAAACCGATCCTGCCACCAAGCCCGGTACGCGTGGCGACGCAATGCGCCAGCGGCGGCGTCGCGGGCGGCCTTGCGCCCCAGTACAAGCGATAGCCGAACAATAATTCCTCGCCCGCGCGCACGGGCCGCTGTGGATTCCAGAACGCGACGATATTGTCGAAAGTTTCATCGAGCGTCGGAATCTCGACCAGCTGCACCGAGCCCTTGCCCCAGCCATGCTTCGGTTCCACCCACAGGCAGGGACGCTTGTCGTAGAACACGCCATCGTCCTGGTAATGATCGAAGTTGCGATCGCGTTGCAACAGGCCGAAGCCACGCGGGCCATCGTCCTGGAACATGTTGAAGCGCAGGTGTGGCGGGTTGCACAGCGGACGCCAGATCCATTCACCGGTCCCGGTCCACATCGCCAGACCATCGGTGTCGTGGATTTCGGGACGCCAGTCCCAGTCCATGCGCCGATCGTTCTCGCCGGTCTGGTACATGCTGGTGCATGGCGCGATACCGATGCGCTCGATCGGCTTGCGCGGGTACAGTGCGCAGTCGATGTCCATCGCCAGCACTTCGCCGGGCGTGATGGCGAAGCGATAGGCGCCCGCGACGCTCGGCGAATCGAGCAGTGCGTAGATCACAACGGTGTCCGAATCGGACGTCGGACGTTCCAGCCAGTACGCGATGAAGTCCGGAAATTCTTCGTCCTTGCCCGTGCCGGTGTCGATCGCAAGCCCTCGCGCCGATTGTCCATACTGGCCTTCGGCGCCGACCGCGCGGAAATAGCTCGCACCGAGGAACGCGGCGAAGTCGCGCCTGGGATCACTGCGCCGGTTGAGGCGAAAACCAGCGAAGCCAAGATCGGCGGGCAGCGACTTGCCTTGCAGGCCGCTCTCGCCGTAGTCGAACATCGCCGGATCGTAGCGAATCTCGCGCGCTTGACCGCCAACCAGTTCGTGCATCCGCACTGGTGTCTTGAAGAACAGGCCGAGATGGAAGAACTGCGCCAGGAAGCGCGTCTCGTCCTTCGCCCACAAGGCATGGTCCTGACGGAATCGAATCGATTGGTATTGATCCCAATCCAGTTTCGATACAGCCGGTGGCAGGGCGACACTGCGCGGCAGATAGACGGCTTCCGCCAGCGCACGCGCGCGGCCCTTCAGCGCGGCGTAATCAAACCGCTCTGGCGGGCCGAGGGTTTCGCCTGTGGCGGCATCGGCATCACGACCGAGCATCAGCGCTGGTACAGGCAGGCCAAAGGCGGCAAGCGTGGCGGCGGCGTTCTTCAGGAACTGGCGGCGAGTCATCTTCGAAACGGTATCATGAGGAATAACGGGGGCATCCTAGCCAAGCGCCATCAGAATTGCATGAAACCATCGCAGGACGCACTCGCTTGTCTGATTGCGATCACCGCTGCCGCACTATTGGCGGCGGCGCCCGCGCAGGCGCGCACCGTGTACCGCTGCGTGCGCGACAACACCGTCAGCATGGCCACGGCGCCGGAGCCCGGTTCGAAGTGCGTGGCCAAGGAGATCGACGACAACGCCATCCAGACGCCGAATCTGTGGGGCAACATGGGCGTCTTCAGCGGCACGCTGTATGAGCGCGAACAGGATGGCAAGTTGGTGTACTCGACACGCAACCTGCCTGGGTCGCGCGTCTTTCTGAAGTTCACCGTGCAGACGCCGCCGGGCGAGCCGGCGCATACCGGTCTGGGCAAGGTGGGAAAGCCGCAATTGAATCAGCATGCCAAGTTGTTCAAAGCGGCGGCGAAGGCGACCGGCGTGGATGACGCCTGGTTGCGTGCGGTCGCGCATGCCGAGAGCGGCTTTCTCGCCACTGCGGTGTCGGCGAAGGGAGCGCAGGGCGTGATGCAGCTGATGCCGGAGGTTTCGAAGGAGTATGGCGTGACGGACCCGTTCTCACCGCAGCAGTCCATCGATGCGGGAGCGCGGCACATGAAGATGCTGCTCAAGCGGTATGGCAATGATCGGGTGCTTGCGGCGGCTGCCTACAATGCGGGGATTGGTGCGGTGGCTCGGTACAAAGGGGTTCCGCCGTATGCGGAGACGCAGGCTTATATCGAGAAGTTGCAGGCGTTGTATGGGCTTTATCGGGAGGCGATGGGGTTTAAGGTGGAGAGGCCTGCGCAGTAAGGAAATTTGTTGCTTCAGGGGGCGCTGGGATCCAGATTTTGCTCGTCATTCCAGCGTAAGCCGGAGTCCAGCTTCTCGCATGATCGTCGTCCCAGCGGAAGCTGGGATCCATTTGGCTTTTGCTGTTGTCGTTGCTTGTGAAGAGCAAAAGCGTTTCGTCCGCTACGCGGCCGAGTTCATTTCTTTTGATAAGCGTCAAAAGAAACGAACCAAAGAAAAAC